>DCWQ01000073.1:0-1127 GCA_002328185.1 Dehalococcoidia bacterium UBA2158
TGGCCATGGGTCTGAGCCCTCACGACATGGGGCTGCGGCGTCACATCGTGAACACAACGCCGCTGGAAGTGGCGTTGGGAATCCCGGCGCGCTAAGCGGGCGGTGCAACCGCGCTTAATTAGAGACCGGACGAGGGGCGGCTGAACCATAGCTGCCCCTCGTTGATTTATTGGCCCCGTGAGGAGTTGGACATGCCACACAGCACTCTGACCGTTGGCAAAGTTGAGATCACCGTTCTCCACGACGCCGAAGTGGCGTCGCCCTTTAGCCAGTCGTTCCCGGACGTTCCGGCGGCGGCCTGGGATCCCTATCTCAAAAGGTATCCGGAAGCCTTTGTTAACGGTGACAGCCGGCGCACCCATTTCGAGTGTTACCTGGTCCGCTCTCAGGGCCGCACTCTGCTGGTCGACACCGGCCTGGGCACCAGTCAAACCAACCCCGGCACCGTGGACCAGATGTTCGGCGGGACACAGGGTGTCTTATTGGAAGAATTGCAGTCGGCCGGATACCGACCGGGCGACATCGACACCGTGTTCCTGACTCACCTGCACCTGGACCACGTGGGCTGGAACATGACCCAGAGTGGGGGTCTGGGAATGCCAACCTTCCCCAACGCCCGCTACATCGGCAACCAGGCCGACTGGGCCGCATTTGATACGCCCAGGGACTCGGAGATGTTTGGGTTCTCCTGGTGGGCCGATACCGTTGCGCCATTGAAGAAGGCGGGCGTTCTCGACCTGGTGACGGAAGAGACCAAGCTCAACAGCGAATTGACCATCACCCCGACTCCGGGGCACACCCCCGGCTCCATGAGCCTGGTGGTCAACTCCGGCGGCGAAACAGCGTTCCTGATGGGAGACGTGTTCCACGGCCCCGCCCAAGTGACTGAGACCGACTGGGTGTTCCGTTTCGACATGGACCCGGAGCAAGCCGGCCGGACCCGCCGAGAGATACTGGACCGGGCGGAAAAAGAGAACGCTGCCATCGCCATCTGCCACCACAGCGGGTTCGGCCGGGTGGTCACAGACCAGGGCAAGAGGTACTGGCAGGCCCTGTAGAAGCAACTCCCAGACCTGGTACGCTATCGAGACTGGATGATGGGTTGGCCGACGTAGGCGCGGGTTTTT
>DCWQ01000073.1:1459-6667 GCA_002328185.1 Dehalococcoidia bacterium UBA2158
CCAACACTCGCATCAATAACGGCCATCGCGCCGAGGAGACAAAATGCCCCACAGCACGTTGACCGTTGGCAATGTTGAGATCACGGTTCTCCACGATTCGGAGGTCGCTTTGCCCTTCATCCGAACTTTCCCGGACGTTCCCAGGGATGCCTGGACTCCCTACATGGAACGGTACCCAGACGCCTACACGAAGACCGCCACGGGCGAGGACAGCCTCAGGGTCCACTTCGAGTGCTATCTGGTGCGCTCCCAGGGCCGGGTCTTGCTAGTGGACAGCGGACTGGGCAACGCCAACTCGAACCCCAACGTTGTGGAAATGATTGGCGGCGGAATTGACGGCGTGCTGTTGTCGGAACTCGAAAAAGCAGGGTTCAAGGCTTCAGATGTCGATACTGTGTTCCTAACTCACTTGCACCCAGACCATGTGGGCTGGAACGTGGCACGGCCAGCGGCCGACAGTGCCGATGAGTCGCCGACCTTCCCCAACGCTCGCTACGTGGCTCACGAGGCCGACTGGGCGGCTTTCGACACACCTCGAGACTCGGAGATCTTCGGCTACGACTGGTGGGCCCAGACCGTGGCGCCCCTCCGGCGATTTGGCGTTCTGGACCTGATCACCGGCGAGACAGAACTCACGGGAGAACTGACCGTTACCCCGACTCCGGGGCACACCCCCGGCTCCATGAGCCTGATCGTGAATTCGGGCGGCGAGAAGGCGTTCATGATGGGCGACGTGTTCCATGGCCCGGCCCAGGTCACCGAGACTGACTGGGTGTTCCACTACGACATGGACCCGGAAACGGCCGGTGTGACTAGACGGGGCATGTTGGACCACGCTGAGCAGGACAATGCCGCCATAGCCATCTGCCACCACAGCGGCTTCGGACGGGTAGTCAGGGAGAGCGGCAAGAGGTACTGGCAGGCGTTGTAGGGGATTGGGTTCGTGCAGGGAGCCCAATCGCAAGACACAAAAAAGTGTAAGGGCACGGTATTACCGTGCCCTTACACTTTTTGTTCCATTCGTGGTGAGCCCGTCGAACCAACTGCCAGCGTGGACCTAGCGAATAAGCGGCACCACTTCACGCATGGCTTGGATGGTCTTTTCTACGTCTTCGTCGGTGTGGACGGCTGAGGGGTAGTATTTCTGGGCGCCTTTTAGGATTCCTCTTTCCAGCAGGCCGGTGTTGAACCGGGTCATCATTGCGCTGTCGGCGGCCAGGGAATCGCGGTAGTTGGACACCGGCTGCTCAGAGAAGTAGACGTCGAAGATTGCGTCCTCTCCGCAGCTCTGCACCGGCACGCCGTTCTCGTTGCAGATTTCCACCAGCGCCTCGCGTATGGCTGCGCCGGCCCCGTGCATCGTTGGGTAGGTGCCTTCTTCGCGCATCACGGCCAGGGTGGCTAGGCCGGCGGCGCAGGCCACAGGGTTGCCGTTCAGGGTGCCAATCTGGTTGACATAAGTGTCATTGTCGGAGGCTTCCCGGTCGAAAACCGATAGGATATCGGCCCGGCCTAAGACGGCTGCCAGTGGGTAGCCGCCGCCCATGATCTTGCCCACGGTGCACATGTCCGGCGTTACGCCAAAGAACTCTTGGGCGCCGCCGTAGGCCAGGCGGAAGCTGGTCACCACTTCGTCAAATATTAGCGGGATATTGTGTTTTTTTGTCAGGTCGCGCAGTCCCTGCAGGAACCCCGGCTTGGGGGAAATGACCCTTTGTACCGGCTCCACGATCACCGCCGCGATGTCGTCGAGGTGGGCATTGATGATCGTCTCGGTGGTGGCCAGATCGTTGTACGGGGCGATGAGCATCAGGTCTTGAATAGCCTTGGGGATGCCGCCGCTGCTGGCCTGGGCCTGGGGGTACTCCACCGAAGCCGGTGGAGTCAGGCTCATCAGGGCGTAGTCGCTGGTGCCGTGGAAGCCGCCCTCGAACTTGAGAATCTTCTCTTTGCCCGTGAAGGCCCGGGCGGCGCGCATGGCATTGAAGCAGGCGTCGGTGCCGCTGGTGGTGAATCGCACCTGCTCGGCGCAAGGGACGGCGTTGACCATCACCTCGGCCAGTTCCACTGCTTTGTCGTTGGTGGCGAAGAAGGTGCTGCCGCCCTCAACCGCCTTGATGACGGCTTCGGTGACGGCCGGGTGGGCGTGGCCCAAGACCATGGGGCCGGAACCCATCAACCAGTCGACGTACTCGTTGCCGCTGACGTCGAAGATGTGGGAGCCCTTGCCGTGGGAGGCCAGGAAGTCCAGTTCCTGGGGGAGGGCAAGGTTACCGCCGTTGCCGCCCGGCAGATAACGCCGCGCTTTCTCCAGTAAACGTTGCTCAGCGTCGCTTCGACGGGCCATGGGGCGCCCTCCTCACAGAATATGTTTTCCCTAATTGTAAACCTGGGACCGCTAGGCCTCAGCCTTGGCTTTATTCATTACATCTACCAGTTCTTGAACGCTGGCAGCTGAGCCCTGGAGCGCCGTCTGCTCTTCGGGGGTCAGCTTGATCTCCATGACCTGTTCCATGCCGTCGGCCCCAAGCTTCACGGGGACGCCGACGCAGAGGCCGTTGATGCCGAACTCACCCTCTAGGTAGGCACAGGCGGGGAGCACGCGTTTCTTGTCCAGCAGGACCGCCTCAACCATCTGGGTGATGGCGGCGGATGGTGCGTAGTAGGCGCTGCCCTCTTTCAGCAGCTCGACGATCTCGCCGCCACCGCCGCGGGTGCGCCGTACCAGTTGGTCGATCTTCTCTTCAGCCATCAGTTCGTTGATAGGGATGCCGCCCACGTTGGTGAAGCGGACCAGCGGCACCATGTCGTCGCCGTGGCCGCCCAGCACGAAGGCTTGGACATCCTCCACCGAGACCTTCAGTTCCTCGGCGATGAAGGTGCGGAAGCGGGCGGTGTCTAGAACGCCGGCCATGCCGAAGACCCGGCTCCGGGGGAATCCGCTGGCCTCATAGACGTTCTGGACCATGGCGTCCAGGGGGTTTGTAACAGGCATGATGATACAGTCGGGGGAGTACTCGACCACCTGCTCCGTGACCGAAGATGTAATCCGCATGTTGGTCAACAGCAGGTCGTCGCGGCTCATGCCGGGGCGGCGGGCGATGCCGGCGGTGATGACCACCACTTCGGACCCGGCGGTCTCTTCGTAGCTGTTGCTGCCGGTGATCTTGGCGTCGGTGCCCATGACCGGGGCCGACTCCAGCATGTCCAGGGATTTGCCCTGAGGCAGGTCTTCAACCACGTCCACCAATACAACGTCGGTGTAGCCCAGCGCGTGGATCCTCTGTGCGGTGGTGGCGCCGACGTTGCCTGCACCGACAACTGTTACCTTGCTTCGCATATTGTGTTCGCTCCTCTGCTTAGAAACTTGCCTGACGGGAGAAATCCCCCCAATTCCCCTTCGCTAAAAGGGGTGTTCCGGGGGGATTTATTGTTGCCTACGCTAACCGGCCCATTATATATGAGAACCAGTCGATTCGGTACCCGGGCTGGCAGAAGAAAACGCCTCAGCCAGCCAGAGATTTTCTAGATTGCGTCCACGATTGCATTCAGGGTGGCGCTGGGGCGCATGGCTTTGGCGGCCAATTCTTGATTTGGATGGTAGTAACCACCGATATCCACCGCCTGCCCCTGGGCGTCGATCAGCTCCTGTACGATCTTGTCCTCGTTGGCGGCCATCTGCTTTGCCACCTCGGTAAAGCGAGATTGCAACTCGGAATCTTTGGTCTGGTTGGCCAGCGCTTCCGCCCAGTAAAGAGCGAGGTAGAAATGGCTGCCCCGGGTGTCCAATTCGTTCACCCGGCGGGACGGCGACCGGTTGTTGTCTAGATGCTTCGAGATCGCTTCGTCCAAGGTGTCAGCTAAGAGCTGGGCCTTGTCGTTCTTGTACACCTGGGCAAGGTGCTCGAAGGAAGCGACGAGGGCGCAGAACTCACCCAGAGAATCCCACCGTAGGTGGCCCTCCTCCAGGAATTGTTGGACGTGCCTGGGCGCCGATCCCCCGGCGCCGGTCTCAAACATCCCGCCACCCTGAAGCAGGGGGACCACCGACAGCATCTTGGCGCTGGTGCCCAGTTCGAGGATGGGGAAGAGGTCGGTCAGATAATCACGCAGCACGTTGCCGGTGATGGAGATGGAGTCCTGGCCAGCCCGGCTACGCTCCATGGTCAACTTCACCGCGTCTACGGTAGCCATGGTGCGAACGTCCAACCCGGTGGTGTCATGGTTGGGCAGATATTTGTCCACTTTCTTGATCAATTCAGCGTCATGGGCCCTGTTCGGGTCCAGCCAGAAAATGGCGGGTGAGTCGGTGATTCTAGCCCTGGTTACTCCAAGTTTGACCCAGTCCTCGATGGCCGTGTCCTTGGTCTGGCACATGCGGAAGATATCGTCTTCCTCGACGAGCTGGTCCATCAAGACTGCGCCAGATGCGTCGACCACCCGGATCGACCCGTTACCGGGGGCTTTGAAGGTCTTATCGTGAGACCCATATTCCTCGGCTTGTTGGGCCATCAGCCCGACATTGGCGACGCTACCCATGGTAGCGGGGTCAAACGATCCTTTCTCTTGGCAGTCGTCGATCACTGCCTGATACAGGGTCGCATAAGACCGGTCTGGGATCATGGCGACGGTGTCATGGAGTTCGTTGTCGGGACCCCATGTGCGGCCGCCGTCCCGGACCATCACGGGCATGGTGGCGTCGATGATCACATCGCTCGGCACGTGCAAGTTGGTGATGCCCCGGCTGGAGTTCACCATCATCAGCTCCGGGCGAACGCCATAGACAGCCTGAATATCGGCCTCGATCTCCTCTCGTTTGTCATCTGTCAGAGATTGAATTTTGGTGTAGAGCTCGGCGATCCCATTGTCGGGGTTCACCGCAAGCTCACCCAGTTCAGCCGAGTGCTTATCCAGCACGTCTTCGTAGTAAACCGACACGCAGTGGCCGAAGATTATTGGATCGGAAATGCGCATCATTGTGGTCTTCACATGCAGCGAAAGCAGCACGCCATCGGCTTTAGCCCTTCTCATCTCTTCGGCGTAAAACTCGCGCAGTTCCCTGACGTTCATCACCGCACAATCGATGATTTCGTCAGCTACCAAAGGGATGCCCTCTTTTAGTCCCGTGGTGCGTCCATCGCGGGCTACATATTCGATCTTGGCCGAACCAGCAGCCGCGATCGTCACAGCCTGTTCGCTGCCGTAGAA
>DCWQ01000049.1 GCA_002328185.1 Dehalococcoidia bacterium UBA2158
AGGTGCCGGTCGTAGCCGGAGTAGTCTTGGGACGACGCGCCAGCGCCCCAGCCCGAGTCGCGTTCGGCGGCGGCCACCAATGACTTGAAATAGGCGTTGATGTTCGGTTTAGCGATGCGGTGGGCTTCCTCCCGGTCTTGATGACAGAACATGTGGAACCCCAGTGCGATTTTGCCTTCGCCGGTGTGACCCGCCTGCTGCCAAGCTTCACGGTAGAGGCCGATGGCCTCCCGCATCTGGGGTCCGGCAAAGGGGACCAACATCAAGTTGTACCCGTTGCTTCCGGCAGCCTGCATCGATTCGGGCGTGCCCAGGGCTGCAATCCAAAAGGGAGGCCGCGGTTTCTGGGTGGGCCTGGGCAGCGATGTCACGTTGTTGAATCGGTGGAAATTTCCGTTGAACGTGACGTTTTCCTCCTCCAACAGCCGCCGCACCGCAACCACGCCTTCGTCGAACCGAACCCGGCTCTCGTCCATGCTCCGGTCGAAGCGCTGGAACTCGTGAGGCAGGAACGCCCGGCCGAAGCCGCAGTCGAGTCTGCCGTTGGAGATGGCATCCAGCATCCCAATCTCGCCGGCTATCTTCAGAGGGTGGTTGAAGATGGGCAGCACGGCCCCGGTGAGCAGCCTGGCTTTGCTGGTGCGCTGGGAGGCCGCGGTCAGGAAGACGTGGGGCGACGGGCTATAGCCTCCGTAGGGCTCGAAGTAATGCTCCACTGTGCGGACCTGGGTATAGCCCAGCTCGTCGCAGAGGTCTACCAGACTCAGGCATTCGTTCCAGTACTGCTGTGCCGATTTCTCTTCTGGGCCGACGTCAGGGAAGAATTGGAGTCCAAATTCCATGGCTGATCGCTCCATTTAAACCGGGCTAAAACAAGGATCAGAGCCCCAGTTTGCCGGGGTTCATGATGTTGTTGGGGTCCAAGGCTTGTTTCAGGGCTTGGACCACGTCCTGGCCCACCCCCATCTCGCGCGCAAGCAGGTGGTTGAGCTTCACGCCCACACCGTGGCAGTACTCCATCACGCCGCCCATGTCTTGGGCCAGTTCCAGCACCTGCTGCACCGTTTCGCCCAGCCGGTCCTTTGAGGCCGTCGCCGTGCCCCCTTCCGGGACGATCAGCATAGAGAACAGCTCGGGCCGAGACCAGATGGCGTATTCGATGACCCGTACGCCCGACTTCGCCATAATCACGTCGCAGCGCCTGCGATACTCTAGCACCCTGGAAATAGGCAGTCCCAGGTGGAGATAGTCAAAGCCCCGGCGGCCGCGCCAACGGCTCCAGCGGACGCTCCGGGGCTTGCCCAAGGCCGAGACTTTGTATTTCTCGGCTGACTGACGCCGGTCTTCCCAATAGGCCATCGTCGGGTCCGGGCCGAGCATCCGCCCACCGAACTGGGCGCACACTGCCAGGGCGCGTTTCTCGTTGGCCTGAACGCCCTCTTTGAACCCTTCGAAGAGCAGATGAAACGTGACGCCATCGTCTTCTTCAGTCAGGTCAACCAGCGTGGGGCGCACGCCCAAGGCAAACATCTCAGCGGCGGCGTTGAACCCCTGGTGGAAGGTGTCGAAGGCCACGCCGGCGAAAACCCGGGCTTCCGGCATCCGAAACACCCGTATGGTTGCCTTGGTGATCACGCCGAAGACCCCTTCCGAGCCGATGAAGAGGTGTTTCAGGCTGGGACCAGATGACTGGTTGGGAACGGCCCGGGTGCTCATGACCCGGCCATCGGCCAGCACGGCTTCTAGGGCAACCACCTGGTCTCCCATGGGGCCATGGGCTCCGGCGCGGTAGCCGACGCCGTTGGTGGAGATGGTCCCGGCCACGGTGGCTATGGGCACGCTGTAGGGGTCATGGCCGGGCATCAAACCCTGGAGCGCCAGCGCGCTTTCCAGGTCTTCCAAGATCACGCCGGCTTCGACCTCCGCGGTCATGTCAGTCGGGTTGATGGCCAGTATCTCGTTCATGCGCTGCAGGTCCAGCACGATGCCTCCCATCACCGGCACTACAGCGCCCATGACGCCGGTGCCTCCGCCATAGGGGATGACAGGGGCGCCCGATTCGTTGGCCAGCTTCAATACGGCGCTCACGTCTTCGGTGGAGCCGGGGCGGGCGACGACGTCGGCCAGGCGTTCGAATGAGTCTTCAGCGCCGAAGGCACGGGAAGGAGAGAGGGCGTCGCCGGAGTATCGGTCCAGGTCGTAAGGATCGGTTAGGACGTTTTCCCGCCCTAGAATTTTGACCAGCGAGTCGATGAAGGAGTTTGGCAGGGCGGCATTGGGCATGAGTTTTGGCTCCGTTATGCCCTCGGCTTTTTGGATGATCTTATGAAACCGGGCCCGTCTAGGAGTTTGGGCTGTACAACCAGATGCTGCCAGCGGTCGAGTCTTCAACCGAGATCCCATGACTATCCAGCCAGTCGCGAATCTGGTCGGCCAGGGCGTATTGTTTGTAATTCCGGCACTCGCCCCGGAGGTGCACCAATTGGTCGATGTCCTCCCCTGAAACCACATCCACAGCGGACTCATAGCCTGAGATCAGCTCGGCTAATTCGGCCTGCCCCACCTCCGAGATCTTGGCCCGCAGGTCCGATTGCAGGGCATTGTACGACTCGGCATCGAGACTAACGACTGACTCCCTCTCCTGGAAGGTCAGGCCCAGGATGGAGCCGAGGTGACGCAGGCAGTCTTGGGCGGCGGCGATGGAGTTGCCCTGGTCTCGTTGGCGGTTCATCTCCCGGGAGAGGTCGAATATGGCCGCAAGGGCTTTGGGGGTGTTCAGATCGTCGTCCATGCCCGCCATGAATTGCTCTTGGAATGCGGAAGGGTCCATCGACGTAGGACTGGATACGGAAGCCGTTTCAGGCTCTGTTATAAGGACGTGACGCAGGCGGTCGGCGCTGCGCTCCATGGCGTCACAACCTTCATCGGTGTAGCTGAGAGGGCTGCGGTAGTGAGAGCTCAGAAAATACAGGCGGATGGCGTCGGGCGTGTAATTCTCGAGGGCCTCTTCCACTGACACCAGGTTGCCCAGGGACTTGCTCATCTTGTCTTCGCCCAGTTGCAGCAGCCCGTTGTGCACCCAGTAGCGGGAGAAGGGTGTTTCGCCGGTGGCGGCTTCGCTCTGAGCGATCTCATTCTCGTGGTGGGGGAAGATCAAGTCTTGGCCGCCGCCGTGGATGTCCAGCGTGGCGCCCAGGTAGGTCATCGACATGGCAGTGCATTCGATGTGCCAGCCGGGACGGCCCGGTCCCCAAGGGCTTTCCCACGACGGTTCCCCGGCTCGCGTGCCCTTCCAGAGCACGAAGTCCATGGGGTGCTCTTTGTTGGCGTCGATCTCGATCCGGGCGCCGGCCTGCATGCCGTCCAGAGTGCGGTGGCTCAACTTGCCGTAGTCGTCCTTTTTGGTGACGCGGAAGAACACGTCGCCGCCGGCGGGGTATGCCGAGCTGTTGTCGATAAGGGTTTGGATGGTCTCGATGATCGGGCCGATCTCCTGAGTCGCCCTGGGATAGATATGGGCCCGCTGTATGTTCAGGGCGTCCATAGTGCGGTAGAAGTCGTCGATGAACTGCTCTGCCAGCTCATCGGGTTCGATACCCTGCTCTCGGGCCCTCTGGATGATCTTGTCGTCCACATCGGTGAAATTCTGGACGTGTTTGACGTCAAAGCCCAGAAATTCCAGATAGCGCCGTAGAGTGTCGAACGCCACGTAGCTGAGGGCGTGTCCCACGTGTGTGGAGGAATAGGGCGTCACGCCGCAGACGTACATCTTGACGGTGTTGCCATCGGCGGGCGCGAAGTCTTGGACATCGTGAGTGAGGGTGTTATATAGCTTCATGTATTGAACGGGACCAGGCGGGGCCGGTCTTTACCGGCCACCGGACATCAGGGAGACTACGGCTAGGGCGGCGATCCCTTCATCCCGGCCCACGAACCCCAGATAGTCGGTAGTGGTCACTTTGACACTGACACGGTCCGAGGTCACGGATAGGCTCTTTGACACGTTTTCCCGCATCTCCGAATTGAAGGGGCTGAGCCTGGGATTTTGCGCCAATATTGTAGCATCTACGTTTGAGACCCGCCATCCGGCTTCAGTGACGAGAGCGCCGACGCGCTCCAGCAGTATGAGGCTGGAGATGTCTTTGTACTGCGGGTCGCTGGACGGGAAGTGCAGGCCCTTGTCGCCCAGGTTGGCCGCCCCCAACAGCGCGTCCATAACCGCGTGCACCAGCACGTCGCCGTCACTGTGGCCGGAGAGCCCCCGGTCGTGGGAGATTTCAACGCCGCCCAGCACCAGCTTTCTCCCGTCCGCCAATTGGTGGGAGTCGATGCCGATACCGGAGCGGAATTCAGGTGTTTGGGGCCTGGACATACGAAAGAAAGTTTACGTCAGGGGGGCTTTCCCTTCAAGGCGGGAAGATGGCTGAATAACCGTGACTGCGTAGAAATGGGGCTCTTCGACAGCCTTAGGATGAGCGCTATTTGAGTGGATTGGACACTGCTCACCCGTCATTCCAGCGGAGGCCAGAATCCAGGACGGTCTTAGGAGACGATGTTTGGCTGCGGTTCTCACTTGGAGAGGAAGAACTGGGTCGGTCCTTCGACAAACTTAGGACGGGCGAGTGGTGGCGGAGGCTATTCCAAAGTCAATGATTGACCTCCCCTACCATTCGTGGTGAGATCCGTCGAACCACGATTGCGCAAAGGCCCTTCGACAGGCTCAGGACGAACGGATTGCAGCGACGGCTATTTTCAAACCTTAGGGGAGGTTGAAAGCGAGGGTTATCTTCAGATCTAGGAACCGGACGAAGCCTTCAAAAAAGCCTCGACGATGATTAAGTCGTCGGCGGTGGTTACTTTTATGTTTTCGTAGGCGCCCAGGAACATCTTGACTCGGTAGCCCATGCTTTCGACCATGGCTGCATCGTCGGTAAAGTCTTGGGTGCAGGCGTAGTGGGAATCCAACAAGGTGCGGTAGCGGAAGACCTGGGGAGTCTGGGCGGCCCACAGCAGGGAGCGTTCGGGGGTTTCTTGCACCGTCTGGTCCATCGACACCACCTTGATGGTGTCCTTGACCGGCACCCCGGCGACGGCTGATCCGGACTCGGCGGCGGCTTCCAGTCCCCGCTGCAGCATGGCGTCATCTAGGCACGGCCGGGCGCCGTCATGGACCATTACCCATTCGCAAGCGGTCAGTTGTTCCAGCCCAAAGCGCACGGAGTCCTGACGCCTTCGGCCGCCAGCGCAGACGCTGGTCACCTTGGTGTAGCCTCGCTGCTGGACCATCTGCTTGCCCAGGTCAACGGAATCTTTGGATAGAACCAGCACTATCTGATGGACCAGAGGGGACAGTTCAAAGCGGTCCATGGTGTGGACCACCAAAGGGAGACCCAAGATGGGGGCGAAGGTCTTGTCCACGCCCTCCATTCGGGAGCTGCTGCCCGCAGCCGCTATCACAGCGCCAACTTTGCCCGCCAAGACTCGGCCGCCTATTCGCCCTTGGGGTTGGCGAAGATGATTCGGCCGGCCGCGGTTTGCAATACCCTGGTGACCGATACGTCGTGGAAGGCGTTCAGGTAGCGCCGGCCGCCTTCGACTACGACCATGGTGCCGTCGTCCAGGTAGGCCACGCCCTGCCCCGATTCCTTGCCCTCTTGAACGATGTTCACCCGCAGTTCTTCGCCGGGGAGAACGATGGACTTGAGTGCGTTGGCCAGTTCGTTCACGTTCAAGACTTGGACGCCCTGAAGTTCGGCGACTCGGTTCAGGTTGTAATCGGTGGTGAGGATGGCGGACTTCATCTCCCTGGCCAGTTGGACCAGGACGGCGTCCACCTCGTTGCCGTTCTCCACTCCAACGTCCAGGACCTGGAGCGGGACGGCTTCGTCTTTGCGCAGTTTGCCTAGGACCTCCAGCCCCCGGCGACCGCGGTTGCGGCGAAGCGGGTCGCTGGAGTCGGCGATATGGCGCAGTTCGTCCAGTACGAACCGGGGCACCACCAAGGAGCCTTCCAGGAAACCTGTGATGCTGAGGTCCGCTATCCGACCGTCGATGATTGCGCTGGTGTCCACCAGGATGTTGCCGTTACGCGAGGTGTTCGCTGATTTGACTTTATCGGCCTTGCCGGTCCACCCGTTGCCGTTGGAGGTTACGCCGGCCCCATTCATGGTCGAACCCATGGAATGGTCGCCATACGAAGCAGGCGCATCCAGGCCAGGGAAAATGGCACGCATGTCGCGCTCCCGCTGTACGCCAAACGTGAGGCCGGATATGCCTAGGACCACGCTCACGATGACCGGAACGCCCCAGCCGGGCCAACCGGACAACGAGTACAAAGGTATGGAGACGAGCGAGGCGACGACCAAGCCCACGAGCAGTCCCGCGGTGCCTGAGATCAGTGCCGAGCCGGGTAGGGAATCGATATATTCAGCGCTAATGCGCCAGGGCTTGAGGATCAAGTAGGGGACTAAAACTCCCCCGATGATTACGCCGGCTAGGGTCGATGCGAGACCCCAAGGAAGAAATTCTTCCGAATCTGATGATAATTCCGATGTATAAAGTCCGAGTCGCCAGCCGATTGCCCCAAGACCCCCCGCGCTCAACGCTCTGAGCATCCAAAGGGCCAACATCGGAGGTCACCTCCTTACCAGCTATGGATCCGGCTCTAAATCTACCGGAACAGCGAACGCTGGATGAGTTGGGTTTTGTTTCTGGTCGGTGATCGAGTCATCATTCGCCCTTGACTAATTGACAAAAATAGATGGTTTTGGGCTATAAATTAGGCACGATTACGAGAATCGTACCCCATCACCTAACAATATTGAGAATAGCACATGTACTCGGGTTGGGGAAGGGATTTTACGCGAGTCGGCCCATAGTACCGACATGTTGGCCCCATTTCGGCGGGCCGCTTGCCCATCTGTATCTACTTGACGGCTTCGGCGTATACTTCTGGGCGCGGGGCGGTCTGGAAGTCGTTCCAGGCATGAATCTACTTTGACAGGGAGCTTAGCCATGACTAATGAAAGCAAGCCGAGGGTTTATCTGGTAGGCACCGGCGGCAGCATCTCGTTCGTGGGGCGTACCCGCACCGATTACACTAATTACAGCTACGACGGAAAGCACTTGACCATCGATGAGCTGCTGGGCCGGGTGCCCGAGGCACTGGAGTTCGCCGACGTGCGTACCGAGCAGTTCTTAAACCTGGGAAGCACCGACGTCACCCCCGATCACTGGTTGGGGCTGGCCAAGCGGATCAACCAGATTTTCCGGGACGATCCAGACGCGGCAGGCGTGGCGGTGACCCATGGAACGGCGACCCTGGAAGAAACAGCCTATTTTCTGAACCTAACGGTGAAGGACAGCAGACCGGTGGTCGTCACCGGCGCTATGCGTCCTCCCACTGGTCTGGGTACCGACTCCGACGTTAACCTCATCGATAGCATCCGGGTGGCGGCGGCTCCTCAATCGGTGGGCCGGGGCGTGTTGACCATTCTGAACAACCAGATACAGGCGGCACGGGAGGTCACCAAGACCAACAGCTACCGGCTGGAGACATTTCAGGCTGCCGACTTCGGATTCTTGGGCTATGCCGACTCGGATGAGCAGGTTGTCTTCTACCGGCGGACCGACCGGGCCCACACCGTTGATTCAGAATTTGACGTAGAGGGCATCGACCAACTGCCGAGAATCGACATCGCCCCAGCCTACGCTGGCGCTGATGGCCTGGTAATTAGGGCGCTGGCCGCGACTGGCGTCGATGGTCTGGTGGCTGCGGGACTGGGCAGCGGCAGCTCCCCGCCGCCGTTCATGGCTGGGCTGAAGGAAGTCTCCGACGCCGGCCTGCCTGTGGTCATCGCCACCGGCACCGGCAGCGGCCGCGTGATGCAAACCCGCCGCTTTACCGAGGACGGCTACATTGTGGCGGACAATCTAATGCCCAAGAAAGCGCGCATCCTGCTGATGTTGGCACTAACAAAAACCAAGGACAAGGCCGAGATCCAGCGGATGATGCTGGCTTATTAAGAAAGACCGCTATGGTTCGTCTTCGGGGACGGCGGTGACCAACCCATTCTGATTAGGGTAGGGGCCTGCCTCTTTCGGGGACTACAAATTTTTGGCGAAATGATGGTTCGACGGGACTCACAATGAGCGGGCCGCGTGCCGATCTTGGTTAGACGTTCGAATATGCTAAACGCAAGTAAGGGCGGGTTGGAAACCCGCCCTTACTTCATTGGTTTGCGTTGAGCCGCTTGAAGCGGCTAGTTGGGGTCTGGCGCGCCCACTACCTCGTCGTAGAGGTCTTCTTCTGAGATCACGTTGTTTTTTTTGAACGCTTCGATCTCTTCGGTGGAGTAGCCCAATATCTCGGACAGCACCTCGTCGTTGTGCTCCCCGACCTGTGGGGTGACGCCGATGTTCACCGGGGTGCGGGAGAAGTGCCAGTAGTCTCCGGACACGGCGATGGTGCCGGCTAGGAAGTCGTCAACTTCCACCATGGCGCGGCGCTCCCAGGGATGGGGGTCGGCCTCGGCCATGGGGATGTCGTTCACCGGGGCTGCGACCACGTCGTGCTCAGTGAAGTGGGCGATGGCCTGCTCCATGGTCAAGGTGGCGAGCAGTGCGTTCAGCGCTTCGTTCACGATGGCCGCGTTCTTGGCGCGTTCCGGCCGGGTGTTGAACCGCGGGTCCTCCAGCCACTCGGGTTTGCCCAAGGCGTTGCAAACCCGGTACCAGTGGTGCTGGTCTCCGGCCGACAACAAGACCCAACCCTCTTTGCAGGGGTAGATACCAGAAGGCGGGGCAGTGGAGTTGGAGTCTCCCCGCTTAGGCGGGATCTTCGAGCCGTGGTAAGCCGTGATGGGAATCTCAGTCATGGAATAACCGGTGTCAGCCAGACAAACGTCCATGGACTGGCCCTCTCCGGAAGTTTCGCGCTCGTGAAGGGCGGCCAGGCAGCCGATGGCGGCGTGGAGCGAGGTGATACGGTCGATGATGGGAACGCCCGTCCTGATGGGGGGCATGCCGTCATCCCCGGTGAGCATGGTGATTCCGGACATGGTCTGGCCGATCGGGTCGTAGCCAATCTGATCGCTGTAGGGGCCGAACTGACCATAGGCGGAGACGTTCACCATGATGATACGGGGGTTGATCTTCTTGAGCTCTTCGTAGCCAAAGCCCATCTTCTCGATGGTTCCCGGCCTGAAGTTCTGGACTAGGACATCGGAGACCTCGATCAGTTTCCGGAGCGCCTCTTTGCCCTCTTCTTTGCGCAGGTCCATGGCCAGTGACTTCTTGCCCGAGTTGTACTGGACCCAGTATGAAGACTGCTTCTTGACCCAGGGGCCGTGGTAGCGGGTTTCCTCTCCGCCCAAGCGCTCGACCTTGATGACTTCGGCGCCCATACGGGCCAGGACTTGGGCGCAACGCGGTCCGGCTTGGTGTCGGCCTAGGTCGATTACGCGGATACCTTCTAATGGATGGTTAAGAGCGGGCATGGGCGAAAGTCCCCCTGACAAATGGATGGTTAAGAGCGGGCATGGGCGAAAGTCCCACTAATCAGCAGATGTGGCGCGATTGGGGGCAATTGTAAGACCGGTTCTGGGAAAGAGCAAGACATTGCGCGAGGTTTGGTAGGTGGGGCGAGGCCCAGACGGTGGAAGCATGTGGTCAACGGGGTAAAAGAATGGTGGCGTCCTGATGAGCTAGGACGCCACTTCAGATGCCTGCTGCGGGTCCGCCGGTTTGGTCCAGCCTGCTTTGTCTTAGGCCGCGATCTCCTCAAGGACCCTGACGGGCATGTTTGACGGCAAAGTGTAGGTCTTGCCGAATGGGGTGTTTAACCTTATGAGGGCCTCTTCAACCGCCGTCAGATAATGACCGCACTGGAAGCAATCGATGTATCTACCGTAAATGTCGGTGTTTTCGAAAAGGTCGCCTTGGCATTTGAGACAACTCTTAAGCCAGTACATCGTCTTACCTCCTCAGCCGATTTATCGGTAACTGTTACAGTTATCCAACCTGTGACGGCACCAATTTAACCTGGCGCAGCTACCGGCGGGTAAAAGTAAGATTTTAATCTTGTGAAGGTTCTGTGTGAGTGCTGCTGCCTAATCAGCCCTTCCACCACCGCTCACGGTCAGCCACCGGGATCTCTAGCACCATCAGGTCTTGGTAATTGCCCCAGAAGTCTTTGACCCGGTCTTCCAAGGTTGCGACCTGTTTGAAGCCAACCCGTTCCGCGGCGCAGACCGCTTCCATCTCCCGCTGGCACACCAACTCAAAGATGACTTTGGTCAGGCCGAGGTTGGCCGCGATGTCCAGAATCTCCCGGATCAAACGACCGCCCAGGCCCACTTCGCGGTAGGCAGGGTCCACCACGACTCTGACCTCGCCTAGGTGGGCACGCGCCGGAGTGCGGTCCAGATGTAGTGTTGCATCGGCCACGATGGCGTTGTTGGACACGGCAACGATGGGAATCACCTTGGCGAAATCCATGTTGACCGTCCAGCCATGGATTACCTTGGCTGAGGCAACGTTCTCTTTCAGGTAATAGCGCTCCTCTTCCGGGATGCGCTCGAAAAATTCCAGCAGGCGGACCTTGTCATCCGGATCAAGAGGGCGGACCGAAACTTTGTCTCCATCCCGCAGCATGATGTCCTTTGGGTACGCCTCGGCATTCGGTAGACCTCTCATCAGCATCACCTCCTGGGCTTTAGGTTTTCGGTCCGCCCATGATCTCCCAGACTCCCGCTAGATGTTCACGCGGCGGCCTGGAAACCCGGCGTAGCGGAGTTACAAAGCTTCGTCGCCCGTTTCCCCGGTCCTAACTTTTATGACACTGCTCACCGGGTAGATGAATATCTTGCCGTCTCCGATGTTTCCGGTGCGGGCATGCTCGATTATGGTGTCCACGGCGGTCTGAGTTGCATCGTCTTGGACCACTAACTCAAGTTTCACCTTTGGCAGCATGTCTATCTCATACCGGCCCACGCCCCGGGAGCCGCCCGCGGTCACACCGCGCTGGGCGCCCCGACCGGTGACGTTAACAACGTTAAGGCCGACCAAGCCTACAGCGACCAGGGCTTCTTTAACGTCGTTCAGTTTCTCCGGTCTGATGATCGCCTCCACCTTGTTCATGGACTCCTCCCAATCTTTGCAGAATTTCAACGCCTAAAAATTCGTGGCGTCTCGGCGGGCCAGAGGGCCGGCCCGAACCAAGTGCCACAAAAGGGCGCTTCGCCGTACCAAGCTTGACCATTTCACCTGCGATTATCAAGGGCCGTTTGGGTTGATTGCCCCTGCCGGGTGGATTCTATTAAGGCGCTGAACGGCGGCCCTTCTTGGCGATAAATACCGGCCTAATCTTCCCCGCGGTCCTGATCGTCAGAATAATCCAGATCGTCCGGCTCGCGGCCAACTGCCAACTTGATCCAATTGGCCAGGTTGTCGGTATCGACATCCTTCAGGAGGTAGCCGTCCACCCCGGCCTGATAGGCAAGACGGCGTTCATCGGGGTCGAGGTATGAGGTGAGGATGGCGACCGTGGTATTGTTATCGGCAGCCAAAGCCCGCCGGCAGATATCCATACCGTCTGATTGCTTCATCTTGGTGTCTATGAGCACCACATCTGGGCTCAGGCCCTCGATGCCGCGGATGGCTTCGTCACCGCCGCAGGTGGCGCCAACAATGTCCAGGCCGGGCATGGATGCCAGGCGCCGGGCGAGTATTTCTCTGGCGGGGCGATGTTCATCTATTAGAAAGATTCGGATAGCCATGATAATTTCGCGCCATGGGGAAGATTACGGTTTGGCCAGGTTCACGATACGGCGGAACGAGTTCGGACAGAGAGTGCCGAAGGTAATCCTTCCAGCGGGCCAAACGGGCATTAAAAAAAGGGCCGAACGGTGCTCTCACCATCCGGCCCTTTGATTACTAGATTTTCGTTGCTGGGAAAAGACTTAAGAGTTGTATTCTCGGCGGGCGCGACGTTCGGCCAGGAATGCGGCCGCCTGAGACCGGCGGGAGACCTCCAGCTTGCCGAGGATGTTGCTCACGTAGTTCTTGACCGTCTTGTCGCTCAGGTTGATCTGGCCGGCAATCTCGCGGTTGGTCTGGCCGTCCGCGATCAGCTCCAGTATCTTCTGCTCTTGTTCAGTGAGTTGGGCCAGGACATCTTCTTCCTTGCCCCGCCGCACGCGCTCCAAGACACTGGCGGTGACGCTGGGGTCTAGCAGCGATTGGCCGGAGCCCACCTTGCGGATGGCGTCCACTATCTCTTGGGAGCGAATCTCCTTCAGTAGGTACCCCGAGGCCCCGGCCATGATTGAGCCCATCACGGCTTCCTCGTCGCTGTAGGAGGTTAGCATCAGGACTTTGATGTCGCCGTTCTCGTTGCGTATCTCGCGGCAGGCCTCTATACCGGAGCCGTCCGGCAGGCGGATGTCCATGACGACAACGTCGGGGACGGACTCGTGGGCTTTTTCCACAGCTTCGGAGACGGTGCCGGCCTCGGCCACCACGGAGAGGTCTTCCTGACGGGAGACCAGCATGGCAAGACCTTTGCGGACGATGTCATGGTCGTCGACGATCAGAATCTTCAGTTTGTCAGTGGCTGCCATGTAGATCTCCTTGACGCAGCGTTGGCCCGGGGCCAGTTATAGGTTACACCAGCGGCGGCCATGCTGTTGGAATGGGCACTGGGACCTTTATGTCCAGGTTGGTGCCGGCGCCGGGAGAGCTGGTTATGTAGAGAATACCGCCCAAGCGCTCCGCCCGGTCTTTGATGTTGGGCAGGCCATAACCGCGGCCCAACTCGGAGGTTTCCAGGTCAAAGCCGTCTCCGTCGTCGGTGATGGTCAAGCGGATATCGCCGTCGCAGATGGCCAGTGACACCGATACCTTCTTGGCGTGGGCGTATTTCTCGATATTGGAGAAGGACTCTTGGAGGATATGCCAGATGTTCACGAAATAACGCTCCGGCAAAAGAGCCGGGTCCAGGTCCAAGTTAACTGCGACGGAGACGCCGGCGCGGTCTTCCAGGTAACCGACCAGCGAGGCTAGGGCATCCTCCAAACGCCGACCTTGCAGTTCAGTTGGGCGCAGGTCCATGATGTAGCGGCGGATGTCTCCGATGACCTGGTTCAGGTCGTTCACCACTCCTTCTAGTCGCGGCTGGACGCTCTCCGGCTCTTTGCCAGACTGGCCGGCGATGTCTTCCAATGTCAGGCCCACGGCGTACATGGACTGGATTACGCCGTCGTGGAGGTCGCGGCCGATGCGGTCTCGCTCGTCGGCCACGGCCAGCCGCTGGGACTGGTCTTGCTGCTGGGATAGGAGGTTGATGTTTTCCATGGCCACCGCCAATTGGTCGGCCAGGGTTTCCAATGTTTTGACGTCGCTGTCGTCGAATATGTAGGGCTCGGCACCGTCGACGTTGATCACGGCCACGGTCTCGTCCTTGACCATCACGGGGACCGCTAGCTCGGCGGCGGTCTCGAACCCGGCCACCGCATAATAACGGGAGTCTTCTCGAACGTCGTTGCAGAGGGCGGTCTGGCCGGTGCGGGCGACCCAGGCGGCGATGCCCCGGTCCAGGGGCCGGCGGTCGCCCAGGGGAATCTTGCCTTCCACCGACCCGGCCAATGCCCGGACCTGGATGGCGTTGTTCTCCAGGTCCACCCAGAGGATCTGCACGTTCTGGTATTGGAACCCCTCTCGCAGTAGCTCCGACACCTTCTCCAGCAGCCGGTCCAGATCGAAGATGCGGGTCAGCTCTCGACCCATCAGGTTCAACACGTCAAGCTGAGAGGAGCGGCGGGTCTCAGTTCCGAATAGACGGGCGTTCTCAATGGCCACCGCTGCCTGAGCGGCGAAGAGGGTGACGATGTTCTCGTCATCGGCGGAGAATTCGTCCGCGCCGATCTTATCGGTGAGGTACAGGTTTCCCAAGACCTTGCCTTTGAAGATTATAGGCACGCCCAGGAAGCTTTTCATGGGCGGGTGGTTGGCGGGGAATCCGGCCGTCTCTGAGTGTTGGTTCAGATCGTGCAACCGGAGCGACTGCCCCTCGTTGAGCACGATACCCAAAATGCCTTTGCCTTCGGGCGGGTCGCCGATGAGGCCCCGGCCGCTCTGGCAGATGCCCGAGGTGATGAACTGGACCAGGGACCCGTCCTCGCCCAGGATCCCCAATGCGCTGTAGGTAGCCGACACCAATTCACGGCTGAGGTCGGCCACCTGCTGCAGCACCATCTCCAAAGACAGGTTGGAGGTCAGAGTGCGGATGGCCTCATGCAGCCCGTTGGGCTCTGTTCCGACGTTCTCGGGTTGGTTGGTCATGTCTTGTCCAAACCCTATATCAATAACCTGGATACCGCCCATTATAACCAGCAGTTACCGGCATAGAAACCGGGTATGACCATTGGCCGTTGGAAATCAGTCCATTCGGCCCTGTGGGGGTTGGCCGGGCCGAGCTAAAGTCGATGCACGGAGAGGAAAACACCGTAAGACCCGGCAGGGAACCATTCAGGGCCTTACGGCCTTGGGGAACCCGACCAGCCTCTCCACCGCTCCCGGTACCCTGCGGCGCCGGGAATCTAAGCAAGGAGGTGTGCATGGTTCTTAAGTTTATCCGAGATCATGCCTGGAAGTTCCCTAGTAGGCCCCCGCTGACCTTGAAATGCGGAGCCAAGGGAGTTCCGGAGGCCTTCCGGAACAGAATCCAGGGGTTAGCGGGGGCACCCGGGTCCATGAGCCCCGCCTTAATATTTGAGTCGTAGCCTAATACCATCACTTCCGCTTCGCAGGCCGTTGTTAGGCAGGCGCGGCAAGCAACAAAGCGGACGCGACGGTAGGCTCCTTCGGTCAGATAGACCGGGAATAAAGCTTAGGTTGTGGGCAACGGACAAGACAATAAGTACTTTAAGAGACCAGGCGACAGAGATGTTTAGCCTGGTCTCTTTACTTTTTTGACTTCATATCGCCACTGGCACGGGCGTGAATACCGGAGGGGATATTGTGAGAACCCAGGGAAAACCGGAGTTGCTTCTGGGCACGTCATTACAGATGTCCTTGCACCTGTCTGAGAAAGAGATACGGGAGGCGGTCCAACGCTTGGCCAAGGAGATCAGCCGGGACTATGCCGGGAAGCGGCCGCTGCTTCTAGGCGTGCTGAAGGGGGCGTTCATATTCCTGGCCGACCTCGTGCGTGAGATCGACATACCGCTCACCGTGGATTTCATCCGGGCCCAGAGCTACAAGGGCTCAACGACCACTGGCGAGGCCGTTCTTTCCATGGGAGACGTGGTCGACGTCAAAGGACAGCATGTTCTGGTGGTAGAGGACATCGTCGATACCGGCACCACCGTCGGTTGTCTGCTGAACTATCTTGAGATTGGCGAGCCCGCGTCTTTGAAACTCTGCTCCCTATTGGACAAACCCTCTCGCCGACAGACTGAGGTGAAGATCGACTATCTGGGTTTCATCGTCCCGGACCGGTTTGTAGTGGGTTACGGCACTGACCTGGACCAAGCCTGGCGCAATCTGTCCAGCATCTACGCTCTAGATGGCGGTCAAGATGGGTAGCGGACATCGACTGGTGAGGAAGTCTCGACCTGCCACTCAAAGGGAGCCCACTCGCCGCGTGAGGACGGTCGCTTCCGGTCAGCACCCGCCGACCGAAAAGTTGAATCTAGGTGAGCTGATTAAGGTCGCCCGCGGCGATGCGCCAGCCGACCTCATCATCTCCAATGCACGGGTGGTGAACACCTTTACCGGCGAGATCGAATACGCCGATGTGGCGATACATCAAGGCAAGATTGCTGGCGTGGGCGATTATCGTGACGGGAAAAGGGTCTTGGACATCACCGGCCGGTATCTCACGCCGGGACTCATCGACGGGCACTTCCACCTGGAGAGCAGCTATCTAAATGTGGGCCAGTATGCTCGGGCGGTGGTTCCTAGGGGCGTTCTGGCCGGGGTGAGCGACCTCCACGAGATAGCCAACGTCTGCGGAGTGCCGGGCTTGAAGCAGGCCATGCGGGTGGCGCGTCAGATGCCTATGGACATCTTCATGACCGCCCCGTCGTGCGTGCCTGCCACGGAGATGGAGACCTCGGGCCGCAGGCTGGAGCGCCGGGAATTGTTACAGCTACGGCGCTTGAAGAATGTGATTGGCCTGGGCGAGTTCATGGACTTCCCCGCGGTGATCGACGGCAACCGAACAGCGTTGGACAAGCTGGACGCATTCTCCGGCATGACCAAAGACGGCCATGCCCCCGGTGTCCGGGGCCGAGAGCTGAACGCCTACCTGGCCCCGCTGATCGGCTCCGACCATGAGACCGTCGAGTACGGCGAAGGTTTGGAGAAACTGCGCCGGGGCATGTATCTCATGATTCGGGAAGGTTCCACCGAGAAGAACCTGACGGCGTTATTACCCCTGGTTACCGATGCCACCTGGCACCGATGTATGTTGGTGGTGGACGACCGGAACGCCGGAGATATTTTCTTCGAAGGCGACTTGGACGCCGTGGTCCGAAAGGCGGTGCGGCTGGGTCTAGACCCAATACGTGCGATACAGATGGCGACTTTGGTCCCAGCTACCTATTTTCGGCTGGAGGGCTACGGCGCAGTGGCGCCGGGGTATTGGGCGAACCTGGTGGTGACCGACAGCCTCGCCGACTTCCGAGCGGAATCGGTCTTCTACCACGGACGGCTGGTGGGGCGGAGCGAACGCCCGTTGTTCGACGCACCGCCGGCTGCAACCCAACCGATGGGGCACGCCATAAATATCAAGTCATTTTCCGTGTGGGACCTGGCTTTCCACTGGTCTGGCCCAACGGTCCCGGTCATGGAGATAGTGCCAGGGCAGATAACAACCCGTTGGGGCGCGGAGCCCAATCGGTCGGTCGACGGCGTTGTGACTTCCGACACCAGCCGTGATTTGGTGAAGGCGGTGGTGGTGGAGCGCCACCGGGGCACCGGAAACATCGGCAAGGGTTTGGTACGGGGACTGGGCCTGAAGAAGGGAGCGCTGGCGACCTCCGTGGCCCACGATTCGCACAACATAGTTTCCGTAGGAGTGGCCGACAGCGACATCTTTGTGGCCGTGACCGAAGTCGAGGCCAATGGCGGCGGTCTGGCGGTGGTTGAAGACGGCTGCGTGGTGGCGTCGTTGCCGCTGCCCCTGGCCGGACTATTATCTGACATGACTCTTGAGAAGGTGGTCAAAGCCTTGGAGGAGCTAGACGCGGCAGCGGAGAAACTTGGCTGCCGGGTCGATTCTCCATTCTCGGTGTTGTCCTTCTTGGCTTTGCCGGTGGTGCCAGAACTCAAGCTGACGGACATGGGCCTGGTGGATGTAGAGATGGCCCAGTTCTTGGAACCTGTCCGGCCTTGACCAACCCGGCGTGGAAAACCTCCCCGCCTCTTTTTTGACCCGTCTCCAAAGGACTCCCAGTCCCAAGGCCAAACGGCCTTTTGAGTCCGGGCCGAACCGCACTTACCCCCGCTCATGCGCCTGAGGAAAATGGGCTCATTTGAAAAAACGCGACGGGATTAAACCGACCCGTTGGGGGACCGGGCAAGGAGACTGAGGTGCGAAAGGATTTCCTTCTAGCTGGGCTTTTGTGGCTTGTGTTGACCGCCGTCGGCGAGATTGTGGCGGTCCAATGGGACTACCTGCCTCACGCCGCTGCTGAGCAGGCCGACATCATCGACGAGGCTTTCGAAATCTTGGTGTATATGGCGGTGCCAGTGATGGCCTTTGTGTTCGCCGCTGTTGGCTACAGTTTCATCCGGTTCCGGAGGAACGGCCAAGGCTTTGAAGACGGACCCCCGGTGCGGGGACACAAAGGCGTTATCGGAGGCTGGATAGGCATCACCACCGCTTTGACCCTTCTGGTCATAGTGTACCCCGGCGCCGTGGGCTGGTTCGAGATTCACGAAGGTGACCACACGCCCGACGACCTGGTGGTCCAGGTTGAGGGAAGCAGGTGGACCTGGAAGGTCACTTACCCGAACCAACAGGTGGTCTCTTTCTCCGAGATGGTGCTGCCGGTGGACCAGAAGACTCTGTTCGAGGTCACTGCCACCGACGTTGTGCACGCCTTCTGGGTGCCGGCGTTCCGGATGAAGATCGACGCCGTCCCCGGACGCACCACTGAGATCAGGATCACGCCAGACAAAACGGGGACCGAAGAGTTGGATCCCGGTTTTAGGATGCAATGCGCCGAACTCTGCGGCCTTGGCCACTTTGTGATGAAGATGCCGGTCAGAGTGGTCGAGATGGACGAATTCGAGGCTTGGGTCGCCCAAAATACGAGCAAAGCGAGTATCGGAAGATGAGTAATGTAACCAAACTCTCCCCGCTTCTTCGAGCCTTGGTATTCGGCATCGTCGGATTCCTGGCCGGCATGGCGCTGGCAGCTTACTTAAGAAACGTCATGGGGTTGGAAACGTGGGTCGCCGAGCCGGTGGTGCTGGTTGGCTACGTGTTCGGGCTGATCGGCTGGCTGCTGGGAATAGGCGTTTGGGGGGCCTGGACGAAAGAGTGGCTGGGCATGTCCCACGGCGTTCCAGAACAGCATGGCTGGAGCCAGTATTTTCGGTTCAGCACTGACCACAAGGTGATCGGAGTCCAATACCTGGTCACGATGGTGGTGCTGTTGTTGCTGGGCGGCCTTCTGGCCGTGATGGTGCGAATCGAGCTAATGCAGTCCTCAGAGATATTCCTGAACACCAACAACTTCAACACGACCATGGGCCTCCACGGGATCATCATGATCGCCGTGGCCGTGGCCGTGATCATGGGCGGGTTCGCCAACTTCCTGGTGCCGCTGATGATCGGCGCGGACGACGTGGCGTTCCCTCGGATAAACGCGCTCAGTTTCTGGATAGTGCCGCCAGTGGCCGTGCTGCTGCTGGCCACACCGCTGATGGGCGGGTTCGACTCGGGCTGGACGGCCTACCCTCCGCTTAGCGTGGTCAACGCCTCCGGCCAGTTGCTCTTCCTGTTGGCGTTCTTGACCTTTGGGCTTTCATCGATCCTGGGCGGGCTGAATTTCATAGCCACCATAATCACTCTACGGGCGCCAGGAATGACCTGGGGCCGGTTGCCGATCTTCGTATGGTCGGTGTTCGCGGCAGCGATTATAAGCCTCACGGCCACCCAGTTCGTGGCTCTGGGACTGGTGATGGTGATCATGGACCGGGTGGCTGGCACCAGTTTCTTCGACCCCGGAAACGGCGGGGACCCGATTCTGTATGAGCATGTATTCTGGTTCTATTCCCACCCTGCTGTCTACATCATGATTCTGCCGGCGTTCGGCGTGGCCCTAGAGGTGATCACCCACCTGTCACGCAAGCCATTGTTCGCCTACAAGTGGGTGGTGGGGTCGTTCTTCAGCGTAACTGTCGTGAGTTTCTTGGTTTGGGCCCACCATCTATTCACCAGCGGAATGGCCGAGTACCTGCACCTGCCGTTCATGGTGATGACTGAGCTGATATCCATCCCAACAGGGATGGTCTTCCTGGCGGGTCTGGGGACCATCTGGCAAGGCCGCATGTGGCTGACGACCCCCATGCTGTTCGCTTTGGGGTTCCTCTTCAATTTCGTTGTTGCCGGGGTGACTGGAATCTTCTTGGCCGATGTCCCGACGGACATTCAGCTTCAGGACACCTATTTTGTGGTGGCCCACTTCCACTACACCATCATGGGCGCGGAGATATTCGCAGTCTTGGGGGCCATCTACTTCTGGTTCCCTAAGATTACGGGCCGGATGTTCAACGACACTCTGGGCAAGGTCCACTTCTGGTGGATCCTGATCGCCTACAACGTGACATTTATACCCATGTTCTGGGCCGGCATCCACGGTATGAACCGGAGAAACCCGGTGTACCCGGAGCAATTGGACGATGTGAACATGTTCATCAGCATCGTGGCGTTTGTCCTGGCTGGTAGCTTCGCGCTCTTCGCCCTCCACCTGGCATATGCCTGGATTCGGGGCCCCAAAGCAGAGGCGAACCCCTGGCACGCCCGGACGCTGGAGTGGGAGACGTCGTCGCCTCCACCCGAGGCCAATTTCTTGGAGGAACCGGAAGTGGTCGGCGACCCCTACGGCTACGGGGAGCCCGGCTCTAGACACCTGGCGTCGCCCGTCGGGTCATCTCCGCAACCCCAGACGGGTGACTAACTAAAAGGCAGACGAATCGACGCCGGAAACCGGCTTGTAACGGAGGACACAGGTGGAACAGGAAAAACTAAAGTCCGCCCAGAAACTGGGAGTGATTGTGGCAGTGGCCCTCATAGTCTTGGCGGCCTTGGAGTACGTTGTAGCCATAGCGATGGACAGCGGGAACCTGCCCTACATGTTGATCATGAACGTGGTGGACGCCGCTCTAATCATCTACTACTTCATGCACGTGGCGCATCTTTGGCGAGGAGGTCATGAGTAGATGGCTGCGGAATCGGCAGTAGCGGTAGGCACCATGTCGAGGGAGGAATCGGCAGTAGCGGTAGGCACCATGTCGAAGGAGGAATCGGCGGCCCAGCGCCGGCAGTCGCTGAACCGGATTGGCCTGTGGTTGTTCATCCTCTCGGAGACCTTCTTGTTTTCGGCCCTGCTCTCCAGCAGGTTCTTCCTCCAGGGCTTGCACCGGTCTGAAGACCTGGACCAAGTATTGGGGCTGGGCATCACCTTCGTGCTGATCTGGAGCAGCTTCACCGCCTACCGGGCGGAGACCTACGCTTTCCACGGTAAGCAGAAAGAGTTCTCGCGGAACCTTATTTTCACCATCCTGCTGGGTGTCTTGTTCCTGGCCGGGGTCGGATACGAATGGAGCGAGGCGTTCAAGCACTTCCCGCCGGGCACAGGCTACGGGACCCTGTTCTTCACCATGACCGGGATCCACGCATTCCACGTGCTGACGGGACTGATCGTACTGGGCGCGGTGCTCTGGACAGGCCGCCGTGGAAAGTTCACCTCGGGTAACACCTGGCCGGCGGAGGGAGCGGTCAAATATTGGCACTTCGTCGACGTGGCTTGGGTGTTCATTTATCCGGCTTTGTATTTGGTGAACTAACCGAGGTCTAGCGCTGGCGCCCAGACCAAGGGGGCAAAATGGATAACAAAACAGTGGTGGTCCTGGAAGGGGGGTGGGCGGCTCATCTGTGGCCAACGATCTGCGCTGTCGTCTGGGCCGGAAGCACAACGTGTTGCTGGTAGACAAGATGGGCCGCCACGTGTTTTGGCCGTCCCTATTCTGGATACTGGTAGGCCTGCGAGAGCCCAAGGCGATCACAAAAGACATTGGGCGGCTCTTGAAGCGCGGGATTGACGTCGTGCGCGGTGAAGTGAGTTGCACCGACGCGGCTACAACGTGCGCGAAGGTCGACGGAAAGAAGATTGGAGCTGATTATTTGGTCGTTTCCCTGGGCGCCGATCTAGCCCCCGGAAATGTGCCTGGACTTGATGAGGCGGGCCACAACCTATATTCCCCGGAAGGCTCGATTTCGAAAATGGCGTTGAGGCGTCCTACGATTTTTTTGGCCTACGTCCTGCCCATGTTTTGCCCGAGGTTGTCTGTACGGCCGGCCCGGAGAAGGCGGAGGCTGGAAGCGGTGGACCGCGAGTCCATGGAGACCAGGTTCCCTGGGGTGTTTGCCATCGGCGACAACACCTCGATCCCTTTGGAGATGGGCCTGCTACTGCCCAAGACCGGCGTGGTTGCCTACCGCCAAGCCCAGGCCGTGGCCAGGACCATCGCGGCCCGGATTAACGGGGAGGACCGCGATGGGACGTTTGATGGGCACAGGGTGTGCTTCGTCAGGGCAGGGGGTGGTCGGGCCGGATTTGGCGGAGGCGATTTTTATGGACGCCCGCTACCCCAGGTCAAATTTCACGAGCCCAGCCGAAAGTGGCACACGGTAAAGGTGTGATTCGAAAAACGATGGATGAAACGGTGGCTCTAATATTCCAACGTGGCTGAAGGGCAGCGACCTCGTGGCAGAAAGTCGGTCCGGCGGTCCAGGCCGGAAAATCGGAAGACGGAAAGTAGGTTCACGATGATGGCGATGGAAACGGTCCACATATTGGAGACTATCTCAAATACGGCGGACGGCGTATTTGCCGTTGACGAAGACCAGCGGATCGTCCACTGGAACGCGGGCGCCGAGCGGATACTGGGTTACTCGTCCCAGGACATCCTGGGACGGTTCTGCTACGACGTTATAAACGGCGTTGCCCAATCATTCAGACAGGTCTGCTATCTGAGTTGCCCGGTTCTCGATTGTGCCTGGACCGGATACCCCACTCCCGGTCGTGAGGTGAAAGTCATTGCCAAAGACGGCACGGGCCGTTGGTTGAGCGTGGTCCATACCTACATCGAAGGAAATCACAGCCATTTGGAAGCGATAGTGCACATATTCAGGGACGTCACCAAGGGCGTGGAGGCCAAACATGCCCTGGAGCGCATCTCGAGGGAGGTGTCAGCCTATGCAAGCCCAGCCACCATCGTTGAGCCCGAGGTCCACCATCACGAGGAATTGACCGTACGTGAGCATCAGGTGGTGACCATGCTGGCCCAGGGCGAGGGCACCAGCGGGATAGCCAAGAAGCTGATGATCAGTAACGCCACGGCGCGAAACCATATCCAGAATATCCTGGTCAAGTTGGACGTGCACACCCGCCTGGAGGCGGTGGCCTACGTGTTGCGCAACCGGGTGATCGACGGCGACTAGACCCGCCCGCGCCGCGGCTTTGATGCAGCGGCACTACCGGGAATGATGAATCTGTATCTGTCGGCCATGTTCCCTACTCCATAGAATGGTCTTAGCACGGGTGGAAAAACCCGTGACATTGAGGGTTGTTTACCTCTAAAGGGGGCCAAAGCTATGAGAAACGCGATGTTAGGACGGGATCAAAACGGCCGACGTTGGGGTGGGAAGTTAAAGTTCACCCTTGCCGAGGGTATCGCGTCCACCGGGCTCCTGGTAGTGGCTGTCGGGGTGACGATCGCGGTCACGACCTCCGCTCCGTTGGCCGTGGTTCCCGGCATCACCTACGCCGTCGCAGTGCTGATGGCCTACATGGTCTACCGGCATTATCTGGATGTTCGGCCGCGTGATACCGAGATGACTGAGGCGGCCAAGAAAGGCGCCGAGTTCCGGATGGACGTTCATCCGCTATTGGAGACGGGCTGGGAAGACGAACTGGCCATGGACTCGGCGGAGTGGGTCGACATGCCTGCGGCCACATACTTCAAGGTGGTTGGGGCCAGAGGACTGTGCCCCAATGGCATCAATCCCGGGGACCTCATGAAAGTGTCTGCCAACGGCCAAGTTACCCCTGGCCTTTGCCCCCCAGCGGAGTTGATCTTGAACATGGCGGCTGGGACTGAATCTGAGGTACGGGAATGGTGTTGCCCGGTTTACGACCATTATTTGGTCTTCAAGAAGCTGGACAAAGTCACCTAAAGACCTGGTTTTAGTACCCTAAATAGACCGCTCGATCACCAGGGACTCCCTGCAGGGAGTCCCTGGTGATGCATCTGCACTATCAAAGATGGTATCTGTGCATCTTCCAGACCGACACTACCCTTTTTATAGTTGCCCTATTGGATAGCCCATCTGTTTAACCTCTGGAGGTACGACGTGAAATTCGGACTGTTTTATCTGTTTAGCGACTTTGGCGACATTCCCCAAGACCAGATATTCAACGAAGTTTTGGAGGAGATCGAGTACAGCGAAGAACTGGGCTTCGACTCAGTGTGGCTGCCGGAACACCATTTCGCGGTTTACGGGATGCTGGGCAACCCCCTGACCATGGCGGCGGCCATATCCCAACGGACCCACCATATGAAGATCGGCACCGCCATCATGGTGCTCCCCTTCCAGCACCCGCTAAGGGTTGCCGAGGACGCAGCTCTGGTTGACGCCCTGAGCGGCGGAAGATTGATGCTAGGTGTGGGCCGCGGGTATCAACCACCGGAGTTCAATGGTTTCGGCGTGACCCAGGAAAATTCCCGGTCTATGTTCCTAGAGTCCTTCGAGATACTGCGGCGGGCGTTGTCCGGCGAGAAATTCGCCTATGAAGGCGCCCATTGGCAGATCAAAGAGCCCACCGAGGTGTTCCCCAAGCCGATCCAGAAGCCTCATCCGCCTTTCTACATGGCGGCGGTGAGCCCGTCCAGTTACGAATATGCGGCCAAGTTCGGCATCTCATTGCTGCGGTCGCCTCAGTTCACCAACCTGGGCACAGTGGCGCAGGCATTCGACAGTTACCGGGACATGATGGCCGACCAGGGCTTCGACGCCGATGCCATCGACCAGCCGTTCTCGGTCAGGACTTTTGTGGCGCCCACCGATGAGGAGGCCAAAGCCGAGACCAAGCACGTCGTCTGGTTCTATCACCTGCTGGCCACCCTGCTCCCAGGCGCGCCCGGCCGGCCGGCCCCTGAAACCGGCTACGAGAACTACCCCAGAGACCCCAGTGCGCTCTCCAAGATAACCACTCAGGACGTTTGGGAGAGGGGCACAGCGTTTGGGTCGCCCGAGCGGGTGATCAGCCAGATGAAGCGCTACATGCACGAGGCGGGGGCAACCAGCTTCCTGCACCAGATGCGCATCGGAGGGCTGGAACACAAGAAGGTGATGCGCTCCATGGAGCTGTACGCCAAACACGTGATGCCTGCTTTGAGAGAAGAGGAGATGAGGATGAAGGAGGCTGCGGTCGTTGCATAAATGACGGGTCTCTCAAGAGATGAGGTCATCCAGACCGGCAGCGCTCGCTGCCGGTCTCTTTTTGTGCATTTTATGATTCTCATGACGCCTAGTGCTTGGTTAAAGTTTAAATATTAACTTAAAATAGTTTTATATTTTATTGACATAAGGGTCTCTCGGTGAGTAACGTCAGAGGACGTGAGGTGGCGGAAAAGGTTTCCGAAGGACGGGCCTTTCAAAAACAACGCCTTTTGCAACGTTGGGGTAGCATCTGACCCGTTGCACTAGCGTGGGGTTAAACCCCGCCCTGGAGGTCGATCATGGTTATAGAGAAAGACTTGGTGGAGAACGAGACGGTTACGGCGGTGGTCGAAGAAAAGACTGAACCTGTCTGCGCGCACCATTGGGTCATAGAGGCAGCCAACGGCCCCATCAGTTGGGGCGAATGCCAGATCTGCCATGAAGGCAAGGAGTTTAAGAACTCCATAACCGACGCAGACCGGGATTATTAGATCGGCGGGCATTGGACCCGTGGACGGTGTTAATAGATAGCCAGGCCCAGACGACGGCCTGGCGCAATCAGAGTCCGCCAAGAGAATTCGGAGGGATAGGTGCGGTCCGGCCAGCTTCGGCTGGTTGAAGACCGACACCGGAGGTAGGGAAAGATGAGAGTACTTTGGATCGGTTTCGGACAGGCTGGGGGCAAGATCGCCAATTCCCTGATGGGAACGAACCGTCGCCTCTACAATGCGATCGCCATCAACACGGAAGAGGCTGACCTTTCCGGGCTGCGGTACATCCGCGAAAAGGTCCTGATCGGCAAATACGCGCTCCGAGGACGGGGCGTAGGCTCAGACATTGACCTGGGAGCCAGCATCGCCGAGAAGTCGCTGGCCCAGATGATGGACTCCATCGATGCCATGGTGCGGAAACGGGACCCAGAGGTGATCTGGATCGCGGCGGGTCTTGGCGGCGGAACGGGCGCTGGGGGCAGTTTCGTCCTGGCCAACGAGCTCAAGAAGGTTTACAAGCACATCCCGGTCTACGGCATCGGTGTGGTGCCTTCCGTGGCCGGAATGCCCAATGAGAAAGAGGCGCTGAACCTTTCGAACACCGTCAAGAGCTTCGAGCTCTGGAACCATTATTTCAACAACATCCTTTTGGTGGACAACCAGCAGTATGAACAGGCTCACGTCACCAGGGAATCGGTGGAGAGGATGTTCCAGCGAGTCAACGAGAACCTGGCCCAGACGCTAACCACCATCATCACCGCCGGCGAGGTCCGCCCGCCGCCCCAGGAAGTGTTCAGCTCATCAGAGATCAAGGCCACTTTGGGGCTGGTTGGCGACGTTTCGACCATCGGCCAGTGTGCTATGAAGATTAAGGTAAAGTCCCAGTTCTGGCGTGGCGGTATGGAACCTGGCACACATGAACTTGAGGAGATCATTGAGCGGAGCGTCGAGAAGACTTCCCTCACTTTCCCGACAGACGTTTCCGGTGCCCGGTCGGCATCGCTGATCGTCCATGGAAGGCCGGAGCACTTGTACACCCAGGCGATATCGGTGGGCAGGGCCAGGTTGGAGGAGTTGACCACTGTGAGCAAGGTTCGCTATGGCGACTATCCCGACAAGCAGACCAAGTATCTGTCGGCGATTACCATGGTCTCCGGCATCACCGATTTCTCTCGGCTGGACCAGATGCGTAAACGGGTACAGGAGCTGAACGGCTCGGCGCCGTCGAACAACCATACGGTTGCAGAGAACGTGGTGGAGCCTTCGATCGTTTAGGGGCTCACGCCTGTTGGCAATGAAAAAAAGCGTAGGGGCACGGCACTGCCGTGCCCCTACGCTTTTCCGTTGCCGTAAATCTGCCTAAAGGATGGCCACCGGGTTCACGGGGGAGCCGGTGCCGCCGATGACCCGCAGGGGATTGACGGTGAGCATGAACTCGTAGCGTCCCTCTTCGGCACAGGTCTCCGCTAGTGGCTGGAGCAGCGCATTGTCCAGCAAGCCGATGCCGTAAGCGAAGATGGAGCCGTGGACCGACCAGGCAAGGTCGTAGCCGTTGGGCGTGAAGTCCATCATGTCCCAGACCAACAGGCAGCAGTCAGACTCGCGGATGAACTTGAGACAGGAAGCGTGCAGGCCGGGGCGTTCGTTGGGGTCCCCACCCCAGAGTACGTTGCCGTCTTCGTTCCACTTGTCGCGGCCGCTGTAGACGATCAGCGCGTCGCCTGGCTGCATGGTTACGCCTTGGGCTTTGGCGATGTCTTCCAATTCCCAGCCGTGGACCGGGGTGTCCATCGTGACGTAGTCGGTGCCCCGGAACTTGGGAACGTCCAACAGCACTCCCCGTGTGATAATGCCCTCTTTCCAGTGCTCCACCGACCCCCAGACCGCGCCGTCCATAGTGACAGTGTCGTCGTGGGTGCGTCCGTTCCACATGCCGTTCTCGTCCCATACGTGGCAGAGGGCGTCCAGATGGGTGGTGGCGGTACCGTGGTAGGAGATGCCATAGTAGTCGGCGGAGAACCCGGAGGTCTCGCTGCGGAATACCTTTTTCATGTAGTGGTGGGCTGGGGTGGGGTTATTCGGCGCCGGCGTCTTAGGGAATTCCCGGCTGAGGGAGACTGCCCGGCCCGACTTGATCGAGGCCGCCGCGGCCAGCCGTTTCTCGGGGGTGACCATGTTGATAGCGCCGACCTGGTCGTCGTTGCCCCAACGGCCCCAGTTTCGGTCTTCCTTCAGGTATGCCAGGACTTCGTCTTTAGTAGGTACGCGGCGCTCCATGGTCCCCTCCGTGTTTTGTTACTGGTTGATAGTTCAGTCCGAGCCTGGTTCGCGCACACGATAGCAGAGCGCAGGCTGCGGCGCAATTGATTGGGCATTTGTGACTGGCTGTATTATTATGAAACCCGGCATCCTATTCGTTCGTGGTGAGCTCCGTCGAACCATGACTGCACAGAAACTTGGGCCCTTCGGCAGGCTCAAAATGAACGAACTGGCGTGCCCTCTATTCCAAAACTATGTGACGCCAAATACTCTATTTGACCGATTCCTGCAGGCAGGTGAAGAAGCGATCCATCATGTTTCTGGAGAAGCTCTCCATCATGCGCTGGCCTACCCTGGCCAATAGGCCGCCGGATGATGATTCGCTATCAACGTCCACTGTGGTCTTGCCGTCGCTTTCTGTCAGCTTGACTAGGGACTCGCCCCGGACGAATCCGGAAGGGCCAGTGCCTTCGATGACCAAGCCGTATGACTCGTAGGGCTTCAAGTCGACCATCTTGACCTTGGCGTTGAACTTGCTGCGGATGGGCCCCATGGCGATGGACACAGTGGCGGCATATTCGTCATTACCCAGCGCTTCCATCTTTTCGCAACCGGGTATGCAATCGGAGAGGGATGTTGGGTCGGTCAGTGTTTGCCACACCTTCTCAGGTGTTGCGTTGAATTCGTATGACCCGGATAGCTTCATCGAAAGACCTCATTGTGCAGTACGCGGGGTATAGTTCTCCGGCGAAGACCCCTTAGAAACGGTCGTCGGCCAGCAACAGTAGTTCCAATAATACCTGGGCGCCGTTGGCGCAGTCTTGCGGCGTTGAGTATTCCTCTCGCGAGTGGCTGATCCCATCGACACTGGGCACGAAGACCATGGCGACCGGGGCTATGTTGGCCACAGCCTGAGCGTCGTGGCCGGCGCCGCTGGGCAGAGACTCCCACTCGAACCCGCAGTTCTCTGCCGCCTCGGCCACCAGGGACTGCATCTCGGGCGTGATTGGAACGGAAGTCGTGAAACGGTGGCGGTGGACTCCGATGTCCACCACGTCGTCCGTTGACGCCCGATCCGTGATCCGCCGCAATTCTTGCTCGGCGGCGGCCAGGGCTTCCATGTCGGTGTCCCGAAACTCCAGCCCGATACTGGCGCTGCCGGGGATGACATTAACGGCGTTGGGAACCGCCTTGATCGAGCCCACGGTGGACACCCGGCAGATCTCTTGTTCCGCGGCCATCTTCTGGATGGCCAGGACCAGCTTGGAGGCGCTGACCAGGGCGTCGCGGCGGGTCGACATGGGCGTGGTGCCGGCATGGTTGGCTTTGCCCTCTATCTCGACTTCAAAGACGGCCCGGCCGGTGATGCCGGTGACCACTCCGATCGGCGTGCCGCTCCGGTGGAGATAAGGGCCTTGTTCGATGTGCAGTTCGAAGTAGGCGGCCAACTCCCCGGGGCTGCGGGCAGCCTCGCCGATGCGTGAGATATCCCCGCCGATGTCGGCCAGGCACGGGCCAAAGGGTAGGCCGTCATCGTCTACGGAATCCAAGTCTTCCTGCTCCAGCAGGCCCGACATGGAACGGCTGCCCACCAGCCAGCGGTGGAAGCGGGTGCCCTCCTCGTTGGTGAAGTTGATCACCTCCAACGGATGGCGAGTGCGGTGTCCTTGGTCTTCCAGAGTGCGTATGACTTCAATTGCGCCCATGACTCCCAGCGCGCCGTCGTATTTGCCGCCCTTGGGGACGGTGTCGGTGTGGGAGCCCAGGGCGATGGCCGGCAGACTATCGTCGGACCCGGCCCTGCGGCCGATCATGTTGCCGGCGGTGTCGATGCGGGTCTCAAGCCCGGCTTCCCGCATCAGTTTGATCGTGTAGTCGCGCCCGGCGATGTCCTCCGAAGAATAGGCTACGCGGTCCATCCCTTCAGGACTGTCGCCTAATTGGCCCAGTTCTTGGAGTGTCCGGTTGATTCGAGAGTTGTTGATGGAATACCGGGGCATGGTGGCAGCCTCGTTAAATCAATTTTATTTCGCGCGCTCTTTGAACTCTGCCAATTTCTCCGCCAATAGGACGCGGTCAACGCCCATTTTTACCGCCTCTTCAAAGTCCCGGTTGGCTCTGGTGTCGTCTTTCAGCAGGGCATGGGCGAAGGCCCGGTTGGCGAAGGCGACGGCGAACCCGGGGTCCAGCTTGATGGCCAGGTCCAAGTCGACAATGGCGAGCTCGGCGTTGTTCATCTCGATGTGAACATCCGCCCGGTTGTTGTAGGCCACCGAAAACTTTTTGTCGATGCGGATGGCCTGGTCGAAATCGCTGATGGCCCGGTTCAGGCGGCCGGCGGCCCGGTGGGCGAACCCTCGGGCGCTGTAGGCATCGGCGAAGTTGGGGTTGAGCCGCACTGCTTCGTTCAGGTCTTTCACGGCCTGACTGAAATTAGACAGGTTGGTATGGGCCAGACCCCGGCTGCTGTAAGCCACTGCCAGATGCGGGTTCATCTGTATGGCTTGGTCTAGGTCTGGGATGGCCTTCTCAGGCTGGCCCAGGTTCAGGTAGGCAGAGCCACGGTTACTATAGGCCTGAACCAGGGAGGGGTCGACGCGGAGGGCTTCGGTATAGCGATTCACGGCCTCGTCGAGTCTTCCCTGGCGCTGCATCCTCACGCCGGAATCGTAGATCTTCTCGCCGTCAGACAAGCCAACGGTGCCGGGCACCAGCCAGTGTAGGAGTTTTTTGAAGAGTTGGAAGACGATCAGGATTCTCATGTTTTGTCTTTAAGTGCCCTGTTCTGCGTGGTCTCGCAGTTCGGCGATGCGGCTTTCCAGGCTGGGACGGTCTGCGCCTAGGGCCACGGCCTTTTCTACGTCATCCTGGGCTTTTTCCTGTCTTCCCGTCAGGGCGTGCATCATGCTGCGGTTGAGGTAGGCTTCCATGTGCTTCGGATCGACCTCGATGGCGGCGTCGAAGTCGTCGATCGCCGATTCAGGCTGCCCCATGGCGATCAATAAGAGAGCGCGCTGGTAAAAGATGTGGGCGCCTTTTTCATTTAATTTGGCGGCTCGATTGAGGTGAAACAAGGCTTTCATGGGCTGGCCCCACCGGGCATAGGTCATGCCCCAGTTGAAGTAGTAACCGCTGGAGACTGACTTCATCCCGCCGTAGAAAGCAGAAAGGAAGCGGAGAACCATCTGGAGTGACCTCTAAACAGATAGGGCAGATAGAGCCAGACTAGCTCTTCCCGGACTGCCGGACCGACGGCGCTGGTCTGGGTGCCAGTCTGGATTTGGCTCATCAAAACTGTAACCTGGATTATACGCCCAAGGGGAAGAGGCGGATTCCGCACGAGTCGTCTCCGCCTTGGCCCGGTCGACCCCCAGGGACACTGCTTGGTCGATATCTGCCTGAGACTGGACGTCCAATCCCCGGTTGGCGTGGGCATCGGCTTTACCATGGTCCAGCCTGATGGACTCGTCAAATTCCGTGATGGCGTTTCACCAATGTCCGGCGGCGGCAAAGTCGGTTCCCGCGACGTAATGCTCCGCGGCTTTCTCCGGACCCCCACCACAGGCAACAAGAACCGCAAGAGCAACCAGGACCGACGCGACCAAACGAGGTTTTCGTTCAAAAATCATGGGTAAATGCCAAATCCTCCAGCCTGATATTCTAGGAAAAAAGCTCTCCCTTGCCCACTTTTTTAAGGGGTATATAATGGGGTTCATAAATCGGGTCTGTTACTAAAATAGCGACTGAACGGAGGTAAATGATGGGCGCAACCGAAACCATCGCCAAGTGGATCGTAGACACGAACTATGAAGACATTCCGCCCGACGCCATCCGCGTCGCCAATGAGTCTTGCTTCGACCTTTTGGGCGTGATCCTGGCGGGCTCGCAGCAGCCTGTTGGTGAGATCATCCAGAAATACACCAGCAGCCAAGGGGCAGCTCCCGAGTCCACAGTCCTGGCCGGTGGGTTCCAGAGCACTCAGGCCAATGCCGCGCTGGCCAACGGAACGATGGGCCACGCTTTGGACTTTGATGACTTCGGCGGCTTCGGCCACCCAACCGTAGCCATCTTCCCGGCGTTGTTGGCCATTGGCGAACACATCGGCGCCACCGGCCGCGACCTGCTGGAGGCCTATGTGGTGGGCTGCGAGATCGGCCTGGCCCTGGCCCACGAGACCAAGTACAAGCAGATGGACAAAGGCTTCCACAGCACCGCGGTCATCGGCCGGCTGGCCTGCACCGCCGCCTGCGCCAAGCTGCTTAATCTGGACGAGCGCCAGACCATTATGGCTCTGGGCATGGCTGGTTCCATGTCGTCCGGCCTGATCCATAACTTCGGCACCATGACCAAGCCCCTTCACGCTGGCCTGGTCGGCCGCGACGGCGTGACCGCCGTGCAGTTAGCCCAGATGGGCATGACCGCCGGGGACCAGGTCATCGAGCATCCCTTTGGCTTCACCAACGTGGTCCTGGGCGAGGGCATCTACGACCTGGACCGAATGGCCGACAACATGGGCAAGCCCTTCCGTACCCAGGACGCCCTGATGATCAAGAAGTACCCCTGCTGCGGCGGCAACCACGCCATGCTGGATAGTCTGTTCAGCCTGATGCGTGACAATGATTTCACCTACGATGACGTGGCCGACGCAGAGATCGACCAGTCCTACTTCTCGGTGGTCATGCTCTACCAGGAGCCCGACGACGAGTTGAAGGGCAAGTTCAGCGCCAAGTACAACGTGGCCGCCGCGCTGGTTGACGGCGAGATCGGCATCGACACCTTCACCGAAGAGAAGATCGCCGAACACACTGACAAGGGCACCATGGGCAAGGTACGCACCAGGGTCATGGCCAAGGCCGAGGAGCTCCTCACCGAGTCTGCCGATGGCCTCAAGGTCAAGATCACCTTGAAGGACGGCCGGGTCTTCGAGCACTCCACGGCCAGAGAGGACACCCTTGGCAGCCAGAAAAACCCCTGGGGCTTCGACGCGATCAAGGAAAAATTCCAGGACAATGTATCCCGGGTGCTAACGGCCGAAGGCACTGCCAAGGCCATCGAAACCTGGGAAACCATACCGGAGATGACCGACATCGCCACTGCGATTCGTAGCACACTGGTGGCTGAAAAGTCGTAATCCTGGGGCTGTTAGATAACCGGATCAACAAAGGGTCAACTGGGCGTCGTTTGCCCGGTTGACCCTTTGTTTTTTGGCGGATACAATCCGGCGACTCGGTCCGGGATCCGCAAGACCTTGAGAGGAATACCAAGGCACAAGGAAATGATCCCCTGGAGCTATACCAAGGCGCAGCCCAGAGCATAATACGCACCGCAGGGAGTGTTAACGCTAGTCAACTTACCTCAAGCACACCTTGCTCCGAATGGAAGGTAAAGAATCTGCTCAAACACAACATCCACGTTCAGACGTAGCTGCAATCCATTTTAAGCGGAATGGACCTCGTTACGAGGGAAGTTGACCAAGAGCTGCTCCAAGAGGGCGCAGAAGCAGTGTTGAAGACCGTCACAGACAAGGTCATCTCAACGGCTAATGGGATGGACCTAATCACCCCTATGACGACGCCGTTAGGTGAGATGCCTGCCGGTCAGTTCATAATGACGCCGATGATGGACATGGTGGTCCACCGTTGGGACTTGGCCAGCGCCACCGGTCAGAACAATGACATCGATAGCTCGATCGCTGAGATCTGCATCGGTATTCTTGCACCGCCGTTCCTGGAAGATGGCTGTAGGAATGGCGCCTTCGGCCCCGAGGTTGTCGTACCGACGACCGGCACTGCCCAGGCGCGACTTTTGGGCTTGGTGGGACGCACTTCCTCGATATAGAACCAGCTCAGGACGTAAAGAGGCCCTGTCCTTTTTTATTTGAGTTCTTTTGAGTTCTAAGGAGGGGGGCAGCTGACTACACGACAGTGATGGAGTCACCGATCTTGATGCTGCCGCCGTTAATAACCTTGGCCAGCATGCCGCGCTTCCCTTGTAGTTGGTCCTTTAGGCCCAAGCGGATGGCGTCCATCTTGCTACAGGCTTCGCAGTCTCCCACCGCTTCCAGGGTTATGCTGTCGCCGATAGTGAAAACTTGGCCGGGCTTTATCTCGGCAACGTTCAGGCCGGTGACGGTGATGTTCTCTTTGACCTGGCCTGGAGCGAGTCCTGCTCCGTCCAATATCTCTTTGTCCACGAACAGCACCTGGCGTAGGTTGCCTTCGTAGGCGCTGCGGTCTCCCTCCAGTCCCAGGCCAGAGATGGCGTTGGCTTCTTGGACCGGGTCAGACGGTGTGCCCTTGACCCTGGCGATATGCAGATTGGTGATCGTTCCTTGCGGCATGTCGGTGCTTCTCCTTAGTCTTTGCGCGTCCTTAAATCTAAGCTAAAACTTGAGGATATTCTACAGCATTACCAACCCGTAATCCGATTCGAGGCCGAAGTACATCCGGCCGAAGGTCTCGTACCGGCTTTCGGTATAGAAGCGGTGCTGGCGCACGACTTGGATGTCTCGGAAACAACGTTCTATTGGGTTACCGCTGTAGATTCCCGTGGTCCCTGCCAGGGTGTGCATCCGTTCCACCACCCGGACGGAGCTTTCAGAGGCGTTGGTCGCCGCCAACAACAGATCGGCCCGCTGAGCCGTAGTTATGTCTTTCCCTGACAAGACCCATTGCCAGACGTCGTCTAAGGTCTGAAACATCAGAGCGCGGGCCGCCCGGAGAGCCGCCTCTGCCTGCCCGATATGGGATTGGGCCGCCGGCGACATCCACAAAACCAAACTGCTGCCGGTGGCGGTCTTGCCCCTGGCCAATTCTGCGGCTTCGTCGATGGCGACCCGGGCAATTCCGAGCATCACCGCCGGTAGGGCTGCAGCTACGATTCCTAGAAAGCTGAACCGGTAGAGAGGTCCTTGGAATTTGGAGCCATATTTGATCTCGGGAATGAACGGGAATGCACGGTAGGTGGGCACAAATGCGCCGTCGACCCGGACGTCGTCGCTGCCGGTGCCTCGCATCCCAAGAACGTCCCAGGTGTCCAGAATTTGAACGTCTTCCCGGGCAATGTATGCCCAGATTACTTGGCCAGGATTCTCAGCGTCATCAATCACGCAGGCAGAAGCGATGAATCTGGCGTGATGGCAGTTGCTGGCGAAGCGGCCGTCGCCGGATATGCGATACCCGCCCTCCACCGGCTCCGCCTTCATAGGAGGCGTGATAGATGCGGCAAATAGCGCCCGCGGATCATCTCCCAATAGCTCGGCCGCCCCCTGGTCGGGCAGCCGGGAGCAGAAGAACGCCCAGATGAGCGGGTTTGTCAGCGTCCATGCTGCCGCAGGGTCGAACTTCACGGCTTCCTCGATCACTGTGGCCCAGGAAATTGGGTCCACCTCTAGGCCGCCCATGGTTTTGGGAGTCAGCATGGTGAGCAGACCCGAGCTGGACAGGGCGTCCAACGACTCTTCGGGAAGGCGGTGCAATCGCTCGCCCTCCTCCACGTTGGCCTTGAGTGCCGGGCCGATCTTGCGAACGCACTCCAGCAAGCTGGTGTCGATGTCAGTCTTCATTCAATCACCGGGAATAACCCTCCAGGGGCTGGCCTCGAATTCCCTTAGAAATACGCTCAGACGTGCGTATGATATGCTGCACGGAGTGTACTGATGGGACTCTCCCTAATCAAGTGCCGAGCCTGCGCCGAAGCGCTTTTTGTTTGACCTTTACCGTTTTCACGGGCGATTCGAGCCGGGACGAAACGAGAATATCTGAAGGTGAAAGTCATGGCCTACGAGTTCATCAAGACAGAAAACCGGGACGGTGTCTACATCATTACGATGCACGACCCTCCCACGAGGAACGCCCTGGGTCCGGAAATGGCCAAAGAGGTCTTGGAATGTTTGGATATTTTTGAGGACGACCTGGCGTTCCGGGTGCTGCTGCTCACTGGGAGCGAGCCGTCTTTTTGTTCCGGTGCCAACGTCCGGGTTTTCAACCAACGCATCGAGGACCGGGAGGCTGGCTCGGTTGATGCCGAAGTCAACACGCTGCCCTGGGGCAAAATGGAGAGTCAGTACGCATCTAGGGGGCAGAAGGTGGCCTTTGGCGGAGGCGCCAGCTCGATCCCTCTCAGGATCCACAAGTTGCAAAAACCGTCAATAGCGGCCGTTAATGGACATGCCATAGGTGTGGGAATGGGCGTCGCTTTAGCCTGCGATATCCGTTACACCGCAGAGAAGGCGGTCTTCTCCGAGGCCTTCGCCCGCATGGGGCTGATACCTGGCGACGGAAGTTGCTGGCAATTGCCCCGGCTCATCGGCATGGGCAACACGCTACTGCTGCAATACACCGGTGACCGCATCGATGGGGCGGAGGCTTACCGTTTGGGCATCGCCAGCAAAGTGTTTGCCGACGATGAGCTGCTCGACGCATCATTGGAGCTGGCCTCGCGGCTGGCAAAAGGGGCAACTCAGTCTCACGCGCTGACCAAATACCTGGTCCACAAGAGCCTGTCTATGGACTTTGAAGAGTCGTTGGAATTGGCCCTGGTGGCTCAGGAGCAGGTGCGAAAGACCGAGGACCACAAGGAGGCCGTACAGGCGTTCTTGGAGAAGCGGCCGGCTGATTTGAAGGGGCGGTAGAGGTTTTGGCCCATCGTTCTCGTACAAGCGAGTTGGATTAGTTGATAAGCATCGGCTCCACCCTAACCCTCCTCCGTGCGCGGGAGAGGGAACTGGATTCGGTTGGTCCAAATTTACCGGAGTCAAAAATGGTCACGGGAGACTATTGACTCTGGTCGTGGGCAGGCATATAATCGAACCTCGCACAGGAGAACGGCGTCTCGCTTAATGATGATACTTTTCTGAAATAAGCTGAACTAATGGGATACCTGGACGGCGGTTCGGGGGAAACCCCTGGCCGTCGTTTCTCGTGTGTGGCACATTAACAAGAGAATAAGAAACTGCAATTAGTCCTGCGTAACTAACGTAATAATCGTGTCTCGTAGCAATACGTGACGTGTAGATACGTTCGCGAATCGTAAAAAATACGTTGCGTAGCAATACGTGACAAAAATATACGCTCGAAAAGAAAGATGCCCGCACAAGGTTCGAAGTTCCTTGCGTGGGTCAAGTTATTAAGGGCTTACGGTGGATGCCTTGGCACCAAAAGCCGATGAAGGGCGCGGTAAGGCTGCGTTAAGCCTCGATGAGCCGTCTAACGGGCATAGTCGGGGATACCCGAATGGGGAAACCCTATCCGGTGTTGAGTCGGATAATCCTCTTTTTCGAGAGAGGAGGGCAAGTGGGGGAACTGAAACATCTAAGTACCCCGAGGAAAGTAAATCAACCGAGATTCCCTTAGTAGTGGCGAACGAACGGGGATCAGCCTAAACCAGTATGACTTAGTGGTATAAGGGCCTATGTCGTATTGGGGTTGCAGGGATTGCCTAGAGCCCCCTTATGAGGCTCGAAGGAGTTACAAATCTTATCTCTAGTCGAAGGATCCTGGGAAGGACCGCCACAGAGGGTGACAGCCCCGTAGGCGAAAGGGATGAGACTCCTGGCGTATTACCTAAGTACCACGGGGCACGGGAAACCTTGTGGGAATCTGGGGGGACCACCCTCCAAGGCTAAATACTTTTGGTGACCGATAGCGTACCAGTACCGTGAGGGAAAGGTGAAAAGCACCTCGAGCAGAGGAGTGAAATAGTTCCTGAAACCCTGTGTCTACAAGCAGTGGAAGCATTACTGATCTTCGGATCATGTGCGACCGCGTGCCTTTTGCATAATGAGCCAACGAGTTGTCTGTCGGTGGCAGGTTAAGTTTATAACG
>DCWQ01000070.1 GCA_002328185.1 Dehalococcoidia bacterium UBA2158
CCTACTGCGTGGCCGAGAACGAAGAGGCCAACCCGTGGGAGCCGCTCCACATCGAGCGTGGCTTCAGAGTCGATCAAAGCACCGTGACCGTGCTGGCCGGCGAGCCGCCCCACAACATCAACGACCACTCGGGCAGCACAGCCGAAGACATCCTGACCATCATCTCAGGGGCTATATCCATCACTGGTGCCAACAACGCCTACACCGGCGGTGAGACCCTGCTGGCCCTGGGCCCTGAACACGCGGCAACCATCGCCAGCGACGGCTTTGGCAAGCGTGAGATCAGGGAATGGCTGCACCAGAACGCCCGCATCCCGCTGGAGCGGTATACCCACGAGACCATGATGGAGCGGTTCCAGAAGATACCCGATGGCCCCGTGCCTATGGTCGTGGACCCGGACCTGCTTATGATCATCGTCCTGGGCGGCCCCGGCAAGCATTCTTCCTGGGTGCCCACCTTCGGCGGCTCTACCCATTCGGCTACCAGGGAGATACAGCGGGTTTGATTTGCCATGGCGCAAAATGATTGCCGACCCCTGTCCGCTCGTCCTGGGTTGAACAAACGCCACCTGGGAAGGGGAATCCATGTAGCGACAATCCCAGTCAAGCGGGGCGGGTTAAAAAACCCGCGCCTACGGTTACCGATGGTCTAAGTCATTCGCTTGAATCACGACTGGTCTGAATATTCCAGAAGTAGAAATATCCAGTAATCATCGTTGATTGACGCATCTATGCTCACAAACTAAACTTTTTGGGAAAGTCGTTGCTGTAAAGGGGTCATGTATGTCGAACAAAGGATTCTCCCACATTGGACTCTCCACCCTAGATCTGGACAAAACCAGGGAGTTCTACGAGACCACGCTGGGTTTCAAAGTTGTGCGCTGCGACATCATCAAGATCAAAGAGGGCGGAAACATCCGCCACATGTTCATCGAAGTCGGCCGTGACCAATTGATCGCCTTCATGGAGCCGAACAATGTGGACGCCATACCGGCCAACTACGACGCCGGCATCAACGAGGGACTGGGCGTCCCTGGGCCTTTCTACCACTTCGCATTCGAGGCTGGCTCGGTCCCGGCGCTTGAGGCCAAGCGTCTGGAGTTGATCGGCAAAGGTCTGACGGTCACCGACGTGGTTGACCACGAGTGGGCCAAGTCCATCTACCTCAAGGACCCCAACGGCATCTCCCTGGAGTTCTGCTGCCTAACCCGGGACGTCGGCAACGAAGACGATGTCACCATGCAGGAACGGGCCGAAGTGTCCATCGAGAAGTGGCTCGGAGACAATTACATCAACATGCGAATCAGTTCAAGGGTTGAAGAACCAGCCCTCGCCGACGATTAGTCCCCGCCGGAAAAAATCCTAAACCAGCCCCCGTCGACAGGCGGGGGTTTTTTATTAGCTAGGAGCAAATATGGATGGTAATTTTCTAGGCACCACGGTGGTCGGCAGCTATCCCCAACCCGATTGGCTGATCGACCGGGAGGCGCTGTCCCACGTTGTGCCCAGGGTGCGGCAAACCGGCCTCTGGCGAGTTTCAGATGAGCACCTGGAGGGCGCCCAAGACGATGCCACCCTGCTGGCCATCGCTCAGATGGAACGGGCCGGCGTGGAGTTGATCACCGACGGGGAGATCAGGCGGGAGAGCTATTCCAACCGGTTCGCCACCGCCCTGGATGGGTTCGACATCGAGAATCCCGGCCAGGTCACGGGTAGGAGCGGCCAGCCTACCATCGTGCCCAGGGTTGTGGGCCCCATCAAGCGAAACCGGCCGGTGCAGGTGAGGGATGTGGAATTCTTGCGAGCCAACACAGACCGACGCATCAAGGCGACCGTCCCTGGCCCGTTCACCATGGCCCAGCAGGCCCAGAACGACCACTACCCGGACCGGGCGTCGCTGGCCATGGACTATGCCGTGGCCGTGAACCAAGAAGTGAAAGCCCTGTTCGCTGCCGGCGCCGACGTCGTCCAGTTGGACGAGCCGTGGCTCCAGGCCCACGCCGGCGACGCCAGGGAGTTCGGTGTCCAGGCCATCAACAAAACCCTGGAAGGCGTGACCGGGACCACCGGCCTGCACCTGTGCTTCGGCTATGCGGCCGTGGTGAAAACCTAGGCCTCTGAGTACGATTTCTTGGTCGAACTAGACGACTCCGTAGTAGACATGATCTCGATCGAAGCTGCCCAACCAGGCCTAAACCTGTCGGTCTTGGGCAAACTTCCCAGCAAGACGATGGTCGTGGGCGTGTTGGACCTGGAGGATGGGGCCGTTGAGACTCCAGAAGCTGTCGCGGCCAGGGTCAGAGAAACCCTGAAATACCTGCCGCCAGAACAATTGATGCTGGCCCCCGACTGCGGCATGAAATACCTTCCGCGTGACGTGGCGTTCGGCAAGCTGCAGGCTTTGGTGGAGGGGGTGGAGTTGGTTAGGGCGGAGTTGCGGTTATCTCCCTCGTCATTCCGGCGAAGGCCGGAATGACGAGAAAAACCCCCTCTCCCATGCTTGGGAGAGGGTTAGGCTGAGGGCAACGGCTCTCCGTAAGTCATTCGGCGGCTCATAAATGCGGTTTGCCTGGATCCCGGCCTTCGCTGGAATGACGAACGTTGGTCATGGCAGATCCCAACAAAAAAGCCCCGGTCGCTCCGCTTGTGGGAGGACCGGGGCTTTGGTTTGTGAAATTGGGGCTTATAGGCCCATGGCGTAGCAGGCGCGGCGGGGGTCGGCGCCGGTGCTTAAGTTGCCGGTTTTGGGGTCTCGGACAGACACGGTGGCGCCCAGACCGCAGTTGGCGGCCCGGCCGATCTCGTGTCCCCTGGCCCTCAGGGCGTCGGCGGTGCTTTCCGCGATGCCGCCTTCAAGCTCCAATTTTCCGGGATAGTAATTGTGGGGGTAGAAGGAATTCTCGACGCTCGCGGTTGCGAAGCGAGGCGTTTCCACCGCCAACTGGGGGTCCATGCCAAAGACCAGCGAATTCAGGATGAGCTGAACATTGGCCTGGGCCTGGTTGTCGCCGCCGGGGCAGCCGATGGTCATCACCGTCTGGCCGTCCTTGCGGGCCATGTAGTTGATCAGGGTGGTGCGGGGCCGCTTCCCCGGCTCAACCACGTTGGGATGGCCTTCCTCGCAGTTGAACATCTCGATACGGGTGCTGAGCGCGCAGCCAAGCTCCGGGAAGAACACCGACTTCACGAACGCGCCGCCGCTGATGGTGCCGTTGACCATATTCCCTTGGTCATCTATGACTGAAACGTGGGTCGTGCCCTCATGATTCGAGTCTTCGGACGACCCGTTGCTGAACGCGGCTACGCTGGCTGGCGCAGGGACGCGGCCGCTACCTTGGGAGTATTTCCAAGGGTCGCCGGGGGCTGCCTGCTCGGGCAGCGCGCGCTCCGGGTCGATCAGTCCAACCCGGTCGGCGGCATATTCCTTGGATACCAGGCCGTCGAGGGGGACCTCGGCGTACTCCGGGTCGGCGTAGTAGGCCTCGCGGTCTCCGAACACCAGCTTCAAGGCTTCGGTGACCGTGTGGATGTACTCGGGGCTGTTGTGGCCCATGGCTCTGAGGTCGAAGTGCTCCAGTAGGTTCAACGTTTGCTGGACCATGGGGGCCTGGGTCCAGGTGTCGTGGCCAAGTATCTCGTGACCTTTGAACGTGCTAGAAACCGGCTCTCCGTACAAGGCCTCGTAGCTGGCCAGGTCTTCCATGGAGATAATGCCGCCGACCTTAGCCGAGGAATCGACGATGGTCTTGGCAACGGAGCCCTTGTAGAAGACGTCCCGCGCTGCCTGAAGTCCGGCCAGGCGGTCACTAGGGACTGCGGCTGCCGACATGGCTTTCAGGGTGTTGGCCAGGCCCGGCTGGACCAGAGTATCGCCAGCCTTAGGCAGTTCTCGATTGTTATAGAACACGTCCCAGCCGCCGGGGGGATAGTTGTCGAACTGGGTGGCGGTGTTGGCGTTCTTCAAGCGGTTGAGCATGTACTCGTAGTGAGGGATGCCATTCTCAGCGTAGTCGATGGCCGGGGCCAAGACCTCGTCGATGGTCATGCTGCCGTAGCGCTCAAGAATGGAGACGTACGCCGCGACGATACCCGGGATTGTGAAGGATAGGTGGGCATCCTTGCCGGGGCCGGTGGGGATGCGCTCGAACCCCTGTGACTTATAGAAATCCGCCGTGGCCTTGCCAGGCGCTGTGCCCTGTCCGCTGAGGGAAAGGACCTCGTCTCCGGCCGCGTCGTAGAGCATGAACACGCCCTCAGCTGCAAGAGAGTAGGAGGCGATGGGCTCGATGACCGCGGCCGCGAAACCGGCGGCGACCATGGCGTCGAAGGCGTTCCCGCCTTTCAGGAGCATCCGCATCCCGGCCATGGAGGTCAGATAGTGACCGCTGGAGATCACGCCTTTGGTCGATCGGACCACCGGACGCCCGGTGTCGGGAAGCGTGTAATCGCCTTGTTCCAGTTCTAGCATCGTTTGATCTTGGGCCATTATTTACTCTTGGGACTCCTGGCGAGATTCTTGTTGGTTGTTGTATCGGTGAGGAGCTCCGTTGTGCCTCACCCAGCACGAACAATGTTACCAGCACCGGCGGCGGTTGAACACCTAACCCGGCTACGGCCCCTAGGAGTGCGCGCCAAAGGTGAACGCGAAAACGGCGAAATCGTCAGAGTTGGCGCTGAGTTTCAACTCATGTTCGCCGAACTCGGGCAGAGCGACCACCTGGTACATGAGGCACCGGTCCCCGTGAAAAAACTGCGCCCATCAGCAGTGGCCAGGTCGGCGCCGGCCACCGACGGATCTAACGGACGACCGTCAATAGTTACCTGCACTCCGAAAGACGCCGTCTTCTCTGGGTCGATCACGGCATTGACGCTGGTCCCGGTGAACTTTAGAGCGATGTAGTCCTCGTAATTCTCGGTCTGCCTGGCGTGGCGGATAGCCTCCTTATCTTTGAGCCAAGTGCCTTGGAGGTAGAACCGGTTTCTCTGGTGGCTCAAACTATCATGGTACTTGATGGTCTGTTCTCCGCCCTGGTAGTACTGGATCGGCCCGCATAGCCGCCGTCGTACTGCCTGTTTCTCCTCGTCCCGCCGTATAGCTCCCTGGTGACTTGGCGATAGCTGCCTAATTCGGTAATTTTCGACTCTTCGGCGGGCAGCCCTTCGGGAATCCCGGACAGATCAGCGCTTGCCTGAACCAAGAGCTGGCGTATCTGGCTCTCGGTTTCGTCATAGGTGCCAACTCCGAAATGGTTGTATCGTATTGTGTCCTCTGCGTCCACCAGGTATTTGGCGGGCCAGAACCGGTTGTGGAAAGGCCGCCATGTCTTGAAGTCGTTGTCCCGGGCAATAGGGTATTCCAGGCCGAAATCCTGGACGTTCTGGGTCACGTCCTCGGTCAGCATTTCAAACTCGAACTCGGGGGAGTGCACCCCGACGATCACCAACCCCTTGGATGCGTATTTGGCGTGCCAGTCCTTCAGGTGTGGCATGGTTCGGATGCAGTTGACGCAGGTGTAGGTCCAAGAATCTACCAGCACAACCTGGCCCTGCAACTCCTCCGTGGTCAGAGGCGGTGAGTTGATCCAGTTGGCGATGCCCTTGAACTCAGGCGCCTTGGAAGCCGCTACCGAGGCTATCGTTAGGCCAAAAAATGGCTGTGATCAGAGCGCCGGCGGCGATAACCACGACGGCGATTTTGAGAAAGCCTCCCTTCAAGTGCGTTCCCCTCATACAAACATACGCTAAACCTGAATCTCTCAGATTGAACTGATCACGGGGTCTTCGGGATTTCGTGGACTACAAAGCGGCGTTCTTAGAGCGTCAACCGATTTGCTTGTTGACGCGGTCAGATGTCGCTCCTACACTGCTAGCAAGAAATCGCAGAGCAGCTTAAAGACTGGCATTTCTAGTCAAAGAGAGAAGAACTATGGCGTTAACGATCGACGTACAAGTACATGCTTACGAGCGAGACCATCCGGGGCGTCCTTGGGCCGGATTCTTGCAGGGTCCGGAACAGGTTACCGGTGACGACATGATTGCAGCGATGGACGCTGTCGGTGTCGACGGCGCGATATTGATCTCGCCGTTCAGTCTGTATCGATATGACGCCAGCTATGCGCAAGAGGTCTATGGGAAGCATCCGGGGAAGTTCGGTCTCATCAAGCCGTTCGATCCTTCGTCGGACACCATTACCGACGATGTGGCGGAATGGGCGGCGACACCGGGTGTGGTCGGGGCCCGCATCATGCTCACAGCCGGTGAGTTCGAAGGAGACCACCCTGGTCTCAATGCAATAATGGCCGCCGGTGGCAAAGCCGGAATCCCCGTTAATGTGATGGCTTCGGGGAAGCTACCGCTGCTGGGCAAACTGGCAGGCCGGAACCCCAACACCCAGATCATCATCGACCATCTGGGCCTGCCCCAACCCTTCCTGCCGCCGGCGCCGCCGGAGCCCTGGGCTGACCTGGCCAACGTGGTTGCGCTGGCGGCACACGACAACGTTGCCATCAAGATCTCTGGGGCCGGCACCCTGTCTCACCAACCTTTCCCGTATCCCGACATCTGGGAGCCCATGGGCAAGATATTTCAAGCCTTCGGCTTGGACCGCTGCCTGTGGGGCACCGACTGGACGCGGGCAGTGGAATTGCTGAACTACGAACAGGGCGTAGAGGCCTTCCGGGTCACTGACACGCTCTCGGATTCCGAGCGTGAAACACTCATGGGCGGGACCCTCACCAAGATCTACAAATGGTCGCCTAGCGCAGGTGGCTAACATCTACACACTGTTACGAGATTGCGAGGATTGTTCGATATGCCAGAGATAGAAGTTCTTTTACCCGGATTCAGCATCAATACTGATCAGGGAACACTGGGTCTTTGTACCGTGACCCTGGTCCGAGGGGAAAAACTGACAGTTGTGGATGTGGGGCACTTTGGGCGGCGAACCATGTTGGTTGAGACTCTGCAAAGCCATGGGATCTCCACCGAGGAGATCGGAAGAGTGATACTAACCCATGCCCATTGGGACCACTCCCAAAACACCGATCTGTTTCCCAACGCCGAAATCGTGATTTCCAAACAGGAATTGGAATATAGCCGAAACCCAAGGGCCAATGATTACGCGACCGCCAAGTATTTCGCCGACACACTGTCACCCCACACTGTTATAGAAGTCTCAGGGGAGACCGAATTAGAGAAGGGAATAGGAACGTTTGATACGCCGGGCCATACCGCGGGCCACCAGAGCGTTCTTGTGGAGACTTCGGGGGGCGTGGTATGCCTTGGGGGTGATGCAATCTCAGATGCAGGTGCTCTGGGCCGTGGTCTGCCGGCGTTCGTCTTCTGGAGCGTTGAACAAGCCCAAGCCAGCCTGAAGAAGATTTCCGGGGCCGCCAGCGTCATATACCCAGGACACGATCGGCCGTTCAAGATCGATGGCAATAATGTCGAATATCTGAAAGCAGAAGCTCCAACAATCAAGGTCAGCGGATTCTTAGACAGTAGCCGAGATCTGGTATCGGTTGAACTTGGCCTGCCGCCCAGGTTTGAACCTCGAATCAACCAGGATGCCGTTTAACCGGTATCGCGCCCATTGACGCAGGCCAGCGGTTAAGAACCTTTTTGTTCCCCGTCCCGAGCCTGTTCCATCGCCCGTTGCCAGCCGGCATAGAGGTTGTCAGCCTCGTCTCTAGACATCCGCGGCTCGTAACGGGCGTTCGCTTGCCATTGGGTAGCCAGGTCTTTTTCGTTGTTCCAAAACCCCACCGTTAGGCCCGCCAGATGGGCCGCGCCCAAGGCGGTGGTCTCGGCTATCTCCGGGACCTCTACCGGTATGCCCAGCATGTCGGCCTGGAATTGCATCAAGAATGGGTTGGTAGAACCTCCGCCATCGGCCCGGAGCATGGGTATCTCCGATGGAGCGGACTGCCTGACGACCTCCAGCACGTCTCTGACCTGATAGGCGATCGCCTCAAGTGTCGCCCGGACGATGTGGGCCCGGTCCGTGCCTCCGGTAATACCCACGATGGTTCCCCGTGCGTAGGGGTCCCAGTGGGGAGCTCCAAGTCCGGTGAAGGCCGGCACGAAATAAACTCCGCCAGCGCCGGGTATTCTCTTCGCGATCTCTGATGTCTCGGCCGCGTTCTTGATGATGCCCAGCCCATCCCTTAGCCACTGTATGGCGGCCCCGGTGATGAGGACACTCCCCTCCAGCGCGTATCGGGTATTGTGACTTTCCCTCTGCCAGCCAACGGTGGTGAGGAGCCCCGGAGGGGGTGCGACCGGTTGTTCGCCGGTCTGCATCAGAAGGAATGCCCCGGTGCCGTAAGTGCTCTTAACCATACCCGTCTGGAAACAAGCCTGGCCGAAGAGGGCGCCGCTCTGGTCCCCGACCAGACAGGCTATCGGGACCGGGACGTCGAACAAACCGGGGCCCGTCTCGCCGAACATGCCGCCCGATGGACGAACTTCGGGCAACATTTTCAGGGGTATGTCCAGCGCCGAGAGCAGGTCGGGGTCCCATTCCTGGGTGTGAATGTTGAACAGCATGGTGCGCGAGGCGTTGGAAACGTCTGTCGCATGGAGCTTGCCTCTGGTCAAACGGTAAAGCAGCCAACTATCGACGGTGCCGGCGCACAATTCGCCTGCTTCAGCCGTTCTCTGGCCGTCGGGCATGTGGTCCAGGAGCCAGCGTATCTTGGTGCCCGAGAAGTAGGCATCCATGACCAGTCCGGTCTTCTTCCGGACCATGGGCTCTAACCCGCGCTGTTTCAGTTCCTCGCATAGAGGGGCGGTGCGCCGGCATTGCCATACGATGGCCGGCGCGACGGGCTCGCCGGTGGCGCGGTCCCACACAACCGTGGTCTCCCGCTGGTTCGTGATGCCGAAAGCCGCCAACTGCTGGGGCTCGATTCCGGCCGAGGCTATGGCCTCTCGAGACACGGCGACAACCGACTGGAAAAGCTCTTCCGGGTCGTGGCTCACCCAACCTGGTTCTAGATGATACTGGGTGATCTCGCGGCTCGCGGAGGCGACCACACGGCCATCCCGGTCGAAGACGAACGCGGCCGAGCCGGTGGTGCTTTGGTCGATCGCCAGGATGTGCATCTGTTGGGCCATGGCTCCTACGGGCTTACACTCCCCCGGTTAGCGCCGCCATTCGGGAGCTCTCATCGGGAGCGTCAAGCCGAGGCCTTAACCCCATTGGGGCTGGCGAGGATATCGGTGGGCTTGCCATAGATGCTTTCTTGATTTCGGTCTTCCCAGTAATCTTGAAGACCCTGTTCGCCCCTTCGTTCCGCCCATTTCTTAAGGATGTCCCGCTGTTCGTTGGAATTGAATAGAGGCACTGCATTACCGCATGACTCTTGGACTATGTCGACTTGCATGTCGAATATCTGCCTGGCGCCCGGAGTAACGGGTAGCAAGGGGTAGAGTTCGCTCCACTTGGGGTCCCTTGGGTGGATGACCTGGGCGCGTTCATATAGCCACAAGATTAGAGGCGACCCTTCAAAGGCACAAAATATGAGGGGCATGCGGTCATTTTCCACTACGTGAGCCGCAGATTCGTTCCCGCTGCTGGTCAGGTTCAATCAGACGGCCCGGTTGTTGCCCAAAACTCGTAATGAATCCATCCCTTTGGGTGACACGTTCACTTGGCCATCAAGTGCGGCTGTGCCAACGAAAAACATCTTTTACTTCTATACGAAGTCTCTGCGATCCTGGCCGATCTCCGTGAACTTCTCGTGTTTTGCTCGGTCCGCCGGTAAGTTAGCGATAGTATACCCGGCCAGGGAAAGCGGTTCCAACGATGAATCGGTAGCGGGGAGGCAGGTGTTGTCAGCCTCCAGGAGCCGCCAGAGGGCCTAAACGACCCCCGCTTCCGCCAGGTAGGCCAGCTCCGTCTTCTGCAGTCCCAACTCCCCGCAGAAAATATCCTCGTTGTGCTCCCCGATCAGGGGCGCGCGGCTGGATATCCGCCAGGGCGATCCGTTGTAGATGCCGGCGGCCCCAGGGTATTTGAAGGTCTTGCCCAGTTCGGGATGCGGAACGTCAACCCAGAAGTCGCGGTCGGTCAGATGGCCCTCGTCCACCAGCTCATCCGGGGCGCGGATGGCTCCCCAGTTGAAGCCGCGTTCCTGGCCGCCGTGGGCTACCTCATCCCGAGTCATGTTGGCGGCAAAGTTGGCGACTACGTCCTCGACATGCGCCTCGCTGGCCGCAAACACTGCGGGGTCCAGATAGCGTTCTTCCGTGAGGTCGCCGGCTAGACCGTGGCCGTCCATCCATTCGACCAGCGTCGGGAACAACCGGAGGGTGACCCTCGACGCCGAAGCATTCACGTACTTGCCGTCCTTGCAGAGCAGTTGGCTTACGGCGGTGGGCATCGCCGCGGCGTGACGGCCGGTCTGGCGCAGCACCACCTGCCCCTGGTAGATATAGGTGTTCACGTGCATCTCGGTGGTCAGGGCACAGGCGTCGTGCACTGAAGCGTCGATGTACTGGCCCTGGCCTGATCCCGTGCGATGCATCAGGGCGGCGATTATCGCCATGTAGGCATAGTGGCTGCCGATGTGCCAGGCTTGTCCGCCGCCCGGCGCGATGGGTATATCTCCGGGCACGTGGTCACTGTCGTAGCCGCAGCAGCCCATCTGCCCACCCGCCGCCAGGTGCAGCAGGTCGCTGGCCAGGAAATCCCGCCAGGGCCCGGTCTGACCGAACGAGGTCAGCGAACACATGATCAGCCGTGGGTTCGACTTGACCAGGTCCTCGTAACCCAACCCCAGCGAGGTCAGATAACCGGCGTCGAAAGTCTCCAAGATGACGTCCGCCGTGTCGGCCAACTCCCTGAAGAGGCCCCGACCATCCTCGGACTCGAGGTTCAGAGTGATGCCCCGTTTGGAGGTATTGTAGTGCCAGAAGGAGAGGCTGCGCTCGCGGTGGGGCAGGTCGTCCAAGAACGGCCCCACTGTCCGGGCGTGCTCGCCGCCCGATGGCTCGATCTTGATGACCTCGGCTCCCAGGTCGGCCATGAGTTTCCCGCAGTACTGGCCTTTCTCGTCGGCCAGTTCTAGCACCCGTAAGCGGGAGAGCGGGCCGCTGCTCGTGGCGGCAGAGGCTTTTTCAGACTTGAACGCGGCTCCCGCGCCGGTGAAGGGTATGGGCTCTGACTTGATCATTTCGTCCATGTAGGGGTAGCGGTCGAGGGTCGAAGGCCAGAAGGTATTGTCTTCGTAGCCGGACACAAAATCCTCGTGGCTGAGACCCAGCATCCCTTCGAAAATCTCCTGGTTGTGCTGGCCGATCATGGGAGCGGGCTTGGTGTTGGTTGCCGGGGTTTCGGACAGCTTGAACGGAGCATTCTGAAATTTGTATTTGCCGATAACCGGGTGTTCCAGCTCCTGGTACAGGTCGCGGTGGCGGAGCTGGGGGTCGTGGTCCACCCGGTTCTCGGTGCTCTGGACCGGCATGGCGGGAACGCCCGACGACTGGCAGATCTCCATCAATTCGTACTTCTCAAGGGTTTGGGCCCACTCTTGAATGCCGAAGTCCATCTCTTCTTGATTCTGGAGACGACCGCTCAATGTGCCGAATTTGGGCGATGAGGCCCACTTGGGAGAGCCCATGACTCCCACCAGACGCCGCCACTCGTCATCGGAGAAGCATGCAATAGCGCACCAGTCGTTGTAGCCGCCGCCCTTGGTGCGGTAGGAGTTGTGCGGGGCGGTGGTGGGGCCCCGGTAATTGTTAAGCATGGGTGTGCCGGGCCAATGCGCCCGGTTGCCGGGGGGGAAACCTTCCCTGCGCGATGGACGGCCATTGACCGTGGCGTCAAGCATGGCCGAGCCGTTCAGGGTTGCGCCGACGATCATCTGGGAGAGGTCGACGTGCTGGCCTTGGCCGGTGATATTCCGGTTGTAGAGAGCGGTCATCGTGGAGAAGGCGATGTACATGCCGCCGGTGTCGTCCAGGTAGGACCAGCCCCATCCGGCAGGCTGCTCGCCGGGTAGGCCAGACAAAAATGTCAGTCCTGAGAAAGCCTGGGCGATGGGCCCCATAGTGAGGTATTCGCGGTGCCGTCCGGTATGCCCGAAGCCGGACTGGGAGACGTAGACGATGTCTGGTTTGATCTTCTTCAGCTCTTCGTAGCCCAGACCCCAACTCTGCAACGTCTGGGCGCTGAAGTTCTCGACCACCACGTCGGAGACCGCGACCAGTTTCTTGATCAACTCCAGGCCGCGCTCCGACCGCAGATTGACCGTGATACCCTTCTTGTTGGCGTTGGTGTCGTTGAAATTGGTCCGGGAGTTGAGGTCGGGCTCGACGCCGGGGGCCGTCCCTCCGGTGGTCCTGCCCCGCTCGTTCAGAGGCCATTCCACCTTGACCACCTCCGCCCCGAAAGCGCCCAACCAACGGGTCGCCCAGGGACCGGCCCTCACCCAGGTGAAATCCAAAACCCGCACGCCTGCCAGCGCCGCCGGGGTGACTGCTAACTGCCTTTGGGTCTGGGCCAAGGTTTCCTCCCTAATCTCCTGTTGTTGCCGTGAGCACGAATATACCCATGGCGTGCCGGGCCGTCAATTTACCAGCTGTCTTAACGAACCGTCTGGTTCTCCAGGTCGAGCACTTTTTCCGCTATCAAGCTGAAGACCCGCCATGATGTTTCGCTGCTCCCCAACGTCGACACATCGTCCGCGTATGTGTCCAATACAACGTAGGAGCATCCCAGTTTTTCCAGCTCCGCCAGGTCGCGGTGTATCTGATCGAGAGTGCCCTCGCCTATGATGCGGTCTTCTTTGGTTACTGGAGAGTTGGTCAGCCAGAGTTTGATCCTCGGACACAGCGCCGGCATCGGCCGGCCTTCCTCGTCGGCGATCTCTTTTAGGCGTGGAATCTCGGTGTTCTTGAACCGGTCCATCTGGTTCCGGATGGGATGCCATGCGTCTCCGTAGCGGACGGTTCGCCGGAACGCGGCGTCGCTGGGGCCGCCAACCCAGATGGGG
>DCWQ01000021.1:0-5201 GCA_002328185.1 Dehalococcoidia bacterium UBA2158
GTGAAGCCGCGCACCCGCATCAGCCCGTGCAAGACACCGCTGCGCTCGTAGCGATAGACGGTGCCCAGCTCGGCAAACCGCAGCGGCAGCTCCCGGTAGCTGTGCAGCGAGTTCCTGAAAATTTGGATGTGGAAGGGGCAGTTCATGGGCTTCAGGTAGTATTGGTTGTCGTCAATCTCCAGGGGGGCGAACATGCCTTCCTGATAGAAATCCAGGTGCCCGCTGGTCTCCCAGAGCTGGGCCCGGCCGATGTGGGGAGAGTAGACGACGTCGTAGCCCAGCCGGTAGTGCAGCTCCTTCCAGTAATCCTCTACCAGCGAACGAACGCGGCCTCCCTTGGGATGCCAGACGATCAGTCCGGGGCCGATCTCGTCGTGAACGCTAAATAGGTTCAGTTGGCGGCCCAAGTTCCGGTGGTCACGGCGCTCGGCTTCTTCGAGCCGTTCCAGATGGTCGGCCAAGTCCTGTTCCGACTCGAAGGCCGTGCCGTAGATGCGTTGCAGCATCGGGCGCTTCTCGTCGCCCCGCCAGTAGGCGCCGGCAACGCTGAGCAGCTTCATGGCCGGGATGTCCGACGTGCCGTGCACGTGGGGGCCTTGGCACAGGTCAACGAACTCGTCATGCCGGTAGATGGAGATGACGGCATCGTCGGGCAAGTCCTCAATCAATTCGATCTTGTACGGTTGGTCGGAGAACATCTTCTCGGCGTCGGCGCGGCTGAGGTCCTCTCGTTGGAAGGGAAAACCGCCGCTGATGGTCTCGTTCATCAACTTCTCGATCTCTTCCAGGTCTTCAGGAGTGAAGGGCCGGGAGACCTCAAAGTCGTAGTAGAACCCGTCTTGGATGGGCGGGCCGATGCCCATCTTGGCTTCGGGAAATAGTTTCAGGACCGCGTCGGCCATCACGTGGGCGGCCGAATGGCGCATGGCGTTACGGTGGGCTTGGGCCTCGTCAACGCCCTCAGTTTCAAGGGAGCCGTGTTCTAACATCGCACCTACTCTGGGTTCATGGACCGGGGTTCGTAGCGGCGTAAGAAAATGCCGCGAACGCAATTATATCTTACGCCGCGCTACGTCTCCCTAGGAAAGAACTGCTGTGTCCACCGGAGGTAACTGCCCAGCCGAAGGGGCCAAGGGGCTCTAGCCAGCTAGTTCTAGGGATAGAGCTCGCCACTGCCGGGCCTTGATGTTGCTTAGGATTTGGTCCCGGATATTCAGAACGTGGGTGCCCGTGACCAACAGCGTCAGCAGCAGGCATAGACCCACCTGTTCCGCGCCTTGGCCGGTGACCCAAGGCAGAATGTTCAGAAGGATGAACCCGAGCGCCGCGCCGAGGACCACGTTCCGCAGGAGCAGCATCACCAGGATGCTGGGGCCGGCTGTGATGACGGTGAGCCACGGCACGATGACCAACGAGATGCCAAAGATGGCCGCCGCGCCCTTGCCGCCCCGGAAATTCAAGAACACCGGCCAGTTGTGGCCGGCGACCACCAGGGGCGTGGTGATGAATAATGCCCAGTCGTCGATGCCCAACAGCCGGGGCACGGTCACGGCCAAGACGCCCTTGGCGGCGTCTACCAGCAGTACCGTGAGACCCGCCCACGCGCCTACCCGGCGGTAGGCGTTCAGGGCTCCCACGTTGTGGCTGCCCACATCCCGGATGTCCTCGCCGTTGACCGCGCGCACCACGATGTAGGCCGTGGGAACGGATCCCAAGACATAGGCTGCCAGGGCCATCGAGATTACCGTGATTAGTTCAGGAATCAAATCATTAAATCCGTGCTGAGTCCTCTATTACCAGCATAACCCTCCGCAGATTGGAGCGCCAATTCAACTTCCTGCGCACCTTCGTCATTCCGGAGAAGGCCGGAATCGATGGAGCTTGCAGAAGACTTATGGATGCCCGTAGCACCAGGGTTTGTAACTGGCTCGTTGTCGATTCCACTCTGGTGATAAGGATTGGCCGGTTTATTGGATGTTGGTCTGACTAAAGCGGTGTGCCAGAGTGCACTTATAGCCCGGCCACAGGTATAATCACCGACCAACGATACATGGAATGAATGGAGAACGCATGGCCACCGAACAAGACCTTCAAGAATTCGAGACCCAGGTAACCTGCCCCGATGACTTTGATGATTTCTGGAGTGGCACGCTGGAGTCGCTCACCGGAATCTCGCTCAAGCCGGTGATCACTGCCGAACCGATTCGCAGCAACGAAGACGCCCACGTATTCAGCGTCACTTACCTGAGCCTCGGCGGCCTGGAGATATCGGCCTGGTATAGCCTGCCAATCCAGGGCGAAGGCCCGTTCCCGGCCGTGATCAACTTCCCTGGCTACAAGTCGGAGCCCCCGGTCCGCCGCGACTGGGCCAAGAAAGGCGTGGCCGTGCTGTCGGTGGCGGTGCGGGGCAAGCTGAAGAGCAGCTCCGAGTTCAACCCCGGCTATCCCGGTCTGCTCACATCGGGACTGGAGAGCAAGGAGAACTACGGCTACAGGGGGGTTATCTCCGACTGCGTGCGCGGCGTCGATTTTCTGCGCTCCCGTCCAGAGATAGACCCAGAGCGTATCTACGCCTGTGGCAGCAGCCAGGGTGGCGGTCTAACCCTGATAGCTTCGGCATTGCGTCCGGAGATCAAAGGCGGGGTTGCCGGGTACCCGTTCCTTTGCTGCTACCCCGAGTCGATGACCATGTTCCGCTCCTATCCTTACGATGAGTTGGCCTGCTACGTTCGGGCGTATCCTGACGAAGAAGAGCAAATGCTGGACACCCTGCGCTACTTCGACGCTGTGAACTTCGCTCCCAGGATCAAGTGCCCGATGGTGGTGGGCATCGCCCTGGACGACGAAGTCTGCCCGCCCGAGACCAGCTATGCGGCCTACCAAGCGTTGACCGGCCACAAAGAACTGTGGCTGTTTCCCAATTCAGGACACGGCAACGCCCACGACTATCCGGGCCAGGAAAGGGCTTGGCTGGAGGGCCAGATTGGCTTGTCGGCGGTCAAATCATGACCACTGCAGCCAACCGGTTCTGGAGTCAGACCGAGGCCATCCTGGACGAAGTTCCGGTCGATGTCCAACTGCACCGTGATGATTTCTACTCCCAGCCGGATTGGGACGTTTTCCAGATGCGGTACACCTCGGCCGACGGCTATTGGCTATACGCCTGGCTGTCGGTGCCCAAGGGCAATGGGCCATTTCCGGCCATCGTCCGCATGCCCGATTACGCCAGCGTTCACGACATTGTCTACACTCCGCTCCGGGAACGAGTGGTGGTTATGAACCCCACATTCCGGGGTCAACGGCTGAGCGATCACAGCATTCAGGCCGAGTTTCCGGGTCTGCTTACCGAAGGCATCGCGGACACCGAGACATATATTATGCGCCGGGTTTTCGCCGATGCTCTGCGGGGGTTTGACGCCTTGCTGGCGCAGGACCAGGCTATTATCGGGAACATCGCGGTCATCGGCGCCGGTCTTGGCGGGGCACTGGCCCTGGCCGTTGCCGCCCGCCGGATAGCAGTCCACGCTGTCGCCGCCAACACCCCCATGGCGCTGGGCAACCCGGCGTCGCTGGCGAAGGGGCTGGCTTATCCGCTGGCCGAGTTGAACGACTACTTGAGGCTCTATCCAGACCGCAGGGATGCCGTTAAGCAGAACACAGCCGACCTGGACCCGCTCAAGATAGCCCGCAGGATAACCGCGCCGGTGCTGCTCAGCGTTGGCATCAACGACACGGGTCTATGCCCCGTGGCCTTTGGAGAGAAGTTGGCGGGACAGATCTCGGACTGTGACTTCCGGGCCTACCACGGGGCGTCCGAGGGTGGCGGCCATGAACACGCCCAGATACAGCAATCTTGGCTGTCGGACAAGTTGGGCCTAGGCTGATATTTCGCCTCCCAGATGTGCTGGAACGGCTGGGGTTGGACGGTTGCCTGCTGATATAATCGAAGACGCGTGAACCGCAATATTCAGCACTGGAGAACACCCGACCATGGAGCAACTAAGACAACATCTATCGACCCTCAATCAAAAGATCATGTCGGTGGTGGAGCGTCTTTGACCTGGCCGGTAAAGAAGACGCCATAAGCGTCATGGAGCGCGAGGCGGGAGAACCGGGCTACTGGGACGACCACCAAACCGCGCAGCAGAAGATGCAACAACTGGGCCGTCTGAAGGACACCGTGACCCTCTGGCGGGACCTGGAATCCCGCTCTCAAAACCTGGTGGAATTGACCGAGCTGGCCCTGGCCGAGGACGACCCTTCCCTTCAAGAACAGTTGGAATTTGAGTCTGAAGAACTGGCCACAGCCTTGGCCCGGGAAGAGATCAACCTCACCCTCTCCGGCCCCTATGATGACCGGCCCGCCATAGTGAGCATCCACGCCGGCGCCGGCGGCACCGATGCTCAGGACTGGGCCGAGATGTTGCTGCAGATGTATTGCCAATGGGCTGAGGCCCGCAAGCGGCCCTACGATGTCATGGACCTTTCTTATGGCGAGGAAGCCGGGCTGCGCGGGGCAACCTTGGAGATCGGCGGGGCCCATGCCTTCGGCTACCTGATCGCCGAGCAGGGCGTACACCGCCTGGTGCGGCTTTCACCCTACGACCCCAACAACCTGCGCCAGACGTCTTTCGCCCAGGTGGAGATTCTGCCCACCTCCGAAGACGACCCCGAGGTGGAGATACGCTCGGAAGACATCAAGATGGACACCTTCCGCTCCAGCGGTCCCGGCGGCCAGAACGTGCAGAAGGTAGCCTCGGCGGTGCGGCTGACCCACACACCCACTGGCATCGTGGTCTCGTGCCAGAACGAGCGCTCTCAGCACCAGAACCGGGAGTACGCCATCCGCATCCTGAAGGCCAGGTTGCTGGCCCGGCAGGAAGAAGAAAAAGCCAAAGAGGTGGCCGGTATGCGGGGCCAGCGTAAGGCCGCTGAGTGGGGCAGTCAGATCCGAAGTTATGTGCTCCACCCCTACAAATCCGTCAAAGACCACCGCACTAACCTGCAAAGCACCAACCCAGACGCAGTACTGGGCGGGGATATAGACAAGTTCATCGAAGCCTATTTGATGTCCAAGGTTGGGGAGTAGGCTCTAAGAAAGCCCACCGGGCCCCAACCGTCATTCCAGCGAAAGCTGGAATCCACGGCGCCACCGCACGAACATCTTGTCTGACCCGGCCTACATGGATTCCGGCCTTCGC
>DCWQ01000021.1:5582-102014 GCA_002328185.1 Dehalococcoidia bacterium UBA2158
TTTTTGTTTGGCTGGTAAATGACCGGTCCTAGCAGTTGCCTAGGATGTGGCCCATGCGGGCTTTCTTGGTCTTCATGTAGGTGCGGTTCTCGTCGGTTACTTCCGCTTCCACGGGCATCCGGTCGACTATCTCCAGGTCGAACCCGGAGAGTCCAACCACCTTCTTGGGGTTGTTGGTCAGGAGGTTCAACTTGCGGACGCCCAGGTCACGGAGGATCTGTGCGCCGACGCCGTAGTGCCTCAGGTCGGGCTCGAAGCCCAGGGTTTCGTTGGCTTCAACGGTGTCCAGACCCTGGTCCTGTAGGGAGTAAGCCTTGATCTTGTTGTGGAGGCCGATGCCTCGGCCCTCTTGGCGCATGTAGAGGAAGACGCCGTTGCCCTCTTCGGCCAATTGTTTGAGCGCCAGATCGATCTGCTCGCCGCAGTCGCAACGCATGCTGCCAAAGACATCGCCGGTGAGGCATTCGCTGTGGATGCGCACCAGGACAGGTTCGTCGGGCGACCATTCGCCGATGGTCAGCGCGATGTGCTCGCCTGCGTCAACGTGGCTCTTGTAGGCGATGGCCTGGAACTTGCCGTAGCGGGTCGGGAGGCGGGCTTCAGCCACGCGCTCGATAAGGCGCTCGGTCCGGCGGCGCTGGGCGATGATCTGGGCGATGCTGAGAATCTTGAGTTCGTGCTCTTCAGCGAACCGCTCAAGTTCCGGGAGGCGGGACATTGAGCCGTCTTCAGCCATGATCTCGCACACGATTCCAGCGGGGTACATGCCCGCCATCTCGCAGAGATCCACGGCTGCTTCGGTGTGACCGGCCCGGGCCAGCACTCCGCCGGGATGGTACCGCAGCGGGAAGATGTGGCCGGGGCGGGTGAATTCTTCGGGTTTGGTTGCTGGGTCGAGCATCGCTAATATGGTGGCAGACCTATCCCCAGCCGAGATGCCGGTGGTGGTGTCCACGTTGTAGTCGATGGACACGGTGAAGGCAGTCTGGTTCTTCTCTAAACCGTTGGCGGTGACCATCAGGGGCATTTGGAGTTCGTCCAGGCGTTCACCGATGATGGGCATACAAAGCAGGCCACGGGCGTGAGTTACTACGAAGTTGACTGCCTCGGGTGTCACCATCTCGGCCGGCATCACCAGGTCCCCTTCATTCTCTCGGTTCTCATCATCCACGACTATGAGGAACCTACCAGCTTTTAGCTCTTCGAGCCCTTCTTCGAGACTGCACAGAGGCATAATTATGTCCTTAAGGTGCTAAGTCCCCGGCCCCGGATCACCGCTCCAGGAGACTCTCTACATACTTGGCGAGGATGTCGGCCTCTAAGTTAACCCGGTCCCCAACCGATACTGCAGACAAATTAGTATTCTCTCGAGTGTATGGTATCACAGCCAGGGTGAACGATGAGGCACCTCTTTTTACCACGGTCAAACTGATACCGTCAACCGCGACGAATCCTTTCTCGACGATATAGCGATTCAGACGCTTGGGGACTCTGATTCTAAAGATTATGGAGTCGCCGTCTTCTTTGATAGACATAACGCGGCCAGTTCCGTCCACATGACCCTGCACGATGTGGCCACCCATCCGGTCACCGGCTAGCAGAGCGCGTTCCAAGTTGACCAGCCCGCCCACTGAAAGCTGGCCCAACGAAGTCCGCCGCATGGTCTCCGGCGAGAGGTCCACCGAGAACTCACTCTTGCTGAAATCGACGGAGGTCAGGCACGCGCCATTGACGGCGATGCTGTCGCCCAGTTTCACGTCCTCCAGGACTTTGGAAGCCCGGACGGTCATGGCTTTGTCGCTGATCTTGGCGACATAGCCCACTTCTTCTACGATTCCGGTAAACACTTTTTCTTAAATCCCCACGCCTATTCGGCATCCAGGTCTTCGTTCATCTCATCAGAAGGCGGAACGAACGTCTCTTTCTGCGGATGCCCTATTATGAGCCAATCCGGGCCAATCTGCTGAGCACGGGTCCCGGTCAGGTTCCAAGCGTCGCCCATCATGACCACCCCCGAACCCTCAACAGGCGACAGAGACGTTTCACCGCCGACGATCAGCGGGGCGACAAACGCGTAGACCTTGTCCACTAGCCCCATGTCGAAAAAGGCTCCGTGGACCGAGCCACCGCCCTCGACCAGCAGGTTCACCACGCCCCGGGAACCCAGGTGGCTAAGCAACGCCTTCAGGTCCACCCGCCGGTCGTATCCCGATGGCAGCACCACTACATCAGCGCCCGCCTGCTCCAGGGCTATGACCCTGGCGTCGGGAGCGGATTCTGTGGTGGCAATGAGCGTGGACCCCGGCTGTTTGAACATGGCAGAATTGACGGGGGTGTGACAGACGCTGTCCAGCACCACCCGCAGTGGTTGGCGCTCGAGGGGTGTGCCGTTATCGTCCCGGGCGGTCAGATACGGGTCATCGGTCAGGGCGGTATTCACGCCAACCACAATGGCGTCGCAGACCCGGCGCATCTTCTGTACGAACTCCCTGGCCTCGGGCCCGGTGACCCACTTGGAATCTCCGGTGTGGGTGGCGATCTTGCCGTCTAGAGTCATGGCGTACTTCACGGTGACGAAGGGCGTGCCAGTTGCGATGTATTTAGCGAAGGATTCGTACAATTCATTGGCGCCCTCGGCATCTTCCTCCACCACCGTGATGCCGGCGGCGGCCAGCTCGTCCCGCCCGTTGCCGGACACGTCAGGATTAGGGTCGATGACGGCGAAATGGACCTCGGTGATGCCCGCGGCGATGATCGCTTTGGTGCAGGGCGGGGTGCGGCCCCAGGTGCAGCACGGTTCCAACGTCGTGTAGAGGGTGGCACCCCAGGCCTGGTCGGAGGCCTGTTTCATGGCGACGATCTCGGCGTGGTCCTGGCCTGGTGGCTGAGTGGCGCCGGTCCCGATCTCGACCCCGTCTTTGACCAGCACCGCGCCCACTGCGGGATTGGGGCTGGTGGACCCCGAAACCTTTTGGGCCAATTCAACGGCCCTCTGCATGTGGTTCATCGCCTGGGTTAAAACGCCTTATCGAGTTTGTTTTTCGCGAAGTCCTGGCTGAACCGACTGGCGGTGGGGACGGTCTGGCCCTGGTACTTGCTGCCCAGGGACTCGGAGCCGTAGAGCCGGTCTGCAGGGGTGGTGAGACGCAGGTAGGATATCTGCCCGATCTTCATGCCGCTGTACAGGGTGATGGGAAGCCGGGCCAGATTGCTGAGCTCCAGCGTCAGGTGCCCCTTCCAACCGGGGTCGACGAACCCTGCGGTTGAGTGGATAACCAGGCCGATGCGCCCCAGGCTGCTCTTGCCCTCAAGCCGGGCCACCAGGTCGTCGGGCAGTTCGATGTTCTCCAGGGTACTGCCCAGCACGAACTCGCCGGGGTGGAGGATGAAGGGGCTGTCCTCTTGAATCTCCACCATCTGGGTTAGGTCTTCCAGGCCCTCTTTGACGTCGATATAAGGACGACGGGAGTTGGCGAAGACCAGGATGCTGCTGTCCAGATGCAGGTCGACACTGGCCGGTTGGATGTCCTCTGGATCGAGGGGCGCGATGACGATGCGACCCTTGGCCAGCTCTTCTTTGATGGTCCGGTCGCTTAAGACCATGTAGCTCCCGCTAAAATACAATTTCTATTCGGTTTGGGGACTTCCCAATGAGGTTTTCGAGTAGCAGAATTCTAACAACCCTTGAAATCCCCCGCAAGTGAGAATCGGCTCATCTCGTGGGAATGATTCCCTCTCCCACGCGTGGGAGAGGGTTAGGGCGTCGCCGGATAAGAAACAGGGCGGGGTCATCAAAGACCCCGCCCTGTTTCTTATCCGGCATTCCTGCGAAAGCAGGAATCCAGCCAAACCATACTCACCGTTTACCGTGCCGTAGGCGAAGAGCGTTCGTGTTTGTTAGGCCGATTTACCCCTGAAAGTTAACCCTGCCATCCAGCAGGCCGCGGGCCATGACGAACTTGTGTATCTCTGACGTGCCGCCTCCGATGCGGGCGTGGCGCAGGATGTGGTACCAGTGGGCGATGGGCAGGTCCAAAGTCTCGCCCATCCCGCCGAAGACCTGCATGACCTTGTCGATGCTCCGCCAGCCCCATTCGCCGGCGCAGTACTTGATCATTGACGCTTCCACCCGCACGTCCTCCCCGGCGTCGGCCCGGGCGGCAGTCTCCCTGGTGATGGACCGAAGAGTCATGATGTCGGTGTAAACATCGGTCAGCATGTACTGGATGGCCTGCCGGTCGGCGATGGGACGTCCGTAGGTGACCCGTTCTTTGGCCCAGTCGACGGCCATCTCCAGGGCCCGGCTCAGGATGCCGGTGGCCATGGATCCGCGGAGCATCCGGTCATGGTGCACTAGCCATTGCTGTCCAAGGGTGAACCCCTGGCCAACTTCGCCCAACACCTTGGTCTGGGGCACCCGGACGTTGTCCAGGTTGATGGTCCATTGTTGCGACTTACCTGGGTTCATCCAGAGCCGGATAGGGTCGAAACTCAAGCCTGGCGTCGGGTTGTCGATTATGAACATGGTGATTCCGCCGCGCTGCCGCTTCTCCGGGTCGGTCACTGCTTGGAGTAAGACGTAATCGGCGGAAGCGGCGCCGGATATAAAGGTCTTGGTGCCGTTGATCACCCAGTCGTCGCCGTCCAGCACCGCGCTGGTCTGCATCATGCCGCCGGGGTCGGAGCCAGCGTTGGGCTCGGTCTGACCGAAGGCGTAGTGCAACGTGCCATCCACGGACGGCAGCAGGTATTCTTGTTCCTGCTCCGGGGTGGCAGAGCCGATCATCATCATGGGTACCGGAGAGGTGGGAAGTTGCACGATGCTCTTATGGACTTCCTCATCAAGGACAACGTGGCCCAGGGCGCCCATGCCGCCGCCTCCATACTCCTCAGGCACAAATGACGTGTAGATACCGGTGTCCTTGGAGACTTTGTTTAGGCGGTCCCAGGCTTCTTCTGAAAGGACGCCAAGTAATCCGGAGAGGGCCTCTGCGATCCCTCGTGGAGCGCCCGGCTCTTCCACGCCGTCCTGGGACGGGTTGGCCAGGAATTCCGCCTCCAGAGGATAGCATTCATCCTTAACTATCTGGCGGATGGTGTTCTTGAGAGCGTCCAATTCCGGGGGTAGGCCTGCTTGCATGAGAGTTCTCTCCGGTTGCGGCGATTGGGCAACAAGAACATAAAGCGCGGAGAGGCCCAAGGTCAACTGGGCAAAGAACTATTGGGTCTGGGAAGGGAGAGAAAACCGATGGGCCGGAGTCAGTGGAAGGGGCACACCCGGAAGAAAGCGCCGGTTAAGCCGTTGTGGTCTTCATTGGTGTCGCCAATCTGGTTGGTGTAGCTACCCAGGGCGACACTGGACGCGCCCGGTTGCTCAGCCACAGCCTGCCCGATGGCTGCCACCGCTGTTGCGACGATGGACAGGGTCAGGATCCCTACGACTAGTATTGCGGCGATTTTTGGTGTCATAGTTGCGACACTTCGGCGGAAATGCGCTAAAATTACGCGCCGGTCATTCAACCTATCACTGTTATGGAGTCATTTTATACGTAAGATAACGCGAAAACTAGGTCTGGGCCCGGTTATTTGGTGGGCCAACCGCCCATTCGGTAGCTGAAGCGCACTATTTTAGCAGGCCCCCATGCTAAAATAGACGCCGGTCTACGCACATATACGTGAGCTTTCGGACATCGGATCGTCAGATGCAATTTCGCAACCTCCCTAGCGTTGATACTGTTCTCGCCGACAAGGATATGGCAGCCGCCGCCAAGTCCTTCGACCGCGACTGGGTCGTTGACCTGGTCCGAGAGGAGTTAGACGCGGCGCGCGAACAGATTAGGCAAGGAGCTGACTCCCCAGATGCCGATAACCTGGCCCGGTCGGTCCTCCAGCGCATCGAAGACACCATGCGGGCCGAACCACGGCAGGTGATCAACGCCACCGGAGTGGTGATCCACACCAATCTGGGGCGCGCTCCCTTGAGCCGTGCGGCCATCGAGGCCTCCAACCAGGCAGCCCAAGGGTATTCTGATTTGGAGCTTGATCTGAGCACCGGCCGCCGCGGCTCCCGTCAGGCACAGGTGCAGTCCCTGCTTCTCCAGATAACCGGCGCGGAGGCGGCCCTAGCAGTGAACAATAACGCCTCAGCCATGCTTCTCGGCCTGTCAGCCCTGGCCTCAGGCAAAGAAGTGGTCGTCTCCCGGTCCGAGGCCGTGGAGATCGGTGGCGGTTTCCGCGTGCCCGACGTGCTTCGCCAGAGCGGTAGCGCTTTGGTCGACGTCGGCACCACGAACCGTACCTACGTCCGCGACTATGACGATGCAGTGACCGAGAACACGGCCGCTTTCCTGAAGGTCCACGCCAGCAATTTCCGCGTTGAAGGATTCACCGCCTCGGTAGAAACCACGGATTTGGTAGAAGTGGGCGCAAAAAAGGGCATCCCGGTGCTCCATGACGTCGGCAGCGGTAGCCTACTTCTCACCGAGAAATACGGCATGGCCCACGAACCGACACCTCAGGAAAGCATCAAGGACGGCGCCGGATTGGTCTTCTTTTCCGGAGACAAGCTGCTCGGCGGGCCCCAGGCCGGCATCGTGGTCGGCAAGAAAGACCTGGTGGACGTGCTGGCCCGGCACCCGCTGGCCCGGGCGGTGCGCATCGACAAGCTGAGTTTGGCCAGCCTTACGGCGACGCTGGTCCATTATCTGAAGGGCGAGGCCGAGACAGAGATACCGGTCTGGCGTATGATCTCTACCACCGAGGCCGCCCTAAAAAAGCGGGCCAAGTCTTGGCAGACCGGCCTGGAATGTCCGTCGACGGTGGAGAAGAGCCGTTCTGCGGTCGGCGGTGGCAGTCTTCCCGGCGAGACCCTACCTTCATGGGTGCTATCTTTGGATTGCCAAGAGACCAGCGCGGAGGAGGTCATGCGGCGGTTGCGCGAGAGCAGCACCCCGGTGATCGCCCGCATCGAAGAGGACCGCGTGTTGCTGGACCCGCGAACGGTGTTACCCGAAGAAGAGGGGTCGCTGTTGGACGCGCTGAGATCTGCAGTCGCTAGTTGATTCCTTAGCGACCTAATCACTGATATAAACAGGAAGGTTGGATGACCGATTATCTACTGGTGCACGGCGCAGGACAGGGAGCTTGGAGTTGGGGCCCCGTCTGGGGACACCTGACCGCCCCTGAGGACCACCCACCCACGTTGCACAAACGCCGCCGGGCCAACCGAGTCCACCCTCTTGACCTGCCCGGACACGGGGCCGACGCCGGCGGAGACACCTCCGCGGTGCGGCTTGAGGAATGCGTCCAGGCGATCACCCGGGCCGTGGAGCGGGAGCAGTTGAAGGACCTGGTGCTGGTGGGCCACGGTTTCTCCGCTAGCCTGGTGGTGCAGGCGGCCAGCGAGATGGAAGTCCCGCCCAAACGTGTAATATTGGTGGCCGGAATCGTTCCCGCCCCCCAGCGCCCGTTGCTCAGCGCCTGCCCGGCGAAAACCCGGGCGGCCTTCAGAGTGATGTCCATGCTCAGTTCCTTCTCCCGTCAGGAATTGAAACTGCCTAGCCCGGCCATCAATGGGCTCATCTGCAATGGCATGGATTCCATGGAGATCGTGCAACTTGTTGGTTTCTTCGGCCCGCTGCCGACCAGGGTCCTGAAGTCCCGTTTGCCCATAGAGACATCGGAACTGCCCTGTCCGGTGACGTACGTGGTATTGACCCAGGACAAGATGTTCCCGCCGGACGCCCAGGCCCGCGTCGCCGCCCAGTACGAGGGCGTGGAAACCGTTGAGATAGAGTCCTGCCACCAAGTAATGGCCCAACACCCCGAGGAATTGGCCGAGGTGCTCCTGCGCTACGCCTAGGTGAGGAAAATCCCCTCCCCCGTCGCAACGGGGGAGGGGTAGCGTGGGGACTACCGTTCAGCGTACGTCATCTGATAGCTCCCAGATGTGGTTTGCCTGGATTCCGGTCTTCGCCGGAATGACGAGAGGATACACATCTCTTCTGATGTGGCGCCGCCCAGATGTCATTTCGAGAAGGCGGCAGCCGACGAGGGATCCCGTTGCTTATCCGCAAACCCGTGACTGACTTACAAAACCGGCAGTTGGCTGACCTTAACAGTGAGATTCCTCGCTTCGCTCGGAACGACAGCTGGATAGAATGACGGAAGGTATGGCGGTCGCTACAACAAACAAAAAGGGACCTCCCGCATCGCGGAAGGTCCCTCTCTAGTTACAAGTGACGAATGTACGGCCTAGTGGTGGTGGCCGTGGTCCTCTGGCTCCTCTTCGTGCTCTTCGGTGATGAGAGCCTGGGAGGTGAGGATCATCGAGGCCACGCTGCCGGCGTTCTCCAGGGCGGCGCGGGTGACTTTGGTCGGGTCGATGATGCCCTTGGACACCATGTCGCCGTAGTCGTTGGTCTTGGCGTCATATCCGTAGTTGGCGGCGCTGTTGTTGCGGACCTCTTCCAACACCACGGCGGCTTCGTGCCCCGAGTTACTAGCGATGATCCGGACGGGCGCCTCCAGAGCTATTCGCAGGATAGTCTTGCCCACGTTCTCGCTGTCGGGCAGCGTCAGCGAGTCGAGGGCTGACATGGCGCGGATGTAGGCCACTCCGCCGCCGGGGACGACTCCCTCTTCGATGGCGGCCCTGGTGGCCGACAGGGCGTCTTCCACCCTGGCCTTGCGCTCCTTCAGCTCCGGCTCGGTGGGTGCGCCGACTTTCACCACGGCGACTCCGCCGGACAGCTTGGCCAGCCGCTCTTGTAGCTTTTCTTTGTCGTATTCAGAGGTCGTCTCTTCGATTTGGACCTTGATCTGCTCGGTGCGGCCCTTGATGTCCTCAGATGTGCCGCCTCCATCGATGATGGTGGTGTGGTCCTTGGTGGACTCGACGCGGCGGGCTTGGCCTAGGTCGGCGATGGTTGCCTGGTCCAGACGGCGGCCGGTCTCTTCGGAGATAACCTGGCCACCGGTGAGCACGGCGATGTCTTCCAACATGGCCTTGCGGCGGTCGCCAAACCCAGGAGCCTTCAGCGCCAGGCAGTTCAGGGTCCCACGCAGCCGGTTGACTACCAACACGGCCAGGGCCTCGCTGTCGATGTCCTCGCCGATGATCACCAGGCTCTTGCTAACCTGGAGGACCTGCTCCAGCAGGGGGACCAACTCGGCCGCGGCGGAGATCTTCTTGTCGGTAATTAGAATGTAGGGGTTCTCAATCTCCGCTTCCATGCGCTCCGGGTTGGTGACGAAGTAAGGGCTGATGTAACCGCGGTCGAAGTTCATGCCTTCGACATACTCGGTCGAGGACTCGATGCCTTTGCTCTCTTCAACGGTGACAACGCCCTGGGCGCCGACCTTATCGAGCACGTCGGCCAGCATGTTGCCGATGTCTTCATTGTTGGCGGAAACCGTGGCCACTTGGGCCATCTGGTCCCGGCCTTTGATGTCGTTGGAGTTCTTGCGTAGTTCGGCCACTATCACGGCGACGCTCTTGTCGATGCCCCGCTTGATGGCCATGGGGTCCGCGCCGGCCACCACGTTCTTGATGCCTTCTTGGATGATTATCTGGGCCAAGATGGTGGCGGTGGTGGTCCCGTCTCCGGCGACCTCGTTGGTCTTGGCGGCGGCTTCTTTGATCAGTTGGGCGCCCATGTTCTCGAAGGACTCGGGCAGATCGATCTCTTTAGCGATGGTCACACCGTCGTTGGTGATGACAGGCGCCCCCCATTTCTTCTCGAGGACAACGTTGCGGCCTTTGGGGCCCAGGGTTAATTTCACGGCGTTGGCGACGGTGTCGATACCGTGGAGCAACGCTTGTTGGGCTGCCTCGTCGCGGATGATCTCTTTGGCAGGCATAAATATCTCCTTAATTCTGGACGGGGAGGCCTCTCCCGGGTCTTTCAATCGCAGGGTGTTTGAATACGGTTTTTGAGTTCTCTAGGTGAATACGGCCAAGATGTCATTGGCCCCCAAGACGAGAAGTTCTTGGTCTTGTACTTCGATCTCGGTTCCGGCGTACTTGGAGTAAATCACAGTGTCCCCGGCCTTAACTTCCATCTCAACCAGCTTGCCGTTGTGGAGCACTCGGCCCGGTCCCGTGGCCACTACCTCACCTTTCTGGGGGCGTTCTTGGGCGGTGTCGGGCAGGAATATACCACCTTTGGTCATGCCTTCTTGTTCGCTGGGGCGGACCACAACCCGGTCTCCCATGGGCTTAAGGTCGATTACCGATTTGGCGCTGGTGGTCATTGCGGGTACCTTTGTTCCATGTATCAGTTGCCGTACTTGGCCCAGTAAAGGATAGAACCGCGTCTTCCAATGGTCAAGTTATGAGTGTCCGTGGCGCACAAACCCGGACTCGGCCGGAATAACCCCATGCTAGACTTTGGCCATGGCATTCACCGCCGACCTGCACCTGCATTCGCGTTACGCCTACGCCTGCAGCAAGAACCTCAATCTTACGAACATGGCTGCCTGGGCCAAGGTCAAAGGAATCGACCTATTGTCCAGCGCCGACTTCACTCACCCCGCGTGGTTGGCCGAACTGGAAGAGAATTTCACTTCCACGGCGGACGGGGATTTTGAATTCGGCGGAGTGAGGTTCGTGCTCGGCACAGAGCTTAGCTGCGTTTTCAAACAGGGAGGGCATTCCCGCCGGGTGCACCTGCTGGACTTCGCCCCGGGTTCCGACGCCGTCCATGCCATCCGCGAGATGCTCCAGAATTTGAATTCAAAATTGAACGGCGACGGCCGGCCTACAGTCGGCGCTTCCTCCAGAGACCTGACTGCCCAGTTATTGGATATCGACGAAGACTGCATGGTGGTCCCGGCCACATCTGGACACCCTGGTACGGGATGCTGGGCTCCAAGTCCGGTTTCGAAGCCCTTGATGAATGCTTCGGAGATATGACGCCGCACATCCCTGCTGTGGAGACTGGGCTGTCCAGCGACCCGGAGATGAACTGGGGCGTGCCCGGTCTGGCGGGTAAGGCGATCGTTTCCTTCTCGGACGCCCAGTCTCCGCCGAATATGGGCCGGGAGCTGACAATCTTTCAGGGTGTCGCTAGCTACCGAGACCTGGCCGCTGGGTTGAGGGAGAATCGAGTGGAACGGACCTTGGAGTTCTTCCCGGAAGGAGGGAAGTACTATCTGAGTGGGCATCGCAAGTGCAGGATCAGCCAGACCGCCGGCGAGACCGGCCAGGCTGGGACCAGATGCCCCGAGTGCGGGCGGCCGCTGACCTTGGGGGTGCCGCACCGGGTCCAGGAATTGTCTCAGGCCGAGAGCCAGTCAGATCACGAGGAAAGACGTCCGTACACCAAGTTGGCGCCGCTCATCGAATTATTGGCCCACACCACGGGAAAAGGCTGGGCGGCCAAGTCGGCGGGTCTGGCCTACCACCGCATCTGCAGCGAACTGGGGGGAGAGGTGCAGGTTTTGACCAAGGCTGGTACGGCGACCTTGAGCGGGTTGGGGGAGAGGACTTGGCCATCGCCGTGACCAAAGTCAGGGACGGTCAGGTAGAGATAATGTCCGGTTTCGATGGGCATTACGGGACAGTGCACCCGTCCGATCAAAGGCTATCTAATGGCCGCGATCCCTAATCTCTGGGCAGGTTCAGCGCCAAGATGGCGGCCTCCAGCGTTACCGGGTCATAGGATCCCAGGGCGATCTCCTGTCCCACAGCCAGATCTTGTACGCCCAACGTCCGGCCTTGCTGGGTGATCGCAGTCATAGCATTGACCTTCAAGCTGAACAGGTCCAACCAGATGTTGGAAACAGTGACCCGGACTTGGCCGTCAAACCCGCCGGTCACTCCCCGGATGATGCCGCTGGCCAGTCTCGGTTCCGGCGACTTGAGGCTGAGCGTTACTATCTTGCCGGGCTTTCCGGCTTGCCCTTCCGGCAGCCGGGCCCTGGTGTTGGGGCGGACCAGGTCACCTAGCCGAACGTCTTGAATCGACATCTGCAGGCCGTCGCGGCGAATGGAAGTATCAGAGTGGTGGGTGAACGACCGCAACCGGCCGTCAGTTGTCCTGATGGTGAGATTCCCGTCGGCGGCCTTGGGGATGAAGCTATGGACAACGCCGCTGACCAGCTCTTCATTGCGAAGGGGCGCCATGGACTCCAGTTCCAACAGGCGGTACGAGGCGGGGTCGAAACGGGCAAATACGTTGGAGCCTTCCATGGTTATATTTAAGTCAGTTGGCGCGCCGTTCCGGTAGATATCGGCCCCGTCAGACTGGAGCGAAATCTGCTGCCCGGTGGTCTGGTCCACCAAGATCGTCACCACGGACTCCAACGCTCCCACGTTCATTAGCACCCCCTGGGCCTCCCCGTGGCCCGCCAGGGCCGCCAGTTGTGCGGAGGAATCGGCGGACAGGGTGTTACCGGCCATCACGGTGACCCGATTGGCGTTGTTCCCGGAGATGGCGTACCGGACGGTGATGCGGCTGGCCAGGTCCAACTGTCCAGACTTGATGCGCTCCCCGAAGAGGACCACCGGTGTGGCGTCTGAGAGCTTGACCATCACCGGCTGACCCGACACGGGCTGAACGGTTACCAGCCTCGTTGTGCCGGTTCCCAGCGAGGTGGCGATGGATATAACGAGACCGGTAACGTCTGCCGACGGCGCCCCGAGATGGTGTTCCGAGAAAGATTTGGCGTAGGCGTCGTCAGCGCTGTCGATGGCGTCCTGCCGGCCCTGCTGGGGTTGGGAGTTGACCAGCAGCGACAGATTGCGCACTCCATGCTCGGCCAGCCGCCAGCGCAGGGCAGTCATGTTGGCGGCGGCCTCGACAGAGTCGATCGTTTCGTTCAGCGCCAGTGCGTTATTGAGACGTTCAGCCCCGTCGAGAGCCCGGTCGATGTCGGTGACCGTGAGGTTTCCAGTTGGCAGGTCCTGCTCAAGGACGGCGGTCACGACTTCTCCGACGGGGGCGCTGTCCGGTCCACCGGGCGAGCCATAGGCGGTGATCGCCGTGATCTCCCGGCCGGAGCCGTCACGCAGCGTTAGACTTCCCGCGGTGTTTGGCAGGGCTGATTCTGAGCCGGTCACTACTCCAGTGAAATGCCGGATCCGCACCGGGCGGCTTACGACGGCCAGGACCGAATCGGCGTGTGGCCCATCGGCCATCACGGCCACCAGGGCGCCGCGGGCGATGTTGGAGACTGAGGGTGATTTCCAGCCGTGGATGCTAACGGCGGTGCTGTCGTCGATGGAGAGCGAGACTGGGCCAGATGTTGTCTGCACCGTGAGTTCGGAAGGGGTGGCCAAGGTGACAGTACCAAATAACCCGGACTTATCTGACCTGACTGGCCTGCCGGAACCGCTGGGGTCCTCTGAGAAGATGACCGGGCGCACTTGGGACTCGGTTTCCCCGGTGATGGCGGTGGCGACGACCTCGATGATCATCGGGTTATGGGTATCGGAAAGGTCTACGTCCACCGTTAAATTGCCTTGTTCGTCTGGGAGGACCAGGCGTCCGTTCACGCTGAGAGTGGCGTCCGGAGAGGTGACGGCGCGCACCGATATTTGGTCCAATCCGGTCACTAGATTGATCTCCGGAGAGGCAAGACGCAGCATCAGGGCTTGCGACTGTGGTTCCACCTGCTGGACGGACTTGGTCTGAGTCGTGGGCGTGGCATTGGGCGTGGCAGTGGGCAAGACCTGCTCATCACTGCCGCAAGCGGCCGCCAGCCCTAGGGCCAAAGTTATCAATGTTAGCGCCAACCGCTGCCGGTTCATATCGATCTTTCTCCGCCCTCTCCGTTGGTCTGTTGCAAGTTTAAAGGGAAGGCATGGCCGGGCCATGACTACGAAGGCAACCAATTATGGTAAAATCAGCGTCGCTAGACGAACGCCTGACTTTATCAAAAACCAAGTGCGACAAAACCAAATCCGCAACGCGGTCCAATTGCAAGAATCTTTACCTGTTTCGGTCCGGCGGCTTCGCGTAGATGACATCGACCAAGTCGTCACCATCGAAAAAGAAGCATTTTCACCTCTCTGGGTTAGCTCGTCCTTCAGGCGCGACATCGACAATAAACGCGCCAACTATCTCGTGGCGTGTTTCGATGAAGAAGTCTCGCCGGAAGAGATACTGGCTGAGATCGGCGCCGACCAATCGGACCCAGACGACAACCCACGTCCTCCCAAACTGCTTTCGCGTGTACTGGGGCGCTTGGGCTTCTCCTCGAGTATCGAGCCCACAACCGTGGATGACGCCTTCAACATCGCCGGTTACGTCAGTGTTTGGTACCAGGGCGAAGAGGCCCACATCACTGAAATAGCCGTGAAGGAGACCCTGCGCGGCCGGGGCGTCGGAGAACTTCTGTTGATAGGCTCCCTGAAAGCCGCCATAGAGTATGGCTCCAAGGTGATGACCCTGGAAGCCCGCGCCTCCAACTTCATCGCCCACCGCCTGTACCAGAAATACAGTTTCAAGTCGGTAGGGATCCGCAAAGCTTATTACTCAGACAACCGTGAAGACGCGGTGATAATGACCACCAATCCCATCGACACTGAAGAGTATGAGACTCTATTCGCCGGCCTGCAGACCACCTACGAGACACGTTGGGGCCGGATGGATATAGATGAATACTGACGCCTGAGGACAGGTTTCCAAGGTCGGCCGGGATGGGATTTACACAACAGAATTCAGGCGATCCAAGAAAGGTCATAGATTCTGATGGGTAACCGCCTTAAATCGAGTTGACCAGCCGTAGTCACATTGTTAGAATGGCTCGATGTGCCCCAGGCTAAACGGAGCGTGTTCTAAAGGTATCCTGATAGGGTATCCGGAGGACGTTAGATCAAATGGCCGGGGTAGATAGAAGATAGATGTTGGTAATAGGGTTAACGGGTAGCATCGGCACTGGCAAGAGTGCGGCTGCTGGTTATTTGGAGGCGCTAGGAGCGTCGCTCATCAGTGCAGACCAGGTAGGCCATGAGGCCTATACCCCTAACACAGAAGCGTGGGAGCAGGTTGTCGCCGCCTTTGGCGAAGAGATCCTGCAGGAAGACGGGGAAATTGACCGGCGCAAATTGGGAGCAGTAGTTTTCTCCGACCCCGCAAAACTTGGACAATTGAACCAGATCATGCACCCGCGGATGGCGCGGATGGTTGCGGACAAGATCGAGCTCCTGCGCACCCAGGGAGTTGGTGTAGTGGTGGTGGAAGCGGCCCTCTTGTTTGAAGCCGGATGGGACTCCTTGGTGGAAGAAGTATGGGTCACCGACTCCCCGGAACAGATTGTCGTTGAGCGGCTTAAACAACGCAACGGTATGTCAGAAGAGGAAGCTCGCAAACGGATATCATCCCAGATGGACCGGGCCGAAAGGCTCGAAAGATCGGACGTTGTCATTGACAACTCAGGCGACATGGGAGGGTTAGAGGGCGCCATCAAAGAGTTGTGGGACCGCCGAGTTGCTGTATAGCGACGAGAGCGGTATAGCCGAAAAAAATTAAGGACCGGAAAAAATAATGGTTGAAACGGCAGAGGCATCTTTCAAGGAATATGCGATCGAGGAGTTCTTGGTTAGGGACGAACCTTACTACAGGCCGATCGGCGATGAGATCGAATTGTTCACCGCCGCTTACCGACAGCACATCCCGGTTTTGCTGAAGGGCCCCACAGGCTGTGGCAAGACCCGGTTTGTGGAATTTATGGCCTGGCAGCTTGGCCGCCCGATGGCAGTGGTCAAGGAAAAGGGCGGAAAGACCGAAGAACTGAAGGACGGCGAGATTCGCGTCCCCCTGGTCACCATCGCCTGCCATGAAGACCTTACCGCCAGCGACTTGGTTGGACGCTACTTGTTGGATGCCAACGGCACCCGCTGGATCGACGGCCCCATGACCCGGGCAGTCAAGAACGGCGCCATACTCTACTTGGACGAGGTCGTGGAAGCCCGGAAAGACACCACGGTGTTGATCCACCCGCTCACCGACCACCGGCGCATCCTCCCGATCGAGAAGACTGGCTCCATCATCGAGGCCGACGATCGGTTCCTGCTCTGCGTCTCATATAACCCCGGATACCAGAGCGCGCTCAAAGACCTGAAGCACAGCACCCGCCAGCGGTTCATCTCCATCGAGTTCTACTATCCCCCGGCTGAGATCGAGACTGAGATCATCGAACGGGAGAGCGGCTGCTCCAAGGAACATGCTGACGCACTGGCCAAGCTGGGCGAGAAGATCCGTAACCTGGAAGAACATGGCCTCCAAGAGGGCGCCAGCACCCGTCTGTTGATCTACGCCGGCCGGCTGATGTCGGAAGGCATACCCCCGCGCCGCGCCACCCAGGTGGCCATCGTCTGGACCTTGACAGACGACCCGGAACTGCAACGCAGTATCGAGGAAGTTTCTTCCTCGATCTTCGAGTAACGGCTTCGAGTAGAGAACCAGATGGGTCAAACGCCGCCAAAGCTTCTAAAACAAGCCCTGGCGAAGCGCGTCGTGGAACGGGTTGATGGAGATGGATTGATGGATTCGGCGGTTATGATTCTCCTTTACCCCAAGGAATGCGAATACTGTATCCTATTGAACAAGCGGTCTGAGCAGGTGGAGCACCACAAGGGAGAGATATCCTTTCCCGGCGGCGCCAAAGACCCGGAAGACTGCGATGGACTGGATACAGCCCTCCGCGAGACCGAAGAAGAGATGGGAATCAAGCGGGATGACGTGACTGTGCTCGGTGAGATGGACGAAGTCGTCACACGCAGCGGATTCCGGGTGCAAGTGTTCACCGGAACCATAGAATATCCCTACAAGTTCAGTCCCAGCGCCATTGAGATTGCCGAGGTACTGGAATTCCCGGTCCCCGCGCTGATCGACCCGGCCAACCGCCGGACCGAAACGCGATGGGAGAACGGGCAGCCGGTTACCTCATATTCATATGCCCACCAAGAGCATGTCGTCTTTGGGGCGACTGCCAGAATCCTCCAGAGTTGCATCGATATCTTAGATGACAGACTGGAAAGCGAGGGACGCCAAGTTGACTAGTGGTCCTATTTCCGAGATTGAGGCCGAACTGGCGAAGTTGCCCCCGGCAGTTCTTGAGGCCTATTACGAGGCCAACGACACCGTAAAAGAGTCCTTCGGCGAAGAGGAGATCGGTCTCTGGGCCAAAGAAGGCCTGACCATTGGCACCCAGACGGTGCGCTCCTGGGAGTCGGCGATCGAGTATTATCGTGTCAGCCCTGAGGTCAGCAAGTTTCTGTCCTTCCCGTCGTTCATGCAGTGGGCGCGTTGCGGCACTTACTTGGCACAAGACTCCCCCACGCTGGCAGTGTCTTTCTTCAAGTCCAGTGTTTCAATAGTCCCCAACCTGCGTCCCCAGTACATCCCCCGCTGGGCTGGCCTGGGCCGCAGTCTTTACAAGGGCACCTGGAAGTCCAGCACCCTTGCCGCCAAGTTCTTTGAGGTCAGCCCGGACCTGGTTCGGAACCTGCCCTTCTGGGACGTGGAAGTCTTCGCTTCATTGATCGAAGCCCTGTCATATAAGTCATACGACGTTGCCGGAGAGTGCTTAGTGCTCGGCCGTGACGTTCTGCCTGCCATGGGCCGGGAACGGGAGCCATTCTTGGCCATGTCCCGCGCACTCATAGACACCAGTTGGCGTGAGGTCAAGACCTGCCTGGAGTTGGTTCCCAGAGCCCTCCAACAGGTGGACGAGAGCCAGACCGGCCGCTTCCTGAAGCTGGGCGAACGCCTGGCCAAGGTCGGCCTCCGCAACACGTCCAAGTTCTTGTCCGACGGCACTCAGGCCCTCAGCAAGGTGCCCCAGGGCTCCCAGGGCTACATACTGGATCTCTGCGACGCTCTGGTGGTGATCACACCGGACGCGGTTCCGCCCTTTCTGAAGAGCCTTGACGACGTCCTGAACCGCATCACAGTCAGCCAGCTGGATACCTGGTTCCAGCACGGGGCCAAACTACTGCAAGAGAACCCTGAAAGCGGCATAGCTTTCTTCAAGATAGAGTCCAACACGTCCGAATCGATGTTGGAGACTTTGTCGTCTAGCCTGGAACTGGAGCGGGTAAAGAGCATCCTGCGTCTGTATTGCCGAGCACTGGCCGGCACTGGTCTGGAGATATTCGACACCGGAGAGTTGATCCAACGAAACATCGGCTGGGTGGACGAAGACTCGGCGTCGACCGACGGCACCAAGATATTCCTGCCACCGGTGGTGGACCACTACCCCAACAAGCAGGACAACTTCTCCTGGTTCAAGGTCGTCTCGACCCACCAGGTGGCCCACCTTGAGTTCGGCAGCTTCGGGTACGAATTTGAGAAGGACGCCACCCTGTTCGAAGACCGCCGCCATGAGATGGAAAAATTAGCCATCGAACGCAAAGACGCAGAGCGGGCCGCTGCCAAAGAACAGTACGAGATGGCCGCCCGGCTTCTGACCTCGGGCGCCGAGGGCGACGTTGATATGTCGCCGATGTACGAAGACCCCAACGACATGGGTAGCATGCGGACCTTCACCGACATCGGCCGGTTCTTGGATATATTCGAGAATGGCCGCTTGGGCTTCGACATCTTCACAGTCCTGGAAGACTGCCGGTTGGACTACCGCATCAAGGTGGAATATCCGGGCATCCGGTCAGCCTCTTCTCGCGTCCAGAACGAGACGCTGGGAAAACGGCCCAGGATCGAAGATATGCCGTTGCAGCAAGGCCTAGTGGAATTGCTGATCCACATGAGCTTGGACCAGTTCCAAGACTTGCCCGTGGCCCTGGAGTACAAAGAAGCCGGAGAGATGCTCTCCACTATCCTCCATCAGCTACGCACCGCCGAAGCCAACGTGGAAGACACCGCAGAGGCCACTCTCAGGGCCTACGAGGTTATCTCCCGCGTGCCCAACGAGCAGGAAGAAGAAGACCAGTTCGAAGAGCAGGACCTGGAAGAACCGGGTGACTTCTCGGAGGAGGACTTCCAGTCCCTGGTCGATCAGTTACAGGCCGGGATGGACGCCGCTTCAGACGGCGGCGACGGCGAGTCTTACGAGTCCCCCGACCCGGTGGACTACCGTGGCGACTTCAAGCCTGAGATGGTCCAGCTAATGACCAAGCTGCAAGCCGACAGCGGCGAACAGGGCGAGGCCCAGCCCATGACCCAGGAGATGCTGGAGCAACTGCTCCAGGACAGCCCTGAGTTGGAGCTGGACGCCGAGCAGGGCGAAGTGGATAGCAACATGAGCATGTTCGCCCAGAACATCATGAAAGAAGCCGGCGCCCCGCCGCCCAATTCCCAGCCTGGAGAGGGCTACGGCCCGCTACTGCACGACGACGACAGCGGCGGCGAGTTGGAGGCTCGGGAGCCTGAGACCTACGTCTATGACGAATGGGATTTCAGGGCCAACGATTACAAACCGCGCTGGTGCATCGTCAAAGAGAAAACAGTAGAAGAGGGCGACATCACCTTCTACCAGGAATCACTGAAAACTTATAATGCGCTGTCCAATCACATCCGCCGCCAGTTCGAGCTGATCATGCCCGAGAGCATGCGCAAGACGTACAGGTTGCAAGATGGCGAAGACCTGGATCTCAATGCGTCCCTGGAAGCGTGGATTGACCTGAAGATGGACATACCGCCCGACGAGAAGATCTACTGGCACCGGAACCGGAACCGCCGGGAAGTGGCCGTGGTCTTCCTACTGGACATGAGCGCCTCCACCGCTGAAGCCATCGACGAAGGCCGCCAGACGGTTGACGACCGTGACGCCCCGGACGACCCGGTGGAGTACATGGTCTGGCTGCGCCGCCGCCGCGAGGGCCTGGTGCGCCGCAACTACAAGCGGATCATCGACCTTGAGAAAGAGGGCACCACCCTCTTGATCAACGCCTTGGAGTCCATCGGCGACACCTACGGAATCTACGGTTTCTCCGGCTATGGCCGGGAGAACGTGGAGTTCTACGTCATCAAAGACATCAATGAAGGCTTCAGCGACAAGGTTAAGCGGAGGATCGACAAGGTCACCCCGCTACATGCCACACGCATGGGCGCCGCCATCCGGCACGCCGCAACCAAGCTGGAGAACCAGGACGCCAAGACCAAGATCATGTTCCTGATCAGCGACGGTCGTCCCCAGGATCGGGGCTACAGCCGCGAGGGCGTGGAGAAGGAATACGCCGTCCATGACACGCACATGGCGCTGGTGGAAGCCAAGCGCAAGGACATCATCCCGTTCTGTCTCACCGTGGACAAGGCGGGCCACGATTACCTAAAGAGCATGTGCGGAGATATGGGCTACGAAGTCCTTGCCGACATCTGGTCTCTGCCGGAAAGGCTGCCAATGCTATATAGGCAGCTCACCGCCGTCAGGTAACCAGCCAAGCAACATGTCAATGGAAAAGAGGGCCGACCCGATCGATCGGGTCGGCCCTCTTTCTACAATATCTGCCCAGGCGTATCATGGGCTTGATAATGAGATTGAATAATAACCAAGGAGAGTTTCCATGGATGTTGGAATGATGATGATCTTCTCGAGCTACGGCTGGGAAGGAGGGTCGGACGGCCAGATGTGGGAGGAGGAATTGCGCCTGGCGGAGATGGCCGCTGATTCTGGGTTTGATTGCCTGTGGTCCGCGGAACACCATTTCAACGACTACTCGTTCGTGCCAGACAATCTCCACCTGATGACCCACCTTGCGGCCAAGCATCCGAACATCGATGTGGGGACCGCCGCCGTGATCCTACCCTGGCATGACCCGCTACGCGTCGCCGAGGACGCCGCCGTTCTTGACTTGCTGAGCAATGGCCGGCTTCGGCTCGGGTTTGGGCGTGGTTTGGCCCGGCGCGAATTCGAAACCTTCGGCATAAACATGGACGAGTCCAGAGAGCGGTTCGACGAGGCTGCACCGATGATCGTAGAGGCCCTTAAGACAGGGTTTATGGAAGGCGACGGGACCTACTACAAGCAACCCCGCACGGAGATCCGGCCCCGGCCGCAGCACTCCTTCGACGGCCGTATCTACGCCGTGGCGTCCAGCGAAGAGTCCGTTCTCTCCGCGGCCAAGCTGGGAGCGCATGTCGTGATGTTCGCGGACCGGCCCTGGGAGATGCGGCTACCGGGGATCGATCGTGTTCGTTCGTTGCACCGTGAATTTCACGGCACAGAGGCGCCGGACGTGATGTTGACCGAGTTTGTCATCTGCGGCACCGATCTTGCCCAGACCGAGCAGGAAGCGCGCCAGTATCAAGGAAAATTCGTCGAGAGCAATTTCTACCACTATGAATTTCTCGGCGACCATTTCAGATCGGTGAAGGGTTACGACTCCTACCAACAGAAGGCCGAGATAGCGCGCTCCGCTGGTATGGACGGGGCCGTCGACGGCTTCATGAAGGCGGCGAGTTGGGGCACGCCAGACAAGATTCTGAGGGGTCTTGAGGAGCGCCGGGACTTGATAGGCAACTTCGAGTGGAACGTCTCTTTCCGGTTTGGCGGAACGCCTTACGACGTGGCCGAACGGAGCCTGAAGCTGTTCGCCAAAGAGGTATTGCCGGTCTTAAAGTCCTGGTAGCTAACCGGCTGAGATGACTCTTAACGGGTCTCTTCTACCAACCGGCGCAGTTCTATCAGCGCTTGGTTGGGCACCCGGCGCTTGATCGTCACCCGCCGGGGCGGTAGGCGCATCTCCATCTCACGGGTCTTTTTGCCGTCGGTGACGGTAATGTAGGCGAGCCCCAGGGGTTTCCCCTCGAATTCGCCGGGCCCGGGAACTCCGGTCACAGCGACCCCAAGGTCGGCGTTGAATCTCTGGCGCACCGACTCAGCCATGGCGTTGGCCGTTTCCTGGCTCACCACCCCGTGTTTCTCCATGACCTCGGCGGGCACACCGCCGGCGCTCAGGGCAGTGCCGTCATAGGCAACCGTGCCCCCCTTGAAGTAGGTCAGGCTGTCGGGAATGTCGGTGATGCTGTTGGTCAGAGCGCCGCCGGTGCACATCTCGATGACGGCAACGGTCAGACCGTTCTCCAAAAGTGACTGTCCGGCTGCCTGGGCGGGAGTGTCGTCATCGTAGCCCCAGATGTATTCGCCCAGCCGCTCGTGAATGGCCTCTTCCACAGGCACGATCATGACTTGGGCAGCCTGGCTGTCCTTGGCCCGTGCGATGACTCTGAGGTGGATGCCGTCGGCCTTGGAGTAGATGCCCAGATAGGGGTTTTCCACTCCGAAGAACTCAGACACTATCTCGTCTACGGCGCCTTCAGACATGCCAAAGGTCTTAATGTTCCGAGTGATGGTCACTTCGTCTTCTATCAGTTCGGCCAGTTGCGGCTCCACCTGGTCTTCCCACATGGAGTGGTTCTCGGCGGGCGGGCCGGGCAAGCAGATGATGATCTTGCCGTCGCGTTCCGCCCACCAGCCTGGCGCGGTGCCGTTGGGGTTGGGCACGAACCTGGCCGAGGGGATCAGATTGGCCTGTTTGATGTTGTGTTGAGGCATGGGTCCGCCGCGCGCGGCGAAGTAACGCTCCAGATCGTCGACAACCTCTTGTTGAATGACCGGGGTCTCGCCGAAGGCCGCGGCGATGGCTTCACGGGTGAGGTCGTCCTGGGTGGGGCCTAGGCCGCCGGTGGTGAAGATGATGTCGGAGCGTTCCATGCCCCGCTTGAAAGCTTCGGTTAGCCTGGCGAGGTCGTCGCCGATAATGGACACCCATCGCAGTTCTATGCCCAGGGCGGGTAACCGGCTGGCGATCCAGGAGGAATTGGTGTCGGTCAATTCCCCCATCAGCAGTTCAGTGCCGATGCCCATGATCTCTGCCTTCAAATTCTCTCCTAAATGTGCCGGACTGGTTGCTCCGCCCAGTTCTTGAGGGGGGTTATTCCACCAGTATTGGGTCGGTGGCCAGGGCGATGATCGGGTCGATGCGGGAGGCAAGCACGCCGTAGAGGTTGGTGTCCTCGCTCATCAAGCTCCCTGTGATCACGTCTACGTAACGGAACTGTCCATCGGGGGTTAGGTCGCCGATGGACCACTCAATTGTTGACTTGCCGCCGAGCCGGGGAATCACTACGACGGTGTCTGGTGGTTCCAGGCCGTAAAGGCCTGGGTTGTCTATGTTATGGGCGAATATCTGATCCATCCTGGGGCTAAGCAGCGATTGTAGAGACTCGGCCCAGGGGCCGGGGTCGACGAGTTTCGGGTCTTCGCCGTCCAGGAACCACCTTCCAGTGCCGTCCTCAATGACATATCTGGTCGCAGCATCTTTGCCCCGGAAGAACTGGACCAGCAATATATCCCTGGGGTCGATCTGGTACAGGCGGCCCACTGGTGGATCGAAGGCCAGGCGGTTCACCACTTGGGCCCACTCAATGGGCACTGTGACGAGGGCGTCGTCGCCTACCAGCCGGGCGTATTGGTTCTCATTGTCGGGCGTGGGGACGCCTAAGTGAAATTCAACCGTATTCCCATATCGATCAAATACCGTCACCGCCGTCTCGGGCGGTTCAAGTCCGAATCCCGCGGCGTCGTCGATGGTATCTAATAGGGGCCTGGTCACCCTAGGGCCGCTGAGTAGCAGCGGGGTGCCGCCCCACTTCTGTTGGAACACAGGGATGTCTGGGCTGACACCCGATTCGCCGGCGATGTACCAGTCCAGGCTGGCCAGGCTGCGGAAGTAAGCGATTTCTTCTCCCTGGTAGACCAGTTCCACCGCGATGATATCCCCTTCATCGATGCGGTATAGCCAGGGGTTCCCGTCTTTGATTTCGTTTGAGTCGGTGAATCTTAGGACCAAGAAGGTCCCTCCGAAGATCACCAGAACCACCACCAGTAGGATTGAGAGTCGTAGATTCATAGATCAGACCTGTGGGAAGAGTGGGCCTGGCCAGGCCCTATAGTCATGATATCCAGTTCAGAAGGGGATTTCAGAATAGGTGGGTTTTACCGGCGCACCCACCAAACCAGGGCGGCCATCAGACCCATGAGTCCTGGCAGGAAAAGCCAGGACGAGAACCTGACGAAATCATATTCATTGGCGTCTAGAAAGAATTCCCGGAAGCCAAACACCTTTGGACGGATGGAAACCAAGGAGAAGTCGCCGACCAAGAAGTTCGCTGAATTCAAGAACAGGTCCGACCCGCTGCCCTGGTTATAAGAACTGTTGGAGAGAAAGTCGGAGTCACCGAAAACGATGATGTCCGAGATCTCGGACGGATCAGGCTGCGAGGCAGGCGGTTGGGATCCCATCTGTCCTACGGATCTGACCAAAACCGCGGGGACGAAGGGACCACGGCGATCGGAATCGACTCCTGCGTTAGTAATGGGGTCTGTGCGGTCAGGGTCCGTGATCAGGTAACTATTGGTTGAGGTCTCCGCCAAAGGGAGGATACCTAGTATCAAGTCATGGGGCATCAAGTTGATACTAGTGGCTCCCGCCATGGAAACGTTCCTGAGCGGCTCCCCCTTGGGCGATATGATATCTAATGCCGGGTTATTCGGGTCGTCCGAATCGGGGAATCTTTGCAGGTTCAGGGTTTGGGGCAGCCCTGGCACCGAACTATCCACGTCCCGGATGTATCCGGTAGATATCATTAAGCCCCAATTGGCGAAGAAACTTTTGAAAGACACCGGTGAGTCTGGTTCCGCCAGAAAGATCATCCGTCCATGCTCCCGCCTGAGCGTTCCGTCGGGCCGGACCCCCTCCAAGTATTGGTCAAGGGCAAACTTGTGGGCTTCTGGCAGGCTCGAAGTTGGACCGGCTATGACCAATAAAGCGGCGTCGAGGGGCACTTCAACATCTTCTTCAGTGAGTCCCCAGTTCAGTTCTTGCACTTGATAGTTATCGCTCTCCAGGCCCAAGCGTACCGCTGCGTAGCCGTCGGGAGTGCCTCCATCAATATCACGTTCACCGTGGCCGGAGAGGAAATAGATTAATTTCTTCTCGCTACCTGTTGCCACCAGAGTGCTGGTGACTAGGTCCTGTTCCAGTTCGGTGTAGTTGGCATCGGTGCGCCGCAGTACGTCGAACCTACTACTGCCCATGCCTTCGATCACTATTATCTCGGACACGAAACTAGTGGGCCTTGCGCCAAAGTACTTGCTGACTATCTCGGGTTTCAAGTCGGGGTCGACGACGCGGTAGGAGAACTTGCTTGTCCGGGAGTCGAATTCTTCGAGGGTGTTTAGTACCTTGTTGCGGCGGAGAACCAATTCGGACGAGTCTGTGTCTTTCTCATCCTTGTAAAAAGCGGTCGCCCGCACATCTTCGCTCAAAGTGCTGAGCACCTCTTTGGTGCGGTTGCCCAAGCTGAATTGGTTGGTCGCGGTGACATCCATGCGGCTGTTGTTCTCGAATGAGACAACGTTGGCAACAATCACGATACCCGTGAACGCGCCCACCAATATCAGAGTGTTGGCCCCGTAACGGCCTGTACGGCTGACGAAGGCGGCCAAAACGTTACTGAACAACACAGATCCGACGCCGCCCAGTAACAGACCTCCGATCGCGATGTCGATGTATCCGTAGAGGCGCATGGAACTGACGAAAGCCACGATGACGATGCCGGTGACGAGGCCGACGATACCAGCGAGGATCAAGGGGCCACTGTAGGTGGCGACCAGTTCCAGGGCAGGTTCGAAGAAGCTGATCAGCGGCTGGGAGAGTTCCTCATCGGAGGTTTCTACCCGAGGCTGGGGCGTGCCTGCCTGGTCTACCGAATCGGAGGAAGGGCGTTTCGACCCGCGTAGCCGGCGCCAATCCCTTGGCCGCTGGTTCTCCTGCTCCTCGCCGCCTGCTTCTTCGCCCGGTTCTTGGTTAGATGGGGTGGTCATTCTAGCGCCACCTGCGGGATTCAAGGGTCCGCATGGAAAGGAACAAGAAGAATACGACCACGCTTAGGAAGTAGACGATATTGGTGGTGTCGATGACGCCCCGTGAGAAGTCATCGAAATGGCCGCGAACGCCCATCTCACCGATGATCTCTCCGGCCAGACCGCTAACCGAACCGAAGGCACGGTCGGCGAAGAACAGGGCCAGCAATATGCCCATGGCAACCACTGCGGACACTATCTGGTTGTTGGACATCGTCGACGAGAGCAGTCCCACCGCCAGGGCGGCTGAGCCGTATAGGATGAATCCCAGATAACCGGCGTAGATGGGGCCCGGATCCGGGTCGGCGAAGACGAAGAGCAACCCGGCGTAGAAGAATGACAGAATCACCAATCCCAAGAAGAACGTCAGGCTGGCCACGTATTTGCCAACGATGATCTCCCAGTCCCGGACCGGCGAGGTCAATAGCAGCTCGATGGTGCCCAGCTTGCTCTCTTCGGCCAGCAGCCGCATGGTGAGGGCTGGGGCCAGCAGGATGAACATGACGATGGCGCCGTCAAAGAAGGGGACCATAGTCGCTTCCGGGAACGGGTCGCCCAAGTCTTGAGTGAAGAAGAAGCCGGTCAGCGCTAGAAAGATCAGTCCTACTATGTAGGCGGTAGGGCTGCTGAAGTAGATCTGGATCTCTTTCCAGGCCACAGCCTGTGCCGTCCGCATCCCTACAACTCCTCATGGGTGGTGAGGCGGAGGAAGATCTCTTCCAGGCTCATTCCGACCATCTGTAGGCCCCGCAGACTCCAGCCGTTGCTGATCACTGCCTGGGATATCTCGTCACGCAGGTCTTTTTCGGATTGGGCCTGGATGATGTAGGTGTGGCGGCCGTCGTTGTTGACGTGGGCTACTTCGTTGACGCCCTTGATGCCCTTCAGGACTGGGAGCACCTCCGCGGCCGGCCCGCCGACTTCCACTTCAAGACGCTCGACACCCTGCAGGCCCGCGGCCAGGTTTTTTGGAGTATCTTCAGCCACGATGCGGCCTTCGTTGATGATCAAGACCCGGTCGCAAAGCATGCTGACTTCGGGGAGGATGTGGCTACTCAAGACCACGGTCTGGTCGCTGCCCAGCTCCTTGATGAGACGCCGCGTTTCCACCACCTGAATGGGGTCGATGCCGATGGTTGGTTCGTCCAGCACCAGCACCTGTGGTTCGTGCAAGATAGCCTGAGCGATGCCCACGCGCTGGCGGAACCCTTTGGAGAGCTTCCCTATCTGGGTTTTGCGGTAGTCGCCCAGGCGGCACACGGCTACAACGTCGCCCAAGCGCGCCTTGATCGACTTGGGAGCCATGCCCCGAAGGGTGCCCATGTACTTCAGATAGCCGTTGACAGACATGTCGGTGTACAGCGGCACGGTTTCTGGCAGGTAGCCCACCCGGCGGCGGGCGTCCAACGATTGTTCCACCACGTCGTAGCCGTCCAGAGTCACGGTGCCGTGAGTCGGAGGCATGAAGCCGGTGATGATGCGCATCGTGGTCGTCTTTCCGGCGCCGTTGGGGCCTAGAAATCCTAAGATCTCGCCCTTTCTGACACCGAAGCTGACGTCTTGAATCGCAGGATATGGGCCGTAATAGTGGGTCAGGCCCTCGGCCTGAATCATATTGGGCTGCAAACTATTTCACGTCGTCTGGCTCGCCTGAGCGGGCCGAATTTAACCTGATTGTGCTAGGCCACAAGTGATGATATTCTATACAACTGAATTTGCCAAGGAGCGCGAATTCGTTATTTGAGCTATCTATAGCGTAATTACCCGCGTATTTTTCCCGGATTTCTTTGGAGGCTGGATGCACCTGGTTATCGACGGTTACGGCGGAGATATCGACAAGATGTGGGACGAGGACTTGGTACGCAACTTCCTGTATGACTATCCCGATTCTTTGGATATGACCCGCATAACTGAGCCCAACGTTCTCAAATACGAGGCGCCCAAGAGAGAAGACTCCGGTGTGTCTGGGTTCGTGATCATAGCCGAAAGCCATATCAGTATCCATACTTTTCCCTGCAAGAACTACATCAATATCGACATCTTCTCTTGCCAGCCCTTTGATCACGAATTGGCGCTGGAAGACGTTAAGGAATTGTTCGGCCTGACCGAGGTCAAGACGTGGCTGTTGGACCGCGGCCTTGAATGGCTGGATGAGCGCCAGGGTCTGGCCGAAGCACAACAGCAGCGCACCGCCCTTGAAGCCAGCGGACCAGGCAGTCATTTTGACTGAACCCGGGCTCGATTCTGCTTCGTCCTTGATTCCTCACAACTTCCTCGCCTTGCCCCAGGAACGGTCGTCCCTTGATGCCGCCAAGGTTGCCCTGATCCCCGTCCCTTACGACAGCACCACATCTTTCAGGAGCGGCTCCCGTGACGGCCCAGAGGCTATGATTACGGCTTCCTATGGTCTAGAGGATTACGATTTTGAGCTTGAACTGGATGTATCAGAGATCGGCATCCACACCACGGGCGCTCTGGAACCCCACATGGCCGGTCCTGGCCCAATGACCGAGCGTATCAAGACCGTAGTCGCCTCCTATATCGGCATGGGGAAGACCGTTGGGCTGCTGGGCGGGGAGCACTCCATAACCATCGGGTCGGTCCGGGCCCATGTGGAAGCCTACCCCGGTCTTTCAGTGTTGTATCTGGACGCACATGCCGACCTGCGCGACGAGTACATGGGCACCCCTTTCGGACACGCCACTGCCGCCCGCCGGGCCTACGAATGTTGCCCGATAGCCCTGGCCGGAGTGCGCAGCTTGTGCCAGGAAGAGCATGACTTCATCCGGGAGAACAACGTCCCGGTCTGGTATTGGGGCGCCGACCCGGTTAGCAGTTCACCGGAAAGCGTGCTGGACAGCCTCAGCGACACGGTATATGTGAGCGTGGACCTGGACGTGCTGGACCCGGCCTTGATGCCCGCCGTGGGCACCCCGGAGCCTGGGGGAATGGCCTGGCATCAACTGGTCTCATTGCTGGGCAAGGTGGCAGCGTCCCGCCGAATAGTCGGCTTTGATGTTTGCGAACTGGCCCCAGCGGATGGCCCTCCCGCCTGCTTTTACACCGCCGCCAAGTTGGTCTACAAGTTAGTGGCTTACGCCTGTGGCGGCAAACAGGTCTCCTAGGCGCACAGCCCGGCGATTCGTCGGGTATAGCGGCGTCAGGTGTTCATGTGAGATGCTGGATATACAATAGCCTTCCGGTATCGGCTGTATCGGCTGGCTGAATCGAAGGGTCGTGTATCTATGGGAGCATCGCTGCGATTGGGCCGGGTTTTCGGCATCCCGGTCGAGATCAACATCAGTTGGGTCTTAGTATTTCTGCTGCTCATCTATCTGCTTGCCGGGCAGTTTGATGACGCCAGATTGCTCTGGCCGGTGGCCCAACGGTGGTCGGTCGCCATGATTACCGTGGTCCTGTTCTTCCTCTCGGTCCTCGCCCATGAACTCAGCCATAGCGTCATGGCCTTGAGCAAGGGGATACCGGTACGGGGCATAACCCTCTTCATCTTCGGCGGCGTTTCACATCTGGACCGCGAGCCCCAGCGGCCTCTCACCGAGTTCATGGTAGCTCTGATCGGGCCTCTTTTAAGCATCGTTCTGGCGGTGATGTTCGGCGCGGTCTGGTTCTTGTTGGGCCGGGGTGATTCCCCGGTGGAAGTGATCTTGCTGCTTCTGGCGTGGACCAATCTGAGCCTGGGATTGTTCAACCTGGTGCCCGGCTATCCGCTGGACGGGGGCCGCTTGCTGCGGGCGGGTATCTGGGGATTCACCGGTAACCACCGCAAGGCGACGCGCATCTCGGCCGGGATGGGCCAGGCCGTGGGCGTGGCGATGGTTGTAGGGGGCGCCTCTCTGGCAGTATTCTCGGAACCGGTGGATGGCGTGTGGCTAGGAATCGTCGGGATTTTCTTATTTTCTTTGGCTAAAAGCAGTTTCCCAGAGTAGGCCGTTCCAAGCTCGAATGAACGTAGCTATGCTAAAATGGCTTCACCGAATTGCGGCCAAGAAGGCTGATGTACATACGGACGAAAATGACGATCGAAGGCACAGTTTACTTAGACCATGCCGGCACCACGCCCCTGGACCCTAAGGTCCTTGAAGCCATGGTCCCCTATTTCAGTCAACACTTCGGCAACCCCTCCAGTCTCCACTCGGTGGGCCAAGAGGCCCGTTACGCCCTGGACGAGGCCCGGGAGCGGGTGGCCGGCGTGCTTAATTGCCGCCCCAGAGAGGTGGTTTTCACTGGGGGCGGGACTGAGTCGGACAACGCGGCTATCCACGGAGTGGCCACGGCGCTGCACGAGACCGGCAACCACATCGTAACTTCCAGCGTGGAGCACCATGCCGTGTTGCACGCCTGCCAGTACCTGGAGTCCCAGGGTTTTGAGGTCACCTATCTGCCGGTGGATGCCGACGGCATGGTGCAGCCTGAGGCGGTGTACAACGCCATCAACGAACGCACCACCCTGGTTACCATCATGTACGGCAACAATGAGATCGGGACCATAAACCCAATCTCTGAGATCGCCAAAACCATTAAGAAGCGTGCCGGCAAGCTGTCGCGGACCATCGTGTTCCATACTGATGCGGTGCAGGCAGCCGGATACCTGTCCCTGGGGGTCGCCGAATTAGGTGTCGACTTGCTGAGTCTGTCCGGGCACAAGTTCCACGGACCCAAGGGCACCGGGGTGCTTTACATAAAACGGGGCACGCCCTATCTGCCGTTGATCCACGGCGGAGGCCAGGAGAGGGAACGCCGTTCTGGCACCGAGAACATACCGGGGATCATCGGCTTGTCGCTGGCCCTAGATGCGGCTAATTCAGCCAGGGAGGAGACCAGCCAACGCTGCTCCGCACTCAGAGACCAGATCATAGAATCGGTGTTGGAACAGATACCGGGCAGCCGCCTGAACGGCCACGCGACCCAGAGACTGCCCAACAACGCCAATTTCTCGTTCACGGGAGTGGAAGGGGAACCCATCCTGCTTGGCCTGGACATGGCGGGAATCGCCGCATCAAGCGGCAGCGCGTGCAGCTCGGGCTCGCTGGAACCTTCCCACGTTCTGTTAGCACTTGGCCAGTCGGCCGAGATCGCTCGCGGCAGCCTCCGACTCACCCTAGGCCGCGACAACACGGAAGAAGAGGTGGAATACCTGCTGGGAGTGTTGGTGGAGCTTGTCCAACGACTGCGCCAATTGCCCAGCCTGACCACCGCCCGCTCATGAATCTACTGTTATCGGCAGCGGCGTATCTTGGTTGACTACACTGGCTCCCATGAAACGTTATCCCTGTTGGCCGGAGTTCCGGTTTGATTTTTAAACGCTCGATATTTTGGCTCCTTCTGATCTTGATGCCTTTCTTGATCGTGGCTTGCAGCGATGCGTCCTCTACGTTGGGTCAGTACCACGAGGGCCGGATCCTATTGTTGAATGTTTTGGAGATGAAGCGTTCCGACGAACTCCGCTACTCGACCATCGACACCGAAGATGTCATCCGCAAGTGGCGGATCCAGCCTTCGGCTCCAGGCCAAGAACTTCTGATGATGCGCTTCAAGTTGGAGAACCACGTCGCGTTGAATACGGTGGTCGTCGCAGACCAGCAAGCGGCGGTGATCGAGGGCTTCTTCGAGGATGATTACCGGCCGATCAGCATCACCGACACGGTGTTTCTGGACCAGCGCGGCCAGGGAGAAGGCGCCGTCACGATGGAGGCTGGCGAGTGCACGGACCACGCCCGGCTGGTGGTGAATGCCGGGACCAACGTCCAGTGGACCAACCGGGGGGAGACGAATTCCGCGATTCAGTTTGGCCCGGGCGTACTGTCTGATCTTGGTGTAGAGCTGCTCCAGATAGCGCCGGGAGCCTCGATCACCCACCGTTTCGACCAACCGGGGACATTCAATTACCAATGCTCCAGCGGCGGCGACGGCTCCCCCCAGCCGGCCCAGATCTTGGTCGAGGCTGCTGATTCGGTCCGGGACAACAAAGAGAACAACATCCTCTTCTTAGAGGGCTCATTTAATCTGCCCAGGGACACCTCGATCGACGGGTGGATGCTGTTTGATATCCCCAAAGACACCAAGATCAAGAACCTGCGCTGGCGGGCCGGAGACAGCATCACCGTCCGGTTCTAGGCGGCGTTAGCCGCTGATTGAACCGTGTGCTCTTTCGACTTAAGTCCTTCTCTTCGTCTATTCTTTGGTTTCTTTCCCCGTCATCCAGGAAAAAACCGGAATGACGGCAAGGCATATCTGATGGCTCTCGAATGACCTATGCCCAATCGTTGCCCTTACCCTAACCCTCCCCGTTGTGACGAGAGAGGGGACTTGTCTTGTCATTCCGGCGCAGGCCGGAATCCATGTAGACACACCTGCAACCAACTTTCCCAGATAATCGGGCTTTGATTCCAAGAGGAGTTCCGTGGATTCCCGCTTTCGCAGGAATGGTGGCGTTAGTGCGGGCGCGGTAAAATTCGGTCAAATCCGTGATGGAGCTTTGGTCTATGGGCCGCATGCGCCGGTATCTGGACATACTGGTTTTCGGCGGCGAAAGAAGGGTCGTGCAAGGCGCTTCTCCGCCTCCTATCTGGCGTAGGTTGTTCCACATCGTCGCCGGGTCTTCTATATCGCTGGTCGCGATATGGGTATCCGAGACACCCATGATCTGGGCCTTGGCGGTACTGGCCGGTCAGGGGCTTGCCCTGGACTTGGTCCGGTTCAGAGTCGGCTGGCTGAACGCGCTGTTCACCCGCTGGCTGGCGCCCCTTCTCAAGGAAGACGAGGCGGCTCACATCACCGGCGCCACCTACATGCTCATAGCGGCCCTGATCGTCTACGTGCTTTTTGGGAAAGAAGTGGCCATCCCGGTCATGTTCTTCCTATCCCTGGGAGACCCGGCGGCTGCGATGGTGGGTCGGCGCATGCCTGGCCCCAGGATATTCGGCAAGTCTCCGCTGGGTACCGTGGCGTTCGTCGGAGTTGGCGCTGGGGCGGCGGCGGTGCTCATCGTGGCCAACGGCATCGATCACCATTGGGCGCTTTGGGTGGGGGCAGGAGTGGCTGCAGTTGTGGAATTGGCGTCTATCCCACCGGATGACAATTTGGCCATTCCCCTTCTGGCGGGGACGGTTATGTTTGTGTTGGGAGTCTAGGCGGTCTCCGAGTCGTATAGGTCAGGCTAAAGCCAGGACAATATCCGTTTGGAACTAAACAGGCCTTGGTCCATTGGACTGCGGTGGATGCCAAGCGTAGCGGGTTGAAAACTCGCGCCTACGGACCGGTCCGTCCCAAGCTCAAGATGAATGGATTCCGGCGAAAGCCGGAATGACGGGGAAGTAACTCCCTCTCCCATCCTTCCGCGGAAAGAGGAGAGGGTGAGGGCGATGGTTTGGCGCAAGTCTGGTTTGCCTGGATTCCTGCTTTCGCAGGGATGGCGTAGGGGTTGGCCAGGACGAACGGTGTGGCGTAGCCCTACTGGGCTGCCCCGTTGAAATCGGTTATCTCCGCCCGCTCCCGCTGGAATTTCACGTAGGCTTGCTTGCTCATCAGCGGCCGGTGATTGGCTTTGACCTCTTGGGCCCGCTTGGCGCCGTCGGCCAGCAGGTCGATCACTACCATGGCCATGATCTTGGCAGGCATGATCACCGCGGACTCGTAGTCGGTGATGACGTACTCACTGCTGTGGCCCGGACCGACCGCTCCGGCGGCGTAGGGGTGGCATGCGGGCATCAGGTGGCTTAGGTCTCCCATGTCGGTGGAGCCGCCTCGGTTGTGGCGGGCTGGCATGACCAGCGTGGCCTGTTCCCCCATCAGTTCAACGGCTGTCCTCCGGAAGATGTCCTGCAACTTAGTATCGTGGCGCATGGGCAGGTAACCGGGGATGGTGGTGATGTTCACCGAAGCTCCCACGGCCAAGGCTCCGGCCCGGAAACAACGGTCCACCGCCACGGAGTTCTCAACCACAACCTTGGGGGTGGATGAGCGGACACGCCACTCCAGTCTCACATCCGAGGGCACAGCGCTGACTGCCTCGCCGCCCCTGGTCATGATTCCGTGGACGCGGACGGTGTCGTCGGCCTTGTGGGTCTCCCTGAGGGCGTTGATGGCTTGGATGGCGAATGAGGCAGCGTTCAGGGCGTTGACGCCCCGGTGGGGCAGGCTTCCGGCATGGACCCCGACGCCCGTGTACTTAATGAACTTCACCACGTGGCCGTTGCTGGTGCCGCCCATGGCGAACTTACGCTCGCCCATGTCGCTGGCCGTGTGACACATCATGGCGATGTCCACGTCATCGAACTGGCCCAGGCGGATCAGTTCTTGTTTGCCGCCCAGGAACTCCAGCTTGCCCTCATTACGCATCTCCAGCCGCTGTTCGACCTCAATGAACTCCTCAGCTGGCACGGCGAAGGGCACGATCTCGCCCGAGAGTTGGGCCATCACTTCAGGAGTTAGTAGACCCATCGTGGCTCCCAGCATCATGCCGATCTGACAGTGATGACCGCAAGCATGGGCTGCGCCGGTGTCAGGGTCGGCGTGGGGATGTTCGGTCACTACCAGGGAGTCCAGTTCGCCGATCACGGCCACTCTGGGTCCGGGGCCTGCGCCGCCCTGTATGCGGCCCTTCAGTCCGGTGAGTGCCAGCCCGCTCTCGTGCTGGATGCCCAACTCTTGGAATTTCTCGGACACGAGTTTGGCGGTCTTGACCTCACGGAACCCGGCCTCAGGGTTGGCCAACACCTGCTGAGCCACGCCCACGATCTCCTTCTTGCGCTTCTCAATGGTCTCGCAGGCGCGTTTTTTTAGCTCTTCGATTGTAAGAGTAGATGTGGTCATGGATTAGGAGACCCTAGATGAGAGAGTAGGTGTGGTCATGGGTGATTAGCTCTTGAAAGTCTCTTCAGAGGCAAGGTCGCGCATGAACTTCAGGTATTCGGGGGTGGACATGTCCGGACGCTGACCTCCCGCGATGCTGTTGCCGTGGGACGCGTCGTCGGCAAGTAGGTCGATGGCCGTGTTGGCCAGGGCCTTGGCTCCCTTGATCACGGCCAGGCTGTAGTCCTCGATCACGTAAGTCGCGCCGTGGCCGAGGCCGGTTGCACCGCCTACGTAGGGATGAATGACGGGCATTAGGCGGCTGATGTCGCCCATGTCGGTGGAGCCGCCCCGGTGGTCCACGTAGCCGACGTTCTCTTCGCCCACCAGTTCTGCAGCGTTGACCCGGAAAATCTCAGCCATCGCTTTGTTCTGCTTTAGCGGCATGTAGCCGGGAATGGTCTGAATCTTGACCTGGGCGCCCACTGCCATGGCACCGGCCCTAAGCGCCCGGTCCACCTTGGTGTTGGCGTCCATAAGCGCCTCCAGACTACGTCCCCGGACAAAGGTCTCCATGCGCACATCGGCGGGCACTGCGCTAACCGCCTCTCCGCCCTTGGTGATGATGGGGTGGACTCTGATGCTGTCCTCGTCCCGGAAGGTCTCCCGGTTGAAGTTGATGGCGGTCATCGCCATCATGGCGGCGTTCAGGGCGTTGATGCCCAGGTGGGGCGCGCCCCCTGCATGGGAGGCCTTGCCAATGAATTGGATGCGCTTGGCCACGGTGCCGTTGTTGGTGTTGCTGATGCACATAAGCTTTTCGGCCGGGTTGCTGGTGGTGTGGAGCATCATGGCCAGGTGGACGTCATCGAATTCGCCCAGGCGGACCAGTTCCGGTTTGCCGCCCAAGAACTCGATCTTGCCGTCGCGTCGCAGCCCGTCCCGGTATTCGATCTCGATGTATTCTTCAGCCGGGACCGCCATGAAGGCGAGACGCCCGGCCAGATGGTCAAGGACATTGGAGTTGGTTAGCGCCGTGGCCGCGCCCAGTATCATGGCTATCTGGCAATGGTGCCCGCAGGCGTGGGCCGCGTTGGTGTCGGGGTCGGCATAGGGGTGATCGGAGACGATCAGAGAGTCTAGTTCGCCCAATATGGCCAGGGTCGGGCCGGGGGAGGTGCCCGAGGCGTCGGCCCGCACTCCCGTCACGGCCAGTCCACTCCTGGGCTGCATTCCCAGGACGGCGAACTGCTCGGCCACCAGCTTCGCGGTCTTGACCTCGCGGAACCCGGGCTCCGGGTTCTTGAGGATGGTCTTGGCCACGGCGGTCAGTTCATCGGCTTTGGCGTCGATGATCTCCGCTGCACGGCGTTTCAGGTCCTCTTTCGAGGGCATCAGGCAATCTCCAAATCTGCCGCGGATCATTCAGGCTCCGGGCGGTGGTGTTGCGAGCGGTGTTGATTGTAACAAAGGCAGCCTGGGATGGGTATCCCGGAGTGTATAATGGCCGGGCTGCAGCTGAGCCTTAGGCTAGGCTCAAATCGTGCCTTGGCTCTTTCTATCCAAACACCCATATGAAGATAATCATCGCCCCTCAGGGATTCAAAGGCGGCATCTCCGGTCTGGAGGCCGCCCGGGCCATCGCTCGTGGTGTCATGGCGGCCGCTCCCGATGCCGAGACGGTCCTGCTTCCGGTGGCCGACGGCGGCGATGGGACGCTGCACGCCCTCGTGGACGCCACTGGAGGTCAGATATTCACCAGCACGGTCACCGGCCCCATCAACCAGCAGGTGGAGGCCCAATGGGGCGTCATGGGTGAGGGCCGCACCGCCGTGATCGAGATGGCCCAGGCCTCGGGGTTGGCGATGGTCCCACCGCGCCGCCGCAACCCAAAAATCACCACCACCCTGGGCACCGGCCAGATACTCAAAGAAGCGTCGGAAAGAGGTTTTGAGCGGGTCATTGTCGGTCTAGGGGGTAGCGCCACCAATGATGGAGGTGCCGGTATGGCGACTGCGCTGGGAGTCAGATTCCTCGACTCTGCTGGTAATGCCCTTCCGCCGGGCGGCGCCGCCCTGACGCAACTGGACCGAATCGACACATCAGGGGTGCTGAAGAGCATCGCCGGTGTGGAGATAATCGCCGCGACCGACGTGACCAACCCCCTGTGCGGGCCCACCGGCGCGTCAGAGATATTCGGCCCTCAAAAAGGAGCGTCGAAAGAGGTGGTTGCCGAGCTGGACGCCGCGCTCCGGAACTTCGCCCAGGTGGTACGAAGAGACACGGGGCACGACATTCTTGACATACCGGGTGCCGGAGCGGCCGGTGGGCTGGGTGCGGGGCTGGTCGCCTTCGCCGGGGCCAAGATTCAGTCTGGAATCGACATGGTCTGCCAGGTGTTGGGCTTTGAACGACATCTGGAAGGCGCAGACCTGGTGATCACCGGCGAGGGCCGGGCGGACCTGTCCACAGTCTTCGACAAAGCCCCTGTTGGCGTGGCGCGCCATGCCCAGGCCCACGGGGTGCCCACGGTGCTGCTGGCGGGCAGTCTGGGCGATGGGCACGAAGAGCTGTACAAACATGGCGTGGCGTCAGTGCTGTGCATATCGGACGGGACCATGACTTTTCAGCAGGCCCTGGGCCGGACGGGTGTGATGCTCGAAGGGACAGCGGAACGGGCGGTGCGGTTGTTTCTGTTGAAACCTTAGATGATTCCCTGTTCCCTTAACCGGTCCAGATCCGCATCGGACATGCCTAAGTGGTGGCGGTAGACCAAGTCGTTGTCATGACCTAAGGGAACGGAACCGCGCCAGATCTTGCCTGGTGTTTCTGAGAATTTGGGGATGATACCAGTCCCTTTGACCTTCCTGCCAAGCTGCAGGTCATCCCACTCGGTATGTATTTCCCTGGCCCGGTAGTGGGGGTCTTCAGCGATGTCTTTGGTGGTCATCACGGCGCTGCAGCCAATCTGAGCCGCGTTCATTATCTCCACCACTTCTTTGACCGTATGGTCTTCCAACCAACCCCGCAGGATGGCATCGAATTCGATTCCGGGGATGGATTCAGGGTTGCTCCGGGCTTCTAGCCGGTACGCTGCGGTGGTGTCCATGCCCAACACCCTGCATACGCGGTCGAACACCGTCCCCAAGGCGGCGATGGCCACCCACCCGTCTTTGGCATGGTAGGTGCCAAAGGGTTGGCTCCGTCCACTCTGGTTGCCGCGGCGCTCGGGCACGATCTCTGTTTCGAAATACTCCACCATCGAGCCGGACATCACCTTGTGCACGGCCTCGTACTGCGCTAGATCGATCACCTGGCCTTTTCCGGTGCTTTGGGCATGGATATAAGCTGCCAGAGACGACCACAAACACATCTGGGAGGTGGTGTAATCTGCGGCCAGAGGTCTGGCAGTCATCGGTGGTTCCGGGTCCGCGGAGCCCGTGATTGCCATGGTTCCGCCAAACGCTTGGCCTATAGGGTCGTAGGAGGCCCGATTCAGATAGTCGGGGTGGCCGGTCTGCCCGTAACCGGATACGTGGGTGATTACGATTGCGGGATTTGCGGCCAAAACCGTCGCATCGTCCAAGTCCCATTCAGTAAACGTGCCAGCCTTGGAACTCTCCATCCAGATATCGACTCCGGCTATCAACCGGAGGAACATCTCCCTGCCTTCACGGGAAGTGAAATCCAAGGTGGTATGGAAGGTGTTTCGCCGGTCTTGAAGCCACAGGGGATTAAACCTGAGGCCGTCTTTAACTTTGGTGACGACACCCGTGCCCCGGGTAACATCGCCGAAGCGCGGACGCTCTATCTGAATCACTTCGGCCCCCATCTCTGCCGCCAAAGCTGCGGCAAACGGCTGGGCGACGATGGTCCCGGTAGACAGGATGCGCACCCCTTGGAGCGGACCGAATTGCTCCGGAAGAAGCGACTCCGCTCTGGGCGACATTTAGACGATCCGCTCTTTGGTGAATCCCAAGACCTGGGCGGATAGCTCGATAGACCGCTCGGCGTCGATCTCGTCGAAGGCTTCAGAGCAGGTGCCGCTGGGCAGGAACTCGGGATACCGGGTGATGTAGTGGTATTTATCCAATTGGCGGGCTTCCGCCTTCACGGTGTCGAACATCATGTCGAAGAGTTTGGCATCCTCGCACAGGTCCAGGAGCGAATGACCCCAGACGTCCTCGACCCGCTTGTGGTACAGGTAGGCTTTGATGGCCTTTTCCGCCGCCTGCTGTCCCATGAAGCAGGCCAGGTTGTGCCGCCCGCCTTCTTTTAGGAATTTGGCGTCTTCCAAATCTTGTTCTGCCTGGCGCAACCAGCGGGCGCCCTCTGCCAGGTAATCAGCCATTGTTAAATATCTCCCGTCCTTCACGGCAGGCTTTGGCCAACGCCGGCAGCTTCTCCTTCATATCCTCGAACTCTGCCGGAGTGTAGACCAGGGTGTCTATGTCTGTGGAGCTTGGCAGGTGGTACGAGAAGAAATCGGCGCGCCGTCCGAAGGAATATTCTGTGTCATGGACGATGATTAGCTCTATCTTGGTGTCGGGTTTGTAGTCGCCGGCGGCCATGTCGCCGCTCAGTATGACCTTCTCGACTCCCAGAATGGGGATCATCTCCTCGATCACTACCAAGTCCCGCTCCAGCATCTGCCTGCGGAACTCGCCAAATCCAACGCGCATGGGCATGTGGGTTCACCTTTTTTGGTGGGTGGGTCTTTGGAATTTGGGGGCGAAGAGTCGAGAGAGCCCCCATCCCAACCTTCCCCCGTTGCGACGAGGGAAGGGATTGTTGTTCTACCCTAAAATGACCATGTGGACTTCTTTGGGGCCGTGGACGCCTTCTATGATGGTCATTTCTATGTCTGCTGTGCGGCTGGGCCCGGTGATGAAGTTCAGGTAGCTGCCCATCTCGCCGCCCCGCTGATGATACTCCAGCCGGCGTAACAAGAACAGGTCATCTAGAGACTCTAATATGTCCTTGGGGCGCACCAACGCGATGTGGACCGGCGGCACCAGGGACACCAAGCGGCTCAACCCTTGTCTGGGCAAAACGACCAGCGACCCGGTCTCGGCCAGGGCGTAGTCAGCCCCCGTAATGCCGATGCCGGACTGCCGTATCTCTTCCCGCAGCGCCTCTCGCGTGTTCGTCTCATCCCGTTCGACCGTGGTCACCTTCAGCCCCATGTTGGCCAGGGCTGCGTCCACGGGAACCGAGTCAAAGACGTCTTGGGCAGAGCGGACGACGTTGGTGGCTTCAGAGTCGCGAGCCACGGACTCGATGTAACCGATGGCCTCTTCCACTCCCAAAGCCCGGTGGACATTCCAGCCGCCCAGGGCGGCCATCTCGGCCAGTTTGTCCAGGAGGGCCGGCAGGTTCTCTTCCAGCCGTTTGCGAATCTGGGAGGATTGTTCCTCCATCTCCAGTACAGTGTCAGTCAAACGTGGGTAAGGCTCTGCAGGAGGAACGTCGCCGCGGCCCAGCGCTTGTCGCACCGATCGGAGAAATTCTGCCTTGGGCGTTCCCAGCAGTTCGCTGGACTCAGGAGTCGTCACGAGACAACCCTTTCTCCCATAGTTCATGGAAAGTCTGCTTGGGCAGGGTGGGCAGGTCTCTAGCCTTATTCCACTTCGACAAAGGCGGCAGCGGCGCGGACCTGATCCATTTTCCGTCCTTGGTCAGAGGCGAGAAGAACGGCATCAGATGTTCGGCTTTCTGCAAAATCCGTCCTAACCTAGCGGCCATGCGCAACAGACCAGGACTGCTCATCAATCTGGCGTAGGCCCGGGCGAAGAGCCGTTCGCTGGCCGGCGCGGAACGTACATCCGGGTCGGGACTCTCGGCGGTCTTCTTCCTCAGGTCCAAGAGCATCCTGGGGATATTTATATTGATGGGACAGACCTCGCGGCAGGCCCCGCAGAGACTGGAGGCTTGGGGCAGCTCGCTAGCCTGTTTCAGACCGACCAGCATGGACGAGACCACCGCGCCGATGGGGCCGGGATAGACCCAACCGTAGGCGTGGCCGCCTATACGGGCGTAGATCGGGCAGATGTTCAAGCAGGCCCCGCAGCGGATGCAGTACAAGGCCTCCCGCAGCGTCGGGTCCGCCAGCATCTTGGAGCGTCCGTTGTCCACCAGGATGAGATGGAACTCCTCAGGCCCGTCCTCGTCGTCAGAGCGCCGGGGCCCAGTGGTCATGCTCACATAGCTGGTGATACGCTGGCCGGTGGCAGACTGGGGCAGTATCCGGAGGAAGATGGACAGGTCCTGCATGGACGGAATGACCTTCTCCATGCCGGTAATGCCGATGTGTATCCGGGGGGCCGAGGTGCAGAGACGGCCGTTGCCCTCATTGGTGATGATCACTAGCGTGCCGGTCTCGGCGACCACGAAGTTGGCCCCGCTGATGCCAAGGTCGGCCTCCATGAACTTGTCCCGCAAAACCTCACGGGCAGTGGCGGCCATGTGGTAGATGTCCTCGTCGTAGGGGATGCCCAGCTTCTCGGTGAACAGCTCAGCCACGTCCTCTTTGGACTTGTGCAACGCCGGGGCGACCAGGTGGGAAGGGGTTTCTTCGGCCAGTTGGATTATGTACTCGCCCAGGTCTGTCTCCCATACCTCCACACCCATGGCTTCCAAGACGGGGTTCAGGCCCAGTTCCTCGGACACCATGCTCTTGCTCTTGGTGGCGATCTTCACGTTCCGGGTGCGGGCGATGTGGGCGACAATCTCATTGGCTTGATCGGCGTCCTTGGCGAAGTGAAGGTGCCCACCGGCGGCGATGATATTGGTGTAGAGCAAGTCCAGGTAGTAATCAAGGTGCTCGATGGTGTGGGCCTTGATATCCCGGGCTTCCTGCCGCCAAGTGTCCCAGACCTCGGGGGTGGCGTCGGCGACGCGGGCTAGGCGAGCTACTTCGAAACCGGAAGCCACGCGGTCCAGTGCCCGGCGTAGTTTGGGGTCAGAAATCGCAGCGGCTGACGCGGAGGAAAATTCTTGTGTCTTTATCTCGGGCAATAGAGTCAGGCCTATTTAGATTCGGCGTCCAGGATCTGGGCCAGGTGCCGGATCTTGATGTTCGACCCCTGACGGTTCAACGCCCCGCCCATGTTCATCAGGCAGCTCATGTCGCAGGACACCAGTGTTTCGGCGCCGCTGGCCTGTACGTTGGCGATCTTGTCGCCGACCATGCCCTCGGAGATATGGGGGAATTTCACCGAGAAGGTGCCGCCAAAGCCGCAGCAGATCTTGGCGCCCTCCAGTTCTTTCTCTTCCAGTCCGGGCACGGAGTTGAGCAATTTGCGGGGCTGGGTTTTAACGCCCAATTCGCGCATGAGATGGCAACTGGGGTGGTAGACGGCGGCCCCCTGGTAGGTGGCGCCGCAGACCGATGCGTCCTCAACCTTCAGGACATCCACCAGGAACTCAGAGAATTCGTAGGTCTTGGCGGCCAGGGTCTTGGCTTGTTCAAGCAGTTCAGGTTCTTCCGCAAAAAGTTCGAGATAAAAGATTCGCAGCGTAGCGGCGCAGGAACCCGACGGCACAACCACGTATTCGCTATTTTTGAACTGTTCTAGAGCGCGCTTAGCCAGGGTGCGAGCCTCTTTGTTGAAGCCGGTGTTGTAGACCGGTTGGCCGCAGCAGGTCTGGTCCTTGGGGAAGCCAATGATGACGCCCAGCCGCCGCAGCACATTGACCACGCTGACACCGACCTCGGGGTAGAGCTGGTCGATGATGCATGTGACGTAAAGATCGGCGGTGATGTGGGCTTTCTGGGTCAAGAGGCTCACTTCCGTATCTGGGTATGGGAAGCGTAACAGAGGCGTGGACAGCTAGCAACTTTGGGGAGTAGTAAAATGCTTGCAAGACACCAGTGAATTATCATCCGAGGAATGTGATGTACAACCCCAAATACTACGAAGTTACCGATAAAACCAAGTTGTTCGAATTCATGCAGGACAACAGCTTTGGCATCCTGTTCTCCCACACTGGCGACGAGCCTATGGCCACCCATCTGCCGTTCGTCATAGATGGGCAAAGCGGAGAGCAGGGGCTCATTCTAGGGCACATGGCCAAGGCCAACCGCCAGTGGCGTTATGCCGACGGTCAGCAGGTGATGGTAGTCTTTCATGGCCCCCACACCTACGTGTCGCCGACCTGGTATCAGGAAGAAGAGGTGGTGCCGACCTGGAATTATGTCGCCGTCCACGTCACCGGCATCTTCCGAGCCTTTGAAGACAAGAAAGGGATGGAAGAGACTGTCGCCAGGCTTACGGCCCAACATGAGGCATCCCAACCCAAGCCATGGCAGATGGATTTCAACACCGAATATTCGGACCAGATGCTCAAGCGAGTCGTCGGATTCCAGATCGAGATAACCTCGCTACAGGGTAAGTGGAAGCTGAACCAGAACCAGTCAGACGAGCGCCGCAAGCGAGTAGCCAAGCAACTCAAAATCGCGGGTGGAGAGGTCAATATTCGGGTGGCTGAGTTGATTGATGAAGATATCGCGGGGTAACTGGTGCTAGAAAAGTCTGCAGATGTCGTGATAATCGGTGGCGGTGTGATCGGGTGCTCCATCGCCTATCAACTTGCCAAGCAGCAGGTGCGCGTGGTGGTCTTGGAGCGCACCCGGTTTGCCGCCGGGGCTTCGGGCGCCACGGCTGGAGTGATCTCGCCGTTGTGGCACGTGGACCCTGATATTGAGCCAATGTGGCGCTTGGGCATGCGCAGCCTGGAACTCTTCCCGTCGTTGGCGTCGGAGCTGTCCGAAGCTGGAGTCGACCCTGAATTCCGCCAGGCCGGGGTGTTCAAGTTGGCCTTTACGGACAAAGAGGCCGAGGAACTGCAACGGAACTTGGTTTGGCAGAGTAAATTGGGGCTTGGGGTTGCCTGGCTGGATCAAGCAGAGGCTCTCCAGCGAGAACCGGAGGCCAGTACGGCGGTCTTGGGCGGTATTTTCTCTCCCAAAGAGGGGCACGTCCGGGGCCGGCGGTTGGTGGACTCTTTGGTCCAAGTCGCCAGCCGATTGGGCGCGCAGTTTCATCAAGGAGTTGAGGTCCTCAACTTTCGGAAAGAGGGGAATCGGGTAAGTGGGGTGGTCACGTCTTGGGGTAGCGTCAATGCGCCTCAGGTAGTGCTGGCCGCTGGGCCCTCGAGTGGGCTCCCCGCCAGATGGCTACAGCAGCAAGGGGCGCCGGAGATTCCAGTGCGACCGGTCAAGGGAGAAAGAATCTTGCTGCGTAAGCCCGGTTTCCTGCCCCGCTCGCCTGTCCGGAACTCCGAGGCCTACGTGGTGCCCAGGATGGACGGAGACGTGTTGGTAGCAGCCACTCGAGTAGAAAGCCGGTTCGACGAAGTGGTGACCGCCGCCGGCGTCAGTCATTTGATCGCCGCGGCGGTCTTGAGTTTTCCCAGCTTGGCTCATGCCGAATTCGTGTCCGGCCGGGCTGGGGTGAGGCCGGCCACGCCGGATGGCATGCCGGTCTTGGGTCCGGTGCCAGACGTTGAAGGACTCAGCATAGCGGCGGGACACGACTCGGTAGGCATCATGCTTAGCCCCGCCACTGCCGAGATGATGGCCCAGTTTCTGCTGGATGGGAACGCAGCGTCGCTGGAACCCTTCAGTATCTCGCGGTTTTAGCCCGTTAGACAAACGTAGGGGCACGGCATTTCCGTGCCCCTACGTTATTTATTACCGTGTTTGCAGGCTACGCAGACAACGCCACGTCCAATATGGCCACTTTGCCCTCGGCAACGGCTGTCAGGCCGTCTTTGATGGCGCCTGCCAGGCGTTTGGGGTCTTCCACGCGCTCTCCGTGGCCGCCGAAGGGGGTTACCAGCTCCTGGTAATCAGGGCCCGGGATGCTTACGCCGTGGAAGATGCCCGACTTGGCGGCGTCGCCGTCCGGGTAGAACGACAGGTGCAGCCGCTTCATGGCGGCATAACTGGAGTTGTTGAACACCACGATCATGATGGGCAGGTCGCTCTCTCTGGCCACGCCCAGGGCTTGGGTGATCGGGTTATACAGCATCGAGCCGTCGCCCACCAGGGCAACCACCGGCCGGTCGGGAGCTGCCAGTTTCACGCCTAAAGCTGTGCCAAGTCCCTGTCCAAGACCGCCTACCGAGTGGATGTAACTCTGGGGATTGTCCCAGTTGATACGTCGCAGGATCTGGGCCCGGTGGGTGATCGTCTCGTCGATGAAGATGGTATTGGACGGCAGAATTTCGTTCAAAGCATTGCAGAGGACACCGGTGTCGATCGGGCTGGAGTTGGCAACCTTCTCATCGATCGCCCGGTACTTTTCCCACACCCCGCCGTTGCTAGCGTAGGCGTTTGCCTTGCCGCCCTTGGACTTGACCGCCTTAGCCAACAGTTGCAGCGAGGCTGCTACATCGCCCTCAAGATAGTCGTCAGCTCCAATGTCCTGGTAGACCATGTACTCCTTTAGGGGGTTCTCGTCAATCGCTACCACGGTGGCATTTTCCGGGTTGGCGCTGGCAGGATACCAGGGAGCCCTGTTGCCTACGATCAAGAACAGGTCGAACTCGTCCATCCTGGGTTTCAGGTCATAGCCATTGTGCAGCGGATGACTCTTGGGGAAGTTGGCGTAGTTGGGACCCTCCGACTCGAAAACGGGTATGGACAGGGTCTCAGCCAAGGCTACCAGGGCGTTGAACCCCTCGGCGCTCTTTCCGGAGGAGTCGGCCACGATGACCGGATTCTTGCTCTGGATCAGCAGGTCTGCTATCCGCTCGACGTCTGATGATTCCGGCCGCATCTTGGGGGCCGGAGGCTTGTTCTTGAATTTCTTGGGCGGGGTCCACTCCTCCATCATCGTCTCCATGGGGACGTTCAGGAACGTAGGACCTTTGGGAGTCCGCTGGGCCATCTCACCGGCCCGGCTGAATGTCTCATAGATCACCTCGGCGCTGGTCACCCGGCTGCTCCACTTGGTGATGGAGTCCACCAGTCGGTTGGGGCCGCCGACGATGCTCAGGTTGCGCAGCCATTGGGGACCAGGGTCGAAACCGTCGGCCTCTCCATAGGTCTCGGTTTCACCGGAAGCCACCAGCACTGGGATCTCAGCCGTGAATGCTCCGTGGATGCCCATGGAACCTTGGAGCACGCCAGCGCCGGCGTGTAGCAACACCGCCTGCATGCGTCCTGTGATCCGCGTGTAGCCGATGGCCATGTCCACGGCCAGGGTCTCGTGCCAAGTGTTGATGTATTTGGGGCCGGGCTCCTCATTGATGGCCTGCCGGGCCAACGCCTCCCACACCGCGGGCCACTCAGAGCCGGGCGAGGAGATGATGTAATCGACGTCGAGCTTACGTAGGGCTTCGAGGACGGCGTCGCCGCCGTCTTTGTGCTGGGCCATCGGAGGTTCCTCCCGAATATCTACTATTGTTATCGTTGCTGGGGAATTTCCGCTCATTATACAGACTATTCACAGCCTTGACGCCGGTGGTTCTCGAATATATCCTCAGGCGCGATATACGTGTCCAATTCCAACTCGCGTGTCAGTCAGATATGGAGGAGCCATGTCCCAGGAAACACCCCAGGGATTCATAGACGTCCACGCCCACATCGCACCTACGAGCTTCTTGAAAGAGGCGCAGAAGTCCGCCAAGGCCTTCGGGGTGCAGGTCGAGGAGACCGACGCCGGCCACGCCCTGACATTTCCCGGTTTGCCCACTCTCCGGGCGGCGGGCGGCAATCTGTCGGATCTTGTGGCACGTAGCGAATGGATGCAAGAGCAGGGAGTGGGATCTCAATACATCGCCGCTTGGCTGGACATCCAGGGCTACACCATGGCTCCCGACAAAGAGGCCGAATGGGTGCGGTTGTTGAACGAACACATGGTGCAGACGGCCAAGGACGGCGGCCCTGCCTTCCGGACCATCGCCGCGGTGCCCATGCAGGACGGCGAGCGGGCGGCGCGGGAACTGGAGTACGCCGTGAAGACGCTGGGTATGTTGGGAGTGATGCTCCCCAGCGACCCTGCCGACGTGGACGTGGCCGACCCCAGCCTGGAACCGTTCTGGGCCGCCGCTGAGGACCTGGATGTGCCGGTGATGCTCCACGGGGCCTCCCACAGCAAATGGCCGCTGGTGGGACCGAGCTTCATGGCCTTCAGCATGGGCCGAACCCTGGACACGACCATCTTGACCGCCAAGCTGATTCACTCTGGGCTTTTGGATAAGCATCCCAAGTTGAAGTTGATGCTCTGCCACGGCGGCGGGTCCCTACCCTTCCTGATCGGCCGCGTGGACGTGGCTTACCGGCGGGGGATGGAGAAGCTGACGGACCTCAAGAAAGACGGCCCCGAAGACTACATGTCCATGCTCTACTACGACACAGTGACTGTTAATCCCCGCTCCCTGAAGCTTTTGCTGGACCTGGCCGGACCAGAGCACGTGCTCCTGGGTTCAGACTGGGTCTGGGCGGCTATGAGCGGCGGCCTGATGGACGCCGTGGGCCACGTGGGCCTGGACCAGGCAGACCAGGACCGCATCACCCGTGGGAACGCCCTCGATCTGTTCAAGGGGTAGGCTGCGTGCTTAGCCCCCTCTCCCATCCTTCCGTGGAAGGAGGAGATGGTTAGGTCCGACGAAGTCGGAGGTGAGAGCGCCGGCTCCGGGCAAGTCATCCAAACAGCTGACAGCCATAGCTCACCGTCTGCCTGAGATATTATCGTGGTGAGGGAATCCACCACAATGACTCGGCAATCAGCCTGGTGAGCGATGTGCGCTTCTAGCTGACGCAGAAGTTTGTCGGGGGCGATCGAGCCTTGGGGAATGTTGAGCCGGCATATCTACAGATGATTGAGCAGGCAGTAGTTACTTACATTTTCGCCCATACTGGACATCTGCCGCAAGAAACTCTGTACTGTTCGTTCCGATGATCCCTTCCGTACCGGTAACACCTTTGCGGAGGCTTCGGAGAAGCAACGTTCGGGCGAGGTACGTGGTTCGCCGGGTCCGATCGATCGAGAATCAGGCTTTAACCCACCGGCATTCTGGCTGGTGGCCGTGGGCGCCGTTGTCGGAGCAGGTGCAGGGGATATCTTCCCGCAGCTCGAAGCCGTGCTCCTGCAAGAAGGCATGAAACCCGAAGTAGAAGCCGTCGCCGTCATCGATTGAGTAGAACCCGGCTTGAAAGGCTTCTCTTAGTTGGTCGTGGCTGGGTTGCGAGGAGACTGAGGTCGCCATTACTTAAGCACTTCCATGATGTCTTGCGCGAAGAACATGTCCTCGGTCCCGACCAGTGACGGGTCATCGGGGTGGATCACATATTTGGCGAAGACCCAAACGCCGTCTTTGGGGTTCTCCACCAGTTCGACAGTGGCCCCGGCGGTGGTGATCAGTTTGACCCCTTCTTCCAGGGTAATCAGGTTTACTATTTCAGCCATCTCAAAACCTCTCGTTGCTCCGGCTAGCAGCGGTCCCGCTGAACTCCCATTACCGATGCGGTCGGATTCCAGGGTGAGCCGTTCCTAGAATCAAAATATGCGGTTACGAAAACTTTTCTTTCCAGTATCGGCGATAATAGCATTATTGTTGGTAGCCTGCTCCTCAAGCAGCGGGGATGTCGCATCGGTGGCCCAGGTAAATGCACCTGACCCAAACGCCACGGCTGTGCCGGCGCCAACCGGCGAACCCGCGCGAACGGGTGAACCCACACAAGTCCCGGTTACCCACAAGCCGGTCCCGACGACTGAATCAGTGGCGCCAGACTCGGACCTGGCCGAGCACGTTTACTCGGATTATAGCCAAGAGGTTATCGACCATCCGAGCCGTTTGTTGTTTGGCACCGACTTCTTATCAGCCTGGCATTTTGAGGGCGCCGGAAACGACGTCATCATAGATTTCGCTCGGCGATTCATCGGGCTCCTACCTGAAGAACTTCAAGAGGATTTCGCCTACAAGAACGGCCTGTATGCGTTCAGAAAGCATCTGGACTAATCCTGTCCAGCTGAAGCACCGTCTGAAAATCGTAAGGGCAGGTTTCTAACCTGCCCTTTTACTTTGCCGCGGCGCTTGTCGAAACGAAGGGGTCACCGATAAGAGGTAGGAGACTAATAGGCATTCGGGCGCGAGTGTGATTTACGAGTGCCAGGGGGGTGGAAACCCACCCCTACGGAGTTGGCGACAGAGGGTAGTTGCTTAGAAGAAGAACGTCAGGTTCTTGGCCAAGAGCACGTTCTGATCGAGGGTGATCTTGCGCTCGGCGATCTTCCAGGCCCCGTCCACTTTTCTGAGGGTGTCTTCCCGCTTGCCGATGAGGAAGTCGGTTTCGGTCTCCACCCGGTTGCGGTAGACCAGGAACCGGCAACGCACTGATGCCTCGGTGGGGTCGGAGGCTGACGGCGTGGCATTCAAGAGCTGCACGTTGGTGATGAAATGGCGGATGCGGGACAGAGGTTCCTCCGCCCAGTGGACGCCTGTCCGGATCTGCCTTACGCGACGATCCAGGGTGTCTTTGCCCTCGTCGAACCAGTTGATGTCCTGGCCTTCGCGGGTGAACTCCCGTTCCATCTCGTTGGACTTTACGTTGCGGCGCATGGGCATCCAATAACGGATGTCGTCGGTCAGCAGGTCCAGCCATTCCTCGAAGTTTCGTTCGTCCAGCAACTCTGCTTCGGCAAAGAGGAACTCTGAGACCTCTTCTTTGAGCAGAAGGTGGGCGATGGTTGATTCGGTTGTTGTCATGTTTTGGGGGCCTCCGTGGTTTTTGCGGTGTTATTTGACTGGACTTAAGCAGTGGTCCGACAGGCTCACCATGAGCGGAACCACCAACACCTTTCGCTAAATCAAATTCGCTTATCCTGAGCCTGTCGAAGGACCGATGTCAGCAAGGGAGTTTCAGCTCTTAATGCCCCTTTCCGTTGCGCCAGGTGGCTAGGGTGTCCCAGTCGGGGGCGTTCATGAACTCGGACCATCGATTGTAGAAGCCGCGTTGGTTGTGCTCTGCTGCCTTGGCCGCTGTCACGTTCCTGATCTGGCCGGGCATCTCCAGGCCATCGGTGTCCACCGGCGGGCCGTCGAAGCCCATGCCCATCTGGTAGTTGTATGGGTAGCGCCGGGCGATGACTCCCTGGCTGGCGTTATGGGCGTAATTCCAGTTCTCCATGTCGTCCTGCTCGGTTAAACCGGCGGGGCCGGAGTAGCTGATGTAGTAGTGGCGCAGGAACTCTTTGACCTCGACCGGGGCCTTCTTGTCGATCAAGAACCAGCGCCAGGCCTCGTGGCTGTTGGCGCCGCGGGGGTGCCAGGCAGAGATGGTGCGGGGTTGGCGGGGCAGGTACGACATGTTGGGGAACACGGTGCTGGGACCCGGGATCAACCGGGACCACTGACCGTAGTTCTTGCGGCGCTCTGCCTCACAGTGGGCGAAATACTCCGAGACGACCTTGGAATGTTGGTAGCCAGGAATCACCCTGTCATCGGGGCGCAGGAAGGTGATGGTCCCGTGGCCGCGCTCCGGGAACGAGATGTCCAGGGCGGTTGCCCCCTCCCTCTCTTGATTGTCGCGCCGGCCGCTGCCGCTGGGGCCTTGGCCGACCATGTCGACGGAGCGGTGGCTGATGTTGTGGTAGCGGTCGCCGATGAAGTTCTCCGAGGGGAACTTCCAGTTACAGGGAATCACCCACTTCTCCACTCCGCCAAAGACCTCCACCTCTCCGCCGGCGCCATCCCAGGTGTCCAGCAGGAAATTCAGATAGGTCAGGAATCCGCCCATGTACTCCTCGAAGGATGGGGCATGCTTGTCCCAGGTGGCCCAGATCGAGCCATTGTAGTTGCGCATCTGGGCGACTTCCGGCAGTCCCCATTTGGACTTGTCCAGCTTCTCGTCATAGGCATCCTTGAAGTAGGGAACGCCGACCAAGGCGCCGTCGGTGGCGAAACTCCAACCGTGGTAGGGGCAACTGAACACCGGGGTGTTGCCCTCGTCGTACCGGCAGACCTTCATGCCCCGGTGGGTGCACGAGTTGAGGAAGACGCGGATCTCGCCTTTTCGGTCGCGGCAGAGGATCACCGATTCTTCGCCCATGGATGACACAAAGAAATCGCCGGGCTTGCTGACCTGGCTTTCGTGTCCGATGAACAGCCAAGCCCTGGCGAATAACCTTTCCTGCTCCTGGGCGTAGACCTCGGGGTTGACGAAGACATCCCGGCTGATGGTGCCAGCGTCCAGGTCGACCATCGATCCAAAACCGTTGCTGGCTTGTCCGTTTTTGCTACGGGGCTTACGGGCAGTCGCCATGTTGGGTCGCCTCCTTAAGATACGGGAGATTCGGGCAAGATTATTTACTATTCGAATTAAGTGGTGCGCGGGGACTTGGAACGGACTTCGGCGCTGGCCATTTGCTCCAGGATGCGCGCTACCACCGGGTAACCTTCTTGGCCTAAACCCTGGGCCTGGGCCCGCTGCAGCACGTCGTCGACAATGTCTCCGATGCGGGATGGGGCCTGCACGTCCCGGGCCAGTTGGCAGGCGAGATGCAGGTCTTTGGCAACGATGTCTAGGGTCCCGTTGGAGGCGAAGGTGCCGTCTAGGACCACGTCCATCGAGCGGGCCATGACGCCGCTAGCTGAGGCGCTGATGGGGATCAACTTGGCGAGGATGTCCATGTCGAGACCGGCTTTGGCCCCGATGAGCATCCCTTCGATTCCGGCGATGAAGTTGGAGTAACCCAGATATTGGGTGACCAGCTTGGCCGTGCTGCCAGAGGCGGTGCCTCCGACATATATTACGTCTTTACCCATGGTTTCCAGCACAGCCCGGTGCCTCTCGAAAACAGACGGGTCGCCGCCGACCATCATTGTCATGTTGGGGATGCGGCCGCTAACCGGAGAGTCCAGCATATCGATGCCGCGTTGCTTGCAGGCCGCGGCTAGCTTGTGGATCACGGTGGGAGAATTGGTGGTGGTGTCCACCCAGACCCCGCCGGTTTTCAGTCCTGCCAGGATGCCTGTGTCCGGGTCAGTGAGCACGCTTTCGGCCTCCACCGGACCGGGCAGCGAGGTAAAAACCACCTCGCTGTTCTCGGCCAATTCACGGGGGGTATCGGCCCAGTTGGCGCCCATCTCGCACAGATTGGTGGCCGACTCGCGGCGCATGTCAAAGACGGTGACTGCGTGTCCCACTTCGATCAGGGCCTTGGCCATGGGGTTGCCCATGGTCCCGGTGCCGATATAGCCTAGCTTCATTTACGTGTTCTCCCGGTATTTGGTGATATTACTTGGCGGCTACTGGAGTCGGAGCGCGGTGGCCCCAGATGCTGCCCTTCTCGTGGCGCTGTACCTGCCAGGTGGCGTCGTCCACGGTGCGGGCGCCCCAGCCGTACTCAACGTCGAAACCGGACGGTGTCTTCATGTAGAACGAGGTCATGTGGTCGTTGGTATGGCGGCCCAGACCACGGGTCAGGGGAATCTCGTTATCCAGCACCATGTCGTAAGTGGCACCCACTTCGTTCATGGACTCAGTCTGGAGCATGAAGTGGTTCAGCTTCTTGGGGGCTTTGGCCTCGATCAGCGCCAGGGAATGGTGGCGAGGGTTGCAATGGAAGAAGGCCAGGTTTCGGATGAAGTCGCTGATCTTCATGCCTAGCACGTCGCGGTAGAACTTGACGGTCCGGTCCAGGTTTTCGACGTGGAAGACCACGTGGCCCAGACCTTGTTCGGCGGTCACGAAACCAACCGCCCGTGGCGAATTGAAAGGGCGCTCGAAGCTGATGGGTGGGCCCCAGAAGATCTCTGTGGGGGTGCCTTCTGGGTCGTCGAACTTGATCATGCCCTCGACACGTCGGGACTTGTTCTCGTCTTCGGTGCCGTCGGTTACCTCGATGCCGGCCTCGCGCAGTTGCTCGGCCATCTCCCGAAGGGCTGGTTCGTCGGTAACCTGCCAGCCGACGAATTCAACGTCGTCCGTGCCCGTGGGCTGGATGATGAAGCGGTGGCTGTATTCGTCCATTCTCAGGGACAGGTTGCCATCGTCGTCGATGCCGTTGCTCTGAAGTCCCAAAACGTCAGTGGCGAAGTGTTCCCATTCCTCCATGTTGCTTACTCCGAGTCCTACGTATCCCAATTGTGTTACGGCGGTCATGTCACTCTCTCCTAATCTTTACAGCTAACTATTTTTCTTGTGTCTGTTCGATCTTCCCGTAGGGGCTAGGTCGGCCCAGCTTTTGGCGTCCATCATGGCAGCCCAGCGGCGGTAGAAGCCACGCTGGTTCTCCTCGCTGATGCGCTCGGTGACCACGCCGGGCAGTCCGCTGTCTTTGCGGGATATCCCGATGCCCATCTCATAATTGTACGGCGTCCGGCGCGCGATGGCGCCCTTGCTGGCGTTGTGGGCGTAATTCCAGTTCTCCATGTCGTCTTGCTCGGTCATGCCGCCGGGGCCGGAGTAGCGGATGTAGTAATGCCGCAGGACCTCTTTGACCTCGTCGGGGGTGTTCTTGTCGATCAGGAACCAGCGCCAGGCCTCGGTCAGGTCGGGCCCGCGGGGGTGCCACATGGCGATGGAGCGGGGCTGGCGGGCCAGGTATGACATGTTCGGGAAAACCGTGCCCACCATGCCGATCAGGTTGGGCCGGTCGCCCAGGGACTCGCGCCGTTTGGCTTCCCGCCCCCGGAAATACTCTTCAACCACCAGGGTGTTGGTGTAGGTGGCGACCTGCGCCGTGTCCTTAGGTTGCATGTCGACCACAGCAGCGTGGCCCAATTCCGGGAAGGAGATGTTCAGGCGGGTGGCGGTGGAGATCTCGTTTCCGTCGCGCCGTCCCCGGCCGCTGGGGCCGATGTCGACCATGTCCACAGAGCGGTGGCTGATGTTGTGGTAGCCGTCTCCGGCGAAGTTCTCAGCGGCGAACTTCCAGTTGCTGGGCATGGTCCACTTCTGGACTCCGCCCAGAATCTCTGAACCGCCCTCGCTGCCATCGCGTCCGTCCAGGGCCAGGTCCAAGAACATTTTCATGTCGCCCAGATAATCGAGGAAGGGTGGCGCTTTCTTGTCCCATGAACCCCAGATGCTGCCCTTGTAGTTGTACATCTGGGGGACTTCGGGCAAACCCCACTTGGACTTGTCCAGCTTCTCGTTATAGGCGTCTTTGAAGTATGGGACGCCCACCAGTTTACCGTCAGTGGCGAAGCTCCAGCCGTGGTAGGGACAGGAGAAAACGGGAGAGTTCCCTTCGTCGTAGCGGCAGACCTTCATGCCCCGGTGTGTGCATGAGTTGAGGAAGATGTGGACCTCGCCCTGGCGGTCTCGGCAAAGGATCACCGATTCCTCGCCCATGGACGAAACGAAGTAATCTCCCGGCTTCGTCACCTGGCTCTCGTGGCCAACAAAGAGCCACGCCTGGGCAAATATCTGTTCCTGCTCTTGGCGGTAGATGTCTTCGTTGACGAAGATCTCGCGGCTGACGCTTCCGGAGTCGACATCGACGATTCGGCTAAAGGCGCCTGGTTTGGTTTTCGTGGCCACGAATTCCACTCTCCGTAACAATATGCTGGCAGGCAGGGATTGGATAGGGGTTTTTCACGGGAACTTTTGGGTGGCTGATTGCCGGAAAATCGCTCCCGACAGTATACCGCAACCGCGGTTTCGACTGCGACGGAGTGTGGAAGGGCGATCGGCCTTTAGCCGGAACCGGTTTTGGGCAATAGAGAACCCAGGCCCGATCATTCGGGCCGGGGGGTGATGCGTTCGGGGTCGAGGCAAGATCCCGTTCGCTTGATGCTGACTCATTCACGAACAGGTGGTTGCCATCGGTCCGGTTGTGGATGGTCTCCAGGGCGTCGTCCGGCAGGGTCACACCGGCGTTGGCCTGGACGAACTCACCCATTTCCTGCTGCGTGAGACCGTCTAAGTGGACGCGCCGGTAGTGTCTTTTCCTGACAAGGTTTCCCAGTGTCTGTGATAGGGAATGGCTGCCGGTTATCTCAACGTCGCGGTAGGTTCCAAGGATCAGAAGAGGGCTGTTGGCGATCTCTCTGACCAGAAACTCCAACATCAGCAGCGATGAAGAGTTGGCCCAATGTAGGTTATCCAACACGAATTTCAGGGGTTGGCTCTGAGCGACGTTCTTTAGAAAAGTTGCCACTGAATCAAAGAGCCGGAACCTGGCTTGCTGCGGCTCGGCGGCCACGGCTTGGCTTAAGTTGGGCAATCTGCCCCTTAGTTCGGGGACGATCTCAGCGATCGACGTTACTCCGGAGCCCATCTGTGAGGCCAATAGTTCTGCGTCTGCGGTCTCAACGTAGGCCCGGATGGGGTGAACGTAAGGCCAATAGGGCGGAACGCCGACATGTTCGTAGCACCAGCACCGCATCACCTGGACGCCCAGAGTTTCCGCACGGGAGGACAACTCTTACGCCAGGCGGGTCTTGCCTATGCCCGGCTCTCCGGCCAGCATCACCATCTGTCCCCTGCCGGCCAACGCTTCGTCCAAGGCAGCAGTTAGCATACCCAACTCTGATTGGCGGCCGATGAACCCTGATTCTCGGGATTCGCTGTTCGACAATTCCACGCACCCCTATCTTAAGCTGGGCACATATTACGACGAATCGGTGAGCTTCTGCCGGATTCGGTGGCACCATAAAAAGACGGCCCCTACTGGCAGCAGGGGCCGTCTTTGAGCTCAATCTAGATGGGAAGGATTACACGTCGATGCGGTAGACCTTGGCGGCTACGTCGTGGAACATGTCGGCGCGCTCTGAGGCCGAGTGGCCCTTGGTGATGAGTTTGAAGGCGTTGTACATCACGTTATACGAGTAAGACACTTTGTCCACCGGGAAGTTGCTTTCGAACATGCAGCGGTTGGGGCCGAACTTCTCGATACAGTAGTTGATGATTGGAGCCATGTCAGAGGCCAGTTCCTCAGAGCCGATGGGCTTGTCCCGGAGATACCAGTCGAACCCAACCCGGGGCATGCCGATGCCGCCCAGTTTCATGTAGATGTTGGGCTGCTGGGCCGCGGCGTCGATGCCCTTTCGCCAGGTGGCCATGACCTCTTGTTGGCGTCCGGCGTAGGGGCCGTCGCCCATGATGCCGCCCACGTGGCAGAGGATGATTTTCAGGTTGGGAATGGCTTTCGCCAGTTCGGCCAGTTCTTCCATCTGGGTGAAGTACATCCAGCCTTCCAGAGAGTGGCCCATGTCGGCCAGCACCTTGGCCCCGGCCCGGAAATTGTCACTGGACATCTGCCCCTTGATCTTGTGGGCGGCGGTGTTCTCCACGTCGGGATTGTCGTCCCACGTGACGGTGTGGCGGATACCCCGGAACCGATTGGGGCTGGCGGCCTGCAGGGCCTCCAACACGGGTTTCACGCCGTCGCCCAGGTTCAGGTTGGCGTGCCCGACGATGGCGGCAGCGGCCCTTCCTGGACCGTACAGCCCTGCAGCGCTGGCCGCGGCCAGGCCTTGAACGAATTCAACCTCGCCCACTGGCTTCATTTCTTCCGGCCCGTCGATGCGGTACATGGACCGGGCCTCCACGAATACGGTGGAACGCACGTTGTGGCCGCTGTTCAAGTCGTCGGCCAGCTCATGGAGCAGGTACCGCTGGAACGGGATGCGCGCGGTGCGGTAGTCCCAGAAGTGGTGGTGCGGGTCGCAGATAGGCAGGTCGGGTTCCAGGGTTTCCTCAGGGGTTAATGCCAGCCAGTCATTGCCTCCATAGGGCATGGTGGCGCCTCCGCAATAATTAATCTTGACGCCCAGATAATAACACGCCTAGATTCAATCATCCGCAGCCAGGTTGAAGACTGGGACTAGCCGGGTATAATTGCGGCGGCGGTCTACACAGATAACTGCACTCAAATCAGGGAGATACCATGGCTGACAAGGGACGTTCGATACACGTTGACGGCGTCAAACACGGCGCGCCGATTCCCATGGGGGCGCGGGTCGGCAACATGATCTTCTCCAGCGGCATAATGGGCACTGACCCGTCCACCGGCAAGGTTCCAGAAGACCTGGAAAGCCAGTGCGTGTTCGCCTTCGCCAACATGAAGACCATGCTGGAGAACGCAGGCGCGACCACCAAGAGCGTCGGGACGATCAAAGTCTATATGAAGGACCGGTCCCAGCGAGAGGCGGTTAACCGTCCCTGGCTGGAGATGTTCCCCGACGAGGATGACCGGCCTGCTCGCCATGCCATCGAGTACGAAGCCTTTCCTCCGGGTGTTCTGGTACAGTTGGAGATTGTGGCCGTGGTCGACTGACCGGCCCTCGCTTTATAAAGAGCCAATAACGTCTAAACAGAGGTCTTAGTTGCAACCGGAAAGCAGATTCGTAGAGTCCAACGGGGTCAACCACCATTACCTGGAATGGGGCAGCCCCGATTACCCAAGCGTAGTCATGTTTCATGCCGTTGGCATGTCCTCCCAGATATGGAATAACACCGCCAGGGACCTGGCCCGGGACTACCATGTTCGTTCCTTCGATCTCAGGGGCCACGGCGACACCGAGCATCCCGAGGGCGGTTTCACCTTCCAACAGATTGGCCAAGACACCGCCTCGGTCATTCAGGCTTTGGGCCTTGAGGGTTCGATCGCGGTCGGGCACTCCGCCGGCGGGATGTCTATGCTGATCGCCGATTCCATGTTCCCTGGGATTGTCAGCAAGGGAGTCTTGGTCGACACACGGGTGGGCGATAGCCCGATGGCGCTGTTATCTCCCGAGGAACAGAAACTGCGCATGGAACGAACCCTTCAGAAGCGGTCAATCTGGGGAAGCCGGAAAGCGATGCACGAGGCCTACCGCGACCGCCGGGTTTTCAAACCATGGGAGGATGAGGTCTTCGCCGACTACATCGATGGCAACACCCGCTTGTTGGATGACGGCACTGTTGAATTGAAGTGCAAGCCCTACGTTGAAGAAGAGTTCTACTCGAACCGCCGGCACCTGGATACTTTGGAAGTCCTACGGGGTCTGGGCGGCGAGTACGTCTTGTTGGTGGGTGACTATGAGGGAGCGCAAACTCCCCAGGACGCCGCCGTGCAGCATCTGCAGCAGGAGACCAAAGGGTTCCAGCTCAAGGAACTGGGCGCGGGCTCCCACTTTGTGCCCATGGAGTACCCAGCGTTGGTGCTGAAAGAGATTCGGAACTTCATAGACTAGCTACGTGTAGACTTAGGCAAGCAAATGGTTCGACGGGCTCACCGCGAACGGAAGCAAGGGTTTTCCCTCGTTCGTCCTGAGCTCTGTCTAAGGGTCTATCCATTGGTTATAACGGTTGTTTAGGCAACTTTAGCGAGAATCATTCCCGAATAAAGAGGTACCCACATTGGCCAATCAAGAAGGCGGATTCAGCCCGCAAACGATAATGGATCACCTGAAAGCCAACAATGTTACTCATGTGATCTGGCTACCCGACAGTGAGACCAACTTCCTATACGTGCTGCTGAAGGAAGAACCCTCATTGGAACTTGTCACCGTAAGCCGGGAGGGTCAGGCGTTCTCCACAGCATCGGGCCTTTCAGTGGGCGGGGCCAAGCCGGTCATCCTGATACAGAACACGGGCCTGATGGAGTCGGGAGATTCCATGCGGGGCTGGGTCATGGGCATGAATATCCCTGTTGTGATGATGGTGGGGTACCGGGGTTGGACCCGTCATGGGGTCGACACCGACACCGCGGCAACCTACACCGAGCATTTCCTCCACGCATTTGGTATCAAGTATTACCTGGTAGAGAGCGATGCTGATGCGGACCGGATCCAGGTGGCATTCGAGCGGGCCGACCGGACCAAGCAGCCGGTTGCCGTGCTGATTGGCGATGAATATCACGGTTTTGTTCAGAGATAACCTAGAGACCAACGCCCAATTTTTGTAGATGAGATTGTAGAGGACTGATGTTCCAGACAGCTGATATGTTCAAGGCCTTCGCACCCTACCGGGGGAACGCCGTGGTGATTCCGGGCCGGGGCGGCCGCCACTGGATCAACCTAAGCGATCAGCCGAACCGTGACGTCCCCCTGGGCGACCCGGCGATGGGCGGCCACGCTTCCTTCGCATTTGGTCTCGCCATGTCTCGGCCCGATGAGAAGGTCATCCTGTTCGACTCGGAAGGCGACATCCTGATGAACATGGGCGCGCTGACCACCATTGCAGAAAAAGACCCCAAGAACTTCTACCACTTCGTTCTTGATAATGGCGTTTATGCGACCACGGGCGGACAGCCAGTGCCGAACGCCCAGAATGTTCAATACGATGTTATCGCCAAAGGGTGCGGCTATCCGTCGACCTACGCCTTCGATAACTTGGAAGACTTCACCAACAACATCGAAGAGATCCTCAGCAAGCCCGGCCCGGTGTTCGTGACCATGAAGGTTGCTCCGGAGGTTGAGAACACTCCCATCAACCAACGGGTCCGCTGGCAGAAGAAAACCCGCGACCAGACCATTGCCGACCTGCAGAAAGACCTGGGGCCTCGGAAGGGTTAGATCGTTGGAGACCGGCAAGGAAAACCCTCAGCCTCTGACTGGAGTCCGGGTCCTCGACCTATCGGGCGACCTGGGCGTTTACTGTGGCAAGTTGTTGGCCGACATAGGCGCCGACGTGATCAAGGTAGAGCCTCCGGGCGGCGATCCTATGCGCGGCACCGGCCCATTTGTCGAAAGCGCCACACCTCTTGAGAATAGTCTCCACTGGCTGCATTACAACACCAACAAACGTGGTATCACCCTGGATATCGCTTCGGATTCCGGAGTTGTTCTGCTTCAGGGTTTGGCGGCAACCGCGGATGTCCTGGTGGAGACTTTTCAGCCCGGATACCTCGGTTCATTGGGACTGGGTTATGAGCACCTCAGCGAAGCTAATGCTGGGCTGGTTTACGCCTCCTTGACGCCCTTTGGCCAGACCGGACCCTACCGTGGTTACAAGGGCAGCGACCTGACCGGCTTCGCCATGGGCGGCTACATGTACGTCACCGGGTGGCCCGACACCCCACCCAACAAACTCTGGGGTCTGCAGGCATATCAGACCACTTCCAACCGGGCGTTCATCGGCATCCTCATCGCCCTCTACCACCGTCTCGCCACCGGGGAAGGACAGCATGTGGATGTGTCCATGCAGGAAGCCGTCACTACCACCACCGAGCACGTGAACACCGCCTACAACTACACCGGCCAGAACGCAGTCCGCTGTGGGTTCCGGCACGGGGGCCAGTTCGTGGCCACCTGGCAGTGCAAAGACGGCTACGTCAGCATCACCACCAACACCGCAAAAGCGTGGAACGACCTGAGGGCCTGGATGGACGGCGACGGCATGGCCGGCGACTTGATGGACGAGCAGTACAACGATCGCTTCATCCTCCGTGGTGAACACGGCGCCCACATCGAAGAGCTAGTCGAAGCTTGGACTTTGACCCACACCCGTCAGGAGATCACCGACTGGGGGCAAGCCAACCACCACCCCTGGGGTCCGGTGACCACCGCCGCCGAGTTGCTGGACAACGAACAACTCTGGGCCCGCGGGTTCTATTCCATACCTGCTGGCGAGGATAAATTGGTCTATCCGGGCGCTCCCTACAAGCTGTCAGAGTCTGGCTGGCAGCTTGTCTCGCAGGCGCCGCAGGTCGGCCAGCACAACAGCCAAGTCTACTGTGAGGAACTGGGTCTGTCGGCGGATGAACTTCAGGACCTGATCACGGCTGGAGTTGTCTAATATGGCCCTTGCACTGAAGGGCATCAGAGTGCTCGATTTCACCTGGATACATGCTGGACCCTCGGCCACGCGGATACTCTCCGACCAAGGGGCTCAGGTGATCAAAGTCGAGTCCAACCAGGCGCTCTCGGTGGTAGGAGGTCCGGCGTCCAATACGGCCCGGGGACTGGGGCAGCGTCACAACTGGAACGCCGGGAAGTCCTCTATCTCCTTGAACATGAAGACCGACGCCGGGAAGGAACTGGCCCGGAGACTGGTGGCGGTGTCCGACGTTGTGGCCGAGAATTTCAGCGGCCGGGTGATGCCTGGCTGGGGTATGGATTACGACGGCATTCGGGATATAAAGCCCGACATCATCATGCTCAGCATGTCGGGGTTCGGGCGCACCGGGCCCTGGAAGGACCGGGTCAGTTACGGCCAGACGCTCCAAGCCTGGTCTGGGTTCACCGACCTGACCGGCTTTCCCGACACCAAGCCCAGCGGCCCGGCCAGCGCCTACAGCGACGCGGTTGGCGGCATGGCGGGCGCACAGGCAGTTCTGCTGGCATTGATTCAGCGGGCGCGGACCGGCCGGGGCCAGTGGATCGACGTCTCCCAGATGGAGGCCATGTCCTCGCTATTGGGCCCCCTAACCTTGGAACTGAGCGCGAAAGGAAACGATGTTCAACGAACAGGCAACCGGCTGCATCATGGCGGCGGCGCTCCCCACGGGGCCTACCGTTGTAAAGGCAACGATCGCTGGTTGGCGATAACGGTTTTCACCGATGACGAGTGGAGCGCTTTCGTCGGGGCCATCGGCTCTCCTGATTGGGCCTCCGACCATCGGTTTGCCAATTCTGAGTCCCGCCTAAGCTACGCCGACGACCTGGACAAGCTGGTTGAGTCTTGGACCTCGGAGCAAAACGCTGAGGACGCGATGCACCTCTTACAAGCGGCCGGGGTTGCCGCCGGGGTGGTTCAGACCGGCAAAGACATGGCCGAAAACGACCCGCATCTGCGGGAGCGCGGTATTTTCCACCAAGTCGCCGACTCCGCTGGGACAATGCGCACTATCGAAAGAGCGCCCTACAAACTGTCCCGAACGCCCGGCAAAGTCACCGGAGGAGCCCCGGAATTCGGCGCCGACCAGGACTTTGTCCTTAGGGATATATTGGGCGTTAATGACGAAGAACTGGCGGAGATGGCCATCGCCGGGGCATTTGATTAACCCATTCGCCGATTGTAAAACCAGGTTTCAGAAGCGATAATACGGCTCGATTTCCAGCCTCAATTTTGACTGGAAATGACCGACACTAAGGAGACACCATGGAGACCAGCCTTGTAGGGAAATATGCCATCGTTGGCATTGGCGAGACTGAATACAGCCGGGCTTCTGGCCGTACCACTAGGGCCATGGGCGCGATGGCCATCCGGAGGGCCATGGACGACGCCGGACTGGGTTCCGGCGACGTTGACGGGATGCTCAGCTACCACAGCGGGGATTCCACACCGTCGACGTCCATCATGTACGACCTGGGGCTCAGGCCCAACTTCTATATGGACTGCTCTGGTGGCGGATCCAGCTCCGAGGCCTTGATCGGCCTAGCCATGGGCGCCATTGAGGCCGGCATGTGCGACACCGTGGCCATCTTCCGGTCCATGAACGGTTACTCCAACTTCCGCATCGGTGGCACCGGCGCCAGAGCTGCTTCGGGCATATCCGGCCTAGATTTAATGAAACGCCCCTACGGTCTGATCAGCGCTGTGCAGCAATTCGCCTTCAATTTCACCAAGCACATGGCAACCTATGGGGTGAAGAGCGAGGACCTGGCCCATATCAAAGTCGCCCACAGCAACCACGCCAGCAACAACCCCAAAGCAATGATGAAACAAAGGGTCACCGTTCAAGACGTGACGGACTCTCGCTGGATCATCCGCCCCGTGGCCCATCTGCTGGACTGCTGCCTGGAGACCGACAACGCCACCTGCGTGATAGTCACCTCCGCCGAGCGGGCCAAGAACCTGAAACAAACTCCGGCCCACATCATCGGAGTCCAGGGCAGGGGCACCAAGCATGGCGGCGACTTCCACCTTCAGCACGGCAACCTGCCTGCGGTGGCGGGCCAATACGTCGGTCCACGCATCTTCGAACAGGCGGGGATCAAGCACGAAGATGTTGACGTCACTGGCTGCTACGACGCCTTCACCTACACTGTCATCCTCCAGTTGGAGGACTACGGCTGGTGCAAGAAGGGCGAGGGCAAGGACTACGTCAAGAGCGGTGTCATCAACCTGGGCGGGGCCCGGCCCAACAACACGAGCGGCGGCCATCTGTGCGAGGCCTACACCCACGGGATGAATATGGTCATCGAAAACGTGCGGCAGCTACGGGGCGCCGTTGACGACTATTGCCCCAACGCCGCCGACGGTGTGCACACCTATGACTATTCTGAGGGCGGCTGCCGACAGGTTAAGGACGCCAAGATCAGCATGAATATGGGATGGGGTACCCCCGCAGTGGGGAGCGCTCTCATCATGAGGAAGTAACAACATGGCTAATTACGAATACCGAGGCCAGATGCTGAGCATCCCAGAGAACGACAGCGAGTACCGCGGCTACTTCGAGGCCGCAGGTGAGCACCGGCTGGTGGTTAAGAAATGCGGTGCTTGCGGTCTATTGCGCGGAGAACCGGGTCCCGCCTGTCCGTGGTGTCCCTCCCTGGACTGGGAGTGGGTTGAGGTCAGCGGCAAGGGGGCCATTTACAGTTATCAGATCGTCGCCCATACCGTGGTGCCCGCTCTGAAGGAACTGGCGCCCTTCGCCATCGTCTTGGTGGAATTGGATGAGCAGAGCGGCCAGCCGACACCGGAAGACGGCCTCCGCATCGTAACTAACCTGCTGGATGCCGACCTGAAACCGGAGAAAGAGGAGAACGTGGCCATCGGCGCCCGCGTCGAGGTCATCTTCGACGACGAGCCTGATGGAATCAGCATCCCCCATTTCAAGTTGTCCGGAGAGCCGCCCAAGGGGCAGACTTGGCAGCATACGTTTTAGGCAAAAATACCTTTCGTACTGAGCTTGTCGAAAGATGCGAATAAGTCATTCTTGCATCGGACACAGGCTTGAATGCAAACGGTGGTTCGACAGGCTCCCATGAGCGGAAAAAGGTACTTTGATACTGGCAACCCAGCACACGAGAATGGACAGATATTTGACCAGGCTGATCAGCTTTGACATCGACGGCACCCTCGAAATCGGCGACCCTCCGGGCGGCATCACCATGGAGATGGTCCGTCGGGTGAAGGGTTTGGGGTACTTGATCGGCAGTTGCTCGGACCGCACCGTGAGCGAGCAACGCCGCATCTGGCGGGACAACGGCATCAAGGTGGAGTTCACCGTGCTGAAGCACCGGCTTGAAGAGGTCAAGGAGCAGATCCCAGCAGACGAGTACTATCACGTCGGCGACACCGAGGCCGACAGGCGGGCATCGCTCCAAGCCGGGTTCAATTTTCTGCCCATGGACGATGCCGTCATTCGTTTCTTGAACGGGTTAACGCCCCAATAGGTGGCCAAAATAATCAACCGGCTTTACGGCGACTTGTCCTATCTCTGGCCGATCATCAGCCCGCCTGAGGAGTATGGCAGCGAGGCTGCGTTCTTCGGCGATGTTGTTCATGAGGAACTGGGTTCCGGTAGACATAAGTTGCTGGAAATGGGCGTGGGCGGCGGGCACAACCTCTCCCATCTAACACTCGATTTCGAATGCACCGCCGTCGATCTGTCGCCCGACATGGTGGCCCTCTCGCAGGGTCTCAATCCCGAGGTCGAACACTACGTAGGCGACATGCGCTACATTCGCCTCGGGCAGACCTTCGATGCCGTGCTGGTCCACGATGCCGCCTCATATCTACTGACCGAGCAGGACCTTCAGGAGACCTTCGCCACCGCAGTGGCCCACCTGCGGCCCGGAGGCGTGTTGATGGTGGCCCCGGACTGGGTGCAAGAGACCTTCCCCGACGGATGGGTCTACACCTGGGACCGGCTGCAGGGGGACATCGAGGTCAACATTCAGGAAGTCATGACGGACCCGGACCCGACGGATACCCAGGTGGAATCAACCTACACCTACACCATCAAGAAAGACGGGCAAACGACGGTGGAGGTAGACACCCACATAACGGGCATATTCCCCCTCAACACCTGGACCGATCTGATGGGGCAGGACGGGTTCTCGGTGGAAGTGCGCTCCCTGCCACCCAACAAGGGCGGCTATGGTTCTTGGCTGTTTATCGGACTTCTTGGAATGTCCAGAAGTTGACCGCACCCGAAGAGGTGGCCCCAACGGACCTCAACACGAACGGATGAGCCAAGCCCGTCTTGAACGAACCGTTGGACCGAATCGTTCGCCCCGAACTCCGCAGAAGGGCGCGCATAAGTCATGCTTCCGAGCTCGTGAACTCGAACTTAGGCCAGCGGTGGTTCGACAGCTCTCACCACGAACCAATTCCAATTCCGAACAGCGCCGCTGAGTAAATTGGCCGGAGCCGGGACTGAAGTTTAATCGTCGTCGCCGGAGACGGTGCCGGCCAGGAATTCAGCCACGTCCTCGAGTCCTTGTTCCTTGAGCTGGTCGGCGGCGAATCCCTCGGCTATGGTGGTGTCCATTTCTTTAGACAGGTGCTCGGCCTGTAGGTCTTTCAAGACACCGCGTCCTTCGATGGCAACCCTCTGCAGCAGCTTGCGCCACTGGATGATCTCAGCGTCGGTCCCCGATAGTTTTTCAGGTGTGTCGTAGCGCTGGGGCACCATGATCCTGGCGTCTTGATTGGAGAACTGGATGTTCATCACCCAGTTATGCCAGAGGAAAAAATGGACCCGCTCGTAGATGCGTCCCATCAGGCTGCCGGGACGGGTGGTGTGGTAGTACACGATTCGAGATGTGCCTTCGTCGATGGGCACGCACATCCGGGTATACATGTGGGTGCGCAGGTCGGTGCGGAACATGCCGGGCAGATGGTGCCCCGGACCCCACAGGGGGTTGTCGGTGGTTGCCGACTTGCTGAGGCGCCGCTTGTTGGCCGGTATGAAGACCCAGTTCCAGAGCAGACGCCACTTGCCCTTGGGCCAGCGGCCCAGACCCTCGAAGCTGTCCTGGTACGGGAGCTTTCCCCTGAGGAGGCCGAAATACTCTTTGAAGCCCCAGGAACGGCGAGGATTCCCCGTCGTTGGCGAATCGCCCCAGATCACGTTGAAGCCGTTGCCCACGAAGACCGGCCGGATTCGTGGGGAGCGACCGTAAGGGTCCAGAGGGCCGCGTCCGTACATCAGTATGGAATCCCTGTGCACGTAATACACATGGGAATCCATGGAGTTTTCCAGGGCCACTCGCCAGTCCACCGGCCAGTCGGCGATGCGGTAGAGAACCTGGCTCTTCTCTTCGAAGAACTCCTCGGGAACATCCTCTTCTATAGAGGCCGGTTCGCTTTCACCCATCCAGACGAAGACCATGCCCTTCAGAGTCTGGGTGGGGTATTTGCGGACCTGGACCTTGCCGGGGATACGGGAGTTGGGGCCCTCGCTGAGGACCGAGATACATTCGCCCGCGCCGTCGAAAACCCAACCATGGTAAGGACAGGCTACAGTGCCCTTGAAGTGGCAATCGCCCTGGGCCAGGCTGGCGCCACGGTGGGGGCAAACGTCCCAGAGGGCTGCCACGTCGCCATTCTCATCACGGAAGAAGCACAGTTCCTCGCCCAGCATCCGGAGGCGCACCGGCTTCTTGCCGACCTTGCTGTCCAGGAGGGCCGGGTACCAGAACTCGCGGAGTCCCGAGGCCGGGGCCAATTCCCTGCGGTCAAGGTCTGTCCGTTTAGCTTCTGACACCATAATCAGTTCCTCTTTAATATAACCGGTTCGTCCCTCAGGGCTTCATCAACGCCAGGCACTTGCTGGAGTTGAAGACGTAAGTCTGTAAGAATTCGACGATCTCCGGCTTGCGGTCCAGCTCTTGCATGGCTCCAGCTAGGCACATCCAGTTCAGCAATTCTTGCTGGCCGGCGTCCTCGATCTGGGCGTTGGAGATGCCGCGCCAGGCCTCGTAGTTCCCGGCTTTCAACTCCTCGAACCGGGCCATGTCCGACTCAACGTCGCAGTACAGCCACCAGTTCTTGGGTGTAAGGAAGGCATGGGACCAACTGGACGATGCGATCAACGCCACCCGCCAAGGGCTGGCCTGGAGCGCTCTGGCCGTGGCCGCGCCGAGCTCCATGCACCGCTTGGGTGAGGGGCCGGGCGGGTCCATGGCCATGTCCACGCCGTTGATCTGCTGGGTGTAGGGCCCGCCTTGGTTGCGGATGATGTTGCTGCCATAGCAGTTCACCGAGAAAGGAATCACCGGGTAGTCGAAGCCCTTCCGGTCGTAGTCCAGGTAGAGCAGGGTGTTCACGAACGCGTGGCCCAGTCCCTCTTGATGGAGAGGCTTGTAGGAGTAGGCGATGTCGAATCCGTCTTCCAAAAGGGCGGTGACCAGGTAGCGGCTGGACTCGTGACCCTTGTACCGAAAGATCTTGTTGGCCGGCTCGTCCCAAACGTTGGGGCGTTGGCCTCCGTCCCGGCCAGCCATAGGCTGGCACTCGAATTCATCGTAGGCCATGACGCAGAAGGCGGGGATGATGTCTTCTTTGAAGTTCTCGTACTGGTCGTCGCCCCAGACCAACACCACGTCGGGCTTGAAGGAGTCAATCTCGGCCCGCAGTTTGCGGAACCCATCGACCAGCTTGCCCCGTGCGATCTTGGCCGAGGTATAACCCTCGTCGTCGCCCCATTCTTTTCGCATGTCCTCGGGCCAGGACTCTGGGTTTTTCTGCTCAGTCGGGATGCGGTCGTTGCTGCGCAGGGCCCTGGTCAGGGAGTAGTTCTTCAGCTCATCGGGGGCTATGAGGGAGGGGGAGTGAGTTAGGCCGACACCTAGTATCTCTGCCATTTGGTTGCTCCGGTGGTGGTTTGGTTTTCTATCAAGGATGACTTGGGCAGGTGTAGGGGTGCCCCTATCCTAACCTTCCCCCGTCGCAACGGGGGAAGGGACGATTATTTATTTCGCTGGTGAATTCCTTAGGGACTGAACAGGGCCAGGCATTTGTTGGAGTTGAATACGTAAGTCTCCACGTAGTCCAGTATCTCCGGTTTGCGGCCCATCTCCTCCATGGCTCCGGCCAGACACATCCAGTTCAGCAGCTCTTGCTGTCCGGCATCTTCGATCTGGTCAGTGGAGATGCGTCTCCAGGAATCATAGTCCCCGTCTTTCAGTTCCTCGAAGCGGGCGCGGTCTGACTCAACGTCGGGCCACAGCCAGTGGTTCTTGGGGGTCAAGAAAGCGTGGGACCAACTGGAGGAACCGACCAACGCGACACGGTAGGGGCTGTCCTTGAACACTCTGGCGGTGGCGGCGCCTATCTCCATGCAGCGCTTGGGCGACGGACCGGGTGGGTCGAAGGGCAAGTCAACGCCGTTCTTTTTCTGGGTGATGGCGCCACCGCGGTTGCGGATAACGCTGCTGCCGTAGCAGTTCACCGAGAAGGGCAGGACAGGGTAGTCGAACCCCTTGCGGTCATAGTCCAAGAACAGCAAGGTGTTCAGGAAAGCGTGGCCGAGGCCGTTCTCGTGGAGCTTCTGGTAAGCATAGGCCACGTCGAAGCCCTGATTGATCAGTCCGGTGGTCAATGCTCTGCCGGCCTCAGGCGCACCCTTGTATACGAAGGACTTCTCCTGGGGCTCGTCCCACACGTTCCGGCGGTAGCTGCCGTCCCGGTTGTTGTAGGGCTGGCCTTCAAATTCGTCGTAAGCCAAGATGCAGAAAGGTGGGATGATGTCTTCTTTGAAGTTCTCGTATTGGTCGTCGCCCCAAATCAGGACGATGTCGGGTTTGAAGTCGTCGATAGCGGACCGTACTTCCCGGAACCCTTTGACCAGCCGCTCCCGGTGTTCGGCGGCCGACTTCAGGCCCTCATCCTCGCCGTATTCGATGCGCATGGGCTCGGGCCAGTTGGTGGGGAGCTTCATCTCTTCGGGGACTTTGTCGTTGTGCTTCAGTGTGCGTGTCAGGGGGAATCCCCGGTCTTCGTCTGGAGTGATCAGCGGCGGGTAATGAGTGGTGCCGGCTCCTAATATCTCGCCCATGGTCGTCCTCCTGATGACCGTTTAAAGGTCATCTTTTGATTTTGAGTATCGGGATTTCGTTTGGTTGTAACAGAGGGGTTTGGTAGTGTCAAGAAACTTGGGGTCGAGATACACAGCAAACGGCGTCGATTTCGGTTTCGGCGACGAATTCACGCTAAACGCGATTGGTTGTCTGCTGGGGTGAGCCCGTTGATAATACCGTCTTGAATTGACTAACCAGTGAGGAAAGATGGGAGCGATAGAAGATTATTCGGCCCTGATCGACGCCGTGGAATCCCAAAGAGAGCGGCTGCAGGGCCCGGCAACCGAAGATTTTTGGGGCGGGTCCAACGCCAAACGCTTCAGGGCTGACCCGAAACGGGGGATGGAAGACAATTTCCAGATACTGGCTTCATTCGTGAGGCCAGACGATGTATTTGTCGATGTGGGTGGTGGGGCCGGCAGACTGGGTCTTCCCATGTCGCTACGCTGCCGAGAGGTCATCAACGTAGAACCATCTGCGGGGATGTGCCAGGAGTGCCAGGAATTAGCCACCGAATTCGGAATGGCCAACACTTCCTCCGTTCTGTCTGATTGGGTAGAAGCCCATGGGGTGGAAGGCGACGTGGTCCACGCCGCGAACGTGACCTATTTCGTTCGCGAAATTGGCCCGTTCATCGCCAAAATGGAAGCTGCAGCCAGGCGGCGGGTGATCATCGCCATATATAGCGTGCCCAACCCGATGCACAACGCCACGTTGTTCAAGATGGTCTACGGCGAAGAGCAGGCGACAATCCCCGGCCATACCCAATTGCTGCCGGCGCTGTGGGAGATGGGCATACTCCCCGACGTCCGGTTCCTCCCCCGTGGGACTCACTTCGACGGCGTGGAGCAACTTCCTACCTTTCCGCAAACAAAAGAAAACGCCGTTGAGATGGCGCTGGCAGGAATCTGGCTGGCGCCACATCACAGAGACCGGGGTGAGGTGGTGGTGCGGGAGCAATTCGACAGCCTATACGAAGAGTCCGATGAGGGTTTCATCCCCGTCTGGCTGCCCGACGCTCAGCAGGTGCTGATCACCTGGGAGACCGGGAAAACCGTTTAGCGCGACCTTGTTACCCGGCCCGCCAGCAGGGATAATGACACCCGTAGCTTAGTCGACATAAGATCGAACAAACCGGAGCGCGGGCTCTTAAAGAATCATCAAGCGAAGCGAGGTATGGATATGGACTGGGGAATGGCAAACCGAATGGCGCGGTTGATTCAACCCGACGGCCATTGCATGTTCTTGCCCATCGATCATGGGTATTTCCAGGGACCGACCCGGATGCTGGAACAACCGGGCGAGACCATCAAACCTCTGCTTCCATATTCTGACGCCCTATTCGTGACGCGAGGCGTATTGCGGGCGGTGGTCGACACGGCCCTAGACAAGCCGGTGATCCTGCGGATGTCTGGCGGCACCAGCATGGTGGGCGCCGACCTGGCCGATGAGGGAATCACCACTTCTATGGAAGATGCCGTTCGCCTGAACGTGGCGGCGGTGGGAATCTCAGTCTTCATCGGCACCGAGTTTGAGAAGCAGTCCCTGCTGAACCTGGGCAAGCTGGTGGACGAGGGCGAGAAATACGGCATCCCGGTGATGGCCGTGACCGCCGTGGGCAAAGAACTGGAGAAGCGCGACGCCCGCTACCTGGCCCTATGCACCCGCATCTGCGCCGAATTGGGCGCCAAAGTGGTCAAGACCTACTGGTGCGAGGAGTTCGACAAGGTTGTATACGGATGCCCGGTGCCCGTGGTCATGGCTGGTGGCCCCCAGGCCGATACCGAGCGGGAGGTCATGGAGTTCGTCAAAGACGGCATGGAGAACGGCTCCATCGGCATCAACCTGGGTCGGAACATCTGGCAGAGCGAACACCCGGTGCCTATGATTCAATCACTGCGCCACATCGTCCATGAGAATGGCTCGATCGCGGAAGCCCAAGAGATCTTCGATAGCGTCAAGGCTGGCAACGGCCGGGTCGCGTCGGTGCCGGCATAATTCCACCCCGCTCATCCTGAGCCTGTCGAAGGGCCCTGACTTCGGCGCGTCCATGGTTCGACGGAGCCCACCACGAACGGTGGGAGTAAAGCAAATTACGACGCTAACAACGCCAATTACGATTAGGAAGTAAAACCAACATGCGTGTCGCCATGTATTACAACAACCACGACGTGCGCGTGGAGGAGATGCCGGTGCCGGAGATCGGGCCCGGCGAATTGCTGGTCAAGGTGGAGGCCAGCGGCATCTGTGGAAGCGACGTCATGGAGTGGTACCGCATCCAGAGGGCTCCCATGGTCCTAGGCCACGAAGTAGCGGGGACCGTCGTCCAGGCGCGGTCGGGTGTGAGCCGGTTCAAAGAGGGCGACAACATGATCGTCACTCACCACGTCCCCTGCAACGCCTGCCATTACTGCCTCAGTGGCCATCACACCGTCTGCGACACTCTTAGGGAGACAACCTTCGAGCCCGGCGGCTTTTCCGAGTACCTGCGGGTACCGGCCATAAACGTGGACCGAGGCGTGTTCACCATGCCCGACGGTCTTTCCTTCGATGAAGCGTCTTTCGCCGAGCCGTTGGCCTGTGTCTACCGGGGCCAACGCCGGGCCAATATCCAGCCGGGACAGAGCGTGATTGTGCTGGGCAGTGGACTGGCAGGCCTTCTGCACATCAACCTGGCCCGAGCCCTGGGAGCAGGCCGGATCACCGCTACCGACATGGTCCCCTCCCGCCTGGAGGCCGCCAAGAACTTGGGTGCTGACCACACTTTCTTGGCCACCGACGACGTTCCTGCGCGTTTGCGCGAGGTCAATGAAGGCCGCTTGGCCGACCTGGTCATCGTCTGCACCGGCGCCCCTCCGGCGCTGCAGCAGGGGTTGGACTCGGTGGACCGCGGCGGCACGGTTTTGTTCTTCGCCCCCACCGAGCCTGGGGTAAACATCACAGTGCCGGTGAACGAACTTTTCTTCCGGAACGACGCCACCCTGACCACGACCTACGCCGGCGCCCCCAGCGATTTGTCTACGGCGCTGGAGATGATCGGGTCAGGCCGGGTGCAGGTGGACCAGATGATCAGCCACCGGTTGGGACTGGACGAGGCGGGCTTGGGCTTCGAACTCACTGCCGAAGCCAAGTCGTCACTAAAAGTGATCATCCAGCCGCACCTGTAAGGAATGCGACTTCTTTTGCCTTGTCTGCTTCGAGAGGCGCGGCATGAATACTGTCATTCCGAGGCGTCAGCTGGAGAATCTAGTTGCCAAATAGAGGCGTAGATAGAGCGGCCGTGCAGGCCATAGTACTTTTGGGGCAACGCTCCTTCGCTGGGTAAACTTATGGCAGAGATTTTCCCCAAATCCCGCAAGGCAAAAGCCCGTCCAACCGGTAGCTATGCCCTGGTGCTGCGCCTGCCTTCCCATCGGAAGATTCGCGTTGGCAAGTTGGGGTTGGTGGATTTTCCCCGGGGCCACTACATCTACTTCGGAAGCGCGTTGGGCGGACTGAAGGCGCGGGTTGACCGGCACCTGCGCAGCGACAAGAAATTCCACTGGCACGCCGATTACCTCAGCGCGGAAGTACCCTGGGAATACGCCTGGCAGTTGGCGGATGGAGAGCGTTGGGAGTGCGTCTGGGCTACCGCAGCCGATTCTACCGACGGCGTGGCATCTCCTGTGGCAGGGTTTGGTTCGTCTGACTGCAAGTGCCCTTCGCACCTTGTGCGGGTAAACAACGCCAAACAGGTTCGGGAGTTGTTGCGCAGCCTTTCTCCGGCCCCGCGGCGCAGGGTGAACAAGCGATTGAAGCTCGAACCAAATCCCGTTTCTTGACGGCTACCCACGGGTCTGTACTATCATGACGCCGTTATACCCCGGCATTACCGATTTACAACATCTGAACGTCGGATCATCTGAAGGACGAAGAGCGCAGGTTGCTTTGACCGCGCCATATACGGGAGGCAGTAATGGAATTTGGGATATTTCTGGAGTTCCCCGTTCGGGAAGGTGGGACGGAAAAGGAGGCCTTCGACGACTCTTTTGTCCTGATCAACGAGGCTGAAAAATTGGGAGTGGACTCCCTCTGGTTGGCCGAGTACCACTTCAACCCAGGACGGGTGATGGCCTCGCCGATCACCATCTTTGGGAACGTCGCCGCCCGCACAGAACGTATCAGGCTTGGCACCGGCGTGATCTGTCTTCCGTTGGCCAATCCGCTACGAGTGGCTGAAGAGATCGCAACACTTGACCTGGTCAGCGGTGGCCGAGTGGAATTCGGTATCGGAAGGGGTACTTTCCCCAACGTCCACGAAGGTTTCAACTCCCCCTTTGAAGAAAGCCGGGCCCGGTTCGATGAAAGTTTGGAGATTATCCTCAAGGCGTGGACCAGTGAAACATTCTCCTTTTCCGGAGAGTTCTACAACTTTGACGATGTCACAGTAACCCCCAAACCTTATCAGCAGCCCCATCCTCCGATCTGGGTGGGCGTCACATCCGTGGACAGTTTCGCGGTCACCGGCCGCATGGGATACGATATCTCAATCAACCCTTCTCGAGTGTTTACACTGGCCGGGTTGAAGCCGCAGATAGAGGAATACCACAAGGCGTGGAAAGATGCCGGGCATCATGGAAAAGGCCGGGTGACGCTACGGATACCGGTTTATCTTTCAGAGGACCCACAGAAGGCCTACGACGAACCGATGGAAAGCGCTATGTTCTCTGTGGGGCGCCTTTCTGACCGGACCGCCAAGTACGCCGGATATGAAGGCACCACCGGAAACTGGGGTAAAGAGGCTGAGGTGGTAAAGAATATGTCCTATGACGATTGGTTCAAGGACAAAGTGGCCTACGGGACCCCCGAATCCGTGGTTGATAAACTGCAGGGTTTGTCCGAAGAATTGGGGTTGGACCAGATCATGTTCGAGGTTAATTTTGGCAACTTGCTCCCCCTGGAAAACCAGTTGAAAAGCTTGCGCCTGATGATGGAAAAAGTGGCTCCAAACCTGGAGTAGATGAGGGGTTAGATAGCTATGAGTTTTGACGATTACGAAGCCGGGTCAAAGGTTGAAGCAGTCGCTACCTTCGAGGTCCAGATGGGCATGGGCGCCCCGACCGGCGCTGGGACGTTCAACGTCGAGGCCGGGGACACGGGAGAGGTCACCATCAAGCGCAAGGCCGGCAAGCTTCAGTGGCTGGTGATCAAGTGGGACCGGCTGGGGCGCACATTCAACCTCAACGCGGACCAATTCGACCTGATCAAGCCCGGATAAACCCCGCGGGCGAATAAAGAGGCCGTCGGGACATTATCAAATTATTTCGTTATGTGCTAATATCCGGTCATTAAAAGATTGAACGGCACAGCGTCCGGGGATACCCCCAAACTGGCCGGTTGAAGATATCCGGGTCACATTCGCCCTGCGCGGAGAGATCGGATATGAGCTGCAGTGAATTTGAGGTTGGGTCAAGAGTTGAAGCGGTAACGGACTTCGAGATTGAAGAAGCCCTTGCCAGGCGAGACAAGTGGGTCCACAAGATCGAGACTGGGGACTCCGGGGAAATACTGAGAAAATTGGCGTTGGGGAAGCACCACTCGATGATTGTCCGTTGGGACAAGATCCCCCAGAGCCGCCTGAGCATTGACGGCGATCTTTTCGAGAACGTGAAGGTCTCCAACTCCGAAGCCCCAGCTTAGCGGCGCAACACCCACCGTAACGGCTTGATAACAGCGTCTGACAAAAATCGAGGGAGCCAGCCCTTTTGTGCTAATATCGCCCCAACTATATCAGTTCCACATAGCCTTAAGCTAAATCTTAAAGAGGTGTTCTAGGAAATGGTTCAAGCAGAGATCAAGACCACATTCCAAGCCGGTCCCGTGACGCTCACGACCAGGCATGAACTATGGGACGGCAATATCCAAGACCACGCGGACCAAGGCGTTTCGATCGTGATCGAAGGCGAAGTTAATGGCAAGAAGACTATTCTTCTTCGGTTCAACTGCTTCGACATCGAAAAGAGCTATATCTACGGTCCGGAGAATCCCGACCTGAAGATCGATGGACCCATGATGCTTGCCGGCCGCACGGAAAACACGTCCGGTATGGGAAAGCTCTACCGGATGGACCCGACCGCCGACGGCAACGCCATCGGTTGGACCATCAAGACCTTGAAGGCGAAGCTTCCGGACATGCTGAATAGAGCTGGATACCCTGAGATCGCTGATAGCATTGACCTCGAAGAATTGGCCGACATCCTTCCTGAGTTGGAAGCGTCCGCCAGAGAACTCTTTGTTTCCAAGCGGAACACGGTCAAGCATAACCGTGGCACTGACATATTCGAAGCAGGGAACATCCGCTTCGGGCTTGAGATGCGGCGGCTACCCGTTGGCGACGGCGGCTTGGCGATCCACGTATTGACCGACATCGGTGGCGCCACCGACCGGACGTTCGTGGAAGAGACCGAGATCATGGCCTTCGACCTTTTCTGGGACGGCCCCCACTACCACTATGGTCCCAGAAACAAGAACCACCGGATCTATTGGGACCGCACCCTGGTCACCGATTATTTCGGTTGGGTGATGGACAAGATCGAGAGCAAGAAATTGGGCGCGATGATTGAGCGGGCAGGTTACCCCGGTATCGCAGCTGATCTTGATCAAGACATGATCGACGCCGTTCTTCCGGCCCTGGCCGAGAAGGCGCGTGAGATGCTGGCCTTGGGCGAGTCTCTGACAGGCCACCCTGGCTTGCCGGTGGACCCGACACCCAACATGGTGCCCAACTAAGCTAACTACTTAGTAACCTAGGCAACTAAGAAGAGCCCCGATCCATCGGGGCTCTTTTCTATTTCAAGCAGCTAGCGATGGATTTATCTGCCGTCTTCTTCTGATTTTGACTTTATCGTTCTCACCACCTGGAACTGGTTCATGGCCCGGATTGGTTGAATCACCGGCTGACCAGGTAGGCGAGCAACGTCCATCACTGGCCGGAGGGCTCGCTGCTGCGGGCAAGCCGGCTCCTCGTGCCGTTGGGTTCCAGGTCTAGGAGATATGGTAGGCCGACTCCTCACTCTTCAATGCGGACACACTGCTGACGAAGCTTCCTCTGAAATCCTTCGTTTTGTAGACCTCCAGCTGCTGGTAGGAGAGACGGGGGGTAGGGTGCGAATCCAGTAATTTCCAGCCGGAATGTCACAGGTAGGTCCCGGTACATTCCTTGGCCGACCCATACCAGTCTGTGTGCCGGCTGACGTCCGCCAAGCAGGCGAACCCCGGCTCGGATGGGGCGTCGATCATCTGCGATTTGCTTATTCGGAACATATTGGATCAGTCCCTTAACCATGGCCGGATGCCGTCAAGCGACGTAGATGATCACCACGATGATGACCACCGGGATTCCAATGACCACCAACAGGCAGCCGAGCTTGGTGATGCAGCTCATAATAGTGAATGGCAGCTTCATCAGCTTCATCATCAAGCTTATCGGCAAGAAGAGTAGCCCTAGTAGTTTGAACATTAACCTAGGCCGTAGCCCACTGGACGCCGTTCAAGACAATCTTCTGGAACTCGGGAGACTGGAAGCTCTTGCCGTCGTGGCCCAGCAGCAGGCTGAATACCTTGCCCTGGCCATAGCTGCGGGTCCAGGCAAGGGGGAATGTGCCGGACGGCATGTGGGTTTCGGTCCGGTTCGGGCCCCAGGGCCAGGTGCCTTCGACCGACGTGGCTTCGAGGAATACGTCGTTCCCGCTTTTATATTCGATGCCCATGTACAGCTCGTCTTCGGTGCTGAAGTTAGAGATTCCAGCGACGCCTGCGTGACTGGCTTGGGTGACCTTTACATCTACGTTGCCGTAGGGCGGGTGGAAGCTGGTGCCGGTGACCCAGCCGCCTCCGGTGATCTCGGCGAACTCGGACCAGTAATCGGCGCCGCAGCCGGAGATGTGCAGGCAGATAAACCCCTTGCCCGAGTTTACATAATTGATGATTCCGTTCTGTTGGTCTCCGGACAGTTTCATCTCCGCGAAATCGGCGGCGTTCTCCCGCCGGGTGTTGAACACCAAGGCGTCGTAGGCGGCCATTCTGGCCCCGTCGGCCAGCACCGAGGCGTCCTCGGTGGCGGTGACGTCATGGCCCGCCGCCTTTAGGAAATTCTCAAGAATGGGTGTGGATTCTTCGTAGGGGTGCCTACCCCCAGTGATTACAAGCAGCTTCACTTCAGTAGCCTCCAGATGTTTGTGGTGATTAATAGAGAGCCCGAGGCGGTATTATACGTCAACGGGTAGGGTTTGGGGTTGAGGTGGATGGGAGTCGGGTCAGCTGTTGGATATCAGAACCGTAGAGCCGCTCGATGTCATGTGGAATAATTGCCCCACAACAATCTGGTCACCCCGAACCTGACAAGTGGAGGAGCCCTTATGCCTTGGATCAAGGTAATCAGAGAGCAGGACGCAGAAGGCGAGCTCAAGGAAGTTTACGAAAAACTTGGTGAACAGAGGGCAGGTGAGCGCATCAACCAAGACCGCAACAACGCCGCCAATGGACCTCCGATAACGCCGCCTACATTGCACAGCCTGAATCCCAAAGCTATGTGGAACACGGCCGAGCTTATGTGGGAGATCATGCGCGGCGAGTCCGGGTTGACTACGGCGCAGCGGGAGATGATTGCCACCGTAACGTCTGCTACCCTCAATTGCCGGTTTTGAACCGTTGCCCATGCAGAGTATCTGCGTCAAGAAGGAGGGGACGACTTGGAGGTGGAACGCGTAAAGTCCGACTGGCGGCAGATGGACATCACCGAGGCAGAGCGGGTGATGCTTGAATGGGTAGAAAAGCTGACGATCGCTCCGTCAACATGCGCCGAAGCGGACATCGAGGGTATGCGAGCAGTCGGATGGACCGATAGGGATGTCTTGGATATCGCCCAGGTGTGTGCCTACTTCAACATGCGGGTTAGGATCGTCGACGGCCTGGGTTTGGAACTGGATGAATGGCAGACCACACGGGCCAAAGCAGGAGCGGAGAATGCAGCCAAATTAGCCGACGAGCGGAGGGTGGAGATGCCGTCTGATCCGTGGGGTGTGCGCTAGTAGCTGTATTAAACCTGCGTTGTAACATCATCAGAACCTGAGTAACTATATTTTGGAGCTTTTCTTATCCGCGATGTCGTTTCTTGGGTGGCCGAATTCTCGATCAAGACGGGTCAATTGGACAGCTTCAAGGCGCTGGTAGAGGAAATGGTGAAGTCCACCCGCAACGAACCTAATACGTTGGCTTATGAATGGTTTTTTGACGAGGACAATAACACCTGTCACGCATATGAACGCTAAGCTGGCTCAGCCGCCACCATGACCCATCTCGGAACCTTTGGCGAGAAGTTCGTCGAACGATTGCTGAGTGCCGTCGATGTATCGCGATTTATGGCTTACGGTGCCCCCCATGATGACGTGAAGGGCGCGCTCGGTGGCTTTGGGTCCATCTTCTTGGGGCAGATAAACGGCTTCGCTCAGCAAGGTCATACAGCGGGCAGAAGTATCTGGGCGAGACCGACGTCGATCCGATTCCGCATGCTGGCCTTCTGACCGATGAGATTTGCTCTAATCACCATCCTTGGCTTGATAGTCGCTTGTTCTAACACCGTCGAGGGAACCCTGCTCCGATGTGACAACTGCGAAGAAGTCCGGGTGAGCCGCGTGATCGACGGCGACACCCTGGATACGCCCTCTGTTCGGTTGCGCCTATTTGGGGTCGATACACCCGAGATTGGTGAACCCTGCGCCGCGGAAGCCACTAGCCGGATGAATGAACTCGCCGGCAATTCGGTCCGGTTGGAAGATGGGCCTCGGCTGACCGATCAGTTTGGCCGGCGGCTGGCTTACGTCTACACTAAGGACGGCCACAGTATAGATGAGATACTGGTTCGGGATGGAGTCGGAAGTGCCTGGACCGAGGACGGACAGCACCGCGATTTTCTAATGGGCCTCGAAAACAGCACCAGGATGATGGACGATGGGTGCCTCTGGTCGAAATAAGAAGAACTTTCTCAGGCCTGAATCAGGTGGGAGTAACGATGGCTGATGATAACGGAGAACAATCAGGGGTTGTGGTGGTCAAACTGGAAGGCCGGGGGCCGTTGAACCTGCTGGGCCGCGAGGTATTTCTGGCGTTGAAGGCTGAGTTGGACCGATTGGACCAGGACCGGAGCGTTAGGGCTATGATCTTGACCGGGTCCGGAGACCGGGCTTTCTCTGCTGGGGTCGACCTGCACCAGATGAAGGACCTGGATCCGGCGGACGCCGAATGGTTTATCACCGCGCTACACGACCCGGCCAGGAAGCTGCTCACCATGGCCATCCCGGCCATCGCCGCCATCCGGGGCCCGTGTCTGGGAGGGGCGCTGGAGCTGATACTGGCCTGCGATATTCGCATCGCCGCTGAGGACGCCATATTGGGCTTGCCGGAGGTCCAAGTGGGAATACCGTCGGTGATCGAGGCATCGCTACTGCCGCCGACCATCGGCCTGGGCCGGGCCCGCCACCTGCTGCTTACCGGCGAGACGGTCGATGCTTCGGAGGCTTTGGCCATCGGCCTGGTGGATCGGGTCGTCCCGGCGGATCAATTGATGAAAGTGGCCCACGACACGGCCAACACCTTCGTGGGTATGAGCCGGGACGTTTTGGCTTCTCAGAAGGACATCGTGGCCAAGTGGCTGGAGTTGGGGGAAGAAGAATCTGCCAAGTTCACCATCAAGGAGTTCTCCCGCATCTTCACCACCGGAGCCCCCCACGAAGGTATGTCAGCCTTCTTGGAGAAGCGGGCGCCGGACTTCGGAGAAGCGTAGGTGGTCTACCAGCCGATCACTGGATCCCTTTCTTGAAGCACCTCGCCGAATAGGGTCAGCACCTGCTGGACCCGCAGCACGACTACGGCGGCCTCGAGTTTGGGGTCGGTGATCAGGCCCGCGTCGGAGAGACGTTTGATGGCGTCTTCGTAGATTGGGCCCTGCCGGTGGACGTAAGGAGTACAGCGGAACTTCCAGCCCGTTTCCTTTTGGGCGTGCCTGAACAGCAGGATAGCCTTGAGATTCTCCTCGATGTGTTCCAGAGGAAGGCGGCCGCTGCGGTCCCGGTAGACGAAAGAGCTTTCGTCCAAGGCCAACACCGTACCCATGTACCCGCAATTAGGCGTGCCATCAGTCGATGCGGTGGCGACGACGCAGGGGTTGCTGCTGTCCCGGGCGTTATTCACCAGCTCGATCATCTCCTCAGTCAGCTTTATCAAGAAATTTCTCCCTCAGTGTCAGATTGGAAACCAGCCGTGACTGCCCGCCACCGCTCCGGCGATGGTCACCAAGCTTAAAGTCAGCAGGACCATATGAAACCCATGCACGAAAACAAATGTCTTCTCTGGGTTCGTCCGGGCATGCTTTTTGAATAAACGGTTGAGGAACAGGGGCTCCGCTACCCATAGCACGAACATGAACAAGGCCCAAACGATGGTCATCGCGTGGATTCACCAGAACCGGGGCTCCGAATACCGATTCCAAGCGTCGATTGAATCCAGCATGTAAAAGCCTGATCCACCGGCGATGAGAATCACGAACTTGGCTTGCCAGGCAAACCGCTTTTCGAACCTTTCAAACACCTCCATAGCGTTTGCATCTGATGGAGTTGTTCGAATTATGGGTATTAGCACGGTGGTGACCATCGCCACACCGCCGATCCAGAGCACGACGGCCAACACGTGAATCACCCTGGCCAAAGCGAACTCGTTCAAGATTCACCTCAATGGGTTTAGCTTGCTTGGCTAGGCCGGGTATTGCTCTTTCCACCAGCGGGCGATCTCGTCTCGCCGGGCGAACCAAACGCCCTCTTTCTCGGAGGCGTGTTTCAGGAATTGGTCCAGCGCGTAAGCCCTGGAAGGCTTGCCGATGACCCGGCAGTGCAGGCCCACCGACATCATCTTGGGGTGGGTGGCGCCTTCTTCGTAGAGCACGTCGAAACAATTCTTGGCAGTCTCATAGAAAACATTGGGCGAGATCAGGCCGCCACTCCAGAATTTAAAGTCGTTGACCTCCAGAGAATAGGGCACCACCAGCCAGGGCTTGCCTTTGACCTGGGTGTAGTAAGGCAGGTCGTCGTTGTAGGCGTTGCAGTCGTACTCGAAGCCGCCTTCTTCGATCACCAACTCGCGGGTGTTCACGCTGGGACCGTAGCGGCAATACCAGCCGATGGGTCGCTGCCCGGTGGTCTTGGTCATGGACTCCACGGCTTGGCGGATGGCCTCCCGCTCGGAGTCCTTATCCATCTTGTAGTACTCTTCCCACCGGTTGCCGTGGCCCATGACCTCGTGGCCCCGGCGCACGATCTCAGGACCAACCTCCGGGTTGCGCTCCAGGGCCAGCGCGCAGGCGAAGAAGGTGCCGTTGATCTTGTGCTTGTCCAGGATGTTCATGATCCGCCAAACGCCCACCCGGCTGCCGTACTCGTAGAAAGACTCATTGGCCAGGTCGCGCTCCCCCGGGCCCACGGGCGAGGGGGATTCGCCTCCGGACTCACCCTTGGGATCGCCGTCCAGGATTGAGTACTCGGAGCCCTCTTCGTAGTTGACCACCACCGAGATGGCGAGCCTGGCGCCGTTTGGCCATTTGATCTCCGGAGGATTGGCGCCGTAGCCGATCAGGTCTCTCGTGCTCATGCTTTTTTCCTTGTTGATTCGAATATTTCGAGAGTGGTTATGGCCCCAGTTTCCAGTGGTACAACACCACCGCCACGGAGGTGGCCAGGTTTAGGCTGGAAACGCCGTTTTCCATGGGGATGGACACCCGGTGGTCCGCTGCGCCTAACAATTCCTGGCTGAGTCCCTGGCGTTCGGTGCCAAAGGCCAACAACGCCCGGTCTGGCAGATGGAAGTCCGACAGAGACTCGCCGCCCAGGTCGACGGCGACCAGCGGCCGGCCGCCCTTCGGCAGGTCTTCCGAGCGGGCGACAGGAAGGGCGAATTGCAGGCCGACTCCGCTGGTTAGAGCAGCCGGTTTCCAGGGATCCAGGTTCCCCGTGTTGACCACTCCGGCAGCCCCGGCGGCTGCGGCAGCGCGGACGGCGGCGCCGATGTTGAACAGGTTTCGCGGGTTCTCCAGTAGCACCACTGGGGCGAGGGCCGGGTCGTCCAAAAGGCCGGCAAGGTTGACAACCGGACGCCTGGCGATGGCCATCACGCCGGTGGGCGGCTTCGCGGGGCCCAGTCTTCCGAACACATCGTCGGAGACAGCGGCGACCTGGTCCGCGATCTTGCTTCCGATGTCTGGCGCGTACTCAGCCTGCAACGCCGCCAACTCTTGCAGGTCGGGACTGACGACCTCCAGCAGCTCAACGCCGAAGCGGATGGCGTGTTTCAAAGGGTGGAACCCCTCGATCACCACCAGAGATGGGTTGTTCCGCGCGTTGTGAAAGCGGTCTTCGATGGGCTTCTGCTTCATGTTTCCTGCGTCGTGATTAGACTGCGGCCATTATGGCAGATTGGAAGGACGCGGGCCAAAGGAAAAAGTTGATGGGGGACCACACGCCAATAAGCAAAGAGAGACTGGATGGATTTGAAAGTCGGCCAGAAAGCCACCTGCAGCAACACCCTGACCTTTGACAACGTCAAGACCTACGCCGAAACAACGGGCGACTACAACCCGCTGCATTTCGATGAGAATTTCGCTGCCAAGACCAAGTTCGAAGACCTGGTGGTGAAGGGCGGCCTGGCCTCGGAAATACTCAATGCATTGGTGGCCATGGACATGCCGGGCTCAGGCACGGTCTTTATGAGCCAGGATCTAAAGTTCATAGCTCCAATGTTCATCGGAGACACCACCTCAGCCTCGGCTGAGGTGGTGGAGGTCCACGCCACCAAGCCGGTCACCAAGCTCAAGATGGCCATCACCCGCCAGATGGAGGAGACAGTGGTTGAGGGGGAGGCCTGGTGCTATACGTTCACGCCGGAAGAGTGATTGCCTAGAAGGTGCAGCAGGCGGGTAGGGGGCGTTGGGTCTCTAGCTCTGCCGCGAAGCCAGAGGGAAGCTCTGCGGATGAGAATCCATCCACGACCGTCCCACGTATGACCGAACCGCCGTAGCCGTCGACGCTCATGTGGGCGCGGATGATTACTGTATCGCCGGGTTGAACTTTTGGGCCCCTAACCAGCGGGAGAATGGCTATTCCTGCACATGGGCGTGGAGCAGGACACGGCGGGTTAACAACTCCCGATCCCCAGAGATCGCCTTCCACCAATCGGCGTAAGGGCTGCACCCAAGGTCGGGACTGCCAACGTTCACTGACAGCGAATAACCTCCCGGCACACCAGAGATCGACACGTTAATCACATCGGCCTGACCTGCGGGATTCGGTTCGGATGTGAGCGCTGGGCCATCAAGAAGGTCGGGAGTAGTTTCTCCGCCGCAAGCAACTATCGCCAACGTCACGACTCCAGCGATCAAAGTGCGAATGCTGGTTCGTTCCATGAGTCAAACATAACCCGGCAGTGCGCTGGTGTGGGCGAAGCAGTACAATATTCCGAATATCGGTTTAACAAAAACGGTGGGCAGGAGTGACGATATGCGCGGAGTGACCTTCCGAGGGAATAGGCAGGCCGAGATTCGGGAGTTTCCAGATCCCCACGCCGGACCGGGCGAGGCCGTGCTTAAGGTTCGGGCATCGGGTCTCTGCGGGACCGACCTCCACCGATACCGTGGTTCGGAGCCAACGGACATGATCACCGGTCATGAGCCATGTGGCGTCATTGAAGAGTTGTCCCCCGGCGCCCCTCAGGGCATTAATGTAGGCGACCGGGTCATCTGTCACCATTACGCTGGATGCGGAGTCTGCGAGAATTGCTCCATGGGCTATGAGCAGCTTTGTGTTCACGGGCGGGTCACCTTTGGCGGAGGCACGGGTCACGGGGCCAACGCCGACTATATCTTGGTGCCTTCACGGAGCCTGGTCCTCCTTGACGATGAGTTGTCTTTCGAAGAGGGCGCGGCCATCTCTTGTGGCACCGGCACCGCCTGGAACGGACTCAAGAAGATGCAGGTCTCCGGCCGGGACACCGTGGTGGTATTCGGCCAGGGCCCGGTGGGAGCCAGCGGGACGTTGTCGGCCAAGGCAATGGGCGCGAAAGTAATCGCAGTGGACGTAGTACCGGAGCGACTTGCATTGGCCATGGAACTGGGCGCGGACCATGTGATCAACCCGGCGGAGGTCGATGCGGTGGAGGCCATACGAGAACTTACAAATGGCCTGGGGGCAACTGCCACATTGGAGACCTCAGGCAACCCCGCGGCGAGACAGCAGGTGCTGGAGTGTTTGCGCCCCTTCGGACGGTGCTGCTACGTGGGCATCGGCGGGCCGGCAGAGATCGACTTCAACCGGGACGTAATCTTCAAGGTCGCAACAATCTTCGGATCATGGACGTTCAGCAAAGCTGAGTTGATCGAGATCGAGCGGTTCTTCGTGGACACCAAAGCCCCGCTGAACAAGCTGATCACCCACCGCTATACCCTTGATCAGGCGGTGGAGGCATTCAAAGAGTTCGACGGCGCGACAACAGGGAAATGCGTCATTATCATGGATTAAAACAAGAAGAATTACCCAGGCGAAAAACGCGTCTGATCATCAGCCCCTCGGGAGTTAGACCGATACCGGCCGCCTTGACATTGGATTGGTCAAGAAGTCAGCGATTTGACCCGTCACACGAGGGTAATACATACATGAATGCAACGGCTCGAAAGGGAATCTTGGTTGGTGGCGAGCCCGCCTCGGCATAAATTGCGCCATCAGCGCTGCGGTGATCGAGGTCGTTAATTAGGGCCTGTTGGTGGTGGGAATCGTCGATGGATATAAACATCTGGCAAATGGCCGGACAGACGTGGTCCGGCCTTTGGGAATGTAACCGGGAAGTAATCCAGCCGGTTCCTAATTCTCTTATTGGGCGTTTGGTGCTACTCTGCTCCCAGCCGCTAATGCAAACTGAAGTTTCGAGGGTCAGACGATGGCAAGCACCGTCATAGAAAATTCTGTCGTTGCCTATCTAGGCAATGACGACAGCCCGGACATCTCCAACCCGATACATTCCACCGAAGTCGCGAAATCATATGGGTTCACCGGTCCCCTTGTGGGCGGAGTGACCGTTTGGGGCTGGGCGACGGACACGATTCTGGAAGCGCTTGGCGAGGACTGGTTGCAGGAAGGGTGGGCCGAGTATTCGTTCAGACAGCCGGTTTATCCAGGCGACGCTCTGCTGATCAGGGCCGTGCTGGGCGCAAGCGCTGATAGCGAGTCATGGGATGTGGAGATGATTAACCAGGCGCGCGAAGTGTGCGTAAATGGCAAGGTGGGCAACGGGAGGGCCGATTGGTCCCGAGAGCTCATACGGCCGAGTCATATGGAGCCGGTCGACGAATCCTCTGTAAAAGGCGCACTTACGCTTGAGAATGCCCAGCCTGGGAAGGACTGGTCGGCGGCGACTCTTGATTTCTCAGAGCAGGAATGCCGCGAATTCACAACTGAGAAGCAGCACACCGACAACCCTCTGTTCCTCGGCGCACGAGCCATCGCTCATCCTTCATGGACCGCAGGCTGGCCGGAGAAACTGATGCGCCACAATTTCGAAATTCCGACTTCGATGCATACAAGAAGCCGGGTGCAGCACCTCAGCAAAATTCCAACGGGCACAATGGTCACCGGGGGCGCGCATCTTATTGACTCATATGAGCGGAAGGCCCATCATTTCGCGAATTTTGATGTTCTCATGGTGGACCAGAGCGGGTCGGACCTCGCCCAGCTAAGACATTGGACCATCTTCAAGATCGCGACTTTGGCAGAGAGGGCAGAGATAGGTCTCTAGAATGCGTTGCCCTAAGTGCCCATCAGATGGTCTTCGAACCAATCCAGGGATCTCATCCAGACCGCTTCGGCGGAATCTGGGCGATATCGGCTACCGGTGTCATTGAAGAATGGATGGCCGGCCCCTGGATAGGTTACCAACTTGTAGTCCTTCTGTTGGGCCATCAACTCCGCTTCCAGACTAGGCACTCCGCCGTTGATGCGAGCGCCCTCTCGGGCGTAGCATACCAGCACCGGCGCCTGAGTTGGAGAATCGGAGTGCCAGGGCTAACGGTTATATGCAGGCGTCACGGACGGCTTGGGAGATGGCAGCCAGTCGGGCGTTGTTGGTAGGGCTGCCGCGGAATCCGTTGGTGATGTAGCCCACTGCTAGACCCGAGTCGAAGTCGGCCCATCCAATGGACGTTCCGGCCCCGCCGTGGCCAAAAGTATTCAGCGGGTTTCCGGTCGACTTTCCCATCCGTTCGTCCGCCAGAGCCAGGCCTAGGGACCGCTGGGCGAACAAGCCCAGAGATTGGTCGATGCCTTCAACTTGAAGCTCAACCGCTCCCTCGACCGTGGCTGACTGAACAATTGTTTCGCCATCCAACGATCCTTTGCGCTCCATCATGGCGTAGAACCGGGCGAGGTCGCTGGCGGTGGCTACGCCGTTGGCACCGGGCACGATGCACCTCCATACTTCCGGACGACTGAACGTTCCGCTGTAGCCGCTGGTGTCGGCGTCATCTTCCATCAGGTGTATCGGTGAAATACGGCTTTCCAGCCCTGCCGGCAAGCCCACGTAGGTGTTTTCGATGCCTAGGGGAGCAGCTAGTTCTTCTGCGATGAACCTATCGAAGGTGCGGCCGTCGACGCGGCGGACGATCTCGGCGAGGACCCAGCCGTAGTTGATGGGGTGGTAGGCCAGCGTTTTGCCGGGGGGGTAGATGGTGGGCGCCTGTTCCATGGCGTGGGTGACCTTGCTCCAATCCGCCCAATCGGTCCAGAGCAGAGACTCGGGCGTTTGGGGAAATCCACCTCGGTGGGTAAGGATGTGGCGGATGGTCACGGTCTCTTTGCCGTTCTGGGCGAACTTCGGCCAATGTTTGGAAACCAAGTCGTCCCAGTCGATCTGGCCTCGTTCCTTCAGCATGTACATGCAAGATGCGGTCAGGGGCTTGGTGGATGACATCAGCACGAACATGGTGTCGCTGGTCACTGGCTCTGTGTTAGCGATACCGCCATATATGTCCAGAACCAGATTGCCGTACCGGTACACCGCCAGGCCGGCGCCCGGATGGAGGCCTTCATCGATCTGCCGCTGGAAAAGTTGGTTGACCTGTTCCAGCTTCTGGCTGTCCATTGCAACGGCGTCAGGCTTGGTTATTGTGGCCATGGTGTCTCCTCTGGAATTAGCGTTGCTTGATTCCCGACTACAGTTGTTCGGCTAAAGTTTCTTGACCGCGTCGCCGGGCTTTATTTCGCCGCTTTGTACCACCTTGAGATTGATACCGCGCAGCTGGAGCTCCTTTCCGATGGAGGAGCTGATCAACTTCAGGGCGTCGATGCCGAAGCGGGCAGCGAATTTCTCGCAGCCGGTGTGGGGCTGGTCGGTGGCCTCCAGGATGGCGGCGCCGATGGAGACGCGGGTCCCGGGGGGCATGTTGGCCTTGCTGAGGTCGATGTCCGCGAACAACTGGTCGCCAGCCAACTGCCAGCGCGCCTTGTCCTGGGCCACCAGGTTGGCGACCCGGGAGTTCATGATGGTGACCTGCATGTCGGGGTGGGCCTTGCCGTCGCCGCTGCGGAGACTGGGCCGGTCCTGCCAGGTATCGCCGACCAACCCTACAGTGACGTCTAGGTCCGCCAGTTCCATAACCTCGCGGGCGTCCTCTTCGGGCCGACTCACGATCAGGTCCAGAACGCTCTGTTCCTGGGGCGAATTGCGTATGTCATCCAGGCCTGCTTCCAGTTCGGCCAAGCTCAGGTGCTTTATCTCTGCTTGCATGGTGTTACTCCGTCGTAAATCCAGGGAAAGTTTGGAGGGTAGTTTAGCATGAGTGGGCTAAACCTCGATCCGCATCAGCTCCTCTGAGAAGATGATCTGGCCGTCGTACATGGAAGTCATCTCTTCTATGTGGCGGTCGAAGGGGGTGTCTTTGGAGAGGCTGGGGCCCATGTGGACCAGGACTAGCTTCTTGGCGCCTGCTTCTTGGGCGAGCTGGGCCGCGCCTGTAGTGCCGCATTGACCATTCGCCTCGTTGACGTTCTCCATCACCGACTGCTCGTCCCAGCACATGCAGAGCATCATGTCGGCGTCGCGGGCCAGTTCAAGGACCGTGTCGCAGGGCTGAGTGTCGCCGGTGAAGACCACGCTGCCCTCAGGCGTGTCCACTCGGTAGGCTAGGGAATCCAGGTAAGGCTGGGCGTGCTCAGCCAGGGCCGCCGTGACCTGCCAGTCTTTCCCCGAGGCAACCTCGCCGACCCCAATGTCCTTGGCCTTGGGCGCGGGCGGGATGCGGGGTAAGGTGCCGCCACGGTTCACGAAAACCTGCTGGCTGTAGGGGTGGTTCACCCGGGCCTGCCAGTCGGACTCGAAGGCACCGCCGACGCCAATGACCTTCTGGGTGATCTCCTCGGTCAGCTTGGGTCCGTAGACGTTCAGCTCCTGGCCGTGCCCGGCGGCCTGGTCCCAGCGGCAGAGCAGGAAACAGGGGTAGTCGATGTTGTGGTCGAAGTGGTGGTGGGTGAAAAAAAGGTTGTCCACTTGGGTGGGGTAGAGTCCGGCCTTGACCAGCTTATGGGTGGCTGCCGGGCCGCAGTCGAACATCAGCACCTCATCCCCGATGCGCAAGACATGGGCGCTGCCGAACCGGAACTCAGTGGGTGTGGGCGTGCCTCCTCCCAGGACAAAAACCTCAACCATGGCTCAACCTCTGGGCGTTTTGGAGAGGAATAGTATACCCTAGCCCTTTAGGTCGTCATCCAGGGGAATCTGGTACCCGTTGGCCAGGATGTTTGACTGGGTGGCCACGCCCACCACGGCTATCAACTCGCCAAGCATTTTGTCGGTCATGCCTTGCTTTCGGGCGGCGTCGGTGTGGCAGCGCAGGCAATACTCGCAGCCGTTGCTGGCGCTGACCGCCACGAAAACCATCTCCTTCACCAACAGATCCAAAGCCCCTGGCGCCATGGCCTGCTTGACGCTCTCCCAGGTTCGCTTGAGCGTCGGCGGATGGTTGGCGATGTGCTTCCAGAAGTTGTTGATATCGTCGACGCCGCGGGTGGTTTTGATGTCGTCGTAGACAGCCCGGACAACGGGGCCTGCGTCGGCGTAGTGGACGGGGTTGGACTGGGGCATCTTGTCTCCTATGGAGCCGGCGCTTGCCGGTCAAAGAACTGATTCAAGGTCCGATTTGAGTTTGCGGATGGACTCGAACACCAGGCCGTTGATGCCGATGTTGCTTGCCGACCGGACGTTTTCCGGCCGGTCGTCGATGAAGACGCAATTTTCGGGAGATGCCCAGAGTCCGTACAGAACATGATGGAAGTAGGCCGGGTCCGGTTTCAACAACGCCATCTCGTAGGATAGGAAAAATTGCTGAAATGTACCCATGACGCTGAAGTTCTCCCTGGCGAACGCGAGATGGATTGCATCGGTGTTGGAGGCGAGGGCCAGGCTGTGTTCTGAGCCCAGCTCCGCCACAAAAGATGCCATGTCATCGTCGGCGCTGAGGATTCCGTTCCAGATGTCGATGAAAGGGTCGAAGGGGATGTCGGCGCTGATCTTGGCGCAGAGGGCCTGGTGGAATTCCCCAGGAGTTAAGTGGCCCAGCATGGACAGCTTGACGATCGGCCCGTTCTGGACCTCTGCCATCACGGCGTCGTAGGTCTGGCTGGAGAGATCGGTAAGGGGGGCACAGACCTTATCCCAGTCCAGGTTCACCAGGACGCCTCCAAGGTCGAATATGATGGTTTTGGCCATGCTTACCCTGCTGAGTCGGTCGGGTTTGACGGTTTAATATTAACGCAATTTCAGGTTCATATGACGCTGTTCATCTGCCACCCTGAGCGAAGAGAAAGGTCTGACAAGACTGTGCGCGGTAGATTCTTCGTCGGGCTAGGGCGCTCCTCAGAATGACATTTAACGAGGGCTTTGATTGTGCCTGGGATTTTGTGTAATATCGCCGAACCAACCGGTGGTCTCATTATCTCTAAGTTTCGGTCCCCGAGTAATTAAAGGAGCTTTCATGGCCTACCAGATGTACGTTTCGCTGCAGGGCGACAACCGGATAGTCAGGTTTCTGATGGACCCGTCGACGGGCAGCCTTCAGCCCAACGGCGCGGTCGAGATACCCGGCGGCCCTGCGCCTCTTACGTTCAGTCCGGATCGTACTGTCATGTATGTTGGGCAGCGGGACGGGCTACTGCTTTCCAGCTTTAATGTCGACCAAAAGTCCGGCGATCTGACCTTCACCGGCAGTGTCGAGTTGGGCGGCGAGCCTTGCTATCTTTCCACCGACCACACCGGCCGGTCGGTGCTCTCGGCCTATTACCAGGCGGGCTACTGCGCGGTGCATCCCATCGATGCCAGCGGCGCGGTGGGCGGGGCGGCCACCGAGTGGCTGGAGACCGGCTCCGGCGCCCATTGTTTCATGACCGACCCGTCCAACCGCTACGCCTTCTTGCCCCACATCGCCAACGGTTCCGGCGGAATCGCCCGATTACCGGCGGACAGGCAGCAGGCGGTGAACGCCATCTACCAGTACCGGTTCGACGCCGCCACCGGCCACCTGACGCCCAATGAGCCGATGATCGTGCCCCAGGGTGTTGAAGTTGGCCCGCGGCACTACCGTTTCCACCCGACCAAGGACCTGATGTATGTCTCCAACGAGCAGGGTGGTAGTGTGACGGTGTACGCGCTGGACAGTTCCAAGGGAACGCTGACGCCCCAACAGACCGTCACGACCCTGCCCGCGGGCTATTCGGGGCATATCTCGTGTTCGCAGATACAGATTCACCCCATGGGCATGCACCTGTACGTTGGCAACCGGGGCCATGACAGTATCGCCTCGTTCTCCATCGATGCGGCCACCGGCGAGCTGACTGCCACCGGCTGGACCGATGTCGACCCGATCCCCCGCGCCTTCAGCCTGGATCCGACGGGGAATTTTCTGTACGTAACCGGTTTGGAGTCGGGCAACATCATCGGGTTCCGTGTTGACCAGCAGTCCGGCGCATTGACTCGGCTGGAGACCCATGCTGTGGGCAGCCTGCCCATGTGGGTCTTGATCGCCGACCTATCCTAAAAACGCCAGGCTGCGGCTAGCCTCTGGATATGGCCTACAGTCGTTCGAGGTAGGTCCGGCTTTAGGATTGTCCCGGGCTATGGCCCGGAATTATTTTGGTTGTACCGCTCCGAATTTCTCCCAGTGGATGATCTCACTCATAGGCTTTCTCGGCGTCCCCGGTGGTTTGGGGGTGTCGGCCCGGTAGCCGAAGGGCAGCAGGGTGATCAGTTCCATCTTCTCGGGAATACCCAAGAGTCCCTTCACCGCCTTCTGCTGGTCCTCCTCACGCACGCCCACGAAGCACATCCCCACGCCCTCCGACCAGGCCATCAGCTCCATCTGCTGTAGGGCTCGTCCCGCGTCGAGTTGCGGGCGAGGCGCGTCGTCCATGACTATCACGATGCACAGCGGCGCCCGGCCAACGAAGGGCCCTTGTTTCGCGATCTCCCCAAGTTTCGTAAGCGTATCCCGGTCTCGAATCACGATGAACGACCACTTCTGCGTATTGCTAGAACTGGGCGACCAACGCGCGCACTGCAGAATCTTCTGGAGCAGCTCCTCAGGGATAGGATCCGGCTTGTAGTCCCGGACCGTGCGCCGGGATCTTATGGCTTGGTATACGTCCATGGTTTATCCTAGTTGAGGGTAACGATTTTGAGAGATTATTAAGCGTAACTCAGTATAGTCTTGCGAAGTTTGATGGCCCGATTATGGCATCATTGGTTAGGGCCAAAATTAATTCAAATAGCGAAGATAGGCATCCCACATGACAGATTCTAAAAAACCCGAATTCAAACAATACCGATTAGAATCAAGAGGCGATTTCCCTTCCGGAATCGTCGAGGAAATCGGAGACGAGCTTCCTCGCCCCACCGAATAGGAAGAACTAATCGGTCGGCAACTCAGATCCACCATTGAGGCTTACCTCGATGCCGTAAAAGAATTGCTAGACGGGACATATTCTCACCTGAGAGAGTTAACTTCGATACACTTAGCGGATCCCGGCAATATATTGATTGCATATAGAGACGACTGTGTAGTGATCAGATATGAGCGGAGAACCGGGAACGCTGCAAGGACACAGGACTTCACAGTTACAACTCTCGAGATATTCGCCCTGGATGTGCCATTTTGTTTCAGTGGCCATGATTCATCCTTCCTTATGACCCCGAACCGCCCGCCACAACTTCTCAGGTGTCAGCGGCGTGTCTATATGCCGCACCCCGGTGCCGGACAGTGCGTTCAGGACCGCGTTGGTTACTGCGGCTGGGGAGGGGACGGTAGAGACGGAGCCGATTCCCTTGGCGCCCAAGGGGTTGGTTGTCGAGATAGTGTTGATTGTGTCTAGTGTCAGGGCTGGCATCTGTATCGCCCGGGGCAAGGCGTAGTCCATCAGGCTGGCTGTTAGGGGTTGACCGTCGTCGGTGTAGGCGATGCCTTCAGTTAGGGCCTGGCCGATCCCTTGGGCGATGCCGCCCTGGATCTGGCCTTCCACGATCATGGGGTTGATGATCTGGCCGCAGTCATGCACTCCAACGTAGCGCAAAATCTTTACCGCCAGGGTGTCTTGGTTCACCTCGACCGCGACCGCATGGGCCCCGAACGAGACGGGACTTTGGGGCAAGGTGTACTCGTTTTCGAAGTCCAGACCAAGGTCTATTCCTTGAGGCATTGATCCTGCGTCATAGGCTGTGGCGGCCAGTTGGATAAAGGCTATTGTCTCAGCCGGAGCTAGTTGGTTCAGTACCTGTCCTTCCTGAAAAACGATGTCCGCGCTGGGGCAATTCAACAGCTTGGATGCGATGAACGACAGCTTCTGACGGGCTTCTTGGAGCGCCAGATGCACGGCCGACCCGCCGATTATGAGACCTCGGCTGGCGCTGGTGCCTATTCCGTGAGGGAAGATTGAGCTGTCGCTGTGGAGCACCCGCACATCTTTGGGGTCCACACCCAGAGTGTCAGCCACGATCTGGGCAAATGTGGTCTCGGTACCTTGGCCGTGGGGAGACACCCCGGTGTAGACATCAACATGGCCCGTTGAGTCGATGATCACCCGCGCGCTTTCTATCCGGTGTTCTCCGCCGGCTCCGGACGACTTTATGAACGTTGCCAGCCCGATGCCCAGGTATGGCTCGTTGGGTTTTCTTTGGTGGGCCTTCTCTTGCCAGCCAGGGTAATCAACCAATTCCAGGGCGCGTTCCAACGCCTTGGCATAATCGCCGGAATCGTACACGACGCCGGTGCAAGTGGTGTATGGGAAGGCAGTGGCGGGGACGTAATTCCTGCGCCTCACCTCCGCCGGATCCAGCCCCAGTTCAATGGCGATCAGGTCCAGGGTCCGCTCGATGCAGAAAGCGGCCTCCGGACTGCCGGTGCCCCGGTAGGCGGCAGTGGGGGTCTTGTTGGTGATAACCCCCAAGATCTGGGCGTGCACGGCGGGGACTTGGTAAGGCCCAGTTATGCGGCGCGCGGCATTAAACAAGGGAAAGGGTGTGGTGAAATAAAAATAGGCACCAAGGTCAGCCACGATGCTAACCCGTATCCCAAGTAGCACCCCGTCATTACTAACGGCAGCCTCCATGTCCAGGCTCATGCCCCGGCCCTGGTAGGTGAGGAGATTGTCCTGGCGGTCCTCTATCCACTTGACGGGTTTCCCGAGCCGCAACGACAGGAAAGGCATCAGGGCATCTTCGGGGAAAAGGCAGTCCTTAACACCGAAACTACCCCCCACATCGGGCGCCACGACACGTATGGTTTCTTCCGGCCGTTCTAGCATCTGAGCGAGGTATCTCTTGACCTGATGGGGAGCTTGGGTCGAGTCCCAAACCGTCAGGAGGTCTGTGGCGGCGTCGTAATCGCCGACCACTCCCCGTGCTTCCAGGGGAGACGGAGCGAGTCGTGGCACCCGGTACTGCTGGCGGACCACATGGTCAGCCTGGACAAACGCCTCGTCGATGTCTCCGCCCTCTTGGACAGAACGCATCGATACGTTGGTCCCGAAGTCCGGGTGAATCACCGGCATGTCGTCGTTGGTGGCCGTATCCGGGTCGATCACCGGAGTCAGGGGTTCATAGTCCACGGCCACCAGTTCGCCGGCATCCCTTGCCGCGTATGGGTTGTCGGCCACTACCACGGCCACGGGTTGGCCGACGTAACACACCTTGTCCCGGGCCAGGACGGGGTGCTGCGCGGCGTTGAAAACTTCTACGGCGCGGTCACCCATTGCCCTGATGGGTATGTCCGGCAGCACCCCAGCCAAGTCTGCGCCGGTGAGCACCTCCACCACCCCCGCCAACCCGCGGGCGGCTGCGATGTCGATGGACCGGATGCGAGCATGGGCGTGGTCGCTTCGCACGACAACGGCGTGGAGCATATCCGGCAGCTTGATGTCATTGATGAATACACCGTTTCCGGTGATCAACCTGGCGTCTTCAAACCGCTTCAATGGCCGGCCTAAGTAGCTCAACCTGATTCTCCTGCTGCCTGTCGTTTGATTGGAGTTACAGGAACGAATGATACAAATACGCGGCCTCCAAAGCAATCCTAACTGGTATCAAACTGATCCGACCAGCGCTGTGATGGCCATGCACTCGCGGTCGCATAAGCGGTCTCCACGAGTTCTTACCAGATACATGGCGACAGGCGTTGCCAGGTTTGTGGTGCGCGTATGGCCGACCCGGCGAGTTGGCTTTGTGGCGACTGTGGAGCGGTACAGACTCCTCCGCTCCGGCCTGGTGGGATCCGTGGATTTCTTGGCGATCTCTACCAGATAAGACATTCCATGATCTTTGCCGTCGTCTTGATCGCCATGTCCGTCGAGGGGTGGGGCAGTATTTTGTTCGTGGGCCATTTTGGGGGCGATGATTGCGATCCTCTAAGTACGCCTTAGCTGTGATAGCCTTACTTGGTGCAAATCACTGAGAGTACCCGGGCTTTGTCCGGTTTTGCGGCCTACCGAGGTCGGTTAGTCGCCGTCTGGCTGCAGAGAGATTACCGCTGGTTCTGGATCGGAAGCTCCTTACAGGGGCTTGGCCAGGGCACCCAATTCATGGTCATCGGGTGGCTGGTGCTACTGGTTACCGACTCCTCGGCCCAACTAGGCCTGGTTATCCTTCTCTACGGTGCGCCCAATGTTGCGCTGCTACTGGTGGCAGGGGTGCTGGCCGACGGAATCGACCGCCGGTATATATTGATGGCGACACAAGCTATCGTGGGTGGAGTCATCGCGGCTCTGGCGTTTTTGACGATAGCCGACTTGGTGGCCATCTGGCACGTCTATGCCGCTGCCTTCTTCATGGGCGTCGTGCAGTCGTTGAGCATGCCGGCCCGGATGACGATGATCGGCGACCTGGTCGAAGAACGGTCCGTATTGGACGCAGTAGCGATGCAGAGCATGGGCGTCCACGCCGGGCGCATGGTCGGCCCTCCAGTGGCCGGGGCCATCATCGAAGTGTGGAGCGTGGGGGCGAGCCTTGCGGCCATCGCCGGTTGTTACCTAGTGAGCATGGCTTGCATTGCCAAAGTTGGACCTCTGCCCCGGTGGTCGAAGCCCGCGGGCCAGTCCGTGTTCAAGAACTTCGCCGACGGCTTGGTCTACATCAAGAGAAGTCCCATGGTCCTCACCGTGATCATCATCACCTGCGCGTTCGGAGGGTTCGGCATGTCCCACATGCAAGTCGTCCCGGCCATGGCCAAGGATGTGCTGGGGACCGGCGCTGGGGGGATCGGGTTGCTGTTCTTGGGCTCGGGACTCGGGTCCTTAGCTGGCAGCTTACTCCTGCCTGCCATCAGCAGGGTTCACGTCTACCGGGCGCTCCTCTTGAGCCTGCTGGTCTTCACCGTGATGTTGACTCTATTCGCCTGGTCCAACTGGTTCTGGGCCACTTTTTTGTTTTTCACGCTGGTCGGAGTGACGGGGGTGGGCATGGTCTGGCCGCTGGCCACCACGATGATCCAGACCGAGACCTCCGCCGAGGTGCGGGGACGGGTGATGGGGATGCTGCAGTTCACGCCGGGATTCCACTTTCTGGGAGCTTTCCCTCTGGCGTTGGCCGCCGGACAGCTGGGATGGGAAGTGGCCATCACGGGAGCGGCCGGACTCAGCCTCGCGACGACTGTCTGGTTCACGTTGGTGCGCCGCGGCAAGCCAAAATTCAGCCGGCAAGAAGCGGCGGTGACCCAGACCTAGCCCCATATCCGACCCGCCCAGAAGACCCTTTCTTGTTCATGTACCCGTTCAAGTCGCTCGACATCGCCGTGGGTTTCGAGGACAGGGTGTGCACAATGGGAGAGGAGATCGACCTCAGCACCACTTTGTCCGCCAAGCGCGGGACGAACATCCGCGGCCTGGTGGTGGAGTTGGTCAGCGGAGAGCGCTGGTCCCACTTGGCGTTCGTGAATGAACGGCAGGCCAAGCGAACAGTTCACCACGTTCAGCGAGTTCATCGGCTACATGGTCGGCCGGGTCACGGACGTGAAGCCCTTGTACGGCTACAACAAGAGTTTCAAACCGGAGCATGGCCGGTGGGCGGAAGTTGATTCCGACGACGACCGTCAGCAGCAATACGTTCTAGGAACGACCCACTTCGGCCAGGGCACTGATGTAGTGGGGGTGCGACGACGCTAAGCTGCAAGATCAGATTGCCTGCCGAACCCCCGCCCCATGCGAAAAACCCGAATCCAGTAGACCCTCCGCGTTCGGGCAGATGTGGCGTGGGGGCCAAATGCCAAAGCGGAGACGGTCGTCCGGGTAATTTAGCCGCATCGAAGTCTGGACGAACCAGGCGTCCTGACCGTGC
>DCWQ01000069.1:0-2023 GCA_002328185.1 Dehalococcoidia bacterium UBA2158
TTATCTCTCCGCCCTTTACACTCTCCGGCAAGGCTCGTTTCCGTTCGGACGCCGTGGGCCTTTGCTGCTCCTCGTACGCCGCAGTCCCGGTTCCGCCTTCGCCGCTGACGCCGGGACGCACGGCCCGCAGAGGACTTTCACCTCCTAGATGCATGACATGCCTGGCACACAGAGAAGGGCCCCAGGTTCTTCCCTGGGGCCCTTCTGGTTCGGTTGCCAGCCCGGTATTGCTAGGATCTGAAACCGGCCTCCACCGGCGGGGCTCGATCCAATCGAAGCCGTCAGTTGCTTCAGGTCGCCGCGCTTGATGTGGTTCTTGTAGTGCCTTTGAGGACTCCGCGAATCACTCCTTGGGCCGAATGAACTGGTATCCTGAAACCTTTAGCAGGTTCCCATAACCGTCCGGCTCCCATTTCTCAATGTTTGGACCCACCGGCCATACGGCGTCGTAGGAATACAGGCCGAACGCCATTACGTTATCGTACATAAAGTCGTAGATCTCGACCTCGCGCTGCGCCCGCTCCAACGGGTTCATCTCGCTGGTGGCGGCGGAGACGAGGTCATCCAGCATGGGGTGATGGGTGCCGTAGCTGAATGTTGAGTCGTCATGGTAGTTGCCGGCGCCGACGGACACCACCAACCGTATGGCGACGGAGTGGCAGGTGACCCCTTGGTATGACCGGGATATGAAGGTGGGACGGATGGTAGCGTAGGGGACGTTCTGTTCCTTCACGTCAATGCCCACGTCGCGCCACATCTGGGCCACCGCTTGGCAGGCCTCCACTTCGCCCGGGGCGCCCCGGATGGCCGGGGTAAGGGTTATGGAGAAGCCATCGGGGTAGCCGGCCTCGACCAGCAACTCCCGGGCCCGGTCCGGGTCAAAATCATGCTTCCACCGCTCCGGGATCCGACTCTCGTAGCCGGCCCAGTCCCTCAGGACCAGAGGTCTCCCGAAGCCTCGCAGTATGGTGTCCACGATGGCCTGGCGGTCGACGGCGATGGCCATGGCCTTGCGGACCTTTGTGGCCTTTTCCCACTCCTCAGAGGCTGGGTCGAGGTTGCCGGACACCCAGGCCAGGTCCGGGTCATAGCTAGGGGATTGGTCTGGCGTGCCCACTCTGGTGTAGGTCTGACCGTACATGTTCAGTCCAGCCTGGCCGGCATTGTTCACCGACATTAGCCTGGCCCCTGGAACTTTCTCTACCACGGGTATGCTGTCGAAGTCCATCTCAAAGGTGTCCAGGTTGCCGGTCTGGAAGCCCGCTATCCGGCTCGACTCCTCCGGGATCGACCAGAGGACCAACTCGGCGAAATAAGGGGTATGGCGCCAGTGATCCTCAACGGCATCCATCCTCCAGAACGCTGCACTCTGGTGCTCCACTATCTCCCAGGGTCCGGTGGCGGCGATATCTTTACTGGCGGCCTCAACGCCCAATTCCTCGGACTGCTTCTTGCTGACCACCCAGGAACTGGCCCCTCCCTGGTTTGCCATCCACTCGAACACTTGGCCATCCACCCAGGGTTCGCCCGTGTTCACTTTGACGGTGTAGGTGTCCGGGAACTCCACGGAGCCATCGGGGTGGTTCCAGAAGTCCCCTATTCTTTTGGCTCTGGCGTGCTTGGCGCCTTCGAAGAGCTGGTTTTGGGAGTAGACGAAGTCTTCGGCGGTCATCTCCCCGTAGCCCTTGTGGAACTGGACCCCTTTACGCATATTGAAGGTCCAAGTCAAGAAGTCCTCGGAGACGCTCCACGACTCGGCCAGCATAGGGCCGGCCGACAGGTCTTGCTGGATCAAGAATATCCCTTCCCCGACGGTTGTGTTTGTCACCGATATTCGGGGAGAGGAAGTTAACTTGGGGTGCGCTTCAAATGTGCCCGTCTCCGGCGACGCCATGTTCAGGGTGCCCCTTGGCTTGGCCGGTGCGGGCGCGGTGGTTGAGGTCGGCATCGGGGTGGCCGTGGGTGCTGGCGCCATTGTTGCCGCTGGGGCGGTGGTGGGGGCGGGTCCCGTAGTAGCCGCGGG
>DCWQ01000069.1:2342-2773 GCA_002328185.1 Dehalococcoidia bacterium UBA2158
GTAGCCGCGGGTAAGGGGGTATTGGTTGGTTGCGGTGTTGCCGTGGCTGACGCTCCGCAGGCCAAGACGAACGTCAAAAGCAAGGTCGCGAAGGTGAGTAGGATTGCTCGTGGACTTCCGGGCCAACGGTAATGCATTGTCGGACCTCCTCGTATGAAAGTGTTGGAGACCCACGCCCTTCGATGACCGGGGCGATCGAGGCTCATATGCGCGGATCACGCCAACCTTGCCACGGGATTAACCGCCGATTCCACATCAAACCCAACCTGTCAACCGTCCTGACGCAGGCCTCCCGCAAAGTCATATCGCATGTCCGCAATACCACCCCGAGGGAATATAATTTATTAAAGTCTACGTGTCAACGAAAAGCGTAGTTATTGATAATAGGAACGTAACTATATCGGTAAAAGCAATATGTTGGCAACCAGCAA
>DCWQ01000026.1:0-2543 GCA_002328185.1 Dehalococcoidia bacterium UBA2158
GGCTTCTTCGGGAACGTGGAACTCAGCCTGGAACTTTGGACAGTAATTGCAATGAAGTCTTGTATGAGAATGCCGAGGTAGCGGTCACGATACTAACCCTACAAGTTCGGGAAGCACTGGCCAAGCGATGTGTTCCAGAAGTAAAGAGCGACGGCAAATTTATCTATTGGAGAGTCGCCCGAGCCACGCAATAAATGATTGTCGGTGGGGAGTGGGGACCACGGGCATCACTGGGTCGTGTGTACAACGGTACACATCAGGGAAGAACCTCCAGTTGGCGACAGTTTCGTCGCCCAAATATGCGATGTCTCCCTCAGCTTCAATTCCGCGCCCATGTCTCGCCCTCTCTCGCCCTCGGCGGCCTTGCTATCGCAAACATGCAGGCGCTGGCTGCGTAAAGGGCTGTTAGGATTAGAAGTGACCAGGTGTAGCCGCCGGTTTTGTCAAAGACCCATCCTAGAAACAGCGGCGAGAGCATCATGCCGGTGCTGTAGAAGATGGAGATGATTCCGGTAAGGGTGGCGAAGTTGCGCCGCCCAAAAATGTCCCCGACCATCACCCAATTAAGAGTCGCCGCTCCCTCCAACAGTGCAATTCCCACCACGAATAGGTAGATGATCATGGTGCCCTCAACGTAGGTCAGCGCGGCCAGTGACAGGGCTCCGGCTGCCATACCGGAGGTCAAGATCCAGCGGCTTGATAGCTTGACCCCAGAGATCCCGATGAGGAACCGCGTCGGTATGGAGATGAAGAACAGCATTGCCACGAAATCGGCGCCCGCCTGCTCCGACGCCCCTTTCCATACCATGATGGGTATGCCATGTACCAAGATGCCGCCGGTCACAGTGATTCGGAATGTACTCCCCCACAAAATGAACCAATAAGTCGGGGTCTTTAGCGCCTCCTTCACCGAGTAATCCCGGGCAGTGTTCTGCTCGCCGTTTGCGCCATCGGTTGAACTCGGCGTCACCGCCTCCCCTGCTTCCTCCAGGCTGATTCCGAATGCCTCGGGAGAACGACGGATTAGCATCGACATCGGGACCACGACTACAGCGACGAAGATGCCCGAGTACAGCATCACGTCGCGCCAACCCAGCGCTTCGACACCCCGAGAGAGCAGCGGCACCAAGATCGCCCCACCCGCCGTGTAGCAGGTAATCACCGCTGTCATCCCAACGGCCCGCCGACGGACGAACCAGCGGTTCATTACTGCCAAGAAGGTCTGGCCGAAGCCAGTGTTGTTGCCGACCGACACCAACCCAACGTAGACGAACAAGAATGCCCAGTAGTTATCCACACCTGACAGTATGATTAGCCCCACCCCGGCCATGAGACCGCTGATCATGACGATGGGACGGGAGTCGAACCGGTCCACCAGCCAACCGACCAGCGGCCCGCCGATACCCGCCTCGCCCCTGGACAGAGCGAAGATTAACGAAGTCCTGGTGCTGCTAAGCATCAGGTCGTGTTGGATCGGCAGGTAGAAGACCGGAAAACCGTAAGAGAAGATGGCCCCAGGGAGAAGCGCCAAAAAACAGCATGCCGCCAGCACCCACCAACCGGGGTAGACTCCTCGCAGGCGGCCTCCGGAACTAGTTACTCGAGCCATGGTATGTTCCCAGACCCTACCGGTAACTCCCCTTCGGCCGCCACACTGCAGATAACACAACGCGCGTCCCCTCTGTACACGTAATGTTCATCTGGCGACGCCGTAAATGCTATGGGCCGTATTCTCATGCGCGATATTTTACACATTTGGTTAACCGTGTAGACTACCGCCATGCGCTACCTATCCTCTGTATCACCGAACTTAGTTCGGAACTTTGGACGGTCATTTCTGGAATATCAGGATTTGATGATTATGAGTCACTGTAGTAAAGCCCCGCCATCTTGCTGATCGGGGGTGATATTAATGGTTTCAGTTTCTGAAGTGTTCAAGACATGGAACGAAGGATTCGAAAAAAGGGACTCTAGTCAGCTGGCAGAGTTCTTCACCGACGATTTCAGGTTCGTGTCCACAATACGTGATATAGGCAAACAAGAGGCGCTGGATTGGACTGCCGCTGGTGGGAACCAGACGGTTATGGATAATCTGGAAGTGCTGTATGACAACGATGAGGTAGCCGTCACCTACCACCGTGCGACGGGCACCTTGGGAGATGGCGTATTGATGGCTCTTTACACAAAGAGAGATGGGAAATTCTCTCAGTGTAGAATCGTCCGACAGGCGGTCTAATCAGGACTGCTTTTCCATCTTGAGGAGGTTGGTATATGTTATTCCATGTAACTATCGATCACAGCCCAGAAAATTGCCCTGTCGTAAACAACACGCCAGAGAAGCGGATAACGGCAGACGGGGCGGCAAAAGCAGGGGTAAAACTAGTGCTTGCCCTAGGTGGGAGAGCACAACATACTACGATCTATGTGGTAGAAGCGGACGATATAAATAAACTATACGACTTCCTAAACCCAGCGCTTAGTTGGGCCAAATGCGACATCATGCCGGTTAGGGAGTTACAGGACTAACTTTCCCACTCTCTAGC
>DCWQ01000026.1:2939-4365 GCA_002328185.1 Dehalococcoidia bacterium UBA2158
GTGTCTCCGGTGGACTGCGTGTACGCCTGTGTACGAAAATCAACTTACTCTTAGTCAGTAGCTTCTCGTTCCAGTGACACCCCCATCGGGAAGCCACCGGGGGTGGGTACTGGTGACGGTGGAGGTATGCTTGCCGAGTGCCTTGGTAAGTCCTACCCTTGAAATCGCGGATGATCTCCCAAGCCGAGGAGAGGGTGATGCATTCCCAAAATAAGGAGCCACATAAATGAATGTCGAATGGATGAACCATACCGGATTCGTAGTCAGCGACATGGAGCGTTCTTTGATCTTCTACCGCGACCAGCTAGGGCTCGAAATAGAACGTGACCAGATTCTCGAAGGGGAATTCATTTCTGAGTTGGTCGGGTACGCAGACGCTAAGTTACACATCATTTACTTGGGGCTTGGGGACATGAAACATTCGGTGGAGTTAATAGAGTATTTGAATCCACGCGGTAATGCAGCTCCACTACCGAATCGCAACAACATTGGTGCCTCACATCTCGGAGTAATCGTAGACAACTTAGATGGATTCTACGAAGAGCTATCTAGTAAAGGGGTAAGGTTTGTGAGCCCGCCGGTTACCCGACCCAATGCCGTCTATCCCATGGCTCAAAAAGGTTGCTACATGGAGGATCCAGACGGTAACTGGCTGGAATTGTTGGAACAGCCTCCGGCCCCTGAACGCATAACCCAGTCTTGACTTATTCCAGTAAACACAAGCCCCCTCAAAAGATGGGGCTTCTCTTGTTTCAGAGACACGCTCTATCGGGAAGCCATAGAGGGTGGGGTACTGTGACGGTGGGGGTGTGGTTAGTGAGGTCAAAGCGGGCTGCGAGTAGATAACCCTGCGAAATACGATTATGCGTTGGTTGGCTTCATGGTGTGCCAGGTTGTGGCTTTCTCGTAGGTGTAGGCAACGTTTAAAATGGTGGCCTCGCTCCCTGGCCGGCCAGCAATCTGTAGGCCGACGGGTAATCCTTGGGCTCCAAATCCGCAGGGCACGGAAATAGCCGGTGTGCTTGATAGGTTGAAGCTGTTGGTGCGCATGAAAGGTAACCGGGAGGTTGTCTCTTTGCTTGTTACTACCGGGTCATCTTGCAGTTCGGGAGCCACTTTGCCCGATGTTGGCATTACCAGAACATCATACCTCTCCAATGCATCAAGTACCTGTTGCCGGAGCATAGTCCGCAATTTCTGAGCTTTGTAATAGACTTGGGCCGGGATGATGCTGCCAGTCAAAAGTCCGATTCTGTTGTCGTGACCGAAATCCTGGAGTCGCTCCCGGATCCATTCCCCAAGGTTGGACGCTGGCTCCGTGTTCAACAAGACCGAACCAATAGAATTGGCGTGGGCAGTCAATGGAATAGAGACTTCCTCAACCACGGCGCCTAATTTAGCCAACAGTGCCGTTGCAGTAGCTACC
>DCWQ01000031.1:0-6022 GCA_002328185.1 Dehalococcoidia bacterium UBA2158
AAATAGTTCTCGTCTGTCCGGACGGGAAGAGGGGATGTTTCTTTGTTCTTGGCGATCTCTCCGGCATCCCACAAGTGGGAGAAATTGAGAGCGCGAGGGCAGTGGGTGTAGGCCTCTTCAACTTCGATCAGCATTCCCTGCAAGTGCTTAGACCGGTCGTCGGTCTCATATAGAGAGACCTCAACATTGCGAGCTTCCAGGTCTTCCTTGCTGACTATGGTGACCTTACCGTTGACCCGGACGGTCTCATTGATGCCGGGTATCAAGAAGATCAAACCGATGTAGGGATTGTCGTCGATGTTTTGGTAGGACTGAAACAATCTGTTGCCGGCCACGTCAGGGAACAACAGGTGCTTCTCGTCGATCACTTTGACGAAGCCGGGCTTGCCGCCCTTGGGGGACGCGTCGCATCGACCTTCACCGTCGGTGGTTGCCATAATAGCGAACGGAGCGGCTTGGATAAATTCTTGAACAAATGGAGGCATGTGGGTCTTCAGCTTGACAACGGCGCGTTCGGATGGCGGGCCAAAAGTTTCGTTGAACCGGCTATCGCCGATGATCTTTCCAGTGCTTGTAGTAGCCATGCAGGGTGACTCCTATCGACATATCGGACTAGTTGATTTGTTGGTTTTGATTCTAATGGCCGGGCCGTCAATCAGCAAGGGCGGTCTGGGCAACTTCAGCCATGGCCGCCGCCAGGCGTTGGCAGTCGGCCATAGTCCTGACCCCCAACCGGATGTACTGGGGCAGGCCGAACGAAGTGCAGTCCCGGACCACCATGCCCTTGGCCAAGAGCATCGACCGCCACTTGGCGGCGTCCCCGATCTTTACCAAGATGAAGTTGGCCTCGGAATGGGGGATCTCCAGTCCCAACGCTATCAGTTCTTTGGCCAGGTAATCTTTGGCGTCGAACACCGCTTTTCTAGCCCTGGGGAGATAACCGGCGTCTTCCAGAGCGGACACGCCGGCCTTCTGGGCCAGGCTGTTGACGCTCCAGTCGGGCTGGTACTCCCGCAGCCGGGAGACCACGTCTTCGGATGCCAGAGCGTAACCCAGCCGGAGGGCGGTCTGGGCGTAGTCCTTGGTCATGGAACGTACCAACATTACCTCGGGCCGGTCCAACAGCGCCAGTGAGTCCCACGGCTCTTCGACAAAGGATAGGTAGGCTTCATCCACCACCAGCAAGCTGCCCGTATCTTTGGCGGCGTCGGCCAGGGTCTCCACTTCGGCGCGGCTTAGGTAGACCCCGGTGGGGTTGTTAGGATTGCAAACGATGATCAGTTCCGGTTTCTTGGCGCCGATTAGGTTGGCGGCAGCAGTGATGTTCCACCGGAAATCTCCGGAGAGATCGGCCTCGAGGTTCAGTATCTGGGCCCCGGCCAAGCGGCAAGCGCCGTCGTACTCGCCGTAGGTCGGCGTCATTAATAGTGCGGTGCCGTTGTTGGAAAGGTAGACGCGAGTGAGCAGATGGAATACCTCTGTGGAGCCGTTGCCCACCAACACCCGGTCCATCGTCAGCTCCCGGGAAGATGTTGAGAGGTGGCGGCAAATGGCCTCACGCAATTCCAGGCAATCGGGGTCTGGGTAGGCACTCAGGTCGATGCTCCGCATGGCCTCCCAAACCCCTTCGGGCGGACCGATGGGGCTGATACTGGCGCTGAAATCCAGCAGGTCTTCCGGCTTCAGCCCAAGAGCCCGGACCTCACGAAGATTGATACTCCCATGCACTGGCCGGTGGCTCGCCTTGTTTTCTTGTGGTGGGTTTGACATCAAAGACGGTTGCCTTTAGATAATGCTGCCTCGGATGTAAATGATGGCCAACGCCATTATCAGGCCAAAGAACCCCACCATGTACATGGACTGGGCGGCACGGCTTATATCTGACGGCTCGATGGGTCGGTCTGGTTCTCCCAGAGTGTAGCCGACGTCTGGGTCTACTTTCTGAAGTTGAATGCCCAGTGCCCCGGCCATGCCGCTCATTGTCCAGCCAGCGTTGGGGCTCGGGGTGCGGCCATGGTGCCGCCACATGATGCTCCAGGCCCGAGACATACGCTGGCCCGGCAGAAATCCGCTGGCAGCTACCAACAATAAGCCCGCCAGCCGGGCCGGAATCAAGTTCACCAGGTCATCCAATTTGGCGGATGCCTTGCCCAGGCGCTCGTAGACTCCCCGGTAGCCTATCATACTGTCCAACGTATTAATCATGCGGTAGGCGAAGGCTCCCGGCAGTCCGAATAACGCGAAGAATATCCAGGGGGCCAGGAAGCTGTCATTGATGTTTTCGGAGACCGACTCCACCGTCGCCGCAGTGGCCTGCTCGGCGGTAAGGCTGGACGGGTCGCGGCTGACCAGCGATGGCATCCGGTCCCGCACCTGCTCCATGTCTCCCCGCTCCAAGTGGCCTCGGACCAAGACCGCTTCTTTGTGCAGCAGCCGCACCGAGAATGTCGACTTCAGCAGGGCAGACCCCACCAGGATATAGATGATGGGGTGGAAGCCTTGCAGCCAGAACGATAGGAAATAAGCCCCAGTTCCCCAGATCGCCGGTAGGGTAATGGCGATGGACAGGCCCACCATCAAGCCGATGAAACCCTTCTTCGGCGCCCATTTTGTAACGAACGATATATGGCGGCCCATCCAGACCGTTGGATGAAACCGGATGGGCGGTTCGCCCAGGGCCAGGTCCAGCAGCACAGCCAGCGCTAGGACGGTCAAATCGTCAGTCCCGGAAAATATCAAAACCGGTCCAGCAGGTCTGGCAGCGGCTCCAGCCATTCCTGGGCAGCCAGGGCTGTTGCGGCGACTATCACTGCCATCTCAATTAACTCATTGGTTGCGCCGTAGGTGTCGCCGGTGAGTCCACCGAGGGACTTGGCCATGGCCCATCCCATCAACCAAGCAAAAGCTATCGCTCCAAAGAAGATACCCAGTCCGGCGAATCCCCCCAGCAGAAAGGACGCCGCCAGCGCAGACAAACCGGCGATGGTTGTTGCGGTCTTGGCGCAGCCGCTGTGAAAGGGCGATCCCAGACCCTGGCTACGGACGTATGGGAAGGCACCCAGCAGCACCACCATGGTCCAGCGGGAGATGGCCGGGAAGAGCAGCAACGCCCATTCTTTGCCCGGCTCAGACATGGTCAGCAGGGAGAGTAGCGCCCCGTATTTCAGCAATAGCACCGCCACGCCGCCGACCACGCCGAATGCTCCCACTTGGGAGTCGCGCATAATTTCGAGGCGTCTTTCCGGGGTGAACCCACCGAACACGCCGTCGCAGACGTCCATGAGCCCGTCCAGGTGGAGGGCCCTGGTGATGATTACCATGGTGGCCACCAGGAACGCGGCGGTCATGGGCTCGGAGAAAATCTCGCTGGAGCCAGCTTCAATCCCGACCAAGAGCAGGCCCATCACAAGGCCGACGGCCGGGTAGAAGGCCCTGGAATTGCTTAGGTCCATGGGCCCACGGTCCAGACCGCGCGATACAGGGAAGATGGTGAGGAAACTCACGGCCAGCCGGAGGGGATTGAGCCAGAAGGTGATCAGGAGGCGGCCTCTTGGCCATCGTCTTCTATCTTCTCGGATACCCCCGCTTCGGCGAAGGTGGTCATGTCGGAGAGGCACCTGGCGGCTGCTTCGATGATATGCATCGACAGGGCTGCGCCTGAGCCCTCGCCCAGCCGCATGCCCATGTCCAGAAGGGGCTCCAGGCCCATGTGGCTGAGGGCGAGGCGGTGTCCGGGTTCCACTGACTGGTGGGAAGCGATGAAACGCTGCCCGGCCTCGGGTGCTATGGCATGGGCGATGAGCGCCGCCGCCCCGGATATGAAGCCATCGACCACCACTGGCCGCTTTCCGGCCGCTGCCCCCAAGAACACTCCGGCCAGCACGCCAATCTCGAACCCGCCGACTTTCATCAGGATGTCCAAGCCGTCCTTGGAGTCCGGCTTATTCACGTCGATCGCACGCTGGACCACCGATGTTTTATGGGCCAACCCGGCGTCGTCCAAGCCGGTGCCTCGCCCGGTCGTGATGCCCGTGTCAGCGCCGATAACGACTGATGTGATGGCGCTGGACGGGGTGGTGTTGCCAATGCCCATGTCGCCGCAGGCAAGAAGGTCAAAGCCTGCCGCAATCTGCTCCCGCGCGGTCTCGATGCCCGTCTCCAAGCACCTGATAGCCTGCTCGCGGGTCATAGCCGGTCCGACGGCGATGTTGTCGGTGCCCCGGCCGACCTTCACCGAACGTAGAGACGGGTGAGGCGGCAAGTCCGCTGCAACCCCGGCGTCCAGGACGATGATGTCGGCCCCGGCGTGGGTAGAGAGCACGTTGATGGCCGCGCCACCGCCCAGAAAATTCATCACCATGGCCGGTGTGACGTCCTGTGGGTAGGCGCTGACGCCCTCGGCCACCACGCCGTGGTCACCGGCAGCCAGGATGACCGTCTTTTTACGGATGGCCGGCGTGGCCTCACCGAAGATCCCAGCAAGCTGTATAGAAAGCTCTTCCAAACGGCCCAGACTGCCCAACGGTTTGGTCAGTTGGTCCTGCCTGGCCCTGGCGGCGGCCATCGCCGTCTCGTCCAGGGGCGCGATCTCCTTGATTGTCCGGTCGATCAGGTCTGATATTGACATTTAGCCTCTCTCGGTCCCGATTGAGATCGGGATGACTAAAATTCTATGCCTGGTTGGGCCTTGATCCCCTGTTGGTAGGGGTGCTTGATGACGTTCATCTCGGTGACGAGGTCGGCGTATTCTACTAAGTCGTCCGGCGCGTTTCTTCCGGTGATTATGACGTGTTGCATCTCGGGGCGGGCTTTCAAGACTTCGATTACGTCGCTGGTGTCGATCCACCCGTAGTGCATGGGGTAGGTGAATTCGTCCAGCACCACGACGTCATATCCCCCTTCCGCGACCACGGTTTTGACGTCTTCCCATTGCGCCCGCGCCAGGTCGGCCGACTGGTCCAGGTCTTTGGAGCGCCAGGTGAAGCCGTCGCCCATGGCCCGCATCTCGATGCCCATCTTATGGGCGGCGCGCTGCTCGCCAAAGTTGGCGGTGGAGTGCTTAATGAACTGGAACATGATGACCTTCATGCCCCGGCCCCAGGCACGGACCAACACGCCCATAGCCGCAGTCGTTTTGCCCTTGCCTTTGCCGGTATTGACGATGACTAGACCCTTGTCGATCCGCGGCCCCGTGACTGACTGAGGGCCGGGTTCCGCTTGGGCGTTCTGTTCTGACGGCGTGTCTGTGCTCATGTTTTATCCTGACCGGCCAAGCCGGTTTTAATCAAACTTTCGCTGCCGTGCATGTCTCTACGAATCTGGACGCCAGGCCCGGGCGGCTGCCCAGATGTATGTGTACGTATGAGGCCCAAACATTGCCGGTGCGGAATCCGTCGGGCCGGTTGTCCTGGTCAACCACTTTGTAGACCGATTCCCCGGCCGCTGGCTGCTGAACCAGCATGGACCAATGGAACTCGTGGCCCCGGACTCGCTGTCCCTTGAGCAGCACCGGGCTGTTGGAGCACGATTCGACCTCACGGTAACCCAGGGTCAGTCGGCTCCGGGACATGGCCGACTCGGCAGGAATTATCCCGATCATGGGATGGGTCACGCCTTCCAGGTCCGACAAGCTCTTGCCCAGGTACATCAAGCCGCCGCATTCCGCGTAGACCGGCACGCCCTTGGCCACCGCCTGGCGTATGGACTCGTGCATCGGTACGTTCTGCGAGAGTTGGTCGGCGAACAATTCGGGGAACCCTCCGCCCAGGTATATACCGCCGACTCCAGGCGGCAACTTTTCATCGTCCAATGGGCTGAATGGGACAATCTCCGCGCCCCAAGCGGAAAGCAAGTCGAGGGAATCCTGGTAATAGAAATTGAAGGCCATGTCTTGGGCCACCGCAATGGCGGTCCGAGCAGGTAGGGCTTCCTCCGGGTAGACGACCGGGGTAGCCTTGGGCGTGTTTGCCGATTGGGCCAGTTTCAATATAGCAGGCACGTCCATGGTTGCTTCGATCTGGTT
>DCWQ01000031.1:6432-14644 GCA_002328185.1 Dehalococcoidia bacterium UBA2158
AATTCTTCCTTCCGGGGCAGGTAGCCAAGCACCGGCAGGCCGGTGGTCTCTTCTATCTGAGGCTTGCAGAACTCCAGGTGGCGGTCGCTGCCCACGCCGTTCAGAATCACGCCGGCCACGTTTAAGTCAGGGTCGAACTTATGGAAGCCCAGCACCTCGGCCGCCACGCTACGGGCGACCTTGGCGGCGTCGGCGATGAGAATCACCGGAGCGCCCAGCAGCTTGGCCAGTTGGGCGGTCGAGCCCTCTTCGGTCAGGCTGGAATGCCCGTCGAAGACACCCATGACACCTTCCACCACGGAGATATCTCGGCCGGCGCCGGCCCGCTGGAATAATTCCAGCACTGTGGGGTGGTCGCAGAGCCAGGTGTCCAGGTTTCGGCTGGGCACGCCACAGGCCAGCTTGTGGTAGGAAGGGTCGATGTAGTCGGGCCCGGCCTTGAAGGGCTGAACCTTCAGGCCACGACGGGTCAAGGCGCCCATGATGCCGGTGGCGATGGTGGTCTTGCCCACCCCACTGCGCACTCCAGCTATGACGATGGTTGCGGCCATTGGATATTCCGTGTCTCCGGGTGTCCGGGTGATCGGTCTGGCGCCCATTATAACGGCCGTCCAGTGAAAACGCAGATGGCCGTGCCTGGGCGCTCCCTAACTAGCTTGACATCGACTGGAGAAGGGCCTACTTTTAGGGCAATCTACGCTGGAATTAAAGTTAGACACTGATTACGGAGATTCCATGCCCAAACTATCGGTACTAAGCGAGATACAACGAAAGTCCATGCAGATGTTCCCGTGCGTCGAGCACGACGACACGCCGTGGACTCCCATGGCCAAGAAGCTATCGGAAAGCAAAGTGGCCCTGGTCACTTCGGCCGGACTGCACCTGCGCACCGACAAGCCTTTCAATCATAGCGGCGACTCCTCTTTCCGGGTCATTCCCCGTAGCTCCAAAGCCGGCGATATCCTCCAAAGCCACGCCAGCATCGGGTTCGACCATACCGGCATCTACCGTGACCTGAACGTCACGTTCCCCATCGACCGCCTCCAAGAGCTCGTCGACCAGAACAAGATTGGGTCGTTGTCGGACAACTACTACTCGTTCATGGGCGCCCTGCGGGACGTCACGGGAGTCATCGAAAAGACCGGGCCCGAGGTCGCCAAGCGGCTGAAAGACGAGGGCGTTGAAGTAGTGCTACTGACTCCCACTTGACCCCTCTGCTCCCACGCTGTAAGCGTGTTAGCGCGTATCTTCGAAGAGGCTGGTATGTCCACCACCGGCATAGTCCTGATCGAGGAGCATGCCCAGCGGGTTAAGCCTCCCCGGATGTTGGCCGTGCCCTTCTTTTTCGGCAACGCACTTGGCGAGGCCGACGACGCGGAATACCAGCACAAGGTGTTGCAACACACTTTCGACCTTCTGGACCGTAACGAGGGTCCGGTATTGGAGTCGCTGCCTGGCGATATGATCCCCGACATCCTGATGCAGGGGTCTGAGACCACCAACGAGTCTCAAGAGAAGGGCTTGAACGCCGCCGACGAGCTCACCGCTCTGCGGGCTTACTATGAGCAGTGGACCAAAGCCCACAAGAACCGCACATCGGTTGGGCTGAGCAAGATTCCCCAGCGGCGGTTCCGGGCGATCGTCCGGTTTTTCGAGGATTACATCAACGGTGAAGTGTCCGACATGAAAGAAAGGCCCGCCGAGTTCACCGTTCCTCAGTTCATCCGTTACTGCGTGGACGACCTCAAGGCCTTCTACTACGAGGCCAGGATGGTCCAACGTCCCGACGGCTCAGACCGCGAGATCCACGAGTGGTTTTGGTCGGAGAGCACCATGGGCGGCCTGCTCATGGCCTTGGCCCAGCGGATGCGGGACGATGAGGATGCTCAGGTCCAGGCAATCGCATACGGGATAGCTAGATAATGGTTACCTACAGCTACGACCACATACATCTGAGGAGCCGGGAGCCGATTGAGACGGCCCGGTACTTCAACAAAATGTTCGGGGCCGAGATCAAAGAGAGCGTCCAGTCCGACGGCCAGTCCAGGGTCGACATCGACATCAACGGGCTAGTCGTCTTCATCGCCCAGGCAGAGACGTCCACCCCAGCCGGGCCGGTCGACCCTTACGTGGGGCTGGACCACTTTGGACTACGGGTGGAGAACCTGGACGCAGCCGCCGCCGACCTCAAGGCCAAGGGCGCCGAGTTCTCTATGGAGCCCAAGGACCTGCGGCCGGGCCTGCGCATCGCCTTCGTCCGCGCCCCCGGGGACGTAAGGATAGAGTTGCTCGAGCGGTCCGACTAAGCGTACTCAATAGTCAGACAAAAAGGCCGGCGAGACGTAGGAGCGAGTTTCCAACCCGCCCTGACGCTCTGCAGTGACTTCTGCATCTGGGCAAGCGTTCTCGCGCAGAAAAAAATCAGGTTAGAAACCTGCCCCTACGTACGAATTCTGCGGCCCTGTGTTTGACCTAGACGAATGGGCCTTTTTGTCTGGGACCTTTCATCCAAAGGTAGATCGCGCTGGCTAGGATGAACACGCCCATGATTATAAGCAGCCAACCGATCCCTTTGATCAGCCATTCGCCCACCGGTGAGACCAATATCAGACCGAGGATGAACACAATTCCACCGCAACCGATCCCTGCGCTGGGTCCTGCGTTGCCCATTCGGAACTGCATCTGCCTCAGCTCTTGGCTACCGTGTAGGTGGCCGCGGACTCGGTGACCCGGCCCTCTTCTTTCAGCTTGGCCAGGTGGGTTCGCACATTTCGGGCGGCGGCACTGCGCAGGTTACGGCGCAGGTTCCTGGAGTATACGGCGGTAACGATATCGTCCACCGATTCCACTCCCTTGGCCAGGGCCGCCAGCACCTGGTTTTCCCGTTCGGTGCGGTGGCGAATGTAGCCTTCGACGCGAGCCGTGCCGTTCTTGATTATCTCGCCGTGACCGGGGCAGAGAATGTCGGGCTTGAGTCCGGCCAAGGTTTCCAGGGAGGCCATGTACTGCTTCAGGTTGCGCACACTGGAAGAAGAGTTGCCCAGTATGGTATCGCCGCTGAAGACGACCTTCCCATCTGCCATGTAATAGGAGACGTGATCCTCTTCATGACCCGGCGTGAAATAGGCCCGAAGTTTAGCTCCGCCGCCCGTGGGCACTGACTCCCTGGAGCGAAGCTTTTCCACATTGCCCTGGCCCAGCCGGTGGGTGAGCGTTGGTTCAAGCTTAGGGTGGCAGCGCACAACACAGCCGAACTGCTCTTGGAGCCGGTCCAGCCCTCCGATGTGGTCGCCGTGGCCGTGGGTGATCAGGATGGCGGAGATGAGAGGTTTGCCCAACTCGGCGTGGAAATCAGATATCTGCTTCGTCCAAGAGCGGTACGGCTCGCCTGAGTCGACCATCACCATGTGGTCGTTGGGGTTGCCCACGAAATAGATATGGGTGCCGCCGGGGTGCATGGCCCCGAAGCCGCCGGGATCTTCTTCGATGTGGGTGGCGTAGATGTGCTTGGTGATCTGCATCGGCCAGTCCTTGCTCCGTCATATTGCTGGGTGCAGGGATGGTAGCTCCGCGCCTGAACGGCGTCAATCCCCAGGCTGTCCGTATGGTAATATCCGGGGGTTTACATATTCGTTCCCTTGGTTAGAAGGCGTGCATGATCTCTGAAGTTATAACCGGGCAGGACTTGAAGTCGGCCATCCCCAATCTGACGGGCACAGTCCACCTGGCCGGGTTGCATGGTGCGGTCAAGGTCTTCCGCGACCAGTACGGCATCCCCCACATAAAGGCTGAGTCCGAGATGGATGCCTTCTTCGCCCAGGGGTTCGTGACAGCCCAGGACCGGCTGTGGCACATGGAATATGACCGCCGCCGTGGGTCGGGCCGCTGGGCCGAGGCCGTGGGCGAGCAGGGAGTGGCCCAAGACAAGATGATGCGTCGCTTCCGGTTGGAGGCCAGCGCCAAGGCCGACTACAAAGTGATGAACGCCCACACCAAGTCGGTCTTTGACGCCTATGCCGCCGGGGTGAACGCCTTCATACATAGCGGAGACGCCCTGCCCGTGGAATATCGCATCACCGGACTGGAGTCGGAGCCTTGGCAGCCTTGGGACGGCCTGATCGCCTACAAGGTGCGCCATATCTCCATGGGCGTGTTCGAGTCAAAAGTCTGGCGGGCCCGGATGGTACGCGAGATGGGGCCCGAATCCGCCGGTAAGTGGTTTCCCGGTGTCGAACCCGGTTACCTGATGATCCTGCCTCCCGGCTCCACATCCCCAGGTCCCTTGGACGAAGGCCTGAAGGAACTGGCCGAGGGCGCAGCCGGGCTGAACCACCTGAATGAGATGGACTCGGGCAGCAACAGTTGGGTCCTTGGCGGAGCTGAGACGGCCACCGGCAAGCCCATCTTGGCTGGAGACTCCCACCGTGCCCTGGACACGCCAAACTCGTACTACCAGAACCAGGTGGCCTGTCCCGAGTTCGACGTTGTGGGCCTGTCGTTCCCCGGAGTGCCCGCGTTCCCCCACTTTGGCCACAACGGCCGGGTCTCTTGGAGCGTCACTCACACCGCCGCCGACTACCAGGACCTCTACGTGGAGCGGTTCCAAGACGGCAAATATCTGTATAAGGACCAGTGGCTGGACGCCGAGACCCACGACGAGACCATCAAGGTCCGGGGCGGCAGCGACGTCCACACCACGGTGACCGTGACCCAGCATGGCCCGGTGATAGCCGGCGACCCTACCCAGGGGTCGGGGTTGGCCTTCAAGTACACCGCAACTGAGCAGGCATCCACCTGGCCGGAGATACTCTGGCAGATGCTGCGGGCCGAGAGTAGCCCGGAGCTGGTAGACGGTATGGAAGGCTGGGTCGACCCCTGCAACAACCTGCTGTTTGCCGACATCCACGGGGATATGGGCTATCTCTGCCGTGGGCGCATCCCCATCCGGTCTCGGGTCAACGGATGGCTGCCGGTGCCGGGTTGGACTGGGGAGCACGAGTGGGAAGGGGACATTCCCTTCGAGGAATTGCCTGTTTCAATCAATCCAATCGAGGGTTATATCGCCACTGCCAACAACCGTCCGGTGGGCGACGATTACCCGTATTACATCGCCATCGATTTCACACCGGAATTCAGGGTGAAGCGGGTGACCGAGGGCTTGAAATCTTTGAACCGTCCGACTGCTGAAGACATGGCCCAAGTGCACGCGCAGCGTGTCTCCATCCCAGCTCTGGCCTACCAGGGTGTGCTCAAGCAGATGGAGCCGCTGGATACAGCCAGCAAAGCCGCCAAAGAACTGTTGTTGGACTGGGACGGAAAGATGGATGCGCACCGGGTGCAGCCCACTATCTACAGCGCCATGCGGGATGCATTGTTGAAAGATGTGCTGGAAATCAACCTGACCGAGGGCTTGGCATACGATGCCTGGCATCCCGCTGACCGGGGTCTGGGCTCGTTCATCAACCGCTTGAAGGCCCGGCTGGTGGCGATGATCGGCGAAGACGATTGTTCTTTCTTGCGCGAGGGAGACACCTGGCCGACGGCTGTTGCCAAGGCGTTATCCCAGGCTGTCGTGACATTGTCTGAGCGGCTGGGTGAGGAAATGAACGAATGGCAATGGGAGAAGGTGCACCAGGCCCGCCCCAAACACAACCTGTCAGCCGCATTCCCTGAACTGGCAGAGCTGCTCGACCCGCCCGCCATTCCCATCAGCGGCGACGGAGACACCCCACTGCAGGGCGGCTACTCTCCGGCGGCGGCGGCAACCGTCACCAGTTTATCGGTGGCGCGTTACTCCTACGACCCGTCCAACTGGGAGAACTCCCTTTGGGTGGTGCCGCTGGGCAGTTCCGGGCATCCCGGCAGCCCCCACTACCACGACCAGTCCGAGACTTGGCGGCAGGTCAAGATGATTCCCATGGGCTACGACTGGGCCAAGATCGAAGCATCTTGCGAAACGGAGCAGACTCTAAAACCTCTTTAATGGCCTGGGCTAGGAACTAAGCTCTTTACCCAGGAGGTCTAGGGCTGCCTGGGCCGCTCCCCGCTTGCAAGCCATTCGGTCTCCATCAAGGTGGACCTCGATGGCCGTGTCTTCGCCGTCTTTGACAGATAGTCCAATCCAGAATGTGCCGATGGGCAGTCCGGCCCTTCCGGCGGCGGGGCCCGTGACTCCCGTGGTGGAAACGGCGTAGTCGGTGCCGGTCAGTTCCCGTACCCCTTTTGCCATTCCCTTGGCCATCTCACCACTCACGGTGCCGTGGGTGGGAGCAACGTCGTCGGGCACGCCCAAGACTTTTTCTTTCAGTCCGCCGGTGTAGGCGATGACGCCGCCGGGAAAATACTTGGAACTCCCGGGGATGGCGCCAAGCATGTAGCCAATCAGGCCGGCGGTGTCAGCCTCGGCTACTGATACTGTCTTTTCCCTGGCGGTGAGAATCTCAGCGATCTCTTTTGCGTCCATCAGATTACTCCTCTCTATTGTTAAATCCTAACTCCGGTAAAGCTTAGCTCTACGGTTTTTGCAGCAGGATAAAAAATTCATGGTTACCGGCGTCGCCCTGTATCGGCGAGCGGCAAATGTCTCTGACTCGAAGCCCTTGCCCGACAGCCCAATTGACCGTCTTTCCCAGGACTCCAGCATGGACTGTAGGGTCTTTGATCACGCCTCCTCTGCCCACTTTGTCCTTGGGGGCTTCGAACTGAGGTTTGACCAGAGAAACGATATAGTCGCCCGGTTTTAAGTGCCGACTGGCCTCCGGGATCACCATCGTGATCGAGATGAACGAAACATCCATGGTCATCAGGTCAACCGGCTCAGGAAGTTCGAAGGGATGGCGGGCATTGGTCTTCTCCATAATCGTCACCCGGTCGTCCCGCCTCAGACCGTAGTCGATCTGACCGTGGCCCACGTCCACAGCGTAGACGTGCTTTGCGCCACGCTGCAAGAGGCAGTCGGTGAAGCCTCCGGTGGACGCTCCCACATCAAGCGCGGTCAGCCCGGAAACGTTGATCTGGAACTGGTCTAGGGCATGGGCAAGTTTGACGCCGCCCCGGCTCACGAAAGGGAGACGGCCTTTCACCTCAAGTTCCACATCGTTGGAGAGGGTGGAGCCGGCCTTCAGAACACGGCCTGCCGGTGTGTAGACCACTCCTTCCATAATCAACGCTTGCGCCTGCTCCCGGGATTCCGCCAAGCCTCTTTCGAACACCAACCGGTCAGCCCGTATTTTCGTTGGACGTGGTGTCAAACAGTCCCTTCCGGTAGAGCGCAAGATGGGAGGTCCGTGGTCATTCGCCGATGAAGTTCGGGCGCCGCTTTTCCAAGAACGCCTGGTAGCCCTCCAGGTAGTCTTTGGTGTCGAACTGGGTCAGGGGTAGATCGGCCTCTCTCTTAGTTAGGTTCTCTAAAGAGGGCTTGTTCTGCACCTGGTGCATGGTGAGCTTATTCGCCGCATGAGACAGAGGCGCGAGTCCCGCGATGTCCGCCGCCAGCTTGTAGGTGTATTCCTGAAGATCTTCTGGTTTGACCACCTGGTTCACCAGCCCGATGCGCAGAGACTCTTGGGCGTCAAGCAGGCGGGCCGAGAGCAGTATATAGAGGGCGTTGCCCTTTCCAACCAAGTTGACCAGGCCCCGCATCTCCCGGTGTCCGATGCTGATGCCCAACTTGCCGACAGGGATGCCCATACGGCTATCGTCGCTGGCTATGCGCAGGTCGGTGGCAATTGCCAGTTCACAACCGCCGCCAACAGCGAACCCGCGAATCATCGATATGGTGGGCGTCGCCATGTCGGAGAGTGTTTTCAACGCGCCATTAACGGCATCGTTGTAGCCCCGGCCTTTGGCTGAATCAGAGCGGTGTTCGTCAAAGTCTTGGATGTCAGCCCCAGCTGAGAATGCATCACCGCCGGCGCCGGTGATGACCACGGCCCGAACATCGCGGTCGGCATCCAGCTTCTTCATCATGCCAGAGAACTGTTGCCACATGGTGAAACTGATCGCGTTACGTTGGCTGGGCCGGTTGAAGGTTACCGTGGCCACGGGGGCCGTAGGATCAAGAATAATATGGTCGTTCAAGGTGTTGATATCCCGCTATTTTGGTGGCCTGCAAGCACGGTCGACAGGCAAGGCCAGTATAGCCCGAAGCCGGTTGAGTGTCACCACTCATAACCGAAGAAGACGGATGGCATGGAAAAAATAACGGCGGGCA
>DCWQ01000002.1:0-22165 GCA_002328185.1 Dehalococcoidia bacterium UBA2158
GCTGAGCGGAATCCCACCAAGTTAATCATTATCGACTTCAGCTTGTCAAGGTCTGCACAACGACCATATTCGACAGAATTATTCAACCACCTACTTTATATAGAAGCTGGATGTGAAGGTGCATCTATATTGGATTCCAATTGGCCGCCTCTCCTCTAACAGCATCTGGTACCACTAGAGTAGAACTAACCTAATGTATAGAGTTTACTTTGAATAGAGTTACCAAAGAGTTACAGGATCGGACCTATCCTTACGCGAAAAACTCTGACGGCTACTTGGAACTCTCTAAGATGGTCAATCACACCACCGCCCGATAGCTGGGAGAAGGAATGCCAAATCGCGACCTGCCCAGCAGGTTCATTTCCGATTAATAGCCGTCGTCAATGAGGAAAATCGTCGACTAGGCGTCTTTGTTTAGGTTGGCCAAGAATTCGTCGTTGTTGTCCGACTTAGCCAGCCGCTCTAACACTCGCTCAGTAGCGTTGACTGCTCCATCGTTGGAAATGAGGCTGATCATCCGGCGCAGTAAGACGATCTGCTTTAGCGTGGCATCACTAAACAGCAGTTCTTCGCGGCGGGTGCCGCTGCGAACTATGTCGACGGCCGGGAAGTAACGCCGTTCGGCCAACCGCCGGTCCAGGTGGAGCTCCATATTGCCGGTTCCTTTGAACTCCTCGTAGATTACCTCGTCCATTCGGCTGCCGGTATCAACCAGGCAGGTGGCGATGATTGTGAGGCTACCGCCTTCTTCAATGTTACGGGCGCCGCCGAAGAATTTCTTGGGCGGGTACAAGGCTGCCGGATCTATTCCGCCGGAAAGGGTCCGCCCGCTGGTGGGTACCGCCAGGTTGTAGGCCCGGGTTAGGCGGGTAATGCTATCCAATAGGATGATAACGTCTTGACCCATCTCTACCAACCGCTTGGCCCTTTCAAGAGCTAGCTCGGCCACCCGGCATTGTTCCTCAACCGATTCATCGAAAGTGGACGCGAATACATCGCCATTAACGGCCCGTCGCATATCGGTCACTTCTTCAGGACGTTCTCCGATGAGGGCCACCATTAACGTTGCATCAGTGCAGTTCTCCTGCACTCCGTGGGCGATCTGCTTCAACATGGTGGTTTTGCCGGCCTTCGGCGGAGAGACGATCAGGCCGCGTTGGCCTAAGCCGATAGGGGCGAACAAGTCGACCATCCTGGTGGACAGTTCAGAGCTGGATGTTTCCAGAATCACCTGTTTCTCAGGGAATATGGGCGTCATATGTTCGAAGGTGGGGCGGTAACGGCTCTGGACCTGGTCGGTTTCCATACCGTTGATCAATTCAACGCGGACCAGTCCAAAATAACGCTCTCCCTCTTTCGGCGGCCGCACTTGCCCCGTAACGGTGTCGCCGTTCCGCAAGTTGAACCTCCGAATCTGTGACTGGGAGATGTAAACGTCACCCGACCCCCGGTAGGAGGCAACCTGCCTCAGGAAGCCGTATCCCTCGTCCATTATCTCTAGGATTCCGGTGGATACCAGCGCCTGTTGGGCTGAAATTGCTTGGAACAGCCGGCTGAGCAGGTCTTCTTTATGCAGAGTTGCCAGAGCTGTGGTGTCGTTCAATCCGACTTCGCTGGCCAGCCCAAGGAGTTCCTCCTTAGACTTAGCTCCCATCTCCGACACATCTAACATTTTTTGAGTGGTAGCCATGTTCACCTCTTACAAGGGTCATTGATCATGCACTGGCCTTCGGGCTTTCCTACCGTGGCCCCTCTTACCTATATAAAGCGCTCCAAAAGGGGCGTCCCGTGGATGCGAATAGGTAGATTTAAAAAGGGACCAGGTTTTTAGATGGACCGTGGTTCAGTGGATCGTGATTCTGTGGACCTTTAATTTCGTATGCCGGCTGGTTTAGATTCAGGATTCATTTTGTCTAAGATGCCGTACGGCGGCTCGGCGGCTATGCGTTAGCTATCTTCTCCCAATCGGCCTTGAAACGCGCCACGCCGCTCGTCGTAAGGGGATGTTCAACCATCTGGGTCAGTATCTTATAAGGAACGGTGGCGATGTGGGCCCCGGCCTGGGCCGCCAACGTGCAATGCAGTGTGTGGCGGATACTGGCCGCCAGCACCTTGGTCTCAATGCTATGTTCTTTGTATACGGTCACAATGTCTTTGATCAAGTCGATGCCCTGGAGACCGATGTCGTCCAATCGGCCGATGAACGGGCTGACGGCGGTGGACCCGGCCTGGGCGCCCAAGATGGCCTGGTTCACCGAGAAACATAGCGTTTGATTTATCTGAATACCCTCTTTGGACAGCACCGAGATCGCTTTGAACCCATCGATGGTACTGGGAATCTTCACCCAGGGGTTGGGTATCCAATTTGCGATGTCCCGCCCTTCGGCGATCATTCCTTCGGCGTCCAGCGATATGACTTCCACGGAGATGGGGCCATCGACGATGTCGGATATCTCGCACACCGCGGTCTTATAGCTCTCCGAGTTTCCGATGCCTTCAGCGGAGGCCAACGAAGGATTGGTCGTCACGCCACTGATGACGCCCAGACGGGCCCCGTCGCGAATCTCCTGAATGTTGGCCGTGTCCAAAAAGAGCTTCAAGGTTTCACCGCCCCTACAGGTTCTTGAGGTTTTTGTTCAACGAACCCTTCCCGACGCATCGGGATGGGGTACAAAGACCGATTGATTGGGAGTTTTTCATTGGACCTGAATTACATTGAGGGTACGTGGATCGGTTGATTGGGGTTTAGCGTTGTATGATGAAGGTTGATACATCGGGATGGCCTCGTTAATCGGAACCCAGATCCAGGGGCAACGGCCTTTGTACGCCCTCGCGGATGGTCTTTTTGGCGGCCCCGATGAACTGGCTGAATAAAGGATGAGGCCGGTTGGGGCGAGACTTGAACTCCGGATGGTACTGGGTGCCGATCATGAACGGATGCCCCGTTACTTCGCCGGTCTCCACCAGGTTTCCGTCGGGGGAGAGTCCGCCGACGATCAGTCCAGAATTCTCCAAGGACTCCCTGTAGGTATTGTTAAGCTCGAAACGGTGGCGGTGCCGCTCCATTATGGTGTCGGCGCCGTAGGCTGCTTTTGTCAGGGTCTGGGCCTGGGGGTGGCAGGGGTAATCCCCCAACCGCATGGTACCGCCTTTGCTGGATATGCCCTCTTGGTCGGGCATTATGTGAACCACGGGGTTATCGGTCTCAGGGACCAACTCCTCTGAGTTGGCGTCTTTTATATCCAAGACATTTCTGGCCCACTCAATGACCATCACTTGCAGACCGAGGCAGAGGCCCAGGTAGGGCACCTTATGCTCTCTGGCGTAACGCACCGTCTCAATCATTCCTTCGACGCCCCGGGGGCCGAAGCCTCCCGGCACCACGATTCCGCAGACGCTGGCCAGATGAACGTCCGGCCCGTCCCGTTCGATGTCTTCAGAATGGACCCACTGGAGGTCGATGTCTCTGGTGTGGTCCAATCCGGCGTGGCGCAGGGCCTCGCGCACCGATATGTAGGAATCCGGATATTCAACGTATTTGCCCACCAAGGCGATGGATAGACCTTCTTTCGGTTCGTTCATCCGGCCGATCATGGCCGACCATTCAGTCAAGTCTTGTGGATTGCTGGGCAGACCCAGCGATTTCACCATGATGGCGCCCAAGCCCGCATCCTCGAGCATCAGCGGCACTTCATAGACGTTGTTAACGGTTTCCACTGGAATCACGGCGTTCAACGGAACGTCGCAGAAGGCCGAGATCTTTTCGCAGATGGACTCGGATACCGGAAAGTCGCTTCTGCAAAGTATGGCGTCGGGCTGGATACCTATGGAACGTAGTTCTTTCACGCTATGTTGGGTCGGCTTGGTTTTCAATTCTTGTGCTGCCGCTATATAAGGAAGCAGGGTCAGGTGGATGTAGAACACATTGTCCCGTCCCACATCGTTCCTCATCTGCCGGATGGCCTCCAAGAAAGGCAGGCCTTCAATGTCGCCTACTGTCCCGCCGACCTCGGTGATAATCACATCGGCGCCCGATTCGGCGGCCAGGGCTATTACCCGGTCTTTGATGGCGTTGGTGACGTGGGGCACCGTTTGGATGGTGCCGCCCAGAAAGTCGCCACGCCGTTCCTTGGCTATCAGGTTGAGATAAACCTCTCCAGCGGTGAGGTTGGAGGTCCGGGTTAGTTCAACGTCGATAAATCTTTCGTAGTGCCCCAGATCAAGGTCTGTCTCACCGCCGTCTCGGGTCACAAAGACTTCGCCGTGTTGGTAGGGGGACATTGTCCCGGGGTCAACGTTGAGGTAAGGGTCCAGCTTAATGACGGAGACGGTGAGTCCCCGGCTTTTCAGGATGCGTCCGATGGATGCGACGCTGATCCCTTTGCCAAGTGAACTGACAACTCCCCCGGTTACGAAGATAAATTTTGTCGGCATCTGCCTACGCAAAAAATGGGTGTTAATAGGTGCTGGGGAGAGTGTTCAATCTGCCAAACCGCCGCCCCAACGGACATACCAATCAGTACGCCAATTCATACGATGGAAACAGGGACATGCAGGGGACGCTAAATGGGAAACGTGGATGTGTGCGGAGATTCCCGACACAATTATATGAGCTCATTTTCCGAAGTGTCAAGCGTCGAGACATGGAAATTAAAATCAACATAAATTGTGTGATCAACCCCGCCTAAGAAGCGTTCCGCATTACACCGGCGGCAACAGGTCAAGATAATCGGCATCGTACTCCGCGATCCACCCCAGTTCTACTTGTTCATCCAGGGGGACTGTTCCCGGCGGGCTGCCGCCTTCAGGAAGATTTCCGATGGTCCAATCCGCGGCAAATCTCTTCAGGCTATCGTCATCAACTCCCAGCAATTCGCCCAAGACATAATCGTTGGCCTCGCCCAATAGAGGGGCCGGGCCTCTGATGGTCGCCTCGTTCTTGGAGAACCTCCAGCCGCGTCCCACATATCCTTTGTCCCGCAGGCCGGATTCCGGAGGGTTGTGGACAGTCTCAAAAAATCCCCGGTCCAGGTGTTGGGGGTCGATTAGGACCTGCTTGGCCGTTAGCACTGCTCCGGCAGGCGCTCCCGCTTGTTGCAGCGTTTCCATGACCTGGAAGGAAGTCCGCGCCGAGGTCCAGGCCGAGATGACCGCATCCAATTCTTCTTGATTTTGCCGGCGGGTAATTGGCTCGCCGAATCTGGGGTCGAAGGTTAGTTCCGGCTTGCCCATGGCTTGGCAGACTGCTTGCCAGTCGCTTTCATCCCGCGCGGCGATGGCCACCCATTGGTCTTGGCCCTCGCAGGGATATACGCCGTGGGGCGACCAGACTGGATGGCGGTTGCCGATGCGGAGGGTGCGCCTACCATTGAAGGCATAGTCCAGCAGGCCGGTGCCGATGACGGTGGCGCCTGTCTGATACATGGCCAAGTCGATCCATTGTCCTTGGCCAGTGCGGGCCCGACGCAGCAACGCCGCCATCAGGGACCCCAGGGCGGTCCAAGTAGCCATGAAGTCAGAATACGAATTCCCCATCTTGTTGGGGACCTGCCCCTCGGTCAAGCGGCCGTCCTCGCCCTCTTCCATATATCCCATGAACGCGCCGGTGCCGTGGGTCGGTTCCAGGGCCGACGCCATGGCACCAAAGTTGCTCCAAGGGCCGTTGTGCCCATAGCCGGTGTTGGAGACCATTATCAGATCAGGTTTGTGGGCCCGAAGACTCTCGAAGTCCAGTCCGAACCTGGCCATGACCCGGGGAGTGAAGTTTTCCAGGACCACGTCACAGACCCCTACCAGTTCTTTGATGATCTTCTGAGACTCTTCAGAACGGAGGTCCAGGGTCAGGCTTCGTTTGCCCCGGTTGAGGTTCTGGAAGGTGCCGCCCTGTTCCCACCAGAGTTCGCCTGGCAGGTTGTCGGGGAACGGCCCGGTAATGGTCCGGGTGGTGTCCATGAACTGGTTCTGGCAGGTGTCGATTTTGATGACTTCAGCGCCCAGGTCCGCCAGGTTCGCAGCGGCGAAGGGCATGGCGAAGACTCGGCTCAGGTCCAGGACCCGAATGTTCTTTAAAGGGGCTTTTTGTCGGGACGTAGGGGGCATTCAGGTGACTGCCTTTATATAGCAAGAATCGGCTAGATGACGTTGTGTTGCCTGAGGGCGATAAGGTCTTCGGCGGAGTAGCCCAGTTCTTGCCCGAATATCTGGACGTTGTGTTGGCCTAATAAAGGGGCCGGTTGGGACGCGGTGATCGACTCTCCGGGCAACCGCACGGCCATCCCAGGGTAGCGGACCGGGCCGGCCACTGGATGGTCAACTTCGACGAAGAAATCCCTTGCTTCAAGGTGCGGGCAGTCGGCCAGGTCGCCGGCGTCTTGGGCCATGCCGAACACCAATCTCTGTTCGCCGGAGGCAAGGAACAAAGGCATCCGGTCCCATTGGGCCAGTCCTTTAATAAGAAGCTCCTTCAGTTCTTCTCCGTGGGCAACCCGGCCTGCGCCGGTGGCGAACTTCTCGTCCTGGAGCTCCTCGCCGCCGATCAGGTTTGCGATGGTCGCCCAGGGTTGAGAGCCTTGCACCGATGGCGCGACATATCCGTCTCGGGCGGGCATCAGCTCTTCGAAACCGGCGCCCCGGACCGGACGACGTCCCTTAACCGCTCCCATGTAGTTGTAATAGGGCACCGGCTGGACCAGGTGGGCACCCAAGCATTCGATGGCCGCGACGTCCACATGCTGGCCTTCTCCGGAGGTGAGCCGGGCGAAGAGCGCCACCTGTGTTGCAGCGGCGGCGTTGGCCCCGGCAACGTAGAAGGACTGGTCTAAGACATTGCGCAGTGGCGGCTGGTCGGAATCGCCGGAATGGTACATAAGGCCGCTCAGGGCGTAGGCCACGATGTCGGTGGCCTCAAAGTCCCGGTAGGGGCCGGTCTGACCGAAGGGAGTGATGGACGTGACCACCAGCCCGGGGTTTATCTCAGTCAGTGACGCATAGTCCAGACCGAATTCTTTGGAACGGGCCGGCGGGTTGTTCTCCACCAGCACGTCGGCGTCTGCCAGCAGCCGGTGAAACAATCTGCGGCCGCTGACGCTGGAGGTGTCTAGAGAAACACCCTTCTTGTTGGTGTTGAGGTATAGGAATGTCAGGCTTTTCTCCGAGTCGGGGTCGTCGCCGGCGAAGGGGCCCATGCGGCGGGCGTCATCGCCCGAACCCGGCGTTTCCACCTTGATAACCTCCGCCCCGTAGTCGGCCAAGATCTTAGCGCACCAGGGCGCGGATATCCCGGAGCCCAGGTCAAGCACTCGTATCCCGTCTAGTAGCCCAGCGGGCATCAGCCTTCCACTGCCCAGATCAGGGGAAGGCTCTGGCCCTGCTTGGGCAACACCACTGTGGCCCGGCCCGTCGCGGTCGTGTCCCCCCGGTTGTTGGTCAGATCGACGTCGCAGTCCACGTGCCCGTAGCCGCCAACGTCGCGGACAGCGGTGACGGTCCCGGACGCGGTGATGATGTCGCCAGGGTAGTCCATTCCCCTGTGCTCCACATAGAAGCGCCTGAACCAGCCCTCCGGGCCGGCCAGCTTGATCAGCAACTGCCCCAGGTATTGGTTCTTCAGTGACCCGTTCACAACAACGTTGGACAATCCCTGATGGATCTGGGCAAAGGGCAGGTCCCAGTGGATGCGAGCGTAGTTGCCGTTGGCGGCGGCCCAGCGCACCAGATGGGTGGTGGTCAGCGGGCCCTTGATCACCTGCTCCAACTTCATGCCCACGGAGACGTCTTCAAAGTGTTTCTGGGCCCCACTAGCATGAACGGACCGAGGGACTGTATGGTCGGGGGCTGGAGGTGAGATAACCACGGACTCGAGTCCCTTCCCAGATTCAGCGGCCGCTTGGACTTCTCCGCCGGGCGGGCGGCTCCGGTGGATGCTCACCCGGTCGGCCACGCTGATGGCGTCGCCGTGCTGATTGGTCTGGGTCTCCCTCCGGACCACGAACACCAGGGGGCCCGACCGGCCCTGCTTCTCGAAGATGTCCACGATGCGGAATTGCCGGGTCACCCAGTCCCCGACGTAGGCCGGGCGTAAGAATTGCCAGTCACTGCCGCCGTTCAGCCCGTAACTGTTAAAGGGCAACGGCACATCGAAGTGGGAGTCCTGCCCAGCACCGAAGTATCCGATGGATGGCGTGATGTCCTTCCAGGTGGCGAGCGGAGGGCAAAGCAATCCTTTGAACCGGCTTTTCGTAGCGGCGGATTTGTCGATATAAAGGGGGTTCGGGTCTTCAGTAGCGTCGGCCAGGTCGTAGGCCATCTCGTCGCTGAGGGGAAACCGGTTCTTTTCGGGGGAGGTCTCGCTGCCGATCAAGGCGCGGACCTCGGGGGTGATCAGTTCATCGGCCATGGGATGCGCTCCCGGTGTGGTGGATAGAATTTTCGCCAGATAGACGCAGGCGTGCGCCGAATGCAGTTTAGCATACCCCAAATACGGCAGCCGGTGTATTATGTGGGCCGGCCGGAATACCACCGGACACTCAATTTACGGAGAAGATCAAATGACTCTGAACGAGTTTTTGGAAGACGCCTTTAACGTCGAGCACGAGTACCTGATGGACGCCCTAGGCGATCTGAAGCCAGACGAGTTGATGTGGCGCGCCGGCCCAGAGGCCAACCCCATCGGTTGGATCCTGTGGCACATGACCCGGGTGGAAGACATGTGGTTCCAGTTTTTCATCCAACGTCAGACCGAGATATGGGCACGTGACGGTTGGGACGAGAAGTTCGGCTTGCCGGCCAGGGACAACGGCTTTGACCACACCCCGGAGCAGGTAGCCGCCTTCCCGGCCTATAACCTTTCTGAGATGCTCCAGTACGGAGAGTTTGTGCGGGCCGCCACGCTGAGCTACCTGAAAACCGTCACCCCGGAACAGATGGATGAGGTCCCCAGAGATGCACGCCCCGAAATGTCGGTGGGGCGGATCTTCCGGCAGGTCATCGGCGAGATTTACCAGCACCAGGGGCACATCGCCTACCTGAAAGGGCTCATGAGGGATGCCAAGTAGTAGGTTAGATATCAGTACCAGAGGCGGCCGAGATTCCTTGACATACATGTCTCCCGCCGGTAGCTTGACACTACCCAATCACATCCTGATTCGGCACAGGATTTACTCTTCCAAAACTGAAATAGCATCTGAATAGCGATTTGAAAAAAATTGCCGGCTTCCTCAGAAACTTCTTGCTCCAACCAAAACTCAAGATGGTTTTGGGACTCGCTGTTAGCACGGGCATCGGCTTGGCCATGGCGCGGGATATGGACTGGAGTTCCCTCTCTTCCGCCTTTGGTGATTTCCCCGTCTGGTGGGCCTTGATTTCCTTGGCGGTATTCTCGGCGGCCACGGCGATGCGCGCCTACCGCTGGCAGGTACTGTTCATCGGCGACAAGGTGCCAATACACCGGCTGCTGCTGGTGCAGAACGTGGGCATCGGCCTGAACAGCGTCTCCCCGCTACGGATCATCAGCGAAGCCACGCAGTTCCTGATGCTCACCCTGCGCTACCGGGTGCGGGGCGAAGAGGTGGCGGCCACCCTTGGGATCCAACGGGTCCTGGATTTCGTGATTGCGGCCATCTTGTTGATCATTGGACTGATGGTCTTGCCCAGCCTCAAGGGATTCGCACCCTACGTCATCTGCGCGGCGTTGATCGCCGTCTTCAGCGTGCTGGCGGTGCCTGTGGTCATCTGGTTGGGTTCCAGGCCCGGCCTCACTCACCTGCAGTTGCTGGCATCGACGTCGGCATCTCTCAGGGAGTTGGCCGGGGCGAGGGCGAGGCTCACCTGGTCATTCCTTTTGACCCTGGGGTACTGGATACTGCTGGGCCTCTCCGCTTGGGTCCTGGCCCACGGGATGAGGATTGATATCTCGCTTTTGGTTGCCACGTTGCTGGTGATTGGGACCCTCACGTTTGTGGCCCTTGTGCCTTCGTTACCGGCCTCGGTTGGCACATTTGAGTTGGCGGTCTTTTATCTGCTGACCACCATCGGCGTGGGAGACGGCGACGCCCTGGGGTTCGCGCTAGTGATCCACGCCATCCTCTTCATGCCCCCGATACTTATCGCCATAATGGTCTTCGCCACCTGGGCGATCACGGGCCGCGGGAACCCCATCCGCCTGAGTTCCGACCTGGTGGCTGCCGACCCCGTAGACTAAGCCCCGCAGGCTCCTTAGGCCCCCTGTTTTCACCGTACAGCGCATCGCTCCCCCTCATGGGCCAGCCATTGTCTCGCCTTATAATCGAATGTGATTCCGTTGATTCAAGATGGGAACAATGGTGGATGGGGTAGCCATGAAACTTCTCTCGGCAAAGAAACTTCTTATCGTCGCAGCGGCTATCTTCGCCGTTGCTTGCTCATCGTCAGGAGACAACCCCACGCCCGACACCAACATCTCCGACGGCGTGCCGGTCCCCTCTCCAACCGCAGTGGTCGCCCCTGCGCCATCCGGCTCATTCGGCGGCACGCTCAAGGTTGTGGCCGCGGCCGAGATTCCCCATCGCGACGTCCATCAGGAAGTCCAAGAAACGTTGACCGCCCTCGGGCCAGGACTTGCCTACAGCAGACTGTTGAGGTTGCGGTCCGGACAGGGCGCCAACCAGCCGAACCTCCTGCTGGAGTGCGACCTCTGCGAGAGCTGGGAACTGGACAAAAACCTGGCCTATATTTTCCAACTTCGCCCTGGCGTCAAATGGCAGAACATAGCGCCGGTGAACGGCAGAGACCTCACGGCCCAGGACGTCGTTTTTAGCCTGGACCGACTGAAAACGCCTGGCTGGCCCAACGCCCCGCTACTAGCGTCCATCGGCGACGCCGTGGCCCTGGAAGACCTGGCCCTGCAGGTTGAACTGGCCCTGGAAGACGCAGATGCGCTTCTATCCCTGGCCGACGGACACGTCAAAATCGTGGCCCCGGAAGCCGTGGCGGTGACCGGCGATCTCAAAGACGGCCCAGTCATAGGCACCGGCCCCTGGGTCTGGCAGGAGACCGGGCCGAGTGAAGGCATGGAGTTCACCAGGAACTCCAACTATTTCGAAGGCGGGCTGCCGTTCCTCGACCAGCTAAATGTCACCGTCATGCGATCAGGGCCCTTGGCCGATTCACCTGACTCTATCGAGCTGGACAAAGTTGCAGCGTTCCGGGCCGGGCTGGTTGATGTCCTATCGGTTGGCCCTAATGAGTGGGAAATGGTCCAGCGGGGTGGTTCTGATTATCAGTCTGTAGTCTCCCGCAGGTCCGGCGCCGGCGTGGTGCTGGCCATGAACTCCCAAAAGCCCAACCTGCAGGCGGCGGCCGTACGGCAGGCCGTGTTCCAGGCCATCGACCCCTGGGACTACCTGGACACTGTGTGGTCAGGCCAAGGGTTCGCCAGCGTGGGTGTACCCGTGCGGGAACCCGGCTGGCTGCTGGAGCGATTAGAGATGCGCCAGAACTTCTTCGCCGACCCCGGCAAGGCCCGCCAGTTGCTGGTCAACGCCGGCCAGACTCTGCCGGTAGACCTGGAAGTTACCGTGCGCATCGAGCGTACCGGCGGCGAGAACCTGGCTTTGGAAGAAAGGCTGATGGCCGATCTGACGGCAGTGGGCTTCAACCCCGAGTTGCGGCGCATGAACCCGGTGCAGTTCGACGACCTGGTCATGGGCCCAGTCCGTGACTTCCAATTGGCCGTGGGAGCAGTCCCTCCGACCTCAAGCACCAACAGCTATCTGTTCGGGCTGCTGCATAGCCAGGGTCAGTGGAACTTGGCCGGGCATGACGATTCTCTGTTGGACTCCATGATCGAGACGCAGGCGGCTGAATTCAACGACGTTGCGCGGCGAGACCAGTTGGTGGAGATTCAGCGGCGGGTGTTGGACCAGGCTTATCTGTTCAGTCCGGTGACCGCAGCCTCAAGGTGGGTGTTCAGCAGTGACCTGAAGGGTTTCGAGCCCAACACGGCCCTCTCCGAGTACAACTTCTGGTCGAGGACCTGGCTGGACCGTTAGCGGTTGCTTCCACAGTCGGCAATCTGTTCCAAAGGGTCCTCTAGATGGCCCACGATGTGCTCCTTAACTGTAAAGGTGGCAAGCCACCAAGTGGTCGTTGCCCTTGTCGAGTTGCAGCGGGCTCTCCACTGAGCATCGGTCCATGGCGACAGGGCACCTCGGATGGAACCGGCAACCCTTCGGAGGATCGATCGGCGAGGGCACTTCCCCAGACAAGACAATCTCGTCCCTTTCGTCGTCGGGATGGGCGGGGAGCGCTGCCGAAAAGAGGGCTTGGGTGTAAGGATGGAGCGGGTTGTTGTACAGATCTTCGGTGGGGCTGTACTCAACGATCTGACCTAGGTACATCACAGCTGTCTGATGAGCCATGTAACGCACAGTGGCTAGGTTATGCGCCACCAGCAGGAAGGCTATCCCAGTTTGCGTTTGAAGGTCTACCAACAGATTCATCACTTGGGCGCGGATAGAAACATCCAAGGCGGAGACCGGCTCGTCCAGTATGATCAACTTCGGATACGACGCTAATGCACTGGCCACCGCAACCCGCTGCCTTTGGCCCCCACTGAATTCGTGAGGGTAGAGGTCTGCTTGATCTTGATGGAGGCCCACTTGATTCAGGACCTCTTCAACCCGATCGTCTCTTTCCTGGTTTGTCACTTTCCGGTTAACTATGAGAGCCTCGGCTACTATGTCCCTGACCTTCATTCGGGGACTAAGGGATGACCAGGGGTCCTGGAACACGGCCTGCACCTGAGTCCTGAACTCCTGAAGTTCCTCTCCGCCAAATGATTGAATATCTTGGCCGTTGAGGTAAATAGCCCCCTCGGTTGGACTCTCAAGTCTCAGGATCAATTTGGAAGTCGTCGTCTTTCCGCAACCTGACTCCCCCACCAGTCCCAATGTCTCACCTTCGTTGATGGTGAAATTGATGCCGTCTACAGCTTGGACATAGCCCACCGTTTTCTGGAGTATTAATCCCTTGGTTACCGGAAAATACTTCTTCAGGCTTTCAACACGGAGTAGTTCCTTATTCATGTAGTAGCCTCCTGTTCTGTCTGAACCCAGGATGGATCAAGCATCCAGCATGCAGCCAAGTGGTTATCCCCAGCCTGAAAGTTTCCTGGATACTCCTGATGGCAGCGTGTCTGCGCGTGGATGCACCGGTCGGCGAAATGGCAACCCTCCGGCAGATCAAAAAGCGCGGGCGGCTGCCCGTCGATGGCGAACAGCCGGTCGGTCTTGTCCATCTGAGGCACGGAAGCGATCAGGGCCTCTGTGTACGGGTGGGTCGGATTGTTGAACAGACTGCGGACATCGGCGCTTTCTACAATCCGCCCGGCATACATCACTGCCACCCGGTCGCACATTCGCGCCACGATACCGAAGTCATGGGTAATGAATATAATCGCCATCCCGGTCTCTGCCTGAATATCTTTGAGAAGCCTCAGGTATTGGAGTTGGATCGTCACGTCCAGAGCGGTCGTAGGTTCGTCGGCGATGATTACGTTGGGAACACTTGCTATTGCGATGGCGCCCAGCACCCGTTGTTTCATCCCACCACTCATCTGGTGGGGATAATCGTTTAAACGGGACTCTGGCGCAGCGACCCTCACGTTGCGCAGGGCTTCCACTGCCCGCCTAATCATTGCGCTTCGGTTTTCACGGTGACTGATGCTCAGCGCCTCGATTACTTGGTTTCCGATGGAGAACACTGGGTTCAGAGAAGTCTGCGGGTCCTGAAGAATCATGGAGATCTTGCGCCCTCGGACTTCCCGCATATCATGATCGCTCAATTGCACCAAATCTTCGCCGTCCAGGATGATCTGCCCTGATACTATCCGGGCCGCAGGCTTGGGTATAAGTCCCAGCAGGGACAAGGCAGTCATTGTCTTGCCGCAACCGGATTCTCCCACAATTCCCAAAGTTTCACCCTGACGCAAAGAGAAGGAGATACCGTCTACAGCTTTAGTCACACCCCGGCGATTGAAGAAGTACGTTTGAAGGTCATTAACTTCTAGGATTACGTCGTTGGTCGACATCAAATCACTCAGCCTATCGATTTTGTTAGAAATTTATGATTAGGTTTGCGCGAGTTTGAACGTTCCTATTGTAGTTCCCGACTATGAGATTCCAATCTTGTAAGCCAGCACAGTTTCTGGGCGCTACCAGTATTTTTCACGCCTAATTAAACCTGCCGAAATATAACATATTCGAATACATGATGCAAAGCTCGTTGGCGATTTCCGTCAAGATGTAACCAATTTACAAGTTTGAGCAGGAAATTCCAGCCGTACTAAGTTAACACAGGCAATTACTTCGCGAACTCCTTAATCTAGTGGCCAGGATCGGATCATTCGGTTTGAAGATTTTATCTTTATCGTACTCAAAGGCGCCCTTGTCGGAATTCCCAGACATCATTCGATTGCGTGTAGACGGCCATCACTTGTCCTCACGTAAAATCGGCCTTGGGCAAATACCGGGGATACCTCAATGGGAGCACCCAACGAAAGCCGCCACAGCAACTTCCCGTTGGATTGGTCCAAAGCATAAAAAAACCCATCTTCAGCTCCTAAATACAAACGGCCTCCAAGGATGACCGGCGAACTGACGATGCCGTCTTCGGCACGGAACCGCCAAAGCTCTTCCCTGGTAGATACCTCCCTGGCGTAAACGTACCCAGCTGTGTCGCCGTAGTAGAGTGCTTCTGGCGCTACTGCGGGAGATGCGACGATACCCCTCGACGCACTTTTCTCTGGGGCGAAGCGCCATCGCTCTCCGCGTTGGCTGGGAGGTCGCGGCACTCCAGGGAATTGCCATATGTAGAACTGGGACCACACTTTCTTGAATTCGAATTCTCCCCATACCGTACGAGCCTCGGCATCGACAGTAAAAAGTCTGCCGCCCGAAGGGAAATATGCCAATCCATTCTCAACCGTAGGAGCATCGCTCGCTGATGCAGCAGTGCGGAATCGGAACCTGGTTTGGCCAGTGCGAGCATTCAGGATGTTGAGATTCCCATCTGAGTCCGTTGCATACAGATAGCCCCCGCTGATGGCCGGTGAAGAACGAAGATTCCCATTCAATCTGTGTTTCCATATCAGGTTTCCTGTTGCTGCGTCCACCGAGTAGACAAACCGATCAGATGATCCAAAAAAAACCATACCCCCGGCCACTATTGGCGAGGAGGTGATTGGGAATTCGGCAAAGAATTCCCACCGGGTATCTCCGGTCCTTCGGTCCAGCGCCAACAATCTGTGATCGGAAAGTCCCATATAGAGGTAGCTATCCGATACTGCAAATGAGTGGTCCATCCGGCCTGGTGTCGGTATTTCCCAGATGGTCTCCCCAGTTTGCGCCTCAAGTGCTAATGCTTTGAAATCCCCACCCGCGTAAATAATTTCGTCTACTACGATTGGTGCACCATATGTGTGGTTGCCCAGATTTTTCGACCACAAGATCTGTCCTTTTGGTTGGCGTGAAAAATCTTCGATATTCCTAGTACCACCTAGATCCCATGCTACTGAAGACCATTGTCCGGGCAACGACGCAGATGTGAGGTCAGACGTGGGTTTCTTGAAGAGAAGTACCACCGGGTCTGGTATGAAAGGGACACTCAGCCAGAAGACAAAACCTAAGACAAAGACGAGAACCACTAAAATCGTTAGGCGCCATCGTCTCAGTCTCACCGCGCTGAGCAGAGCGTGACCAGGTTCAGCTACGGTAATTGCCCACTCAGGCAACTCCGAGATCAACTTGCCACAGATTTGGCAGTTCCGACCGAGTGTTTGGGCTTCAGCCCCACACCAAGGGCAAGTCACAGGCGCCGAGGTGGGCGTGGCGCGTTCATCAACCACATCACTGATGAAGCTGGAGTCGCTTATCTACGTAGTCTATTTGAGCCTCCGCCTAATCTTTAGTTAGCCTGCAATGCTTAACTAGATCTGTCTTTGTTTGGGGTCCAGTCGGTCACGTACCCAGTCTCCTAGTAGGTTTATGGACAACACGGTTAGGACTATTGCCACGGTGGGAACCAAAGAGACCCACCAGGCGCTACTCAGGAGTTCCCGGCCATCGGCCACCATTAGACCCCAGGCCGGATTGGGCCGAGGAACCCCGGCTCCCAGGAAGCTGAGACTAGCCTCTAGAATGATGACAAAACCGATCTGGAGGGTGGCAAGCACAATGATGGTATTCGCTAGGTTGGGCATTATGTGCTTGTACATGATTCGCAGGTCGGAAGCCCCTGAGACCCGAGCCCTTGCGATAAAATCTTGGGATTTTAGTAGCAAGGTCTCACCTCGGATTAGCCGAGCGTAGCGAGACCATAAGAACAGACATATCACAATTAACACGTTATCGATACTGGGACCACGAACGGCAGCCAACACTAAGGCGATCAGAACCAAGGAGATGGAAAGTGAGATATCCACCATCCGCATAATGATGGTATCCAGTATCCCTCCATAAAACCCGGCCATTATCCCGAGGGAAGAGCCTATGATTCCTGATACGACGATGCCCAACAAGGAGACCAATAAAGCCAAGCGAGCCCCGTATATCAAGCGGCTGAAAATGTCCATGCCATTCTTATCAGTTCCGAGTAGGTACTTTGTGCTACCTGCCTTTCTAGATAATATCTCTAGCTGATCCCCTACTTGGACGATTTGGCCGCCACCGGTAATGGTACCGTCCCCTATCTTGACTCGGCGCTCGGCATCCTTGAGTAAGATCTCATTCAAGCGATTTTCGCGGTTGACCTTTTCAACGACCGTCTTGTACCTTACTGTTTCGCCTACCCAAAACGGTGGCAGCAACCGGTCGTTAAGATCGCCTTCAAGCGGGCTGTGAGGCGTAATCAGGGGAGCAAAAACAGCTGGAATTACGAGGACAACAAGCAGTATTACCAATGGGAGGAGAGGCAAACGCCGAGCCTCCCTGACTTTCCGCCAAAGGCGAATGAGCGTTAGCCTTGGGGTCCGTGCATTATCAGTTCGGATTGAGTTCAACGACATGCCGGTACACCCCTGTTGGCTGACGCGATTCCCCTAGGAATAACGGATCCTTGGGTCGAGGTAAGCATACAAGATATCCACTAAGAGGTTGGCTGTGATATAGATCGATGACCCCAGGATCACGACAGCCTGTAGAGTTGGAAAGTCTCGGGCGAACACTGAGTTCACTGCCAGCTGCCCGACTCCAGGCCAGGAAAAGACTGTCTCGACCACCACGGTCCCGGTGAAGAAAGACCCTATTATAATGGCGAAGTATGTAAGTGGAGCGATGAAAGCGTTGCGGAGGCAGTGTTTCCAGACCACCTTCCATTCTGGTATTCCTTTGATGCGGGCCATTTTTATGAACTCCGTATCTAAAACCTCCAGCATGGAGGACCGGGTTAAGCGTAGTAACGCTGCCACCTGGAATAGCGCCAAGGTGAAGGCAGGCATTATGAGGTGGTCTATTCCGCCTCTACCTGAGGTAGGCAGCCATCCCAGCCAGACAGCGAAGAACCACATAAGGCCTATGCCCAGGCAGAAGTTTGGTGTGGCCTGGCCTAGGAAAGCGATAGCCTTTCCCTGGTAGTCCACGAAGCCGTCTTTTCTCACGGCTGTGATCACTCCCAATGGCAATCCGATCACGATAGTGAGGACCAGCGCCGCACCCGCGAGCTGTAGAGTGGCTGGGAACCTCAATAGGACCATTCCCATGGCGGTCTGGCCACCGAAGGCGTAGGACTCGCCGAAGTCGCCACGTACAGCATTCTTCAGGAAAACACCATACTGGACGTGTAGGGGCTGATCTAGGCCCCATTTTGCTCGTAGTGCTTCAATGTCCTCTGGTTCCACGTCCCCCATGGGCATTATGGTTGTCAGCGGATCACCCGAGATGTGGGACAACGAGAAGACGATTATACTGACCACGAGTACGGCTAGGATCGCCTGTGCGAATCGGAAAAGAATGAACCGTTGCATCGCTAACTCTCTACGAATCGGGGCATTGCGCTGGTTGTGAAGCCCTCTGGGGGTTTGGACTTCCTCAGTGGGCTACCAGAGGAGGCGTACCTAGAGAATCCTCCTTCACTGGGTAAAGGATGCGTTAAGCTGATCTTTACGTTCCACATTAGGTAATCGGGTCAGGCTAATGCCTGACCCGATTTGACGTTAGCGCGATTCTCTTAACGAGTCGCTTGGATGTGTTCCATGTTGAAGAAGACTCCGGTCACCCCACCAAAACTATAATCTTCCACAACGTCGGGATTACCCACGATGGTTGCTTTGATATTCACCACCGGGATAGTTTGGTATTCGTCATAGATGTAGTCGCCAAGTTCCTGGGTTATCTTATTTCTAACATCCATGTCTGTTTCGCTGAGCATCTGCTCGTACACGCGGTCCGCTACTTCACTCTCCATATACAAGACACCCCGTGTTGGCCGGCCTTTCTCTTCATCGATGGGGCCAGCGTAGTAGTAGATACGCATGTTGGCCGTGATAGGCCTTATGGTCTGCCGTACCGGCAGCAGGTAATGGGCATCGTGGCGGTCTCGGAATTCTTCTAAGGCTTTGCCGAACTCAGTCTCTTTGATGTAAGCATCGATGCCCACCGCTTGGAGGCTCTGCATAACGGTCTGAGCGACCTCAATCACTTCCGGTAGGCCCGGCAGACTGGACTGGCGGACCTCCATCTTGAACCGGTTCTGACCATTAGCGTCCCCGGGGTATCCGGCCTGGTCTAGGAGTTTCATGGCTAGTTCGGGGTCGTAGCCATATTTCGCGTCAAATTCTTCCTCCCATCTATCACTCCAACCTTCTAGGGTCTGATGGAAGGTGGTGTTGTACATGGGCACGCCGCGGCCCTTGAAGAGGTTGTTGATTATGGGTTCCCGGTCGATGGCGCGGTTGAGGGCCTCTCTGACTAGACGACCGGTCTCGCCAGTTTGAGCCCATGGTTCGGCATCTGGGTTGTAGTTCACTTCAGACACTTGGTATTGACCGAGGGGCAGTATGGTGAGACCTACGGCCGGCAAGGGGCTTTCAAAGACTACCATGCCTTTGTCAGTGGCCGAGTCGTGGATGGCTTTAGAGAGGTCTGCTAGGTCTGCCTCCCCAGCCAGTAGCATTGCTAGACGGGTGGCCTCTTCTGGGACCGTGCTTATCTTCAAGGTCTTGAAATCGGGGTTCACCCGCCAGTGGTCGTAGGGAACCCTTTCCATCTCTGCGTATTCGTTTAGAACGCGGCTAGAGAATTGGTAAGGGCCGGTGCCCGAAGGCCCGGTCTCGTACATAGACTCCCCTTCGGCCGCGAACTGGGCCGAACTGAAGCTCTGTGCGCATGGAACCATTAGCACGTTCATCCACCAGGACATCAGGTCTACCTGGGGTCGTGCCAGGTGCATCGAGAAGTTGTAGTCATCGACCACCTTCAAGTCCCCATTTGCCTTCATCTCGGTGGCCGAAGGGGCGCCCATGAACGCTTTATAGGTCGCAGCACAACCGGTAAGGCTACCTTCTTGAGTGGACGAGTCTACGTTGTAGATGAAATCGTCGACGGTATATTCGCCCCACTTATCGTCGTGGAACCTCACCCCTTCCCGTAATTGGAACGTGTAATCCTGCCCATCAGGACTTATTTCCCAACTACTGAACAATTGGGGATAGATCTTAGAAACACCGGTTTCAGGTTTGATGGTGGCCGGGTTCTCGATTATTGGCCGAAAAACCAGATGTCCGCTTTGCGATGCCTTCCATGGCAAATACGTGTCTTGCGGCATCGGCGTTATAACTACGTGCAAGCTTTTATCAGTTCTGTTGTCCTGTACGGCAGGGGATTTGTCTGCCGCCTTAGGTTTCGCCGTCGGTGCTGCACTGCTGGTTTTAGCGGCGGGCTTAGCCGCAGGTTCGGATTTGGTTGGGGCCGTGGAATCAGAGCCACATGCCACAAGAACCATCAAGAGTATGGAAATGAGTATCACAGGGTTCCTCAGAACGGAAAGCTTCATAACTTCTCCTCCAAATATTGGAACTACGTATTGACTTCCTGATCGCCGATGACCTTTCTTATGAAAATACCGAATTGCTAATGACGATATATATCTGAATCAATGTAGTTTATTCTGTTTCGATGTCAACGAATCCAGGTTCATGAATTTCCGCACATATGATTTCGTAAGTAACGATGAATTCATTTACCCCACAATAAGTGGCAACAGATATAAACTATTACAATCATCGATGTCAAGTTTCCTTAACCGATTTCCATCCTCAATCACCTAATCGGCAGACCAGCTACAAAATAGGTATTCTGATTCGCGGCGATATTGAACACCGGATGAAGAGATTGTTGGATTACCTCCGCGGCGCCGTGGCCGAAATGGCTAGCAAGTAACGAGGACGAGGAAAATCGGAGACTGGAAGTTGTGGGCCGGCTTCATAAACGCCGAAGGTCAAGGAGAACAACTCAAAATCGCAGGAATTGGAACTCAGGCGTAACTTATGAACTCGGGTATAGGCAGGATGTGCCACTAAGTTGTACATCTTGGGTTCAACGGCCATCACGTAGCTCTGTCCACAACGATAGTCGAAGATATCTGATCATGTCTGCTAGGCTTTAGAACTGTCTGTTCCTAACACTCCGCAAATGTTGGCCGCTCGGAATCGCGCTTTGGAGGACTGCTAAGCGCTATGCAGTTACTGTCATTGGCCTCCTGGTTGTTGAGCCGGCGGCTGCGCCACTCTTGGCTGTTATTGGCGGTTACATCTTTTGGGATTCTCGCTTCCGTCACGATCATGTCTACCGGGGCTTTGTATTCCCGCGCCCTAGGAGAAGCAGGCCTGCGCCACACTTTGGCGTCGTTTCGTCCAGAAGTCCTGAATGCCCAGGTTACGGCCCAAAGTCGCCCATTAGGACGGTCTGATTACCTGACCCTGCATAATCTCGTGCAAGAGTCGGCCGAGGAACGGCTGGGGGAATTGCTGAGGGGTACTGAGCGGATCGGGACCATTCTTTCCGATCTCCCCATGCTGCACACTACAGCATCGTATATTCCGTCGGCCCGCCCGTTTTTCCTCACGGGCTTCACTGACCACACCAGCCTTGTCCAAGGGCGATGGCCCAAAATATGGGACTCCAAATCACAAGGGAAAGTCGGAACTGTTATTGGCGTTGGGACATCGAGGCAGTTGGGGGTTGGAGTGGGAGACCAAATTACCCTAGTACCCTTTCCGGGCTCTCCAGAGCGTCTTCTCTTCGATGTTGTGGGTCTCGCGGAGCCCATCGATTCTCACGAAGAATACTGGATGGGCTCGCCAACTTACTTCAACATCATCACCGTCGGCACCGTAGGCGAGTCAGTGGTCGTTCCATTATTTGTAAACGAAGAAGATTTCTTCGGCGCATTGGCGACCCGCTACCCGATGTTAGGAGGCAACTTCGGATTCAACTTGTTCTTGGACCCTACTCACCTAACCGCCGAGAACGCCAATGGGGTGAAGCGGCAAGTACTTGGCCTGGAGACCGACCTAAACAAAAGATACCCGAGGACTTTGGTGGCTAGCCGTCTGGGTCGCACCGTCGATGAGTTTAATCGTTTGCTTACTTTGGCCAGAGTTCCACTCTTTTTATATCTATCATTAGTCGTGGTGGTGGTTCTTTATTTTCTGGTATTGATCGCCGGTTTCTTGGGGCGCAGCCAGGCTGAGGAAGTAAGTCTGCTCCGTAGCCGCGGTGCTAGCGCGTCCCAGGTGACCGGCGTATTGACCCTTGCGGAAGGAGTGGTGGCCTTGGTTGCTATGGCGGGGGGCCCGTTCTTGGCCTGGGTCATAGTCAAGTCCTTGCTGTTGGATTCGATAGATCCGGCGAGCAATAGAGAAACACCGATTCCCCTGGGGTTGGCCGCCGACATGTTCTTGATGGGGGCTTTGGGCGGCGTCATAGCTCTACTGACGCTTGTTGCCGCCTCAGTGGGCCGGGCGAGGCTGGGCGCATTGGAATATTTACTGTCGAAGGCCAGACCACCAACTGTCTCCTTCGCGCATCGGTATCACCTAGATATCCTGCTAGTACTCGTCGTCGTGGTGATCTGGTATCAGGTAGGAGTCCGCGAAGGTTTCGTCGCCGGAGAACAGGAATCGCAGGGGCTCAAT
>DCWQ01000002.1:22562-34225 GCA_002328185.1 Dehalococcoidia bacterium UBA2158
TTCCCTTGGTTAGTCCGTGTTCTTTCTTGGGTCGGAACCCGGGTCGGCCCTGCCTGGTTCCATTATGCTTTATTGAAGCTGAGCCGCGACCCGATTCCCCACGGCTCCTTGGTCATCATCCTGATGCTAGCAGCGGCGTTGGGCGTATTTGGGGCTACCTTCCAGTCCAGTTTGTCCCAGTCCCAAGGCGACCAAGCCCGTTACCGCGTGGGTGGAGAAATGGTGGTGAGAGGCTCGGGATTACCTCTAGACGCGCCAATGATACTGGAGAAGATACCTGGGGTTTCGGCGGTAAGCCCGGTGCTTCGCGACTCGGTGACGACGGTCGACGGCCGGCTAGGCGACAGGGTGCAATTGCTGGCAGTTGACTCCCGAACCGTAGCGGAAAATTCTTGGTTTAGGAAGGATTTTTTCCCGGGCGGCCTCCGTGAGGTCGGCAAGTTGCTCAGGCCCAGGAATATTCCAGTCAGCCTCGCGGGTACTGGCATCCCGCTCCCTGAAGACACCGTTTCCCTGGGGGTTTGGGTAGACAGCAGCGAACTCTCTGGGCTTGATATCACGGCAGGCATTATCATGCGGATTAGGATAATGGCGGGCGCCGGCCACTATCGCACTATTTCCATGGGCAATGTTCTGCAGCCATTTGACCCTGACATCGCTGGTGCCGAGGAAGATAATGGCCGATGGCGTTTGTTTACAGGGGAATTTCCTTCAACCGAAGCCCGCGGATCATTTCCCTTAGAATTAGTCTCGGTTTATTTCACCTCGGCAGCAATCCAGTTTCCTGAGGGTGCTTTACGGCTGGACGACATCACCGCTTTCGCACCATCCACAGGTCCGGACGGGTTGATCGTAGAGGGATTTGAAGATGGGGTCGCGTGGGTCCCACTGGCTAACCAAGGTCAAACGGCAGACATGGTCCTGCAATCTACCTCAAGCGCTCGGAGCGGCGGCGCAAGCCTTCAATTCTCGTGGCAGGCACCGTTCTCGAATGATCCGCGGGGTATCCATCTACCGCCAGGCCCATTCCCGGTCCCGGCGATCGGCGGACCCAACTTCCAGGTTGAACAGCTGGTGCGAGTAAAACTGGGCAGCCTCGCCGTCCCTGTGCAAGTTGTAGGCTTGTTGGACCATTTCCCGACGTTGTACCCCGGTCGGGACCCCTTTCTTTTGGTGGACTTGTCAAACTACCGGGAGTACGTTCTCCGCCTGCCAGCCGGCGCCTTGGAAGGGCCCGGTGAGATGTGGCTTTCGCTGCTTCCGGACACAGACCGGCAAGGGATCATCGACCAAATACGGGACCTGATCCCAGGATTGATCTCAATCAGAGACCGGGAGGATGTGGCGTTGTTTTCCGCGAAGAACCCTCTGACAGGCGGGGGTTGGGACGGTCTCACGGCTCTTAGCATGGGGGCCATTGGTATAACAGTCTTGCTGGCGCTCAGCGTACATGCATTGGTATCCGTCAGCATGGGCCGTACTGACCTGGCGGTGATCCAGGTATTGGGGTTTTCACGCCTGGATCTATTCCTTTCGCTGGCCACAGAGCGCTTAATCATCGCAGTATTGGCCATCGCCGCTGGATCTGCCATGGGTTACTGGCCTGGTCTCGAGATATTGGGACTGATGGACCTGACGCCACGGGGAGATGCTCCAGTGCCTCCGCTGGTTCCGTCCGTCAACCGTTGGTTGATGGCTGGGGCATTGTCCGGATTGCTAGCGGCTTCAGTACTCTCCGTTGGCTTCGCTACCTTGGCAGCCTTAAGGCTCAAGCCTTCCGAGGTCCTGCGGGATGGGGCTTGAAGACAGCCATAACCGCACAAAGTTTCCAATCTCAAAGAGCGGCTGGAAACGATCGGCAAAATGGTATGCTGTGCCGCTATGTTACCAATTCCAACTGCAATCCAGACAAACTTTCGACTGAAACTCCACCCAGCAGGAAGCCAGCATACCCAATGTAGTCTGACCTCGTTTGCCATATCGGATACAGCGCGGAACCGCTTAGATGCGATACCACAATTGAATCAGGAATTCCGTGAATCTGGGATCCTCTTGAAGTTTAGTGATGCAATCACAGACCTCTAGGCTCAGTCGGCGGTTCCAGATATTCAGCGCCCTTCGTCATCGCAACTTCCGCTTGTTTTGGCTGAACGGCGCCACCCAGGCCATGGCCCAAGGTATGCAGTTTCTTATCCTGGGCTGGCTAGTTTTGGACATTACCGGGTCTTCTTACCAATTAGGATTGGTAATCTTCGCCTTCGGTCTCCCGAATATCCCGTTCGCGTTATTGGGCGGCGTGATCGCTGACCGTGCGAACCGGCTCAAGCTGTTGATACTCACCCGTATTTGCGTGTCAACCCTTATTTTTGCTCTTGCCATCCTAAGGATCAGTGAACTGTTGGATATCTGGCATGTTTACGCCGTCGTGTTTCTCCTGGGAACGATTCAAGGGCTGAACATGCCGGCGCGCCAGGCCATAGTAGCGGACCTGGTAGAGCGGGATAACATGATGAACGCTGTCGCGTTACATACCTTGGTTAATCAGACCGGCCAGATCATAGGACCGGCAGCAGCGGGAGGAATCATCGAATTGGTGGGGATAGGCCCAACTCTATTGGTTAATGCGGGTCTTTATCTGTCCGGGATCGGATTCTTGGTTTTTATCACGGAATTACCACGTAGATCCGCAACCAAAGGGGTTACGCTGCTGGTGGAATTAGGAGCCGGATTGCAATGCGTTCGATCAACTCCAATCCTACTTACTGTCATTGGGATGACTCTAGCTTTTGCGTTTTTCGCGTTGTCCTTCCGTCAGGTGATGCCCGCTATTGCTCAAGAAGTGTTAGAGATCGGTGCAGGTGGGACCGGATTGCTATTGTTGGCGGTCGGTCTGGGATCATTATTCGGAAATCTGATACTGGCCGGGCTGGGGGACTTCCGACGTAAGACGAGTTTGCTCATGGCGTCGGTGCTACTTCAATCTATGTTCCTTACTTTATTCGCCTGGTCGCCTTGGCCCTGGGTATCTTGGATAATATTATTGTTCGTGGGAGCGATGAGTTTCGGGTTTTTCGTGCCATTGGTGGTCACCTTGATTCAACTTAATGTGCCCCCTGAGTTGCGCGGCCGGGTATTGAGCATATTGGGACTCGCGCCGGCCGTCCATTATCTCGGTGCACTGCCCTTGGCCTTGGCGGCCAATGCTATATCCTGGCCCGTTGCCGTCACGGCTGGTGCAGGTCTGAGTATGCTTGTGGCGTTATGGCTTGGGGTATGGCGTCCGGTCTTACGTCAATTGGCGGAATAGGACGTAAATATCGGGATTCGAAATTTCCGGAATCGCTTGTGTCCAGACAGCCCGCAGCCTACTAGGACAACCTAACGCAGCCAACACCATCCTACCGTTTTCGACCCTACCTGACCTCTACCATAAATAGAATTAGGGTGCGTTTGAAAACCGATCAATCCAATCGCCCACCGCTAAAACAACAATTCTCGAAGCCAACATGTATGTCGATGGCAATTGCTCAACCCAGGATGAGCGGGTTGCTTATGTGCCACAGTCCAATGAGCCGACGCCTGGATCCCTGCTTTCGCAGGAAAGCCGAGTGGGGCCACGTGTCTACTTCCCTTGTCGTAGAGTCTAAATAGCTTTCTTGCGGTAGGCTTTGATGCCTTCTTCCAGGGCGGTCAAAGGCAGTAAGGCGCACTTGATCCGCACCGGGTACTGCCGCACTACCTGAAGGGCGCGTAGGTCGCCCAAATCAACCTCATCGTCTCCAGCGCCGTTCTTCATGGCTTCCCGGAACTTTTCCCCCAGAGCTTCCACTTCGCCCAGGGATTTGCCCTGTAGTAGGCCGGAGAGCATGGAGGTGGCTGCCTGGATGATGGAGCAACCCTCGGCGTTGGCGCTCACCCCGAGCACCTTGCCTTGGCTGTCCAGCTTGAGCTGCAATATGGCACGGTCACCGCAGAACGGGTTGAACTCTTCAGCCTCCACATCGGCGTCGCCAAGGGACTCACGGTTGCGGGGGTGGCGATAGTGGTCCATGACCAAATCGCCGTAAAGGCCATCCAATGGAACATCAGGCTGTTGAGGCATTGAAAATCAGTCGCAAAAAAGTAATATCCCCGTCCAGCTTAGCACAGCAGAACTAGGCAACTTATCCGAAAAAAGCCCGGCTACGCCGGCTATTCGGTGGTTACTTCTGATTCGCCGGAGAGGGCCGCTTTCATGGTATGCCAGGCCAAGATGGCGCACTTAATGCGGGTGGGGTATTCGTTGACGCCGGAGAGAGTTTCCAGGTCGCCCAGCGTGTCGAGGTCAAGCTCCGCGCCAGGCTCAGTGATCATGTGGTGGAAGGCGTCGAAGATCTGTTCGGCTCGCTCCAGGGTTTGGCCTTTGATGCTCTGAGTCATCATGGAGGCCGAAGCGCGAGAAATGGCGCAACCGGTGCCCTGGAACCCCACATCGTCGATCTGCCCGTCGACAACCTTCAGGTACAGGGTTATCTGGTCTCCGCACAGGGGGTTGAACCCATCCGCAGTCTGGTTCGCTTCCTCGACCTTCTTGAAGTTATGGGGCTTGCTGTTGTGCTCCAGGAGAATCTCCTGGTACAGGTCACTGAGGCCAGCCATTAACCGAACACCTCTAGGACCCGGTCGATTCCCTTGACCAGGGCGTCGATGTCTTCCTTGGTGTTGTAGAAGGCCAGGGAGGCCCGCGCGGTGGCGGGTATCTGGAACCGCGCCATCACCGGCTGGGCGCAGTGGTGTCCCGTGCGTACAGCGATGCCCTGTTCGTCCAAGATGGTGCCGATGTCATGGGGGTGGGCTTTGTCAATCACGAAGGACAGGATGCCGGCTTTGTGCTCGGCCGTGCCTATTATCCGCAAGCTTTCAATGGCGGAAAGGGCCTCGGTGCCGTACCGGAGCAGTTCGTCTTCGTGGGCGGTGATCTGGTCGAAACCCAGGTTGTTCACGTAGTCAATGGCCGCGCCTAGACCGATGGCACCGGCGATGTCTGGGGTGCCGCCCTCAAACTTGTAGGGCAGGTCGTTGTAGATGGTCTTTTCGAAGGTGACCGACTTGATCATCTCGCCGCCGCCGAGGAAGGGTGGCATGGCCTCCAGGTACTCTTTTTTTCCGTAGAGGACCCCTATGCCGGTGGGTCCGAACAGTTTGTGACCGGAGAACACGTAGAAATCACAATCCAGTTCGTTCATATCCACGGGCATGTGGGGAACTGCCTGAGCTCCGTCCAACAGCACCGGCGCACCGTGGGCGTGGGCCATCTCGACGATCTGCTTGGCCGGCAGGATGGTACCCAGGGCGTTGGATACGTGGGTGATTGAGACCAGTTTGCTCCGGGAACTGAGCATCTTCTCGTACTCGTCCATGACCAGTTCGCCGGTGTCGTCGATGGGCACAACGAGCAGGTTGGCCCCCATCTCCTCGCACAGCATCTGCCAGGGCACGATGTTCGAGTGATGCTCCATGTTGGATACGATGATGTCGTCGCCGGGACCAACGTTCTGGCGTCCATAGGAATGAGCCACCAGGTTTATGCCTTCAGTAGTGTTCCTGGTATAGATGATTTCTTTATCGTCATCGGCGTTGATGAACTGCCTGATCTTGGACCGCGCGTCCTCATAGCCGTCAGTGGCCTGCTGGCTCATGGTGTGGACGCCGCGGTGCACGTTGGAGTTGGTTGTCGTGTAGTAGTTGACGATGGCGTCGATCACTGACTGGGGTTTCTGCGACGTGGCCCCGTTGTCCAGATAGACCAGCGGGTTGCCATTGATCCGTTGTTTCAGTATTGGGAAATCATCCCGGATCTTGTTGATGTCGAACGTCGTGGTCATCTGCCCTTCGCGATGGGCAGGGATTTGTTCGGGATGGCGGCGGAGAAAATGGTGTTCAGGTCTTCGCGCAGGGACTCGGGCTTGACCGTGTCTATGATCTCGCTGGCGAAAGCGTGGATCAGCATGCGGCTGGCGGCGTCGAGATCCAGGCCCCGGCTCCGCAGGTAGAACAGGGTGTCTGCATCGATATGCCCGGCGGTGGCGCCGTGGTTGCATTTCACGTCGTCGGCATAGATGAGCAAGCTAGGTTTGCTGTCGACCTCGGCTTGGGTCGAGAGAATGAGGTTCTTGTCGGTCTGTTCTGCGTCGCTCTTCTGGGCGTCGCGGCGCACTATCACCTCGCCGCCAAACACTGCCCTGGACTTGCCGTCCAGTATCCCCTTGTAGTTCAAGCGGCTGGTGCAGTGGGGTTTGGCGTGGTCGATGCTGATCAGGTTGTCGATGTGCTGGTTGTCGGCGGTGAGGTAGAGCCCATTCAGAGAGCAATACGCGCCGGGCCCGTCCAGCAGGACTTCCATGTCGTTCCGGGCCAGTGTCGTGCCCAAGGTGAAAGATGCCGAATCGAAACTGCTCTCCCTTTCTTGATTGACCCGGTTGGTGCCGACATGGAAGGCTTTGTCACCCTCCAGCAGCAGCCGGTAATGGTCGATCCGGGCCCCTTTGCCGGCCGATATCTCGGTGACGGCGTTGGTGAAGTAGACCCTTTCTTTTGGTCCGGAGTAGCTCTCAACGACCGTGATATCTGTATTCGCGCCGGCAACGATCAGAGTCCTGGGGTGGGTAACTTTGGGTTCTGTGCCGCCTACCGTGATGTAGGAGAGTCGCACCACCACTTTCTCTGCATGGCCGTCGGCGACGTGGATATAGGCCCCGTCATGCAGGAAGGCGGTGTTAAGGGCGGCAAACCCGTCGTCTGCAGGAGCGTAGCGCCCGACCTGGCCTTTCAAGTCGAATGCGTTATCTGAGGCGACCGACGCCAAGCTGACGGCGGTAACTCCACCCGGACCGATTGCCGGTGACGATAGTTCTGGAGAGTAATGGCCATCAAGGAAAACCAGGTCGTAGACCGCAGGTCCATCCATGTTGTAGGTAGGAACCCATGCTCTGGAGCCGTTGGCGGTGGCAGGGCTATCCGCAAGACCGAAGTCGGTCTTTGCGATGGGTGCCACGTTGGTGTACTTCCAGCGTTCGTTGCCCCGGCGCGCCATGGGGAAGCCGATCTCGTTGAACGTGGACCAGGCATCGTCTCTTAGGTCGCGAAGCCAGGGTGGCGCGTCGGCTCCCTGCCCCTGGACGAGGGACTGAAAATCGACAAGGTATTGGGCGTGTTTGGCAGGTGCGGAGGTCATGAGGTCTCGTTGTCCCAGTGCGCGCTAAACGCCCGCGTCGACGGCGTCTTTGATCCAGTCATAGCCCTTTTCCTCCAATTCGTGGGCCAATTCTGGGCCGCCGGAGCGCACGATGCGTCCGTCGAACAGCACGTGGACGTGATTGGGCAAGATGTAGTTGAGTATCCGCTGGTAGTGGGTCACCAGGACAACGGCGTTTTCTGGAGAGCGCAGGAGGTTGACCCCGTCAGAGACGATCCGGAGGGCATCGATGTCGAGACCGGAATCAGTCTCATCCAACAGGGCTAGTTTGGGCTCCAGAACGGCCATCTGCAGTATCTCGTTCCGCTTCTTTTCGCCGCCAGAGAACCCTTCGTTGACGGCCCGCTTGACCAGGTCGGGGTCGATCTGGACCTGTTCGACCTTGGCCTTTAACATCTGGTCGAACTCCCGGGCGCTCATCTCTTCTTCGCCGTTATGCACTCGGCGGGCGTCCACTCCGGCTTTCAGGAACTGCCAGGCGCGCACGCCGGGGAGTTCCAGTGGGTACTGGAAAGCCAAGAAGAGCCCCATGCGGGCCCTTATCTCAGGCTCTAATTTCAAGATGTCCTGTCCGTTGAACAGCACCTTTCCGCCTGTGACGGTGTAGTCGGGGCGGCCCGCCAGCACGTTGGCCAGGGTGCTTTTGCCGGAACCGTTGGGTCCCATGATGGCGTGAACCTCGCCGGCGTAGACTTCGAGGTCGATTCCCTTGAGAATCTCCAAGTCGCCAGCCGAGGCGGTGAGGCCCTTGATGGACAGCAAGGGAGTAACACCTTTAGCAGCGGCAGCCATCTAGCCCACCGCTCCTTCCAGGCTCACCTTGAGGAGTTGGGAGGCTTCCATGGCGAACTCGAATGGGAGCTCCTGGAAGATTCCCCGGCAGAAGCCGTTGATGATCATGAAGTGAGCGTCCTCGACGGACATGCCTCTTTGCTCACAATAAAAGAGTTGGTCGTCGCTGACCTTGGAGGTCGACGCTTCGTGCTCCATCTGGGCCGTAGGGTTCTTGACCTCGATGTAGGGCACGGTGTGGGCGCCGCACTGGTCGCCGACCAGTAGCGAGTCGCACTGGGTGAAGTTCTTTGCGCCGTCGGCGGAAGCCAGCACCTTGACCAGGCCCCGGTAGGTGGCGTTGCCCTTCCCGGCGGAGATGCCCTTGGCCACGATGGTACTGCGGGTGTTTTTGCCCTTGTGAACCATCTTGGTGCCGGTGTCGGCCTGCTGGTAGTTATTGACCAGCGCCACTGAGTAGAACTCGCCGACCGAGTTGTCTCCGTCCAAGATCACGCTGGGGTACTTCCAGGTGATGGCCGAGCCGGTCTCTACTTGGGTCCAGGAGATCTTGGCGTTCTTCCGGGCGATGCCGCGTTTGGTCACGAAGTTGTAGACCCCGCCGTTGCCGTCCTTGTCTCCAGGGAACCAGTTCTGCAGGGTGGAATACTTAATCTCAGCGCTGTCCAGGGCCACCAGCTCGACCACCGCGGCATGGAGTTGGTGGATCTTCCGGGCAGGGGCGGTGCAGCCCTCCAGGTAACTGACGTAGGCACCCTCTTCGGCGATGATCAGCGTCCGCTCGAACTGTCCGGAGTCGGCCTGGTTGATGCGGAAGTAAGTCATCAGTTCGATGGGGCAGCGCACGCCCTTGGGTATGTAGACGAACGAGCCGTCGCTGAAGACGGCCGAGTTCAAAGTGGCGTAGAAATTGTCGGCGTAAGGCACCACGGAGCCCAGGTATTTCTGGACCAGTTCAGTGTGGTCTCGGACGGCTTCGCTGATGGGGCAGAAGATGACGCCGTGTTTCTCCAGTGTCTCTTTATACGTGGTGGCCACCGAGGCGCTGTCCAGCACCGCGTCCACCGCTACGCCGGCCAGGCGTTCCCTTTCTTGGAGGGGGATGCCCAGCTTTTCGAAGGCCGCCAAAATCTCTGGGTCGACCTCGTCCAAGCTCTTGGGAGCGTCGGTCTTGGGCGCGGCGTAGTAATAGATGTCCTGGTAGTCGATGGGCGGGTATTCCACGTTGGCCCAGGTTGGCGCCTGCTGCTTCAGTTTCTGCCAATGCCTGAATGCCTTGAGACGCCACTCCAACAGCCATTCCGGCTCATCTTTCTTGGCTGAGATCAGCCGGACGATGTCTTCATTCAACCCCTTGGGGGCGAGGTCGGACTCGATATCGATGGTGAAGCCCCATTTGTAATCCGCGTCCAACTCACTTGAGGTGGCGTTGCGCGAAATGACCTTGGGTGTGGTCATTGAATGCTCCTAAATCGGGTCAGGAAAGCTGGCCTGAACAGAAATCACACGGACGGTTTTTGAATCAAGCCGACCTGCAATTTAATATTGTCGACCCATTTGGTCAACAATTATGCTACCATTGGTATCTGAGGCTGTCAACGAGTTTCGTAACCGGCCGTAAAGACCGTTCTTGATGGCTGGGGCAGCTGTCCCATAGAGACGATGTTGCGACTACTTTGTCGACACTTTGCCTCTATCAGGCGAAGCGGTTGACAATAATTCGCTATCTCCTGGTCACATTATTCAGAATCATTATATTATTTGACGTTTTCCAGCATCCATAGTATATGTTTCGGTATGTAAATAGGATTAGTGGTTGTTGCAGCGTTATAAGAATAATTTCGCCATTTTGGTAATGAACAATGTCTAGCGAGTTCCCGTTGGGAGACTGTCATACCCACTTGGACCAATACCCCTCTGCAGAGATGTCCGAGATATTGGATAGGGCCCGCGAATCGGGTGTAGCCTTCGCTGTCTGTGCCGGCACCACCCTACAGTCTACTCAGGACTGCATCGACCTGGCTGAGCAGCACAGACCGCTCTACGCTGGTGTCGGTATCCACCCCATGGAAGCCAACGAACCGGTCACCGAAGATATCTACGCTGAACTCGAGCGCATGGCCAAGTCATCAAGCAAGGTTGTCTGTATCAGTGAAGTGGGCTTGGATTACCTACCCGCCTCCCCGGACCACGAAACCCAGGACCAGGTGTTTCGGCAGCACATCCGTCTGGCTCGCAGTCTTAGTTTGCCCATAATATTCCACTCCAGGGAGTCACACCCGGAAGTTTTCAAGGTATTGCGGGAAGAGAGCGCCGGGGACATCGGCGGAGCGATGCATTACTTCCAGGGCGACGAAACCACCGCCCGGGAAGCCATCGATTGCGGTTTCTACATCTCTTTGGCTCGCCCTCTGACCCGGCTGCCGGAACTACAAAAGGTGGCCAAGGTCATACCCCTGGAGAATATCGTCCTGGAGACTGACGCGGCGCCGCAACCCTTCAAGAAATACCGCACCAACTGGACGGAGCCAAGACACGTCCAGTCGGTAGCCCAGACCTTGGCCGAGGTCAAAGACATCCCGGTCGAAGAGGTCGCAAGGGTAACCACGGCAAATCTGGTGCGATTGCTCCGGCTTGAACGCCTAATTAACGCGGGTTGACCGTTATGGCAAACCAACCTAGACGCAGTTCCGGGGGCGGTTCTTCCGGTGGACAGTTGAACTTCCATCAATTGTATATATTCCAAATGGCTGCTAGCCACCTGAATTTCTCACGGGCGGCGGAAGCCATGGAGATCACCCAACCGGCAGTGTCCATCCAGATTCAAGAGCTGGAGAAGTTCTTGGGCATCACCCTGTTCTATCGGCGGCCCCGCGGTCTGAGAATCACCGAGGCAGGAAACGCGGTCTTGGCCTACGCCCAACAGATCTTCGCGCTCTCCACACAGTTGGTCGATACCATCCAAGAGATGGAAGACCTCCAGACCGGCCACCTGGTGCTGGGCGCCAGCACCACACCCGCCGAGTATGTGCTTCCCTCAGTCGTGGGGCGGTTCCGGCAAATCTATCCCGGCATCCACGTTGAATTGGTGATCGGCAACACCCGGACCATCATGCAACGGATACTTGACCGTGAGATGGACCTGGGAATGGTCGGCGATAATGTTGAAGAATACGCCAGGGAACTGGAGATGGTGGAATTCCAAGACGATGAGATTGTTCTGGTCTCTGCGCCTGACCACCCGGTGACGACCTTGAACCGGCCGTCAGTCAAGCAGGTGATGGAACTGGGACTGGTGGCCAGGGAAGTGGGTTCGCTAACGCGCCAGTCGGCGGAACGCCATTTCCAGCAGCTTGGCCTCGTGCCCAAGATCGCCATCGAACTTGGCAGCAATCAAGCGATCAAGCAAGCGGCAACGGCCGGAGGCGGCATCGGCATCATCTCTCGGCTGGGAATCACTGCCGAGCTGAAAGCCGGCATGCTGGTAGTGCTTGATGTGGAGGGCTGGGAATGCCGGAGGCCGTTGACCTTGATTCAACCGAAAGACCGTTATCTCTCCCCGTCACAACACGCCTTCCGCGAGTTCCTCATGGCTGAGAGGGCTTCTTTTACTGATATGGCAACCACTTCTTAACTC
>DCWQ01000002.1:34557-39727 GCA_002328185.1 Dehalococcoidia bacterium UBA2158
AACTCACGGATTAACCCACGGTGCCGGACTTCGCAGGGGATTGAGCGTACGTTGGGCCGGTGATACCATTATTCTCGCAGCTCCAGATTTAACGGTTCTCACCCAGTTATCTGGGGATTTGGTAGGTTTGCCACTGGCCGCCAACTTTGTTGATTCGGACCAAGCCGCTGTTGACCCCTAAACAGGGACACAGTAGGCGACGGAGACAGATCAGATGTTACCCGATAATTGCCAGATGGCCCTGAAAGAATGGGCGATCACCATTGAAGCCATGGCCCAAGGAGACCAGGTCCTCCTGCTCCGAAAGGGCGGCATCCACGAAGACGGCAAGGATTTCCGTGTTATTCACCGAGAGTTCCTGTTCTACCCCACCTACCTTCATCAGAAGGAAGACCTGTTGCAGCCTTCCCATCAGCCTGCCCTGCGCAAGCTGCTGGAACAACCCCAGAACGGCGACAAGGTTACCTTCACTTACTGGGCGAAAGCCGAGGAAGTGTTGGAGATCTCTGACCAGGAGAAAGTAGACGACCTGGAGCCTCATTACATCTGGACGACTGCCTACGCCCAGTCCAGGCTCCATTGGAAGCCCATGCTTCCGCTGTCGGTGCTTCTACTCCGCGTCTACAAGCTGGAGCAGCCGGTGACCGTTTCCTACCTGCCGGAATACGGCGGTTGCACATCGTGGGTGGAGGTCTTGTCGGACGTTAACCTGGGAAAGATGGAGCCGGCGTTGGATGACGCCGAGTTCCAGCGCAGGGTTGACGACATCAAGGGTAGCCTTGGTCTTATAGTAACCGCCGAGTAACCGTGGGTTAACTGCGGGCTAGTTGGGAATCATGAGTAGGGTGCATGGGTAAGTTGCTCGCCTTGTTGAAGGCGGAAAGCATACGAAGGGGACTGGTCCAACCGGGCCGGGCCGTCGACGCCAAAGCCGCCTTCGCACTGGTGAGGGATATGCCTTACCAACGCGCCCGCAACCAGGCCCTCGAGTCGGTGGTCCAAGAATGGCGCGGCACCTGCTCTGGCAAACACTATCTCCTGGACGAGATATTCCGGGAAGAAGGCCTGGAATCCAAGGTAATCATGTCCACCCACAGATTCACTGAGGAGAGCATCGCCAATTCCCCTCCCGAGTTACAGGAAGTGGTCACCAGAGGCCCGGTGCCCGACGTTCATACCTACATCCGGCTGAACATCTATGCCGGTTGGATGACCGTGGATGCCACCTGGCCAACCAAGGCGGCGCCACTGGGCATGACGGTCAACAGCGACTTTCAGCCCGGCAACGATACGGCGCTGGCCTGCAATCTCATTGAGACCTACTAGGTACCCGATGGCCGGGACCCTCAGGGGTTCAAAGAAGAACTGATCAAAAATTGCTGCGGCTCGCAAACCGATGACCGGGACCGGTTCATTAACGGCATGGGCGAGTGGCTGAACAAGTACACCTCTTAGATTTAAGGACGTAATACTAATGAAGTTTCGTACACTGCCCCGCACCGACCTGGTCCTCTCCGAGGTTGGTTTCGGAGTCTGGACCGTGGCCACCAATTGGTGGGGTAAGATTGAAGATGCCGACAAAAAAGCATTGTTGGAGAACGCCGTCGAAGAGGGGATCAACTTCTTCGACACCGCCGACACCTATGGTGACGGGCTTGGCGAGGAAATATTGGCCGATGTGCTGGGCCACAAGCGCCATGACCTCATCATCGCCACCAAATTTGGCTATGACATCTATGATCCGACTCCCAGAGACGGGCACAAAGAGCGCGCACAGAAGTTTGACAAAGAGTTCGTGAAGTACGCCTGCGAGCAAAGCCTACGCCGGCTGGGCACCGACTATATCGACCTGTACCAAGCTCACAACATCAAGGTAGCTGACCTGGAGAAGGACGAGCTGTTCGAGACGCTGGAACAGCTCCAGTTCGAAGGCAAGATCCGTTACTTCGGCGTGGCGATCGGCCCAGACATCGGCTGGGTCGAAGAGGGCGAATACTCTATCACAGAGCGCCAGGTGAAGAGCGCGCAGATCATCTACAGCCTGCTGGAGCAGGACCCCGCCAAGCGGTTCATCGAATTGGCCGGACAGAATGACGTTGGCCTGCTGTCACGGGTCCCCCACGCCTCCAACACACTCACCGGAGAGTTCGATCACGGGCTGCCGGTCTTCGACGCCGACGACCACCGGGCCCACCGCAAGAACGAGTGGCTGGAAGAAGCCATGCGCAAGGTCGACCACATCCGGTTCTTGGTGCAAGAAGACACCCGGACCATGGCCCAAGCAGCCATCCAGTTTGTGCTGAAGCCGGCCGCCGTCGTCTCGGTGCTGCCCAACTTCACCACCCTGTCGGAATTGAAGGAATACACCAGTGCGGTGGACACTCCGAAAATAACCGACGCGGAACAGGCGAAGCTGGACGAGCTGTGGGAGCATGGCTTCGACATCTCGGAACCGGAGCCCCAATTCCGCGAGATTTAACGGGCTGTTATACAACCTGAATACGCCGGACGGTCTGTTATAAAGCCTGGCAAATTCTACCGCATAACAGAATATATGGCCGAATATCTACGCTATTCGTAATGGCTAGCCGTGATTATCGGCCATTTTTCTTTTCTCTTTAAGTTGATTTGTCTTTGATGTCCGTTATATAGTCCGTGGGTTGGATCCAGGGCCTGCGCTCTGGAACAGGGGACCGAAAGCCCAGAAGGGCATAGGCCACTGGGAGGAAGTGCCCGTGACTATTCAAGCGCCACAGACTGTGAAGTTTGTTTATCGGTTTGACGAGGGAAACGCCTCCATGGCGGACCTCCTTGGCGGCAAGGGCAGCAACCTTTGTGAGATGGCCCGGTTGGGGCTCCCCGTCCCGCCAGGTTTCGTTGTCTCCACCCAGGTTTGCCGGGACTACCTGACCAAGAATCAAACCCTTCCTGAAGGGCTTGAAGAGTCGATCAGGGACAATATCCAGCTACTGGAAAAGTCCATCGGCCGCAACTTCGGCTCGACCTCCAGTCCCCTATTGGTGTCAGTGCGCTCCGGGGCCCGCATCTCCATGCCTGGCATGATGGACACCATCTTGAACTTGGGCATCAACGATCAGATCGTAGAGGGCCTGGCCTCCATGATGGGAGACTCCCGTCCAGCCTACGACGCCTACCGCCGCTTTATCCAGATCTACTCGGAAGTGGTCATGGATGTGAAGCCTGAGCCGTTTGAGACGGTCTTGGCGGTCCACAAAGAGAAAGCGGGCGTGGCCCTGGATCACCAACTGACGGCCGAGCAGTTGCAAGACGTGGTGGCCGACTTCAAGCAGGTCACCAAGGACGCGACTGGCTCCGAGCCGCCATCGGACCCCTGGGAACAACTGATGGCTGCCGTGGAGGCCGTGTTCTGCAGTTGGAACACTCCCCGGGCCGTCTTCTATCGCGACCACAACAAAATCGGCCACGACATGGGTACCGCCGTAACCATCATGGCTATGGTCTTCGGTAATCTGGGCCCCAGCAGCGGCACCGGCGTGCTGTTCACCCGTAACCCCTCCACCGGAAAGGCGCAGATCTACGGCGAGTTCCTGACCAACGCCCAGGGCGAGGACGTGGTGGCCGGCGTGCGCACCCCGGAACCCATCGCCAGCCTGAAAGATGTCATGCCCAAATGCTACGGCCTGCTCATGGAGTTGGCGGAGAACCTGGAGATCCATTACTCAGACATGCAGGACGTGGAATTCACCATCGAGAACTCACGCCTATTCCTGCTGCAGACCCGCAACGCCAAGCGCACGGCCCTATCGGCTGTGAAGACGGCGGTGGATATGGTCGATGAGGGTCTGATCAGCCAGTCCCAAGCCCTGCTGAGGGTGGACGCCGAGGAGATATCAAATCTTCTGGTGCCTCAGCTCTCTGAGGGCATCTCCCAGGACGCGCTGGATGACCGGTTCCAGGCCCGCGGCGCCCCCGCTTCCCCCGGTGCTGCCACGGGTACGGTCTGCTTCGACGCCACCAAGGCCGCCCGGTTGGCCGAGGCTGGCGTGGACGTGATATTGGTGCGCCCGGAGACCAAGCCAGATGATATCCATGGAATCACTGCAGCCGTAGGCGTCGTGACCAGCCGCGGTGGAGTGACCAGCCACGCGGCGGTGGTGACCAGAGGGCTAGGAAAGCCCTGCATCGTCGGCTGCGAAGCCATACAAGTCGACTTGGAAGCCGGTCTATTCACGGCTGGGGGCAAGACCGTCAACGAAGGCGACCAGATCAGCATGGACGGGGCCACCGGTTCGGTCTATGCCGGAGAGCTGGAGATCGTCAGTCCCGGCCTGGAAGACCTGCCTGAAGCCATTGAATTGCTGCGTTGGGCCGACCAGACTCGCAAGTTGGGGGTCATGGCCAACGCGGACACCCCATCAGACGCAGCCCAAGCCTTGGTCATGGGCGCGGAAGGCATCGGCCTCTGCCGCACCGAGCACATGTTCTTGGATCCAAAGCGCCTGCCGTCGGTGCGCCAGATGTTGCTGAACGCCGAGGCTGCGGAGGCCTGGCGCAGGGAGAGCAACGACCGGATATTCCGTGCGGAAAATGAACCGGACGCCTCGCAAGCCGTGAGGGATTTTTACGAAGCTTTGGACCAGGTCCGGGAGCTTCAGACCGCCGATTTCAACGGGATCCTGCGGGTCATGGGAACCCGGCCGGTGATCATCCGCCTGTTGGACGCCCCGCTCCACGAATTTTTGCCTCCTTATGAGACTCTGCTGACCGAACTGATGGACCTGCGCCACGTTGGTGCGCCCTTGCCGGAACTGGAAGAGAAAGAGTCGTTCCTGCACCTGGTGGATTCACTACGGGAGTCGAACCCCATGCTGGGACACCGCGGCTGCCGGCTGGGACTGAGCTTCCCGGCCATCTACCGGATGCAGGTTGAAGCCATCATCACCGCCGGCGCCCAACTGGTGAAAGAGGGCCTCGATGTTAATCCGGAGATCATGATTCCGCTGACGGTAGATGTTGAGGAGATGCACCGACTGCGCGAAGACCTAAGCCTGGTGGCCTCTCATGTCCAGGAGCGCCAGGGCGTCAAGGTCCACTACATGTTTGGCACCATGATCGAGACGCCCCGTGCCGCGCTTACCGCCAGTGAGATCGCCAAGGAATCGGAGTTCTTCAGCTTCGGCACCAACGA
>DCWQ01000002.1:40036-43205 GCA_002328185.1 Dehalococcoidia bacterium UBA2158
TCAGCTTCGGCACCAACGACCTGACCCAGATGGCCTTTGGGTTCAGCCGAGACGACGCCGAAGGCAAGTTCCTCCGGCGGTACATCGACGAGGGTGTGCTGCCCGATGATCCCTTCGCCTCCATCGACCCCCAGGGGGTCGGGGCGCTGATCAAGATAGGAGTGGAAGCAGGGCGGCGGGCGCGGCCCAACCTCGAGATAGGCATATGCGGCGAACACGGCGGAGACCCGGCCAGCGTGGCGTTCTGCCATGAAGCCGGACTCGACTACGTGAGCTGCTCGCCCTTCCGTGTTCCCGTGGCCCGGCTGGCGGCTGCCCAGGCGGCGCTGTCCGACAGCTAGATCTATCTGCGGCCAGATTCGATGAAGTGGACGACGCTCACCTGCATGTGGGCGTCGTCTTTGTTGATATGGAGCGTTGTTGACCCTCATTTGGCCCTGAGATAGACTGCGTGCCAGGCACATTCCCCCCAAGAACAAGGAGTTACTGTTGACGACTACACCCCCTGAGGCCCGCGCCCAGATTGTAAATATGGTCCGTGACTTTGTGAAACGGGAAGTGGAGCCAGTGGCCGCCGAACATGACCGCGAGGATACGGTGCCATTCGAGCTCATCGACCGCATGAAAGAGTTGGGCCTGTTCGGCATCACGGTGCCCGAAGAATACGGCGGCATGGGGTTGGACTACACGACATTCGCCTCGATATTCGAGGAGCTGAGCAAGGGGTTCATGACCCTGAGCGGGGCCATCGGGACCCACCACATCCTGACCTACGTCCTGACTCATTACGGCACAGAAGAGCAAAAGCAGAAGTTCCTGCCTGACCTGGCCTCCGGACGCAAGCGAGGCGGCCTGGCTCTCACCGAGCCCAGCGGCGGCACCGACATGGCCAACCTTCAGACCACGGCCAAGAAAGACGGCGAAGAGTACACCATCAACGGCACCAAGATGTTCATCACCAACGGGCGCTACGGCGACATGTTCTGCCTGCTTGCCCGTACCGACCCCAATATGGAGCCCAAGCACAAAGGGATCAGTTGCTTCGTGGTGGAGAAGGGCGGCCCCGGCTTCGAAGTGGGCCGTGACTTGGACAAGTTGGGTTACCGTGGACTCGACACCTGCGAGCTGATCTTCGACAACTACGCGGTGCCGGAGGATAACTTGATCGGCGGGGAAGAAGGAGCCGGGTTTGGCATGGTCATGAGCGGGCTGGAAACCGGCCGCATCAACGTGGCCGCCCGGGCGGTGGGCGTGGCCCAAGCCGCGTTTGAAGCCGGCATCAGGTATTCCCAGCAGCGGGAGACCTTCGGCAAGCCCATCGCCGAACACCAAGCCATCCAGCTCAAGTTGGCCGACATGGCTACCAAGATTCAGGCTGCAAGGCTGCTGGTATACGACGCCGCGGCCAAGAAGGACACGGGACAAAGGGTGGACCTTGAGTCGGGCATGGCCAAGCTATTCGCCAGTGAGGTCTGCTTGGAAGTTGCCATGGAGTCCATGCGCGTTCACGGCGGATATGGGTACATCAAGGAATCGCCGGTGGAGCGCTACTACCGGGACGCCCCGCTGATGATCATCGGCGAGGGCACCAACGAGGTGATGCGGCTGGTGATTGCCAAGCAGTTGTTGAGGCTGCCCGAGTATCAGTTGTAGGTGCCCTTGACATTTGATTATCCACACGTAGGGATACGGCAATACCGTGCCCCTACGTTATTGCCCAGTCAGCACCGTCATTCTAGCGAAGGCCGCAATCCACTGCGCACAGAATGCCCACTCATCCTCTCATCCGCTCATCCTGAGCCTGTCGAAGGACTGGCTGAAGTCAAGGCACTAATCACAAGCAGCATGGCATACCCCAAGTCGTAGTTCGACAGGCTCAGGATGAGCGGAAGCGTTGGGCACTTTGAAAATGGCGGGCGCAGCGGATTCCGGCCTCCGCCGGAGTGACGATGGGGCCGGAGTGACGATGAAGACACCGCTCAGATAGAAAAACCCCTCTCCGGCATGGAGAGGGGTTTTTAATCGGTCACTGCAGGTAGTCGGTGATTACTGCCCTTTCCACTGGGGTTTCCGCTTCTCGGCGAAGGCTTTGGGGCCTTCTCTGGAGTCTTCGGTTTGGAGCAAGGCGTCGTACATCTGGTAGGTGAGGGCTGAGATGTCCTGGTTGGACATGTTCAGGCCCCGGTAGGCCAGTTCCTTGAAGGTCTGCACTGCAAGGGGTGCGTTGTCGGCTATCTGTTGGGCCATAGCCATCGCCTCTTCCATCAGGTCTCCGGCCGGTACCACTTTGTTCAGGAACCCCATGTCGTAGGCCCGCTGGGCGGTCACCGGCTGGGCGGTCAGCACTAACTCCAACACCGATGCCAGGTTCATCTGCTTGGGCAGGATGGTACCGAAGGGAGGTAGCAGGCTCCACCTTGTTTCAGATATGCCCAGTTTAGCCTCTTCGGATGCGATACGGAGGTCGCACATCTGGGCGATGGACCAGCCGCCGGCCAGGGCAAAACCGTTCACAGCGGCGATCAAGGGCTTCCAGGTGCGGGGCCACATGAAAGGGGTTTCCTTGGTCATGCTGGCTGATGCGTCTGCTTGAATGCCTTTGGCATTGTCTTCGGCCCGCTCTTTCAGGTCGCGGCCCGAGCAGAAAGCCCGCCCCGCGCCGGTGATGATGGCGACGAAGGCGTCGGAGTCGTTGTCGAACTCAACCAGGGCGTCCGCCAATTCGCCGCGAAGTTGCCGGTTGATGGCGTTCAGTGAGTCCGGCCGGTTCATGGTCATGGTAACAATGTTGCCAGTTTTTTCGTAAATGATCGTCTCAGCCAAAACTATTCGCTCCTAAGGGATGATATTAGAGTCCAGCTTACGCGTACGGCCCCAGGCTCGTGCCGCCTATGACGTGGATGTGGCCGTGGGCCTGGCTCTGCATCCCGTCATGTCCGAAGTTCGAGAGTATCCGAAAGCCGTTAGGGGCGTACATAGCGCCCATGTCCACGGCCAGATTGCCCATGCGGGTGAGCAGGTCGCTACTCCACAACTGTATCTGGCTCACGTGCTTACGAGGCATGACCAGCAGCATCAGAGGGACCCAGGTGAGCTTGTTTACGATGACCATCAGCTCGTCGTCCAGATAGCGGTACTTGGCCGGTTCTTGGCCGTCTGAGATACGGCA
>DCWQ01000002.1:43596-51562 GCA_002328185.1 Dehalococcoidia bacterium UBA2158
AGACGGTCACTTTACGAGTCTCGCCTGGAAACTATAGATTGCGGCCATTTTCTTGTCAACGAGATTGTGCCTAGGCAGGCAGGGTTAGAACACGGCCTGTGGTATCATCTTCAACGGAGGACGCCATGTTCGGATTAGCCGTGCTGACGGTCAGTACATCAGGGTCACAGGGAAAACGAGACGACAGCAGCGGTCAGGCCATCAAAGACCTTCTGGAGGGCAATGACTTCCAGGTCGTCCGCTACGAGATAGTGTCAGACGACAAGGGCACGATCTCGACGAAGTTGGCCGAGTGGGCCGATGCCGAAGACGTGGACCTGATTGTGAGCACCGGTGGCACGGGACTGGGCCGTTATGACGTTACTCCCGAAGCATGCTTAGCCATACTGGACAAAGAGGTTCCCGGAATGGCGGAAGCGATGCGGGCCAAGACTCTGGAGTTTACGCCGATGGCTATGATCAGCCGTTCGGTGACCGGCATACGGGGCAATACCCTGATTATTACGCTGCCAGGTAGCACCAAGGCGGTCCAGGAATGTCTGGAAGTGGTGATGCCCGTGATACCCCACGCGCTGGAATTGCTCCACCGGGAGACCGTAAACGAGCATCCCCAGTATACCGGCTGACCCTGCAATGCAACTGTCACCCGGAGTGAAGCGAAAGGTCTCATTGCTTTGGTCGAGAGGCGCTTCCCCAAAGCAACGAGATTTCTCGCCGGTTTACGACGCGCTTCGAAATGACAGAATAGCCAACGGTCTAAGAGATAGAACATCCGGGGGCCTTTAGTTGTCCCATCAAAAACTAAAAAGAGTTGTGACGATGAGCGAACAGACCAACGATACGCAGGTTGTTTACTGGCCCAGGGTGAAAGAGATTCTGGACGGGATCATGGCCCGTTGGATCGAACGCTGGGGACGGCAGCCGCTGCCCGGCATCCACGCGTATTACTGGGAGACTCCCCAAGAACTCCAGGAATCGGTCTTGTCCGGTCTCCGGTCCATCGAACCCGGAAAACCCGCCAGAGAGACCAACTTGGTGAAGTCATTGGCCAGGGCCGTCGGCACCTCCGGGAAGATGCCCCTGCGCGGACCGTTCCTGTCCACGGAAGAAGTGGACGAAGTGGTGGCTTGGATCGACGGAGGAATGCCTGAAGGTCCGTAGGAGCAATCTTCCAGTTAAGCCGATAAAAGAAAGAGCCCATCCTTCCGCGGAAGGATGGGCTCTTTCTTTTGCCTTGTTCGTTGCGTTGCGGTCTAGACCAGCGCCGGTTCAGCTTCCTTGATGTAAACCTGGAGGCGGTTCCGGGTGTGGTCGATGATCACGATCCGGCCCTGAGGGTCAATCTTGACTCCGCAAGGATGCGACAGACCCTTCTCGTAGGTAGGGTTGTTGGCGAAAGCTAGGTTCCGCTGGCGGATCATGTCTGGGTTGGACGCAAGCTTGTCCCGTCCCCACTTGGAGAGCACGGCTTCACCGTGGAACTCCGTGATGTAGCGGCCATCAGGAGCGAAGACTTGCACCCGGTTATTCATCCAGTCGGCAACGTAGATGTCACCGTCTGCGTCCACGGACAGGCCATTGGGCCTGTTCAGTTGACCGACGCCACTGCCGGTGGAGCCAATAGAGGCTTCCCATTTGCCGTCGGCGGTGAACTTCTGGATGCGGTCATTGCGCCAGTCGGCGATGTAGATGTGGCCTTCGGCATCGAGCGCGATGCCCCAAGGCATGTTCATCTCGCCATCAGCGCTGCCCTTTGTGCCGAACTTGCTGATGTACTTGCCGTCTAGGCTGAACTTCTGAACCCGGCTGTTGCCTGCGTCAACGACAAACATGTTGTCGTCTTTGTCGATGGCCAGACCGGCGGGTCCGTTGAGTTCTCCGTCGCCGGAGCCGGCGGTGCCCCACTTGCTGACGAACTCACCGTCTTTGGTGAACTTGGTGATGCGGTTCAGCCATTCGTCGGCCAGGTAAAGGTTGCCTTTGCTATCCAGAGCGATGGACGTGGGCCACATGAACTCGCCGTCGGCCTCGCCGTAGGCGCCGAATTCTGTGATGTAATCTTCGTCCAAGGTAACCACGGTGACGTGCACGCCATCCGGCCGGTTCTCATAGGACCGGTTGCAGATGTAGACCGTGCCGTCGGGGGCGATGGCCATGTCTGTGGGGTTACGGAAACCCGTACCGGCAAATTCTGCGCGGCCCACGGCATGGCTGTGCTTATATGTTCGGCTGGTTAGACCGAAGAAATGTGTTGCCATATCTCAATTCCTCTTCGTCTCTAGGTACGCTGGGCCGAATTTTGGCCCGGCGTTTTGTTTCGTTATTTTGCCGTTAGCCACTTAAGCGAAGAACTTAACTCGCTCAAAGTTGCCGCCGACGATGGGCTCTGCATCAAGTTGGAACCAGTCTTCGAGGATGGTGGAGTAGACAGACCGGAAGTCCAGGTTGAACTTCAAGTTGCCACCCTCTTCCTGCTGGGAGGGCTCCAGTGACGGGTACGTACCGTAGACTCCGCCCTTGATGTGCTCGCCTACCATGAAGGCAACACCGGCGGCGCCGTGGTCGGTGCCGGATCCGTTGTCGATGACACGGCGGCCGAACTCACTGAACAACAACAGGGTGACGTTGTCGCTGGCGTCATGCTCCCGCAGGTCAGTCATGAACGTGTCCACGGTGTCGGAGACGTCGGTGAGCAGTCCCGCGTTGGCCTGCGCCTGATTGGCGTGGGAGTCGAAGCCGTTGTACGGGGAAGTCGTGTACAGGACCCGGGTGCCGAACTCGGCGAAGTGGGTCTGTGCGATGTTCTTCATGTACTGGCCGATGGCGGTGGGCGAGTACTCCACGCTGGAGGTGTATTTGTCTGGTGCCGTAGACAGAATGTCGGCGCCCTTCAAGGCGTCAGTGCCGGTCTGGTGGATGTAGTCCATGACTGCGCCGGTGCCGATGGCGGGAGCATACATGCGGCCGAACACGTCAAGCGCGTCGTTCCGCTGGTTCTCGCCCTCGATGCCGGTCAACAGACCGTAGGTCTCCAGGTTGCCGACGGAGGCTACGGGAACGCCATCCATGACCAATGCCCGGGGAAGGCCCCGGCCGAAGTTGACGGCGGTCAATACATTCTCGGAGTTAGGGTCCAACTGTTTGGTGGCCCGGCCTAGCCAGCCCTCGGTGCCGATGATCTCTGGCTCACAGGTGTGCCAGATGTCCATGGAGCGGAAGTGGGAGTAGCTGGGGGTGGGGTATCCGATACCCACGAAGATGGCCAATTTGCCTTCGTCCCAGTACTTCTTCAAAGGACCCATGGTCGGATGGAAGCCTATCTCGTCATTGATGGGAATGATCTGGTCTTCAGGGACCGCCAAGGTGGGGCGGGAGTCCCGGTAGAAGCCATTATTACGAGGGATGACGCAGTTTAGGCCATCGTTTCCGCCGGACAGGGAAAGAACTGCCAGGACGGGATCTTTCTTGGTTTGAACCATGATTTCTCCTTAACTTTTTAGGTATCTCGAGAGTCCGTCTACTTTAAGTAGACCTACTCGAACTGGAATTCGGCGGTGGCTGCGATCATCTGGAACATCTCGCCGGTGCGCCGTGTGAATTCGATCTTCTCAGAGTCGGTGCCGTGAGATAGCTCGCCTTCGTTGGTGGCGTGACTGATCAACTGGCTCATGGTGTCTGGGAACAGGACCACGGGGCCTGTCAGGTCCAGACAGCCGTTGACGAACTGTTCGGGGCTCAATTTATCACCGCGGGCCATCAGGCGGACGACCAAGGAGCGGACGCCCTCTAGCTCGGTGTTGCCGAGCAGGTCGGAGGCGAAGTTGATGCGCTCGACCAATGTTCCGCTGTCGATCCACTCGCGACCGGTGTGCCAGCCTTCAACGGTAGGCGGGTTCATCAGGTCCATGCCCATGTATTTGGGCTCCTGGGAGGCTTCGAACAGGCCGGGCTGGTAGCCTTTGAATTCTCCGGTCATGCGGAGCAGGCTGACAACCATCTCGGTGGGGTTCTTGACCTTCTGGTACCGGACCGCTTCGTCTTTGAAGAAGTCGGAATTGAACAGGACTTCCAACATCGCATTGATGGAGTGGCCAGAGTCCCAGTAGGCCTTCTCCAAGGCTTCGATGGCCTTTTGATCGCGGGGCGGGGTCAGCCGCCATGCCGGGATCTGGGGCTCGTCAGCGACGAAGTAGTTATAGAGATGCCGGGCAAGGAAGCGGGCGGTGGCCGGCTGCTTGCAGACGATCTCGATGATGTCGTTGCCGTTCCAGTTGCCCGTCTCGCCCAAGAACGTCTTGTCGGTAGTGTCGTGGTCGGCGGGGTCAAACCGGAATTCCCATGGGCTGCGGCCGTGGGGGAACGGAGGATATGGCGGGGCAATGTTCCAGCCCGTGAAGGCCCTGGCGCAAGCCTTGACGTCGTCTTCACTGTAGTTGAAGCCTTCGTCCATTCCCACGCCCAGGGAGAAGAGTTCCAGCAGCTCACGGCCATAGTTCTCGTTGAGGTTGGCCTTATGGCTCTCGGTATTGTCCAGGTAGTACATCATGCCGGGGTTGGTGGAAAGAGCGAGCAGAAGGTCGTCGAATTTCCCCATTCCCTGCTGGCGGAAGATATTTACCATCAGACCCATCTCTTGACCACTGTCAATCTTGCTATGGCCTGCACAGAAGATCATGTGCCAGAAAAGGGCTACTTTCTCTTGGAGTTGCCGCGGACTGTTGATCATGCGCCAGATCCACTGCTGCACATTGTTCTCGATGGCGGCAGCTTCGTAATACGAAGGGTTGTAGCGGATGAGCAAATCTTCCTCGACGGCCTCTTGGCTCTCGGGGTTGAGCAACTCTTTTACCACATTGTCATAACCTTGGGTTGCCTTAGCCTCGATCTCATCGCGGCTCGCACCGAAACCGGCGCGACGCAAGAGGTGGGCCATCAAGGCAATATCCTGTTCAGCCATGTGTTCCTCCTTACAGGGGAATGTCGTATTTGGTTCGTCCTCGAGCAGCGGAGCCACCCGTAATTCTCGGTTACATCAATAAGGCACGGCGAGCTTAGGAGAAATTCTAGGCTCGATACGCTCCTTATGTAACATTCATTACAAGGAAAAAATATAAACTAATGTGGATGCAGTGTCAAATGAATTGTGGACCCTTTTTGGTGAAGCTAATCTGTGTCTGAGATGGACACCGCTAAACCAGGGTTCTGGGGCTCGAAACCGCCGAAACGGTGATCAACGCAGAAATTATACCAATTTCTGTCAGATTCGCACAGCCACCGCTCAGGCGTAACCGGATACCATGTATGAGGCATACTGGCGAAGAGCGATCCGAGCCTCGATTTATCTTGACATCGTCCAAAATGCTTTGCTAGCATTTCAGCCATCGTCATCCATCGAATGCCGATGTATGGTCGATCACGCCCCTTCAGGCGTAGGCCAATATACGTAGGCCGCCTCGGTGCGGCCTACCTTTTCTCCGGGGAGAAGAGGAGTATGGGCAAAAAAGACGACGCTGAGCAACCACAAACGGGTTCGGACACGGGGACCAAGCTTCCCGGCATGTTCTCCAGGTACAAAAGCTCTGTGGAACAGGGGCTTCATAACGCCGTGCCCGGTGGCGAGAATTCCGAAGCCTACCGATTGCTACGCTACCACCTGGGCTGGGTTGACCAAGAGGGCGGCCCGATGGACACTGCCTTAACCCAAGGCAAGGCCCTCCGCCCCACGTTATGCCTCTTCGCCTGCAACGCCTTGGCCGACGACTATTCCAAGGCCGTGCCCGCGGCTGCCGCAGTTGAATTGATTCACAATTTCTCGCTGGTCCACGACGATATCCAGGACCAAGACGTGGAGCGGCGTCACCAGCCGACGGTGTGGCACCTTTGGGGCGTCCCCAAGGCTCTGTGGTCCGGCAACGCCATGCAGTGCGCCGGAGACCTGTCGCTGTTGAACGCCGACGCACAAGACGTCTCTCCGGCCACGGTGCTCCAGGTTTCCCAGATTCTGACCGAGGCCTACTTGGAGATGATCCAGGGCCAATGCCTGGACCTAAATTTCGAGTCTCGCACCGACATCAAACCAAACGAATATCTTTATATGATTGCCTGCAAGACCGGAGCTTTGATCCGCAGCGCTCTCCAGATCGGGGCCCTTTTGGCCACGGAAGACCAGGCTGCGATGAAGGCTTTCGCCGAGTTTGGCAATCACCTGGGGCAGGCTTTCCAGATCAGGGACGACTATCTAGGCATCTGGGGAGACCAGGCCACGCTGGGCAAGGCCACCGACAGTGACATACGCCGCCGAAAAAAGTCCTACCCGGTGGTGTTCGCCCTAGAAAAGGCCAGCGGGCGGGCCATGGAGGACCTGCTCCGTATCTACGAACAGGAAGAATTGGAAGAGGACGACGTGCAACGGGTGATGGCCGTTCTGGACGAGGTTGGCTCCCGGGAGAACTCCCAGCGTCTGACCGAGGCCGCGGCAGCCCGTGCATTGGAAGCCTTGAAGCCGGTCTCATTACCCCGGTGGGCACAGAACGAAGCGGAGGAACTAGTCGACTTCCTCGCTCGTAGGGAGTACTAGGCAACATGCTGACCAATCGCAATTCGCTGGCCGCTATGGTTTTTACGATATGACTGTGAAAGAAAACGGCACCGGAGAAAATCGCAATGGCAAACGGGCCAAACGGCCGCTGGAGCTATCCACCAGGCTTGCTGGCTACATCTTGAAGAAGAAGCTCAAGGGGCGAGGGAAATTCCCGTTGGTGACCATGCTTGAGCCTCTGGAGATGTGCAACCTGGCCTGTATCGGCTGCGGACGCATCCGTGAATACAAACCGGTGTTGGACAAGATGATGCCGGTTGACGAGGCCCTGGCGGCCGTCCGGGAGTCGGGCGCGCCCATAGTGTCCATCGCCGGTGGAGAGCCTACGATTCACCCCCGAATAGACGAGATTATCAACACGCTGATCGAAGAAAAGTACTTCGTCTACTGTTGCACCAACGGCCTGCTGCTGGAACGGATCATGGACAAGATTCCCCCATCTAAGTACCTTTGTTGGGTTGTCCATCTAGACGGCATGGAAGAGAAGCACGATGAGTCTGTGGACAGAGAAGGCGTGTTTACGAAAGCGGTTGACGCCATCCAATCGGCCCTGGATCACGGCTACCGGGTCTGCACGAATTCCACGGTGTTCCGCACCAGTGATATTGCTGACCTTAGCGAGATGTTCCGAATGGTGGCCGACATGGGAGTTGAAGGCTCCATGATCTCTCCGGGCTTCGATTTTGAAGACGCCCCAGACCAGGACATGTTCTTGACCCGAAACGAGTCTCATTCCCTCTTCCAACAACTCTTAGACCCGGAGAACTCCGAGGGCGCCATCTTCTACAACAACCCCCTCTACTTGAACTTCCTGAAGGGCGAGCGGGAATACCAATGCACGGCCTGGTCTAACCCGACCTACACCGTGATGGGCTGGCGGAAGCCCTGCTACCCCCTGGCCGACGAACACGTTGAGCACGTAAAAGAGCTATTCGACCAAGACATCTGGGACAAATACGGCGTGGGTAAAAACCCTCGCTGCGGCAACTGCATGATGCACTGCGGATTCGAGTCCGCCACCATATTCACAGCCGTGAAGACACCCAAGGACTGGGTGACTCTGATCAAGGCTGGGTCTGCCCATAAGGGTGGCATCACGGCCGCATAGATACGAGAGCATCGAGATTTGTTGATACTGGCCGCCAGTATGGAGCAAGAGTTGAACGGTCTTCGCCGCGAACTGCTTGATATCGAAACCGCCACCGGGGTGCATCCCCAGGTGGAGTTTCGGGTATTGGGCGTTGGCCCGGAGCGGGCGGGTGCCTCTTTGACGGCGTTGCTCGAAAACAACGGCTCAGATGTGGATGGGGTGCTGGTCTTTGGCGTGGCCGGAGGAGTGAACCCTGACCTGGAGACCGGAGACCTGCT
>DCWQ01000038.1:0-39743 GCA_002328185.1 Dehalococcoidia bacterium UBA2158
GCTGGCTAAGGTCTCGTGCCAATCCTCGCCTTTGGAGTACATACCCTGGGCCGCACGGATGTTGTAGTACGTGGGCGCCACTCCCAGCGGCTCCCCGTCGTCTTTGACAGTATTGATTGCCTGTTCCAGGAGCTTCCGGGCCGCCACTATGGCGATGTCGGCCGGTCCCAAGAACTCTAGCGTCCGGTCAACGATGGGGCCCATGCTCTCTTGGATGGCCCTATCTTGTGCGTTGATGCCATGGATGCCAGTGAAGGTCTCGTGTTTCTGGAGCTCCCGGTCCAGCATATAGTTGTTGTCCCGGTTACGGATGGACCTGAAATTATTGGACGGGTCCACGTCTTCATCAAAATTGTTGCCCGAGTCCTTCAGTGCGCTCTCGTTTTCCGGTAGAGGATCGGCTCCCCAGCTGTAGCCGAAGTTGTAGACCATCACGTTGTGGTCGTCCATAGGCACCCAAAAATGGCCGTCGACCACTGAATCTCCGTACCGGCTCGGCCTTAGCTGGGTGAACGGCATCACGTACTGGTAGCCGCGTACGAAGGTTTTATCGTCTCCCATCTGCCTGATGCCAAAATATTGGTAGCCGTAGTCGGTGGTTTCCACTTCCAAGTCCGGGGCCGCGCCCTGAAGGAAGGCGGAATTAGGAGAGATACCTGGCTCCGAGGTGTCGTCGGTGAGCTTGCGGTGCAGGATAGGCGCATGGGAAGTGTCTATCCCGCCCTCCATTGCCTGCAGCCAGTTGCATTCCTGCCAGACCTTGGTCATGTACCGGTGAGTCTCCGGCACCTGGGTCAGTTCGAATTCGGGCGGGGCCGGTTTCTTGTCGGCCGGGCCCAGATAGGCCCAGATGACGCCGCCCATGTCCAGGGTTGGGTAGGCGGTAATCTTTACCCTGTCATTGAATTGGCGGGGTTCGTTCATCTGGTCGACGCAGTTGCCGTCCACGTCGAACTTCCATCCGTGGTACACGCAGCGGATGCCACACTCCTCGTTGCGCCCGAAGTATAGGCTGGCCCGGCGGTGGGGACAACCCTCCTGGACCAGGCCGATCCGCCCGTCGGTGCTACGGAAGGCGAGCAGGTCCTCACCCATTAATCTAACCCTGACCGGCGCGCAATCAGGCTCCAGTATTTCGAAGGAAAGGAGGGCGGGCAGCCAGTAACGGCGCATGGTCTCGCCCATGGGCGTGCCGGGTCCGACCCGGCTGATAGCGTCATTCAGAGCGTGGTCTAGCATTGGATTCCTCCCAAATGTGCGGCGTCCCGAGAGTGTTTCTAGTCGGCCATCGTTCCCCGTAGCGATCCTCTGGTGAGAATCTCCTGGAGGGGGGTCCCTTCGAACTCAGGGGCGTAGGCGTACAGCTCGATCTCGATGCCGTCCGGGTCGCGGATGTACAAACCTTTGACTACGCCGTGGTCGCCGAAGCCGGCCACGTCAACATCGTTATCCAGCACCACTCGGTAGGCGTCCTTGATCTCGTCCATATTGGCCAGTTCCCAGGCCATGTGATACATGCCAACGTGCTCCGAGACGGGGCCGACGGCGTCTTCACCAATCTCAGCGACAGCGAGTTCGTGGTCGATCTCGGGGTTGCTGGTGAAGAATCTCATTTTCCCGCCCTGGGTCCGGTTCCGAACCTCAAGGCCCAAAACCTTGGTGTAGAAATCTTCAGAGCGCTGAGCGTCTCTGACTCGGATAACTACATGTCCCAACATGCTAGGTTTAATCATAGAATCACCTATAACCGCTATTCAGTGTTCCCAATATTACCACCGTTTCTTTCATTCCTTGCCCGTGGATCAAAGTCGCTCTAAACAACTACACATACGAGCCTCGAAAATGCGGCGCACAAAGAGTACAATATTCGCAAATACTTGAGCATGGTGAAATTAACCAGCCTTCTCTCCCCGATATAGGAGTTCGTCAGATATGACCAGCAACAAACGCGAAAAGAGTTTGATTGTTATTCAGCTCTCCGGTGGCAACGATTATCTGAACACGGTGGTGCCCTACAGCGACGGCAAATATTATGATTCCCGGTCCGTCGTGAACATCCCTCAGGACAAAGTCATCAAGATCGACGACCGTCTTGGCTTCCACCCCAGCATGGGGCCGGTCAAATCACTGTGGAACGAGGGCAAGGTCGCCGTCATCAATGGAATCGGCTACGAGAACCCCAACCGCTCCCATTTCCGGTCCATGGACATCTGGCACACCGCCGAGCCCGATACCATTGGTAAAGAAGGCTGGTTGGGAAGGGCGATCCGCGACATCGACCCCCAAGGCGATAACGTGCTCACCGGCATCAACTTCGGACGCGGTTTGCCCAGAGCGCTGGCCGTCCCGGGGGTTTCGGTCGCTTCAGTAGGCGACCTGGAGACCTACGGTCTGTTCCCCGACGTTCAGGACGAAGAACTACGCATGTTCACCTTGGAGGCTTTCTCGAGGATGTACGGCAATACCGCCGGCCGTGACCCGGTCATGGAGCTGTTGGGCCGTACCGGACAGGACGCCCTGCAAAGCGCAGACATCCTCCGCACCGCGCCGGCCATGTATTCATCCTCGGTGGAATACGGCCCCGACTCGCTGGCCCAGAACGTAAAAGCCATCTCCCAAGTCTTCCACGCCAACCTAGGCGCAAGAGTGCTCTACACCCAGCACGGCCCCTTTGACACCCATTCCGGCGAACTCGCCAGCCACGCCAAACTATGGGACGAAGTGGCCGGATCCATCGGCTGTCTCATGGACGACCTGAAGGAACACGGCACCGAAGACGACGCCACGATCTTGGTCTTCTCCGAGTTCGGCCGCCGCATCAAGGACAATGGCTCCGGCAGCGACCACGGCTCCGGAGGCGTGGCGTTCATGATCGGTGGCGCGGTGAGCGGCGGGATGTACGGCGAATACCCGTCCCTGGCCGAGGCCGAGCAGATCGAAGGCGACCTGCGCTCCAACAACGATTTCCGCTCGGTCTACACCGAGATTCTGGAAGATTGGCTGGACCTGGATGCCCCTTCCATTGTTAATGGGCAGTTCGAGAAGCATGGAATCCTAAAGTCCTAGCCATTAGTCCGAATTTAGTCTGATTCCCTGATTAGAGGATAGTAATGATAAGCAACGATACCGCCATGACGGCTCACCTGCTCCGGCGCGCCGGTTTCGGTGCCAGCCGCGAGGAACTGGAACAATATATGGCCATGGGATATGACGGCGCCGTAGAGGCCCTGCTCAATCCTTCCGACGCCGGCAACATGCCTGACGACCTCATCCGTCGCTATCACGTTGAGCAATCGGAACTACGCGACCTGGCCGGTTCCGCCGCCTACTGGATGTACCGGATGATCAGCACCTCGGCGCCCATGGAAGAGAAGACCGCCCTTTTCTGGCACGGTCTCTTCGCCACAGGCTACGCCAAATTGAACCAGGCTCGTTCGCTGCTCAACCAGGTGGAGATGTTCCGCCGGTCAGGCCTCGGCAGCTTTGAAGACCTGCTGGTAGAACTGTCCAAGGATCCGGCCATGATCGTCTGGTTGGACAATAACGAAAACCACGGCACAGCCATCAACGAGAACTACGGCCGCGAGCTTCTGGAGCTCTTCTCCATGGGCATCGGCAACTATACCGAGGACGACATCAAGGAATGCGCACGGGCCTTCACCGGCTGGACCCTGGGCAACGCGGAATACATGTCCATCAGGGCCGCCAAGGACTCCATCTGGCCCTACGGCCGCATCGCTTGGCACTTCGACTACCGGGAAGAGGACCACGACGACGGCGAGAAGACGTTCCTGGGCGAGACCGGCCGATTCAATGGCGAAGACATCATTCGCATCATCGTGAAACAAGAGTCCACGGCCCGGTTCGTGGCTACCAGGCTGTTCCAGTTCTTCGCGGCCGATGAGATTTCCGAGGCCGGTGAGAAGACTATTCAGGACATGATGGCCACCTACTTCTCTTCTGGATACCAGGTCAGGGACATGCTGCGGACGCTCTTCCAATCCGACTACTTCAAGTCGGAAGAAGCACGGTTTGCCAGGGTCAAGGGCCCGGTGGAGATGGTGGTCGGCGCCATCCGGATGGCAGGCAACTACCAGAACCCGGCATTGGGCATTGAGAAAGTATCCAACACCATGCTCTACATGGGCCAGGGTCTGCTCCAGCCTCCCACGGTTGAAGGCTGGCACGAGGGCTCTGAATGGATCGACTCGGGCGCGTTGGTGGAGCGGGTGAACTTCGCCGCCAAAGAACTGTCTGACGTGCGCAGCCCTGGCGTCCGGTCCATCATCGACCGGCTGCAAGCGGGCTCGGACGATGGCGTCTTAGACCCGGCAGACCTGGCCGACGGCTGCCTAGACTTACTGGGCCCTATAGATGTTTCCGATGAAACACGGTCCGTCCTGGTGGAATATGCCACCCGGAAGGGAGACCTGGACCTGAACGGCCACCAACCCGGAGACGAGGCCGAGCAGCGGGTGGGCAACATGCTGCGGCTGGTGGCGGCGACCAGGGAATACCAGCTCGCCTAGACCGGCAGCCCAGGCAACGGCGATCTATCTCCGCTATTTTAGGGGGCTCGCGTGAGCACGCAGACCAAATCGCCTGGAATCGCGCTGGACTACGTCAAAACTATCGGCATCGTGAACAACGGCTTCAACGGCCGTGGCTTCGCCAACCCGTACGACATCGTTGTGGATGGCGACAAACGCATCTTTATTCTGAACCGGTGCGACCCCGCCCGCGCCGACGCCATTCGCGTTGGCATCTGCACCCTGGACGACGAGTACCTGGGCGAGTTCGGCAAGGGCAACGGCACCGGCGATGGGCAATTCATTTGGGCCGTGGCTATGGCCTTGGACAGCCAAAACCGCCTGCACATCACCGACGAACACAGCAACCGGGTGACCAGCTATTCCCTTTCCGGGGATTACCTGAGCCACTGGGGCAAGGCGGGTTCGGGAGATGGAGAACTGAACGGCCCGGCTGGTATCGCCTTCGATTCTTCCGACAATGTCTTTGTGGTGGATCAGCATAATTCCAGGGTCCAGAAATTTACTGTCGACGGCAAATTCATCGCCAACTGGGGATCCTTCGGCAGCGGTGACGGGCAGTTCAACTTGCCCTGGGGCGCGGCGGTGGATAATTACGACAATGTCTACGTCGCCGACTGGCGCAACGACCGTATCCAGAAGTTCGACAATGACGGCGAGTTCCTAGCTGCCTTAGGCAGTTCTGGAGACGGAGAAGGCCAGTTCATGCGGCCGACCAGCGTGGCCGTGGATCCTGAGGGCTTCATCTACGTGGCCGATTGGGGCAATGAACGCGTGCAGGTCCTCGGGCCGGACGGCAGCTTCCAACTGATCTTAAAGGGGGAGGCCACGACCTCCAAGTGGGGCGAAGAATATCTCGCCTCCAACCCCGAAGAGAAGGCCGAGCGGGACATCTCCAACCTCATCCCGGAACTGCCCGCCCATCTGAACACCCCGTACCACATCTCGTCGCAAACGGAGCCCTATTTTTGGGGGCCGGTTTCCGTATCGTTGGACCACGAAGGCCGTCTCTACGTGGTCGAGACCAATCGCCACCGTTTCCAGGTATACCAGAAGCGCTAACCCAACCCTTTAACGTCGCCGGCTGCCTCCAAACTGCGAGAAGAGAAATTCAACAACCCCCACGGCCTGGCGGTCGACGCCCAGGGTAACCTCTACGTCGCCGAGCGGCTAATCGGGGAAAGGTTCGTCCGCCTGGGCAAGGTCTAAAACGCCGAGGCAAGCAGGAGCAAGCATGTTCAAAGCCACGAAAGGGATGGTCCTTCCCACCACCATGACCGGGTCGTATCCCAAGCCCAACTGGTACACCGAAGGGCTGCGCGGCAGGGCCTTCAAGTCAGCGTTGGGCGACACTCTGTTCCGGGAGCAGTACCTGGACGCAGTGGCTACGGTGATAACGGACCAGGAGATGGCCGGGTTGGACATCTTGACCGACGGCGATTCCCGCTTTGACTTGGAAGTCGGCGGCAAGTCGTGGTTCTTTTATGTATTAGAGCGTTTGGGCGGACTACAGGGCAGCAAGAGCCAGTCGCCTGGCTGGTCAGCAGACTTAGGCATACGGCCGGGCCACATCCTGTATGAAGTCCAAGAGGCGTACCAGTCGCCAATCGTGATTGGCCAGCTCACCGGTGGCCAACTCGATTACTCGGCGCTCTGGAAAGTGGCTCAGAAGATGACCGGCAACACCGTCAAGTTCGGGACCATCAGCTCCCAGTCGCTGGCCCGCATGATGTGGAACGAATTCTACCCAACGGACAAAGATCTGATCCTCAATTGCTGCGATATAATCAACCAGGAACTTCGTGAGCTGGCCGCCTCGGGCTGCAAGCTGATTCAGGTCGAGGAACCCAGGCACCATTTCATGGCCCAGGACCCGAAGACCGCCGACGCCGATTATGAATTCTTCACTGAGGCGTTCAACCGGGAAATAGCGGGCGTTGATGCCGAGATCTGGCTACACACATGCTGGGGCAACCCGGCACAGCAACGTCTGGTGTCGAACCCCACCTACGAACGGGCCATCTCCCATCTGTTGGAGGTGGACGCCGATGTCATCACCTTCGAATGCGCCGGTTCCGACGGCAAAGACCTGCCACTTTTTGCTGACCTAGAGACAGTCAAGAAGTTCGCCATCGGGGTCGTCAACCACACCAGCACAGTGGTCGAGTCGCCACAGCAGGTGGCCGACCTTATCCGCAGGGCGCTGGAATTTGTGCCGGCGGAGCGGTTGATAATCTCCACCGATTGCGGCTTTGGTCGAGAAGGAATCTCCCGGCGGATAGCTTTCCACAAGTGTGTGTCCCTTGTCCAGGGGACCAACATCGTCCGCAAGGAATTGGGCCTGCCTGAAGCTACTGTGAGGGCCGCCGACCCTCAATTCGCCTTCAGCGGACCTACTAGAAATTAAAGATTCAGAAGAAGGCAGAAGACCCAGTAGAGACTAGAACATGCGAATAGCAGTGCCGGACCTGATATCGAACTCATATTTTCCCGCGGTGGCGGCAGTCGAGCTTGGGTTCTTCAAAGCTGAGGGCCTGGACGTAGAACTGGAGTTGGTCTTTCCGGTGCCCAAGACCATGGAAGACCTGCGGGACGGCAAGCTGGACTTCGTGGCCGGGGCCGCCCATGCCACCCTGCAGGCGTTCCCCAATTGGAAGGGCGCCAAACTACTGGCCGCGCTAGCTCAGAACACCTACTGGATGCTGGTGCTTAAGGCTGACTTGAACGCGAAGATGGGCGACGTAGATGCGGTGAAAGGACTGCGCATAGGCGCCGCGCCCGGCCCGGACTCGACCATCCGGCAGCTACTTGTCGAAGCCAGAATCGATCTTGAGAGAGATAATGTGAATGTTGGTCCTGTACCTGGCTCGACGGGGGCCGGTGTCTCGTTCGGAGTGAACGCCGCCAAGGCCCTGGAGGATGGCGTTATAGACGGTTTCTGGGCCAACGCCATGGGGGTTGAGGTCGCCGTTCGCAAGGGGACTGGCACGGTGGTGCTGGACGCCAGGCGCGGCATATGCCCTCCGGCCGCCGTGCACTACACATTCCCAGCGCTGGTCACGTCCGATGCAGTGATCGAGCGGGACCCTGAGAGTGTGAGGGCCGCCGTGCGGGCCATCGTGAACGTACAAAAGGCCCTGAAGGAAGACCCTTCCCGGGCGACCGAGGTTGGTGAGAAGCTGTTCCCAGCCATGGAAGCGGCGCTGATCGCGGGACTGATCGAACGCGATCTGCCCTTTTACGACCCAAGCATCAGCGAAGACAAGGTGAAAGGGATGAACGGGTTCGCCATGGAAATAGGACTGCTCACGGAAGACGTGGCTTACGACCAAGTCGTGGGGACGCAGTTCAGTGGTATCTGGACCGAGTAGCTAGATAGCGCCCGACTTCTTCAGCCCTTCCAGCTCAGTTTTGGAGAGTCCCACCTCGCCACCCAAGACTTCGTCGTTATGCTCGCCTATAAGGGGCGCTCGCCGGGAGATGCGCCAGGGTGACGCATTGTAGATGGCAGCGGGGCCGGGGTAGGTGAATTCTTTTCCCAACTCGGGATGTTCCACAGGCACGAAGAATTCACGGTCTTCCAGGTGCGGGTCGCCGACGATTTCGCCCATGGTGCGGATGGCGCCCCAGGGGAAGTTTCTTTCCTGTCCGCCCTCGTAAGCCTCAACCAACGGCATATTGGCGAAGAAATTCTTCAGCACATCGGCGAAGTGCTGTCCGCTTTCCTCGATGACGGCCGGGTCCTGATACTTCTCGTCCAGTAGGTCCTGGGCCAGGCCATGCTCGTCCATCCACTCGGCCAGAACTTTGATCCTTGCCCCGTTGAGGTTGCTTCCCGAACGGGTGGTATTGATAAAGCCGCCGTCGTGGGTGGCGTGTTGTATGCCGGGGGACATGTCGGCGGAGGCGTGCCTGCCGGTGTGCCGGCGCACCACCTCTCCCGTGGACAGATAAATTGCTATCGCCCCTTCAGTCGTCAGGGAACAGGCCTCGTGGGCCGAGACGTCGATGTGCTGGCCCTCACCCGTGAAGTCCCGGTGGTAAAGGGCTCCCATGATGCCGATGTAGGCGTAATGGCTGGCGATGTGCCAGGCGTTGCCGCCGCCGGGTGCGATGGGTGGCGCATCAGGCACGTCTTCTACGTCATATCCTGAGGATGCCATCTGCCCGCCGGCCGCCAGATGCAGCAGGTCGGATGTCTGATAATCGCGCCAAGGTCCGTCCTGTCCGAAGGGAGTGACGGAGCACATGATGAGACCGGGGTTATCGGCTGAGAGCGATTCGTAGCCCAGACCCAGCTCAGGCAGGTAGCCAGCCGGAAAACTTTCCAGGACTAGCCCAGCGGTGGCGGCAAGCTTGCGGAAGACCTCTTGGCCTTCGGGCTTGGCGATATCGAGGGTCACTCCCCGTTTGGACGTGTTGTAGTGCCAGAAATGGAGGCTACGCTCGGGGCCGGGCTGGTCGTCCAGGAAGGGACCCAGCTTGCGGGTCTCCTGACCGCCGGGCGGTTCAATCTTGATCACGTCTGCGCCCAGATCGGCCATCAGCTTCCCGCACCATTGGGCGTGCTCACCGGTTAATTCCAGCACCCGCAATCCGGCCAAAGGGCCCGGCATCTCGTTGGCTGGTCCGTTGGCGGTCATCGTTTAGCCTCTTCGTCGATGGATTGTTGGACGTAGTCGAACTTGGGGATCTTTTCCGGCCAGTAGACGCCGTCTTCATACCCTTGGAGCAGTTCTTCGCTGCTGACTCCCAAAAGCTCGCCCATGATCTTAGTGGTGTGCTGCCCGATCATCGGCGGTGGGCCTTTGACCGCGATCTTGTTGCCGTCCAGCCGAAAGGGCGCGCCCTGGAATTTCCAGTCGCCCAGCATGGGATGATTCACCTTGGTGAACATGCCCCGATACCTGAGTTGTGGGTCGTTCTCCACCCTGTCTTCAGAGCTTTGCACCGGCATGGCCCGGACGCCGGCGGCCTGGCATTTTTCGGCCAGCTCGTACTTGCCCAGTGTGACGGTCCACTTCTCGATTCCCTTATCCATCTCGTCTTGGTGCTCGAGGCGGCCTTCCAGGGTCTTGAATCTGCCGTCTTTGGCCCAATCAGGGCTGCCGGTCACGCTAACTAGATTCGACCATTCTTCGTCGGACAAGCAGGCGATCACGCACCAATCGTTGTAGCCGCCGCCCAGAGTGCGGAAGGCGTTGTGAGGCGCTGCGATAGGTCCACGGTAGTTATGTACCACAGGCGCACCGGGCCAGACGGTGCGGTTGCCGGGGGGATAACCTTCGCGCCGAGACTGCCGGCCATTGACCGTCTTGTCCAGAAAGGCAGTGCCCGTGAGCGTGATGCCGGTAATCATCTGGGATAGATCAACGTGCTGCCCTTGGCCAGTGTGGTTCCGGTGGCGGAGAGCGGTCAGGACGCACATCGCGCCGTACATGCCGCCGGTGTCGTCAAGGTAAGACCAGCCCCAGCCGGCGGGCGGTTTTCCGGGCAGGCCTGACTGGTGGGTGAGCCCAGATAGCGCCTGTGCTGCGGGGCCCATAGTGCCGAAGTAGTGCTGGCGTCCGGTCTGGCCAAATCCGGCCATGGACACGTAGACGACGTCGGGACATAGATTTCTCAGTTCGTCGTAGCCAAGACCCCAGCGACTCATGATTCGAGAGCTGAAATTCTCGATGACCACGTCGGAGACCGAGATCAGGCTCTTGATGGCCTCAAGGCCTTTGGGATGACGGACGTTGACAGAAATGCCCAGTTTTCCGGCGTTGGTGTCGGCGAATTGGCCGGTGGAGTTGGGACCAGGAGTCACGCCGGGGGGCACAGTGAACCGGTTCTGCCGAAGCATATCCATGTTTTCCGGCCATTCAACCTTGATCACTTCAGCGCCGAGAGTAGCCAGCCAGCGCGCCGCCCAAGGACCGGCGCGCACCCAGGTGAAGTCCACGACGCGGACTCCCTCTAACGGTTTATCTTTGAGGCGTTTGGAGGCGTTGTTTCCGTTCGGCTGCATCGTTATCCATTCAACTCTTAGTGGAATACCTTACACGGAGAGCCATGGCTCTGTTACGGCTTCGTCAGGCCAAAAGAACTCGAAGCCGGCTGCCAGGGCGTACTGTCGGTCCAGGTCTTCCCGGTCACCTATGTGGTAGTAGATGTCAGCCTCAAACTCGGCTTTCACGTCTGGTAGTTGGTGCTTCGAGACGGCGAAGTCGTAGGCGATGCCATGCTTCTCCCAGATGGCTCGCTGTCCGCTGATGGGACGATCTGAGCAACTGCCGACCAAGATCCCTGCCTCTTGAGTTTTCCTCACAAGCTCCATGGTCAGAACGCCGGGCGGATCGCCCACTTCCAATGTCCCGTCTATATCAAAGCTAATCAGTATGACCAAGTGTTTTCTTTTCTCCTTATGCTGGGGGCATTGCGTCCGCTCCAATCCAAAGCGTCTTGGCCGCTAGTGTGTGCCCTCATCCTATCCTTCTCCCATGCGTGAGAGAAGGGATTTTGTGCTCATTTTCATTGAGCCTAATCGGGAGACGCGCTCCACACTGTGAAGTTGCCGCCCATGGGCATGGGTCCGCCGGATACGCCGATCTCGGGTTTCACTCCGGTGATTGCCCGAGCCCCGGCCCTGCCCTGTATCTGCTGGATGCAGTCGGTGTGCATCCAGAACCGGCTGCGGCCACTGCCTATGTTTCCACCGCTGGGCAGCACCGGGTTGGGCCCCTCGATGCTGATGTCGGTCTGATAGAAGTCCAGTGCGTCCCCGTTCTGCATCCCGCGGAAGCGGAGGCCCTCCAGATGGAACTGATGGAACAGGGCGAAGCCGTCGTACATATTCTCAAAGGAAAGGTCGGCGGCGGTGATGCCGGCGCCCTCATATATCTTCCGGCCGGTCTCCGCGGTCTCTTTCTCGACCTCATCCAAGGTGGGCAGAACGCTCCGTTGTGCGCCTCTGCTGGATGCATGGTTAAGGATGTAGACCGGCTTCTGCTTCATGTCCTTGGCCCGCTCAGCCGTGGTGAAGAGATAGGCGCCGGACACCATGATCGGAATGTCGTTGTCGAAGAGGTTTGCCGGCTTGGCTATCCACCTGGCGTTTACGTAGTCCTCTTCTGTCAATTGCTCAGGCCGGTGCTGGGCCCAATATCCCTCGGGGAAAAGCAGACCGTTGCGCCTTGAGTTAGACATGAACGGGGCCATCATGTCATGGGACTTGCCATACTTGCGGCAATACTCAGCAAATTGAAGGGCCGTGCCGTAGGAGCCCGGAGCGCCCCAAAGGGTCCGCCCAGGGGTATTTACGAATGTGCCGGGGACGGTTTCGGAAGCGCTGATTCCAGCCTGGTTGTACCGTCCTTCCAGGTTGTGCCAACTCTTTAGCACCAAACAGGTGTGGGTCCGGCCCTCGCCGACTGCCTGGGCAGCGACGACGATGGCGTGGGACATGCAACCCATGCCGTACATGGTGAACTTGACGTTGGACAGTTCAGGCACGTTCTTCAGGATCCACTCGGCGCTCAGTTTGGCGATGCCGTCCAATGGGTCGTCGGTCTGGTTGTAGGCGTTGACCACATCTATGGGTATCTCTTGGCCTTCGGGCCAGTGAGCGCCGGTGGTGGTCACGGGGTCAAGGACCAGTCCGTCGATGTCGGCTGGGTCGACGCCGGCATCTGCGATGGCTTGGCGCAGTGCGAAGATGCTGTTGGCGCCCATGGTATTTTCCGCGGTGCCGTCCCAACGTCGAGTGGTCGGAGAATGCCCGATGCCGACGGCGGCCACCTTCCCTTTGTGTTCCCACACTCCCAGGCCTTCAGTTGTTCGGTACATTGAGGCTGGAGCATTTTCGGTTGGCATTGCTAACTCCTTAAGTCAGAGCTTGAGTTTCGAAATGATTGAAGGGGTTTTGATCGAAGGGGGTTTATTAGGCGACCCGCCATTCTGGGACCTTCTGGCCGTTGGCGGTTTCCTCGAAGATCACTTCCACGGCGGCGCCCACGGGAACATCGTCTACCGGAGTCCCGGGGAGGTGGGAGTACATCTGGATACCTGGGTCATCGTCCAGTGTAATCACAGCCAGGTTGAACGGTTGGTCTTCCTGTAGCAGTCTCACCGGGCAGTCGTAGACCACACCGTAGTTGTAGATCTTGCCCTTCCCGCTCATCACTTTCCACTCAAGATTGTCCGCCGATTTGCATTGGCTGCAGGTTGCCAGCGGGGGGTTCTGGAGTCTATTACAGGAGCCACAGTTCTGTATCTCCAGACGGCCTTCGTTGGCAGCATCAAAGTGGGGTTTTGTCAGTTCGTCGGGCACCACGCCTTGCTTAACCATATTTCCTACCTACCCATATTTCCCGCTGATCAGCGGAAGTCTATCAAGCGTAATCAATCGCGAAGTTATTCGCCGGCTCAACAATATTCATATTTCGTCAATATGTCAAAATGTATGGGTAAAAGTCCTCAATTTTTGAGCGCATCCCGCGACTGGCGAGTCCCCGTTAGTAGTCGAAGATCCCGAAGGTCCAGTAGGATAGCTCCGGTGACACCGTCTCGCAGCTCTCCAAAGTCAGGTCTCTCCGAAGGCGCGGCTAAGATAGGCATTGGTATCTGCGAGGCGCTAAGCGCTTTTCTCCGCCAAGTCCTTGATCCCTTGCAGGTTCCGCAACATGTTGCCCTTGTGATGTTCACTTCGGCTGGCTAGGATCTGGCCTGCCTGATCGGGGTTTTCGACCATGGCGGTACCGGTGGCCGACAGGCGCTGCCCAAGGATGAACCGTTGGCGCAGTCTGGTCCCGCCGGGTATTTTCTCAAGCTCAAACCGCCATTTGGCGCTGGGCTGGTCGCGATCATTGACGTTCCAGGCGAAGACTCGGGGCTCGTTACACTCCACGACGTATGACGTGGTCTCCCATTTCCGGTCCACATCTGTGCGCTCGTTCCTGCCCTGGAATGATGCTCCTACCTCTGGTCCGTCGGAATCGATCCAATCGGCGCCTTGGAATTCACTGCTGAACCGTGCCGGGGTGTTGATGTCGCTGGCTAGCTCCCAGACGCGCTCGGGCGTGGCTGCGATGTCGACCTCAACCGTCACGCCAGGCCCGGCGGCGATAAGATCCTCGGTTTCAGCCGGGTCTTCTTTCGTATAACCCCAGTGGTCGAACCAAACAATCTCCGAAGCCGGACGGCGGGACGCGGGTTTGAAGTCGGTGCCGATGGTCCACGCCACGGGCAGCAGCACCACCTGAGTCACGCCTTCGGGTATTCCCAGTATCTCGGCGAATTCCTTGGCTTTCCCGAGGTGCAGAGTGGTCCAAGACGAGCCCAGCCCCCTGGATCTCAGCGCTAGACAAAAACTCCAGGCAGATTGGATCACAGAGTCGAATAATCCAGGCTTGCCACTGCCGTCATGTTCACCCCAGATCGTGGCGATCACGAGCACCGGCACCCGGTCCAAATTGGCGGCCAGATGGGCTGCGGAATCCATGACGCCCTGCATAGGATGGCTTGTCCCTCTGTGTTCCTTGGCCCGTTCGATGATGCCGTTTCCGCCGGCAGTACGATACAGGTCCGCAAGCTGTTTCTTGATCGATCGATCTCGGATCACCAACCACCTGCGGCTGGAGATGCCTGCTCCGGTGGGCGCTTGTTCGGCCAACTCGATACAGCGCAAAAGCAGCTCGTCGGGCACATTGCGCTCCAGGTCTAGACGACGGCGCACCGCACGCGTCGTGCTCAGAAGTTTATCTGTTTGTTCAACGTCGAAGGACATCAGTAACCTCGCTGTCTATTCTGTCTGTCTGTTCTATTAGAAGCTGGCCGCACGTAGCATATCAGCCTGGCATGCGCTCTGCTTCCATTGACACTTGTATCCTCCAAACTTACGATATCATTGAACGGGCAGATGCCTCTTTATGGATTCTTGCGGCCAGCCTGGCCGTTTCTATAGTTCCGATAATCGGAGTTTCGTGCATGCCCTACCAGGAAGACATCGCTTTGCTGGCCCATCTGATGCGCCGCGCCGGATTCGGCGAGCCCAGAGGGGACCTGGACGCCCGCGTCGCCATGGGCTATGAGGCCGTGGTTGAAGAGCTGCTGCACCCGGAAGAGCAGCCGGCCATCAACGAAGAGCTCATGTACCGCGTCCTCCCCGGCTATGAGGGCGCGTTGGGGCCGCCCATCAACCAGGCCGACTGGGTGTACCGGATGGTCAACACCAAGCGGCCGCTGGAAGAGAAGATGGCGCTGTTCTGGCACCAGATGTTCGCCACCAGCAACTCGAAGGTAGACAACCCGCCGGAGCTAACCCGCCAGATCGCCATGTTCCGCGAGCACGGTCTAGGCAGCTACCGCGACCTGTTGGTGGAGCTGGCCAAGTCGCCCGCCATGATCTTCTGGCTGGACAACCACGGCAACCATGACGGCGCCATCAACGAGAACTGGGGCCGGGAGTTGTTGGAACTGTTCTCCTTGGGAGTGGGTAACTACACCGAAGAAGACATCCGGAACGCGGCCAGGGCCTTCACCGGCTGGTCCATCGCTCCCAAGATACCGCGCAACCCGATCGGGCGTTTCTACTGGAACTTCGAGTACAAACCCGAAGACCACGACGAAGAAGAAAAGACGTTCTTGGGTCACACGGGAAACTTCAACGGCGAAGACATCATGGCGATAATCGTGGACCAACCGGCCTCGCCCCGGTTCCTGGCCCGGCACCTCTACCGCTTCTTCGTGGCCGACGAGGTACAGGTGTCATCCTGGAACACCACGCCACCCATCGACCCCGAAGCCATTAAGATGCTGGTTGAAGCCCACGTTCAGTCAAACGGGGATATACGGTCCATCCTGCGCGTGTTGTTCAATTCGGACTTCTTCAAAAACTCCCAGTTCGCCCGGGTAAAGAGCCCGGCCGAACTGATCGTTGGCACGGTGCGGATGGCGGGCAGCCATAATGGCTTCAAGCCGGGGTTCAACAACCTGGCCTTAGAGTGCGGCTGGCAGGGACAAGAGCTGCTGAACCCCCCCAGCGTCGAGGGATGGCAGACCGGCTCCGCGTGGATCGATGCCGGGGCCTTGATGCGCCGGGTGAATTTCGCCGCCGGGGTTCTGGGCGACATATCGTTACCCGGAGTGAAGATCATGATTGAGCGAGTCCGGTCGCAGGGCAATCTGTCACCGCAGGCATTGGTGGCTTCATGCCTCGATGCCATAGGGCCCTTGCAGGTCAGCGACGCGACTCTCCGTGAACTGCTGACCCACGCCCTGAAGGGCGGGGACTTGGCTTGGGGAACGAGCGAAGAGACCAGTGTTTCAGAGGACAGGGTGGGCAAGATGCTGACCCTGATAGCGGCTTCAAGGGACTATCAGTTTGCTTAGCAAAGCCAAGGAGAGAGGTTAAATGGCATCGACTAAAAAAGACCCGGTGCTGGTGATACTCCAGCTCACCGGAGCCAACGATTACCTGAACACCATCGTGCCGTACACCAACCCTCTCTATTGGGACAACCGGCCCAAGGTCAACGTCCCCGTGGACGAGGTGTTGCCCATCGATGATGAGCTGGCCTTCCGGTCCGACACCGAACAGCTCAAGGCAATCTATGACCAGGGCAACATGGCCATAATCCACGGCATCGGGTTCGAGAACTCGCCTCGTTCGCATTTCCGGGCCATGGATATCTGGCACACGTGCGAGCCGGACAAGATTGGCATCGACGGCTGGGTGGCCAAGGTCATCCGCGACTTGGATCCGTCCGCCGAGAACGTCCTGAAGGGAGTGAATTTCGGACAGGGGTTGCCCAGGGCTCTGACCATGCGCGGCGTGCCGGTGACCTCCGTGAATCATCTCGAGACCTACGGCGTTTTCTCATCTGTACGCACTTCGGAACAAGAACGAACCCAGCTACTGGACAGCTTCGCCCGCATGTACGCCCCGGCCATCGGCACCGGCCCGACTATGGAATACCTGGGACAGACGGGGTTGGACGCGCTGAAGGGGGCCGACATCATCAAGGTCGCCCCGGAGCGTTACTCGTCAACCATCGAATATCCCAACAGCACCATCGCCAAGGCTTTGAAGGACGTGGCGCAGGTGCACCTGGCCGACCTGGGCACCCAGGTTTTCTACACCTCCCACGGTCCCTTCGACACCCACTTCAACCAGGGCGGCTCCCACGCCAAGCTGTGGATGGAGATATCCGAGGCCGTGGAGAGTTTCTTCGCCGACCTCCGCGAGCACGACGCCGGAGACAACGTGGTCATGATGGTCTTCAGCGAGTTCGGACGCCGGGTCCGCGACAACGGCACCGGCACGGACCACGGAGCTGCAGGTGTGGCGTTCGTCTTGGGAGAGCGGGTCAAGGGCGGGATGTACGGCACGTACCCATCGTTGGGGCCTGAAGACCTCACCCAGGGAGACCTGGCGCCGAACTACGACTTCCGGGGCTTCTATTCTTCTCTGGTGGACAAGTGGCTGGGACTGGACCCGGTGCCCATCGTAGGCGGCCAGTTCGAGCAGATGGCGTTCGTATGATACAGCTATCTGGAGCAACTTCATGCTAACCACGGTTGCTGCCGGACGGGTGTACGACTACAGCTATTGCATCGGCATGTACAGCCAGTCCTCCACGGGCTTCTGGACTCCCCAGGACTTTGTCTTTGGGGAGAACGAGCGCATCTACGTGCTGAGCCGAGGCGTTGAACAGTTGGGGCAGCGGGTCAGCAAGATCAACTTCGACCACGAGTTCCAGGGCCAGTTCGGCTCGTTCGGCGGCGAAGATGGACGCTTCATGTGGCCACGCTCCATCGACCTCGACCAGGACGGCCGGGTCTACGTTTCAGACGAGTACCTCAATCGGATCTCGGTCTTTGACGCCGAGGGCGCTTTCCGGTACCACTTTGGCCGGTCTGGTAGCGGCGAAGGCGAGATGAACGGGCCGTCGGGCCTCGCTTTCGATTCTCATGACACCATCTGGGTCGTGGACAGCATGAACCACCGCGTGCAGAGCTTCAGCCAAATAGGCGAGTTCCAGTCCGGCTTCGGCCAACAGGGCGCCGGCGACGGGGACTTCGAGATGCCGTGGGGTATCTGCATCGACAAGAATGACGATATCTACGTCTCGGATTGGGGAAACAACCGGGTGCAGAAATTCTCCCCCATCGGAGAGTTGCTACAGACATTTGAAGAGTCCAGCAACGGTGTCGGCTCTCTGAAAGGGCCGTCGGGGGTGGCCGTGGACTCGGATGGCGATGTCTACGTGACCGACTGGGGCAACCACCGCCTCCAGATCTACGATGCCGATGGCCAGTACATCACTGCGCTGGTCGGGGACGCCCAAGAGCCTTCGCCATGGCACCAGACCTACCTGGCCGGCAACCCCGAGCACCTTAAGGCCCGCCGCCGAGCGGATATGGAACCTGAGTGGCGCTTCCGCAGGCCCGTGGCTGTGAATGTAGACGCCAACAACCGGATAGTGGTGTTGGAGTCGGCCCGCCACCGCCTACAGATCTACAACAAGCTCGAGGACTACGAAGAGCATTCTTTGAATCTGTAGGCTCCTAGTCAGGGAACAAGACCGACCCGCGCCGCCCCGTATTATCGATCCGGAAGAAGTGGCCACCATGGGTGGTCACGTAGAGCGTGTCCAGTGCGCAGCCGCCGAAGGCGCAGTTGGTAGGCCAGTCCACGGGCACGGGGTGGGTCTCCAATACTCTGCCCGCCGGTGAAAAGACGTAGACCATAGGCCCAGGACCGGCCTGCCGCCAACCTCCGCAGGCGATTATGTTTCCCTCGGTGTCCAGGCACATGCCGTCCAGACCCCGGTGCACACCACGGAAGTCCTCTCCGAATACCTGCAACACGGTGAAATTCCCCAGGGTGTCGTCGTCCCGGAGGGGATAGGCGCGAAGGTCTCGTATCCCCTGGTAATCGCTCTGGATCACATAGAGAGTCCGTTCATCAGCTGACATCAGAAGCCCGTTGGGCGCCGACGTGCCGTGGGTCATTCGGTTCAGGGTCCAGCCGCCTTCTGCTTGAGGGTCGGGGTCCAGCCGCAACACCGAGCTGTGGTCTATCTCCCGTTCCTCGCCGGAAAGCCGGCCGTTGGGATCGGTGAACCAGATGCGCCCCTTCCGGTCGATGGCCAAGTCGTTTGGTGTGTTGTGGCGCTTGCCGTCCAGAAGATGGGGGAGAGGGACGTTGCTGCCGTCAGGGTCGAAGCGTAGAATCGTACGGCCTCCGCCGGAGCACCCAAATAGGCGGCCATCAAGATTGAAATTCAGGCCGTTCGTACCGTTGGTCCCCGTGCGCCACAGGGCAACCTCGCCGGTCTCCGGCTCGTAGCGCATGATCCGGCTGTTGGGGATGTCTGTGAACAGCATGGCTTGGCCATCCCACACAGGGCCTTCCGACGTTCCACCGAATGGTCCGGCGACCAGTTCAAAATCCCAACTCATGGTCACTCCTAATGCATTCGTTTTCCACTGATGGCGTACCCTAAACAGCCGCAGAGTGGATTTCAGCGACCCGGCTGGTCATATAATCATATAGCTGGGCAGCCTGATCGAGCACAGATCCCAAATCCTCCTGCAACAGATATCTGTTTCCGATCTGTTCTTCCGCAGCCTGCTTCACCAACTCAAGGTACTGCTCTTTGGACGCGTACCGTTCGTCTATGGACTGCCGTGGGTCTCCCGTCGACTCCCGTTCCTTGCGGGTGGCTGCGAAGGGGATCGTTGAACCACGCAACGTGCCCCCCGACGCGCCGCCGGTGGACAGCACCTGACCGCCTCCGCCAATGTCTTGATGGCGCAGGTTCCAACCCGCGTGGGTCGCCAGCGGAACGGTGATGAGAGGCATCGAAATGCCGGCCACCTCGTTGGCATCGCCGTCAACCGCCGACACCAGATGGGGGAACACCTTGCCGATCACTGCCGGAGTCTTGGTGGGGACTCTTGGGTCTGGGCCAAAATCCAGGCGGGTGAACCGGCGCATCGGGTTGGGAAGCTTCACGCCGGGGATACATTCGAATGTCTCGGCGACCCCCTGTGGGAGGACCGCGGTGCCGTCATCGAGCCGCGGATATTGGCTGGGCGGCGGGGCGGCGCCGGTGGTCACCCAGTGGTCCAGGTTTGTTAGCGCGGCACGCAGCAGGCCCCGATAGTCAACGACGCTGAAGGAATGCTGGCCATGGAACCCGTCGGCATCATCGTCCGCCGGCGGGAAGGTCGGCAGGGCATGCTGCGAGCCAGCGAAGACATAAATTCGGACCTCGTTAGGCAGGTCCAAATCGCGGCTGCCGGTCAGGTCCGTGTGCATCAACGAGCCGTGGCCGGCCCAGTACTCGGAGGGAGTGTGAGTGTACATCACCTTGGGCAAGTCTCCTAGGGAAGAAAGCCGGAGCAACAGCCCGTCGGTTAGGCCGGTCTCAGGATCGGTCTGGGCGGCGTCGCTGAAAGGGAACAAGCTGTTGCTGCTACGGGTGGCCTGCGAGGAAGGCTGGGCAAAGCGGTTGTTGAATTCGCCCATCTTGCCGCCTGCCACATGGGGTATGAAACCGTCGAACACCTTGCGGCCTTCTTCGTCGAAGTTTAGCCCGAGGTAGAGGAATAACCTGAGGTACCGGCCACTCTGGGAGACGCCAAAGGTGTAGGAGTGATCGATGGACCCGGCCAGCGGGTTTCCTTCTCTGGACGAAGCATTTTGCAGGAACGCGACCGAATCCCTGGTAGCCAGCATGCCCAGCCCGACCACCGGGGCGCCGGTGGTGGTGTAGATGACCTGGTAGACCTTGCCCGGCTCAAACCCGGTGGTCAGATGGACGTGGCTGTCGTCGGGCACTAGCTGGCCGTTTTCGAGCCGGGCAAAAGACCACTGGTCCCTCGGGATTATCTGCTCCGGCCCGTCTTCATGCTCCTGCACCGTCATCAGCGCAGCTTGCTCGGACACATCACTTGCCGAGTAGGGACGATGGTTCCTGCTGGATAGGAACTCCACTAGGGAGGGGGCGTTCAACTGGAACGTGACAACGAGCTTGCCTGAAACCGGGCCACCAGAGGTCACGGCGTCCGGAACGTTCACCCGCAGCATGCCAGGCACGTCCGGAACGTCGTGCTGCCAAGCGCACCAGACGATGGCGTAACCTTCCCGCATCAAAAACCCGTTGCCCGGGTCTATAGGCGCGTCAGGGGACTGCTCCGGCCCGCTGTTGATGTTCCTGATGGCCAGTTGCTTCCCTCTGTTGGGGATGTCCATGAGAATACGGCGGTTGCCCAGTTTCGTGTCGACGGGCTGCAATATGCGGAAGTCCGACGAAAATCTGACCAGCCCATCTGAATCGGTGGGCGCCAGGTCCAGGTCGGAGATGGTCTCGTTCGCAGAGTTCTTGGGGTCAACGGCGAAGTGGAACACCCCATCCAATTGCTCATAGGCCCCTGCATCCCCAAACATCTGGCCGTTGGCGTATGAGGTCCGGGATTTGATCTCCATTTTGGTGACTGGCATTGCACTTCCTTCTCAGAGGCAAAATTAAGACTATTTTTGGTTCGTTAACACGATTCTCACAGCCTGATATTGCGGCCCATGTTAGGTCGGCGGTTTGGGCCTGTCAATCGAGGCGTCATCCCAACCTGTGAACGCGCCTGTGTCCTACGAGGTTTACTCGTACCACCGTGTTATAGTCCGGTTTCTTGAAGTGCGTGGGTATCCGTAGATCTCAGATCGGCAGGAGGCATAAGTGGCAGGCCTAGAAACTAGAAAGCTTGGCAGCACCGGATTGGATGCAACTGTACTAGGATTCGGAGCCATGGAATTACGCGGTCCCAAATCCCCCATCCCTAAAGGGCGTCCTATCGACCCTGTGCAGGCTGAATCGACTTTGAATTCGGCGTTGGACAGCGGGATCAACCTGATCGACACGTCCATCGATTACGGAGAGAGCGAAGGCCTTATTGGGCGGTTCGTCTCGCACCGCCGCAGCGAATATATCCTGGCTTCAAAGTGTGGCTGCAACGCCGACACGGAGGCAGTAGAAACGGGAAATGCCGAGCGACATGTCTACACCAAAGAGAACATCATCGCGGGCGTCGAACTCAGCCTGAAACGTTTGAACACCGACTACCTCGACCTGCTTCAGTTTCACGGCAGCCCTCCCCCAGAGTTGAGGGAAGAGGCGGTACAAGCCCTTCAAGACCTGAAGCGGGACGGCAAGGCCAGGTTCATCGGAGTCTCCGACGTGCTGCCTACGGTTAACGATTTTGTGGAAATGGGGATTTTCGACGCATTTCAGTTTCCGTATTCTGCATTGGACTACGCCCACGAAATGCTGATCACCCGGTTGGGCCAATCTGGAGTGGGTACCCTGATCCGGGGTGGCATAGCCCGTGGAGAACCAGGCCATGGGTTGGCCGACCCGGGACTCTGGGCCAATTGGGATCTGGCAAGACTGGACGAATTACTGGACGGCATGGACCAGTTCGAGTTCCTGCTTAGGTACACAATCAGCCACCCGGACCTCAGCACAACAATCATTGGCACGATGGACCCAGAACATGTTAAACGGAACGTTGCGGCCGCCAGTAAAGGGCCTCTACCGGAGTCGGTCCGTGCGGAACTAAAGGAGCGGCTGGCCAGGACCGGCTAAAGCCCAGCAGCAGGTCAGCCGATAACTTCCGCGGCCCGCTGCGTTGCTGACCAGGCGGGTAACCAGCAAGAATGGCCTCCGCCACCTCCCGCAACCACGAGGATCAGCTTGTCATGGCCCAGGACCAACGGGACCATGAAGTCGTCTGTTTGTTCTTCGAATTCGGGCGGACTTGGTGAATGCGGTGGTGATTACCGTCACCGCCGGCACGCCCCTCTTCTCCGCTTCTATCCCGTCGTGGAGACCCCACGTTTTCCAGGAACCTCAATCGGCCACGAAATGGATGATCGCCTGGCACTTCGACGCCAAATCGTCCAACACCTCAGGCGGAGTCGGGATACTCTGGCTGTCTTGCCTGTAGTTAATCACCTTGTCCACGCCGAACTGGTCTTTGAAAAGCTCAGCGGGCTCCGCCAGGTAGAGGTCAGAGCTGCCCTTATGGTTGTCGATCAGGCCGACCCGTCAATCCTTGCAGTGCGCCGAGCGTGGCGCAAGCGTCTGGGCCGCAACAGCACCCTCGGTTGCCGGGTTCAACACAGTGGTCATCAGGTTGCTGGTCATGGCTGCCCCTGACAATAAGTTCTAGCTATCTCTTGGCCGTATCTTAGGTATTCATGGCGGCTTACGCAACGGCTCGTCCGCCTGTCACTGTACTGTCGTAAGGCGACGCGATTCCTCAGCCTCGGCATATGCTAGAATTCCATAGATTCTGAATACAGGTTTTCAGCAGGAGATGGTAATGGCTTCGAACGTGGTACTTTCCAATGAAGAATTCAACGTCGTAGGCAGCAGGCCCATCCGCCACGACGGCAACGATAAGGTGACCGGCCGGGCGCGCTACAGCGCAGATATCACTCTTCCCCGGTTGCTCCACGGCAAGATCCTGCGCAGCCCTTACGCGCACGCAAAGATAAATTCCATCGACGCCAGCAAAGCCCTGGCCCTAGACGGGGTGTTGGCGGTTGTGACCTCCGCGGATTTCGCTCAACCGAGCGGGAAGCTCACCGACTTGGGTGAAGGTGCAATGGCCAACCCCAAGTGGATCAGCAACAATTGCATGGCCGCCGAGAAGGCCCTCTACAAAGGTCATGCCGTGGCTGCGGTAGCGGCGACCAGTCTGCAATTGGCGGAAGAAGCTCTTGCCCTGATCAATGTGGACTACGAGGTGCTGCCCTCGGTGGTTGACCTCGAGGCTGCCATGAAGGAACGCGCCCCCATCTTGCACGAACGGTTGGCCAACTCGACAAACGCGAACATCCGCCCCGGCGGCCTTCGTGACGACGACGACAAAGAAAAAGTCACCAACATCTCCAACCACTTCGTCTTTGACCTTGGTGACCCCGAAGACGGGTTCAAGAAGGCCGATATCATTGTGGAACGCGAGTTCCGGACCGCCACGGTGCACCAGGGCTACATCGAGCCGCACGCCGCAACCGCGATGTGGGGGGAAGATGGCAAATTAACCGTCTGGGGCAGCAGCCAGGGCCACTTCCAGATCAGGGATCTGACGAGCCTGGTCCTGGGCATCCCCGTTTCCCAAATCAAGGTAGTTCCCATGGAGATCGGCGGAGGCTTCGGAGGCAAGACGGTCATCTACCTGGAGCCGGTGGCCGCTGCGCTCTCCAAGAAAGCCCGGCGTCCGGTGAAGGTGTCCATGAGCCGTGCCGAGGTGTTTGAGGCGACGGGACCGACCTCAGGCAGTTACATCAGGGCCAAAATCGGCGCCGACAAAGACGGAATGATCACGGCCGCCGATGTCACCATGATCTACGAGGCTGGCGGTTTCCCCGGGTCGCCCATCGTCCAGGCGTGCCAGTGCGTTCTGACTCCTTATAACATCACCGATGGCAGGATCGAAGGGTACGACGTGGTGGTCAACAAACCCAAAGCCGCTGCGTACCGTGCGCCGGGCGTGCCCGCCGCTGCCTTTGCCGTGGAATCGGTCGTAGACGAGATCGCCGAAAAGCTGGGCATGGACCCGCTGGAATTCAGGGTGAAGAACGGCACCCAAGAAGGTAGCCGCCGGATTCCCGGCCCGGTGTTGCAGCGCGTTGGTTACATGGAAACTCTGGCGGCTGCGATGGACACCGATCATTACAAATCCAAGCTGGAAGGTCCCAACCGGGGCCGGGGCGTCGCTGCCGGGTTCTGGTTCAACGGGACCGGTCCGGCCTGCGCCACCGCCAGCGTCAATGCCGACGGCACGGTGAGCCTGGTTGAAGGGTCGCCCGACATCGGCGGCGGCCGGGCGTCCATGGCCATGCAGGTTGCCGAGGTGCTAGGCATTCCCGCCGAAGACGTCCATCCGAGCATAGGCGACACCGACTCTGTGGGCTATACGTCATTGACCGCCGGCAGCGGAGCGACATTTAAGTCCGGCTGGGCTTCCTACGAGGCGGCCGTAGACATCAAGGAACAGCTCCTGCGGAGGGCCGCGCGGATCTGGGATGTTGACTTGGAAAACGTGGAAATGATCAATGGAGAAATCTCCCACACGTCGGACCCTGAGCTGAAGTTGAATTTCAAGCAGCTCGCCGCCCGGTTGGTCGGCACCGGCGGCCCGGTCGTGGGCAGGGGCAACGTTAACCCCGCGGGCGTGGGCAACGCCTTCGCCGTGCACATCGTAGACGTGGAAGTGGACCCGGACACCGGCAAAGTGGAAGTTCTTCGCTACACCGCGCTACAGGACGTCGGCAAGGCCATCCACCCCAGTTACGTGGAAGGGCAATTGCAGGGCGGAGTTGCCCAGGGCATTGGCTGGGCCCTCAACGAAGAGTACGTCTACAACGATTCCGGTGAGATGGCGAACTCGTCGTTCTTGGACTACCGGATGCCCACCAGCCTGGACCTGCCGATGATCGACACAGTGATCGTGGAAGTGCCCAATCCGGGCCATCCCTTCGGCGTCCGGGGCGTGGGTGAAGTGTGTATCGTGCCTCCGCTGGGGGCCTTGGCCAACGCCATCCACGACGCGGCGGGAGTCCGCATGGACGTGCTCCCCATGTCTCCCGGAAACGTCTTGGAAGCCCTGTGGGCCAAAAGGGGCGAGTAGGACCAGGGAATAACGGCCTGTCTAAGCCAGGTTGGATATCACGTGCTTGCCGAATAACCGGAGGGTCTCTGTTACTTCCTTATTGGCCATGGTGCCAATCTGGAATAGGGGCATAATCTCGTCCACGCCCGTGGGGACGTACTGTTCCAGGTAACGCAAGCAGTCGTCGGGGTCACCGATGCAATACCGTCCCTCTTTGATTAGATCCAATGAGGAAGTCTCGTCCCGCTTGGCTGTTTCCGTGGCCGCGGAGCGTTGGTAGTGCCATTGGTAGTCGTTCGGCACATTGGCGGGGTCCTGCTCGTTCCAGACTCTGGTATGGCGAAGGTCCTGCTGGCTCCGGTACCAGTCTAGAATCTCGGCGCCCCGCTCCTGCGCTTTCTTCCGGTTTTCAGCGCAGATCGCCAGGTTGCTGATCGAGACCTTGTTTGTAATCACCTTGCCGACGGGTTTGGCGTTCCGGATGCCCCCGCGGTAGACCTCTATCAGTTGGGTCAGACGCTCGGGCCCGCCTCCTGACATGGCAAGGCAACCCAAGCCAAGCTCGCCGGCCTTCCTGAAAGTTTCCTCCTGGCTGCAGCCTAGCCACATCGGAGGATGGGGGGATTGCACCGGTTTGGGGTGGATCTCTCTCGGTGGGATGTTGAAGTACTTCCCCTGATATGAAACCTCTTGCTCGGTCCAGGCCCGGGGGATGATCTCCAACGCTTCGTCCACCATGCCGGTGGCGTCTTCCAGGTCAACACCGAAGGCGGCCATCTGATACGGATAACCGGAGCGGCCCACGCCTAGGTCGACCCTACCGTTGCTAAAGATGTCCAACGTGGCCATCCGGGCCGCGATGTGCAGAGGGTGCTGCACCGGAGGCACGGCGACTCCTATACCCAGCCTGATGCGGGATGTTCGCTGACTGATAGCGGCCAGGGTGACGTCCGGTGCGCTGGAGTGAGACCACTCAGTGCGGAATTGGTGGTCGGCCACCCAAACGCTTTTAAAGCCCAGTTCCTCGGCCAAGACCACCTGCTCCAGCATCTCCCAATGGCGGTCGTAGTCGCTGGTGGCCGTCCACGGCTTGGGGACCTGTATCTGGTAAAACATCCCAAACTGCATGAGGTTCGTCCCCTAGATTGATTTGCTCAGGCACGAATTATACTACGGGTTTTCTACAAATTAAGTGGCCAGGCTGTTGGGATTGACACACAATGGGGTCGATAAACAAAAGGTCGGTAACGATGGTTACTGTTTTAACAAAGACGAGCGCGACTGCATCAGACGCCGGGCCAGGCGAATCGCATTCCAATAATGAGCTATGGCTCAGTTCAACCGATACGGCCTCGATCACCGGGTGGTCGATGAAACCAGAGGGTTTCTGCAAGGGCGATGTCTGCGTGCCCACGCCTCCGGGGAAAGGGGATAGGTTTGTCCAGGGTGGTTCGATCAATGTGTCAGCTTTTTGGGAGCTGATGGGCAAGCCTGCGGTTCGAAGCGCCGATTCAGATGTTTGGCTGCTCGGTGAAGGCGCCAGTCCGCGCAAAGATGCGCTGCTCAGCCTTCAGGCGCACGATTTCACATTGCCGGACCTGGACGGCAATCTGCATTCTTTGTTCGATTATCGAGCGAAGCGCATTTTATTGATCACCTGGGCTTCTTGGTGAGGATGCCGGTTTGATCTGCCAGGTTGGCAGACAATGTTTGAACGGGTGAAAGACCCAGGTTTCATGATTCTGTCCGTAGCGATGGATGCCGATATCAAGGCCGCACGGCCATGGATCTAGGAAGCCTCACCGGACTACGTCAGGTTATCGATCAGAACCATTTGCTCTCTTCGTTGTACAACATGCTCAACGTACCCCAAGCGGTCTGGATCGACGAAACAGGGAAGATTGTTCGCCAGGTTGAGACCGGCGGTTCGCTGGATATCGCACATGACTACGACCAAGAAACACGTGCCCAGGCGAAGCTGACCTGCATCAATGCCGTGGGCGACTGGGCAGCAAATGGCAGCGCCGCAAGTTCTTGTTTGGCCCTAATGAAGCTAAGAAGCGTGTACCGGCGATGACCAACGACGTTACCCTGGCGCATGCGAAGTTCCAGCTGGACCAATACCTGAGACGGAACGGCCGTACTGAAGAGGCCGACGCAATTTTCGCCGAGTAATGTGAGTTAAACCCTGACTCTTGGAATATCTACCGGGAAACCGCCGAGCGGAACGAAAGACGTCTCGCTTCTAGTGAGGAGTTCTAGGAGAAAGTCCGGTCCCTCGGCGAAAAGCAGTACTACATCACCATCGATATGGAAGGCATGCCCGGATAATCATACCAAAGGCCGGGCGCTTTAGCCGACGGTTTGCTCTTGGCCCGTATCCGACGCCTTTTGGATGGTGTCGAGGAAGCGGTGGAGATTAACCGCGTCGTCGAACGTCGGCAGCCGGTTCTTTCCAGTCCTGATGGCCTCGGCAAACAGGGCATACATCTGCCCGACGTTGAACGGATCGCCCTTGGGGAAATCGTCCGGGACGTATACGAATCGCCCGGGTATGGTCAGGTCCTGCAATTCCTGGGTTTTCTGGGCACCTTGGACCCGCAGCATCTCGCCACGCTGCGATGAGACGCTGCCGGTGGTGATCAGCGTGCCTTCCCGGCCGAATATCTCCATCCGGAATCCGCTTCCGGCCCACGGGACAGCCCCGACATGGACCGAAGCTGCCGCGCCGCGCTTTAGCTGTCCGCTCACTCGCACATTGTCCGGGGAGGTGGGTTCCACCAACTGCTGCGTATCAGGCTCGTAAATTGGGCTGATCTGGGTTGTGACCATGCAGGCAACCTTCTCAAAGTCACCTACCACCATTCGCAAGGCGTCAATCACGTGCCCGTTGGCGATGGTCAGGGCGTTGGCGCCCTGGCTGGCGTCGAGGTTCCAATTGCGGCTGGAAGGGCGTTCCAAAGCGCCGTCGCGCATGGTCGTTACGTGGCAGGACAGCACCTCGCCCACGTAGCCTTCCTCTATCAGCTCCTTGATATACAGCAAAACAGGGCTGACGCGGGATTGCAGACCCACTGCTGTCTGGACCCCTTTAGCCTTGGCCAGCGCCGCCAGTTCTTCGGCTTCGGAGGTGGTCCGGCCTAGCGGCCACTCTGTGTACACGTGCTTGCCGGCTTCGATCGCGGCCTTGGTCGGCTCATAGTGCAACGGCACCCGCACCACAACGGCCACCGCGTCGATGTCGGGCGACACCGACATCTCACGGAAATCGTGAAACGCGAGCTTCGCGCCAAATTTCTGTTTTGCCTCTTCCGCGCTCTCCTGCCTGGTGGTGCAGACCGCGGTAAACTCGACGTCCGGACTGGCCAATAGCGCCGGGTAATGCGACTGAGTCGACCAACCAGAGTTTACGTTGGCTCCCACGAACCCCAAACGAACCTTGTCTGCCATGAATTTGGCTCCTTAGATGTAATCGTTACACTATAGCCAAATTGATCCCCTACTCTCAACCTGCGGGGCAGCCAGAGTTGGGCGTCGGTGTTCGAAACTAAGGGGAAGGTGTTGGCGGCTACTCGCCGCCAGCGGCAGGCGTCCCGAAACCGTGTTGGTTCGCAAAAGTGGCTGCCTCGGTGCGGTTGGCTGAGTCGGTATTGTTGAAGATATTGCTCACGTGATTGCCCACGGTCTTGACGCTGATGAAGAGCTCCTCGCCTATCTCCCGGTCCGTCTTGTCACGGCTGATCAACTTCAACTTCCCGCGCGGTTAGAGACCATCCGGATGGGCTGGAGCGGGGGGGTGTCCGGCCTGAGACATCAAGTTTTCAACCCGCTCGCGCAGGGGCGCCATACCCAGGTCGATGATGACCTGAAGGGCTTCTTTCAAGAGTTCATCTGCGCGTTGGCGGTCCCCTGCGCCACCCCTTTCAATCAAAGCCGCTGCGAGTCCCCAACAGGCCCAGGCATGTTCGGGTTGGTGGCCAGTCTTGGCACAACAATCCAACTAGTCCTCGGAATGTTCGATCGCCTTGGAAACATCGCCAAGCTCATGGGCCAAGTGACCCAACAGCCGGGCGACTACGAGCACGAATATGAAGACGCCACTCGACCCTGCCAATGCATCGTAGGCACGCTGGCAAGCTTCCTTGTCATGTCGGACCAACGCGTCAAAACCGAGACCGGCGAGCCGCCAGACGACCGCTTCAAGAAACCGGTTGTCGAGTCAAAGAGGCGGAATCTGGCCTGGTCCGAGTTCATCGCCGAGGCTGCTTCAACTCCGTCCCGGGCCGTCAGAATTTCGGGAATCATTTTCCCGACAGCCGCGGCGCCGCTGCCCGATTGCCTGCGGAGAAGCACGGGCTCTGTGGCTTGGACGTAGGTGCGAAGAGAGTCAACCCAGGGCCAGTAAGAAGTGGCGCCTTCGCACTCGTAGCACCAACCCCACAGCACATTAGCCTTGTGCTCGTGGGCCCTGCGGGCCAATTCTTGAGCGATGCGAGTTTTACCGATGCCCGGCTCACCAGCCAGTATCACCAACTGACCTCGACCCGCCAAGACGGCTTAAAGGGCCACGGTGAGTTCAGTCAACTCGTGTTGGCGGCCTATAAATTGAGATTCGCGATTGGGTTTGTTCGTCAAAATAGTGCCCCAACCTATTTTATTGGGCACATATTAGAACGAATCGGACAACTTCTGCTTCATCGATGATTCAGCGATTGCGCGCCTACTGCCTAAGCAGGAATGGTGGAGGCCTAGGCATCCTCACCCGATAAACAGCGTGTACGTCCCCCGGCCCGCTTGTTCAATCGTCTGGGCGAACAACAGGCGGTGGTCTTGGGCCAGCACTCGTTTTGCGACCTCAATGTTCACCTGTGAGATCTGCTCTAGGGCCTGAATCTCGGCCAAGGTAAAATACCCCGCCCTGTCTACTTCTTTCATGTCGGCGTTGGGTTCGCCGGACTGAGGACTCAACAGCAGCACGATATACAAGCTGTTGCCCCCTTCTTCGTCGTACCGGTTCCTGATGCCCAGAACGCCTTGGACCGTGGTCTTCACTCCGGCTTCCTCTTCCACTTCACGAACCACGGCCAGCTCCATCGTTTCATCTTGCTCGACGAACCCGCCAGGGATCTGCCAATTACCACGGCCTCGGCGCGACGCCCGGCGGACCAGCAACAATCGTCCGTCGTTCACAACCGCGCCGCCAACGCCGACGTTGTATCCGGTGTTATATCTGTCTGGTGGAGGCATGCGTATACATTCCTTGCCAAAGAAATTGTTGATGTTTAGGTTACCCATAGACTAGGATATTGCAAGCCAAGGCTGTTGGCGCGCATCATGGACCGTGAATGGGCGGTCCATCTAGTCTGCATGAAAGAACCCAGAAAGAATTGGTTAAAGGACCTTAAGATGGCGGAAGGCTACACGCAATCGACGACTGAAGAAACCAGCGGGTTCCGTACTGCTCCATCGTTCATCTTGTCCGGGCTCAGCGGAGGCCACGGGGTTTTCCACTGGTTCAGCCAAAGCTTTTTCGTGATGTTGCCTGAAGTGGTGGCTACCTTTGGGTTAAGCGGACTTCAGGTAGGCGCCATCTCAACAACAAGGGAGGTTGTGTCGGGCATCCTCGCCCTACCGGGCGGAGTGGTGACCGATATGCTGCAGCGGCACTGGGGATTGGTGTTAGCGTCCTGCATGGCCTTGTTCGGTCTGGGATGGTTGATCATGGGAATCGCGCCAGCCTATCCCGTTTTGCTGATCGGCATGGGCATCGTAGCCGCGGCCGCATCGATGTGGCATCTTCCCGCCACTGCGGCCCTCTCCAGGCGGTTCATCCACCGCCGAGGTTCGGCGCTTTCGATACATGGTGTAGGCGGCAACATCGGAGATGTCCTGGGCCCGGCGTTGACCGGAGTCCTGCTTGCGTTCCTCAGTTGGAAGGGGATTCTTAGCATCTATGCAGCCGTCCCTCTGTTCCTTGCTTTCTTGGTGTTCTGGGCGTTTCGTGACATTGGCCAAACAGGTTCCCAAAACGAACGACCTGCCGGGTTCAAAGAGCAGATGTCGAACACCCGTCTGTCGTTCCAGGAACATCCACGGCTATGGGGAATCATGGGCGTTGCTGGCCTTCGCGGCATGGCGAACGTGGCATTTCTCCCCTTCCTGGCGCTTTACCTGGGGCTCGATGAAGAACTGGGGCTGGGCAATGCATCGTTGGGTTTACATATCGCCCTTCTGGTCGGTGTCGGGGTTATCGCCACTCCCATAACCGGCTACCTTTCCGACCGCTTTGGGAGGAAGGTGGTGTTGGTACCGGGGATGCTGGGGCTATGCGTTTTAACTGCCCTTCTGATCCCTTTCGGTGAAGGAATCGGGTTGATCATCATTTTGGCTTTGTTGGGCACTTTCTTGTTCAGCGACCAGCCCATTCTCACAGCGGCGGCCTTAGATGTCGTAGGCGAGAAAGTCGCAGCAAGCACACTGGGGGTCTTCTCGTTCTCAAGGTTTGCCCTTGCCGCCGCATCCCCTCTGATAGCAGGTAAGTTGTTCGATGCACAGGGAATAGAAGCGGCCTTTTTCTACATCTCGGGCATCTATCTGATCGGCACCATGGTGCTGTTGGCGGTGCCGCTGGCTGCGTCCCGGGAGCAGAGCGGCGGAGACGATTAACGCGGCCATTAAGTTCGGCTTGCGGAGCCACCAAATGCTGGGCGGGCTTGTTCTATTTGGCGGCGTCACGTTTCTTGGCTCGTTCGATTTCCTCAGGCGGTCTCACGTTGCGGAACATGGCATACAGGGTTAGATCGTAGGCTATTTTCAGCACTGCGGCTGAGACCAATGGAACTCCAGCTGAGAACACACTCCAGAGGGCGGTTGTGGCGGAAGGCCCGACAGCGCCGGTCGCACTCCGGCCCACCATGTGGATACTGGCCATGGCGACCCTCTCCTCCGGACCGACCACCGCCATGGTGTATGAGTCCCGCGCGGGAGTGTCCATTTGCCCAAGGAACGAACGGAGTTGCCAGAACAATATAGCAGCCCATGCCGTTGGCGCGAAAGCGGCAGCAATGAGGAAGAAGCTGGAGGGAATATGTGTGAAAACCATGGTGTTGAGAAGTCCAAACCGGTTGGATATCTTGGCCGCTAGCCAAAGCGATACCGCGGTGAGTACGTGGGAGAGAAAAAAGACGAAGGCCAGCGAACTTACATCAAGGCCGAACTTTGTGGAAAACCAAAAAGCGACCAGGCTTTGCATAACCATCGACGTGGTAAATGTATCCACGCTGAATAGCGCAGTTAGGGTAACGATCAGCCGGCGAGACGGTAGCTTCAGAGGGTTGGTCCAGCCCCGTTGCTCCCCGGGACTCTCCACTTTCGACGATAGCAATCCGTACAAGATCGCCCCGCCGATCTGTAGAACGGCGAATCCGACAAACATCAGTTTGAACGACGAGAGAGTGCTTAAGCCGAAAATTTCCTGGTATAACGCCGGTAGTCCGGCAGCCAATGCCCCTAGCGCCGTGCCGGTTCTGGCGAAGATTCCGTAAACGGCGAAAAGGTCCGTACGACGTGTCGCGGACGCCGTATCGGGCAGGATGGCAAGTTCCAATGGCTGGGCGGGGCTCTCCCCTCCGCCGCCTCCGCCGGTAGACAAGCTGCCCACGAAGGCGATCAACAACAATGGAATGAACTCATCTACGAAAAATAGGGCCAATCCCGAACCGGCCGAAATCAAAGAGAAAGCGACAAGAAAGTTGCGGCGCCCAACCCGGTTCGAGGTTAGGCCCACCACAACGGCGAAGGCGGCAACCCCGATGACCCCGGCACTGAGCAGTGCCCCAATCTGAACCAAGCTGAATCCCAGTTCAGTCAAGTACAACGCCAAGAGGACGGCAATAAAGCTCTGGGCAAACGTCCGTATCGCCCTGGCAAAGATGATTAATCGAGCGTCACGGCTAACCCAGTTAAATGAGGTTAGCGACCTGATTTTCATCTCCTGTTGGGGGAGTTTGAACTAATCCCTAGCTATCCAAGAGGTCCGGATGGCTGACTCAACTTCAGGGAATCAGATAGCGCAAATCGGGCCTACCAGATTACCTGGGAACCCTGCAGGTTTTCTACCTCGGACTTTGGCAGGCCAAGTATTCCGTGGAACACGTCCATGTTGTGCTCGCCCAAGTCCGGTGTCCAGCGGTCGATGCGGGAGGGGGTTTCCGAGAAGCGCCACGGCGGAACGACGGCCCGCAGCTCGCCTTTTTCCGGATGGGTGATGGCCGGGAAGGCTTCCCGGGCCTCGAGATGGGGGTCGGCCCTCAACTGACTGGGTGAGAGCGACGGGAACGCGGGAACGCTACGGGACTGCAGCTTTTCGGTGATCCCAGTGGGGCTGTGTTTGGCTGTCCACTCAGAGATAAGCCCGTCCAATTCGTCATGGTGCTTCCAACGCCGGAAGGCATCACCAAATTTATCGACCACAGCCCAATCTGGCTTGCCCATAGCATCGACAAAGCCCTTCCACTCGTCCTGTGATCCCACAGAGATGCTGACCCATTCGTCCTGGCCCGCACATCTGTAAACGCCCTGGGGCGCGGCGGACTCATCGCGATTGCCTTGGCGTTGGGTCTCACTGCCATTCATGGCGTATTCGAGCAGCGACTGGCCAATGAAAGAGGAGCCCAGGTCCCTAACAGAAACGTCCACATGCTGGCCAAGTTCTGTCCGCCGTTTGGCGCAGAGGGCGGCCACAGCGGTGAAGGCAAGCAGCATTCCCCCGGTGTGGTCCATCCCGTGTCGGAGCTCAACCGGCGGTCCGTCGGGGTACCCGGTGAGATTGCCCAGACCACCGATGGCGGCGAACAAAGGGGCGTAGCCGGCGTAGTTGTACTCCGGCCCGCTCTGGCCGTTGGAGGAAAGGGATACCAGGATGATGTCCGGCTTGGCTTTACGCAAGGCTTCGTACCCGAACCCTAATCGATCAAACACGCCAGGCCGGAAGCTCTGCAGCACTAGGTCGGAGACCTTGGCGAGTTCCAGGGCCAACTCGATGGCGCGGGGCTCTTTCAGATTCAGGGTTGCCGACATCTTATTGGCGTTGACCTGTTCAAAGCTGGGGGCCGGCTTGCCGTACATGGGGTGGGGGCGGCGGGTGATGTCCAATCGGGCGTTGCTCTCGACCTTGATCACCTCCGCGCCCATCTCCGCCATCATCAGTCCGGCGAACGGCCCGGCGGCATGTGTTGAGAAGTCGGCTACCCGGATGCCGGATAGCGGTCCTAGAGCGTCGGTCATTAAATCACCCCCGAACGGGCCAATGAGACGATTTCTTCACCTGTGTAGCCAAGGGAGCCGAGCAACTCGGCGTTGTGCTCTCCAAGCAGCGGGGCCCGGTCAAGGACCGGAGGGGTTGCAGACATGCGGTAGGGCGGCCCTGCATAGTCGTAGGTCCCGGCTTCCGGGTGGTCCACCGAGACGAAAAATCCTCGCTCGCGCTGATGAGGGCTCTTGAACACCTCTCCCGGCGTGTAGAACGGGGCGAAGGGCACCCCGGCGGCCTGGCCTTCGTGGTACAGCCAGTCCTTGGTCTTGTCGGCCGTCCACGCTCTGAGATTGCTGTTTATATCAGCCCCATAGGTGGTTGGGTCTTGAAATCTTTCGGGCGCCGCCCAATCGGGGTCGCCGAGAAAATGTCCCAAGTTTTCCCATTGCCTAGGCTCAAGAGTCAATAATTCTATATGCCCGTCGCTGGTCGGCATCACGCCGCCGACACGGAAGAACCGGGTGAACCGGTCCTCTTCTACTCCCTCGGATTCCAATCTCTGCAGCGGCATGTATCCGATGGTCAGCTCCGCTTCCTGCGTTGAGCAGTCAATGAACTGCCCAGGAGACCCGCCCCATTTGGCGTAGATGGCCCCGCAGAGGCCCACCGCGGCGGAGAGACCGCCCTGGTAGGAGCCCATCATGCTGCCGGCTGCCAGCGGCGCCCGGTCGGGAAAAACGTCTAGGGCCAGGCCATTGGGAAGCAGGTTGCCTTCTCCACCGGCATGGAAGATGTTGACGTCGTTGGCTGCGTATTCGGAGTAAGGGCCGGTGCTTCCGTAGGGCGTGATGGCGACAGTAATCAGGTTGGGCCGGGCCTCGGCCAGCCGGTCTTGTCCGATACCCAGCTCGGTGGCGCAGGATGGTGAGAGATCATGGACCAGGACATCCATTTGCCCGGTCAGGTCCCAAAGGATCTCCCTGCCCTGATGGTCGCCCAGGTCCAGCGTGACCGATTTTTTGCCGGTGTTCAGATAGAGGAACATCCCGCTGCGTTCCGGATGAGGGACATCGCCGGGGAAGGGTCCCCGCCGCCGGGAAGGGTCGCCGGTCTTGGGCGGCTCTACCTTGATGATCTCAGCCCCCAACGACGCCATAAGCTTGCCGCAGAACGGCGCGGAGACCATGTTGGAAATCTCCAACATTTTCAGTCCGCCCATGGCGGTGGGGAAAATATTTTCAGACGAGTTCATATTCGCATTTCTACGTTGCCGAGTTAGTCAGCGTTGGCTACTTACACTGGGAGGATCGGCGGCATGCCCTCGCTGTGCTTAACCGAGCGAAGTTGGAGCGAGCTGCCGTCGGTGAACCATGGCACTCGTGGGTCGCGGGAGGGCAACAACACGGTGGCCTGGCCGGGGGCGGTTACTTGGCCGCGTTGGTTCTCGGCCCAGATCTCCAGGTCGACCAACGGCGAGCCGTTGTCGATGTGTTTGCCAATCACTTTGCCCTTCAAGTATTGGGTGTCGCCATAGACGTTGAAGCGGCGGCACTCGACGCGGAGACGCTTCAAAAAGGCGTCGTCGCCCATCCAGTTGGTGAGCAGCGTGCCCATCCAGGACACTCGCTGGGGCCCGTAATCGTAAGCACCAGGCACTCCCACCGCCTCGGCAACGGAATCTCTCAAGTGTCCGATGCCCGTGTACTCAAGTCCGCCTCCGGCCTCGGGGTTGCGGAAGAAATGGTCGGGGTGGCGCAGGGCCTCGCGGAGTAGCACTCCGTGGGCGCTGGAGCGGCCGGTGCCCACTAGAAATGCGGTCATGTCTTGTAAAGACAACGGTCCCCGGAGGACGGTATCGATCTCTTCTCCGATATGGGTGTCCTCGTAATAGCGGGTGTTGCCGCCCCTGGCCTTCTCGGCGAGGACCAGTTGGTCGATCTCTTCCAGCTCTTCGGGGGTATATTCGTGACGCTTGGGAACGTCGGCATATTTGCCCTGTTCGCGGGCGGCGCGGCGCTGGTGGCGGGTGCACCAACCCACGACTCTGGCTATCATCTCGTCGCGCTGGTTGGTGTAGATGGTCTCCACGTACTGAATGACCAAGGTTCCCGAGTACTCGCTGTGTTTCTCCTGAACATCCAGCACCCTCTCGATGCAGTTGATGTCGTCACCGGGGCGGATGTTGCGGAAGAACTCCCAATCGGTGCCGGCGAAGAAGCCGTGGATCCCAGGCAGACCCCAGCGGGTCCGGCCGGACCAGTGGCGCATGAAGGGAGCGCAAGGGTGTCCGATCATGGTGCCGTGTTTGGAATACGAGGCGTATTCCTGGTCCCGGAACATGGGGTTGCTGTCGCCGATGCCGTTCACGAAATTGATCATCGAACCAACGGAAGCATCTCGGACGAAGTCTTCAGTGCGCAGCCGGATCCCGATCATTGCTTTGGCGTTGGCGATCATCTCGGGGGTGATCCCCGCTACCTCAGGCAGGGTCTGAGTGACCCGTTCTTGTTCGTTGTGTTGTGCCATATTGACCTCGGGGGCTTATTAGCTGTCAGCGGTCAGCTTTCAGCAATAAATTGGTTTGGTTCGAGGGTGTTTTAAAAGAGTGACGTGGATGCCCGGCGCTTGATTGCTGACGGCTGATAGCTGACAGCTAATCGCTACGTTACCAGAGAACCTGGCCTTCTTCCAGTCGAGCGATCTCCTCTTTTTCCATACCCAGAAGACCACCGAAAATCTGCTGGTTGTGTTCGCCCAGCAGAGGCGCGTGCCGTAGGATAGAGGGCGGTGTTTTATTTAAGTTCCACATGATGTTGTAGATGGGCTCCGCTCCAAGAGAAGGGTGTTCGATGTCCGAGTAAAGACCACGCTCCTGGAAGTGGGGGTTGAAGAGCCGGTCCTCCGCGCCCATCACCGGGATGGCGGCAACACCATTGGCTTGGAGCAACTCGGTGATTTCACCGGCGGCCCGCTCTCGGGTCCAGGTTGCGAGGTTGCTGTCCAAGTCCTGGCGATTTTGCAAGCGAGAATACCGGCTGGCGAACCTCTCTTCTTCGCACCAAGAAGGGTTACCGATGGCCAGTTTCAGCCCCTGCCACTCCTCTTCGGTGCGGACTGCGATCGACACCCAAGCATCGTCTCCCTGGCAAGCATAGTTGCCGTAGGGGGCCATCACCGGGTCGAAGTTGCCCTTGGTGCCCATAACTCGGCCGGTCATCTCGTATTCCATCAGGCCCGCGCCCATGGTTGCAACGGTTGCCCGGAGCATCGAGACATCGATGTATTGGCCTTGGCCGGTCCTTTCCTTCTGGTGCAGGGCCGATACTATGGCGAACACTGAGTGCAGCGCTCCGGCAATATCCGCGTAGGCGTGCTTCAATCCCAGTGGCCTCTCCCCCTCGTAACCCAAGGTGCTGTCGAGGCCCGACAGGGCGCCGATCGAAGGCGCATAGGCTCTCAAGTCCCGAAGCGGCCCAGTCTGGCCGTTGGACGAGATGGAAGCCATGACGATCTCCGGCTTGATAGCGGAAAACACATCGTAGCCAAGGCCAAGGCGGTGCATGACGCCAGGAGAGAAATTTTCGACCACCACGTCGCAATGAGTCACCAGTTTTTTGATCAGGTCGAGGGCTTCTGGCTTGGTGGTGTTGAGGGCGATGCTCAGCTTTCCACGGTTCACATTGTGGAATAGCGGGTGCTGTTCCGGGTCGGGCTCATCTCCCACGATGGGGCGGCCTAGGCGCATGTAGTCCATTCGCTGGCGGGTCTCCACCTTAAGCACCTCGGCACCCATGTCGGCCAATATCATGCCGGGGAGCGCGCCGGCCAGGACCCAGCCAAAGTCTAGAACCCGGTAACCATCAAGCGGGCGAGCCGCATCGTTTTGGTTGTTTTGGGTCATCGCCTAAATTATCCCCGTCTGGTAGAGCTTGACCAGTTCTTCTTTGGTATAGCCCAGCCCGTCGCAATAAACATCCGCATTGTGCTGGCCCAGCAAGGGCGCGGGGCTAGGTGAAAGGACGTCTTGGCCGGAAAGTTTGTAGGGCGGCCCGGCATAGGAAATCGGCCCGGTGTCTGGGCGGTCGATGGTCACGAATTGGTTGGCCAGACTTTCGTCGTTCCGGACCTCCTCGAAATCTCGCACCGGGGCGAGGGGAACACGGTGCTCCAGCGCCAACGCCAAAAGCTCGGCCTTGGTGTGCTGCAGCAGCCACTCTTCCATATAGCCGTCGACTTCGTCGGCGTATTCGTTGTTCATCCTTGTGCGGTTCCGGAAACGCTCCTCTTTAGCCCACTCAGGATCGCCCATCACCTCCAGCAACGTGCGCCATTGTCTGCCTTCCGGAGAGCCGACAAATATGTAGCCATCCTTGCAGCGGAGGATGCAGTTGGGGTAGGGGAAGTCCAGAGCGTGGTGGCCCGTCCGCCGGGTCATACGCCACTGGTAAACGGCCATCAACGCCTCGGGGCCGTTGTAGATACCGGCCATGGACTCGACTTCGGAGATATCTATGTGTTGGCCTCCACCCGCCAAAAGAGCGATCACGATGGAAGACGCCGCGGCCATGGCGGCAAAATAACCCACTTCAGGAGTGCCAAAGGTCAAAGGGTCCCGGTCAGGGCTGCCCAACCCCTCGCAGATTCCCCCGGCCGCTGCAAGGTTAATGTCGTAGGCCTTGTAATTGCGGTACGGACCGGTCAACCCAAAGGGGGTGATCGATGCCATGACAAGTTGTTCATTGTGGCTCCGCAGGGTCTCGTAGTCGACGCTCAACCGGTCCATTTCGGTGGGGTGAAGGTTATGGACGAATACTTGGGACTTGGCTAGCAGCCCGCCCAAAATCTCTCGCCCGGTAGGCGTTTCCAGGTCCAGGGTCACACCCTGTTTATTGGCGTTCAAATAGAGGAATAGCCCGCTTCGTTCGTGGTGGGGCTGGTCGTTCAGGAATGGGCCGTACTCCCGGTTCTGGTCCCCAACACCGGGTCGCTCGATCTTTACGACCCCGGCCCCCATATCGGCCAAGAGCTTGCTACAGTAGGGGGCAGAAACCGACTCCCCAAGTTCCACCACACGCAGACCCTGGAGCAATGAAAAAGTCAAAGGAAAACTCCGAAGAGGTTGATGTTCAAGGAATTGACGACCGCCGAATTCACCTCGGCACGGCCAATCGAATTGGGATTATACAGGGAATGAAGCTGGCCTGTTAATCACCTCGAGGGTAAATAAAAGAAGAGATGGCGCCCCAGGTGGGATTCGAACCCACGACCCGCTG
>DCWQ01000038.1:40070-42457 GCA_002328185.1 Dehalococcoidia bacterium UBA2158
GCTTAGAAGGCAGCCGCTCTATCCCCTGAGCTACCGGGGCACACGCGGAGCCAGCCGAAGCTGGGAGCCGGTTCAAATCGGCTCATTACCATCTTACGAACGCCCTGAGAGGGGTGTCAAGGCGGTATCATTGACCCGTTGGCGGCCCCTTGGCTGGTTTGTTTATGTCCACTAACCCGCCAGCGCCGCCGATTGCAGATGGCCCAGCGCTCTGTCAAAATGAAAGCCCTTACAACGGAGGCGCAATTATGTGGGTATTCCTGTTCTGTAGGCCGGTTGAGCCGCGACAGGGAGGTGATGGGCAATGGCAGACGAGCTACTGAATATGGAATCCCAGCCTGCCGCAAAGCAACTGATCGCGGGTTGGCGGCGGCAATGGTCCGACGGCGGCGAGATATCCGGGGGCCTGCCCCGCTATCTGATCAGCAAGCTTGGCGCAACCCAGATCGGCGAGATGGGACCTGAAGTCTCCAAGCTCTGTTACCCCTTCCAGGTGCCGGGCACCCACGACACTTACCGCCCCAGAGTGGCTTACAACGAGGGCCTTCCCGTGCAGCCCATGACTCGGCGCAATCGGTTCTACGACGCTGGGAATGGCCTGATTATCTTCCTCGGCCAGGAGCCATGGTTCCGCATTGATGCCTACGCCGAGGCGTTCTTCAAAGCCGTGGCGGAGTTGAGTTCGCCCAAGATTGTAGCGGTGGAAGGGTATAACGGCGCGGCCCCACCTGAGATGGAACGCAGCGTCAGTTGCATCTACAGCCGGGCCGACATGAAAGAAAACCTGGACCAGTACGGCCTGCGCTATTCCAACTACGGCTCCCAGAGCCGCAATGGGCCCACCATCGCCATGGCCCTGGTGACCATCGCCCACTACGAACATCCCGACCTCGAAATGCTGCGCATGGGCGCCATGGCGCCGATGTACCCCTTCTTGACCTCAAGCAACGACCCGGTAGGGATCAGCCGGGACCACCGCGCCTTCTACGACATCATGCGCCGACTGAAGTCGATGTTCGACTTGGACATCGACCTTTCGGAGTTGTTGTCCCTTGGCGAGGCCGAGTCCCAGGAATTGGTGGAAACGTTGGAGAAGATCGCCGAGACCAATCCGACGGCCAAAGAACTGATCGACCGGGCCAAGACGGACTTCAACCTGGTGCCTTTCGAGAGATCAGTGTCTTTGGACCCGGCGTTGGACCGGACCCTCGAGGACATTCTCCGGAACGCGACGGACCAACCGAACGAAGATCCTCAGTAGATTCAACTTCAAAGGACACGCTCAGGGGAGTCCGTTCGTCCTGAGCTCCGACTGAAAGTCGCGAGTCTCGATGAAATCGGACCCGTCGAAGGATGCTCATCAGCCGTGTTCACGGTGGAGAAAGGTATTCCACCAAACGCGGTGGTTCGATGAGCTCACCATGAACAAGACGAAGGACGATAGGGCTAGTAGAGCAGGCCCTCAGCCTCAGCCGCTTTCTCGATCAATTCCCAACCGACATCGGTCCCCGGCACGAAATGATCACAGGCCTCGCCTTCCAGCACCGCCTTCCCAACGGGGTCGTCGGCTGTGACTGACAGAAACGCTGATTCTATCTCCGTCGCCAGCGTGGGATCCATGTCACTTTGGGAAGTGAAACAGCAGTGACTGTATCCAGGACTGGACCAGAAGATTCGCACCGCATCCCTGGGTAGCGTGCCGTCTTTGGCCATGGTCTCCATGACCTTTTGGCTGACTGCGCCGGCGTCGAATTCCCCGCTGGTCACCCGCTCAACCACGTCACGTTCGTCGTTTTTGGTATCCGACTTCCGGTCATCGTAGAAGCTGTTGGCAGAAAGGTCTTTGGAGGGGCTGATCCCCGAATCTTTCAAGAAGGAATAAGCCAAGAGGCCCGACTGCACAGAATTCCTGCGGCCAAAGGCGAAGGTCCTATCTTTGAGGTCTTCCACGGTTTCGATGCCGGAGTCTGCCCGTGTGATGAAATGGGTGGTGAAGTTAATATCTACGTCCCGCATCGCGATAACCCGGACGCCATCTTCCGCCAGACGTTTGATCTTCACGTAACTGAGCGGGCCGTTCCAGGCCAGGTCAATTTCACCTTTAACGAAGGCGTCGACCATCTCGTCATAGCCCGAATACAACACCCAATCCAGGTCGATGCCCTTCCGCCGAAATAGCTTCTCAAGTCCCTGAAATACTTCCATATGGGCCACTGTGGCGGTGCCGCCTAATCTGACCATACTGGGCCTCCCGTTGGGGCTCTTGGAAATCCTGAAAGACGTGGTGGGATTATAGATGAAGGCGGCTGGAGCAGCAATCAAACCGCATTGATTCCTGCCTGTTAACAGATTTTTTTTAACGGCGGCCGTCTACGCGATTCTACGTA
>DCWQ01000038.1:42767-47284 GCA_002328185.1 Dehalococcoidia bacterium UBA2158
CCGTCTACGCGATTCTACGTAGACGGCCGCCGTTTTCATTTTTCAGACCCCTTCAATAGATACGCAATTCCTCCGATGGCGCGCTGTCCCACGGAATCTACATTAGACCTGTAGCCGCCAGCGGTGGCTTAAATAGAACGATGAGGTGGGAGACATGAACGAAACGGCGCTAGATCAAAGATCCAGCAGCAACCGAAATCAAATCAGGCCCAAATGAGGACTTAAGAATGCACAACGTTAGTACGAACACTCGATCAAATAGCGACAACACAGGCGTAATGGGCGTCAAAAACCCAATTCGTTTCCTAGGTGTACTGCTCTTGGCCGGGATGGTCGCGATGCTTACCAGATTCGGGTCGGTCTCGGCTGAAAATGGGCCAGTGGGCCAGTTTGCAGGCGATTACACCGTAAGCCCGGCGGTGCTGTCGGGGCCGCCGACGACGGAGAACGGCATGACTTCAATCGCAGGCGCAGTCAGCGTGGACCTTCGAGCCAGTCTCATAGGCACCGCGTTGATCACTTTCACCTGTGGCCTCGGCGTCGGCCCCGGAGGGTCCAACGTATGTGAAGGGTCTTACATCTTCGAAGGCGCTCTCCGCGGCAAAGAGGGCAGCTATAGAGCCACCATGACCGATTGGATAGCCGGCGGTGAAGCAGAATTCACCACCTCCGATTTCAAATTGATCAGCGGAAGCGGCACCGGCGAACTCGCTGACCTGGTCGAGGCCGAAGGGAAGCTACTGCGTGACGAAGCGGCGGGGCCGGTTGGGGTCTACTTTGGCGAAGCCCAGTTCGAGATCATCGTGGTCCCGCCCAGCAACTTCACTGAATTCACGGTGAATGAGCTATTCATCATGGAAGCCGACGGGATCATCACAATCGAGGAATCGGTCGCGGAACTCAAGCTTAGAGCCAGCTTTGAATAACGGGCTCTTGAACATCGCTTATTGATCAAAAACCCAAATCAACCGAGTGGAACGGATAACCTATCTCCTCATCCAGGTTGTCCTCACACTAAGAGAGCCGCCCCGTTCGTATCTGGGTGGCTCTTTCGATTTCAATGTTGGGCCCTCACCCTAACCCTCTCTTCCTTCCGCGCAAGGACGGGAGAAGATATATTACCCACCCGCCACCTGTGATATGGCGTGGTCTAAGATGTTGGCGGCTTCGTCCAGTTGGGCTTCAACGGTGGTGAATGGTGGCACGAACCGGAATACCGAGCCCTTGCGGCGCACGCTCAAGATCAGCCCGTTGTCCAGGCACATCTTTCCGATCGCACGGCCTTCGTCATAGGCCGGCTCTCTGGTCTGACGGTCTCTGACCAGCTCTATCCCTTGCAGCAGACCACGGCCTCGGATGTCGCCTATTATCTGATGTTTGCCGGCCAGCCGTTCCATGTGCTCCCGCCAGTAGGCGCCGATGCGTTGGGAAACGCCCACCAGTATCTCCTCCATGATGATATCGATGCTGGCGATGGCGGCGTTGCAGGGCATGGGGTCGTTGGAATGGGAGTGACCTACCACCAGACCGGACCCTGAGACCTTCTCTTCGATCTCATCGGTTGTGATGGTGGCGCTGATGGCCACTCCACCGCCGAAATGCTTGGATATGGTGAAGATATCGGGCACCACGCCCTCGTTCTCGAACCCCCACATGGAGCCCAGCTTGGCCAGCCCGGTCTGGGCTTCGTCTACGATCAATAAGGCGCCGCGTTCCTCGCATTTGCGCTTCAACTCCCTGAGCCAGCCTTCAGGCAGGTCGATGACACCGCCTGCGCTGAACAACGGCTCCGTGATCACCCCGGCCAATTGCCCGTCGGCCTGGGCGTCCAGCAATTCGAAGCTAGTGTTGAGGCAGGTGTAATTGCAACCGCCCCGGTCCTTGCAGTACTCACAGCGGTACTCGTAGGGGGCCAAGATGGGGTAATGCCCCGGGGCGTAAGGCCCGTAGCCTTCATGCCAGCCTGAGAAGGTGACCGCCCTGGTCGAGTCGTTCATGCCGTGGAAGCTCACCGCCGGGCTGGCGATCTCATAGCCACCGGTGAACCGCTTGGCGATAAGCATGGCCGCTTCATTGGAGTCGCTGCCGGAAGTTAGGAACATGGAACGGTCCATGCCCTCCGGGGTGATCTCAGCCAGTCGCCCAGCCAGGATTATCTCTCGGTCGTTAAACATACTCATGTGGCTGTGGATCAGGGTCTCACAACTCTCTTGGAGCGCCTGGACAATACGGGGATGATTGTGGCCCAGCGCCCCGCACATCTGGCCGGAGTTGAAGTCCAGGTACTCCTTGCCATTAACGTCGCGGACGACCGACCCTCTTCCCCAGACCATGATGGGGCCGGAAACAGCATTCGAATCGATGCGGCTACGAAAGCTGTACTTGCGCGCAATTTCCAGCAGTTCGGCCTCAGTTAATTTCTGGGTCATGACGCCACCTCCAAGCAGCGGCCTATTCTTCTGCCTCGGTTCTTCATCAAAAAATCAGACCGCCAGACGGGTCTGACGGTCTGATTTGAGCACCTGGATTCTGGATTACTTCTTGAAATTCGGCATAACCTGTTTGCCGAACAATTCCAATTGCTCCAAGATCACCTTCAGGGGAGTGCCGACGGGCGCGCCAACGTTGATCTGCTCCAGCCCGGGGTAACGGGACTGGACATCCATGAGTTTCTCGGTCACCAGCTCCGGTGGCCCACAGAGCCAAGAACCCGCCTTCACACCATCTTCCACCGTCGGCAGGTTGGCGGACCTGGCTGTGGAAGAACCCTGGGCGAGGGCTGACATCTGGTCTTCGGAAAGACCCCGCACAAACCCCAGGGGCGCAAACATCTTCATGTTTTCTTCGAAGTAGATTCGGGCGTCTTTGATCCCCTGCTCTTCGGTCTCCGCGATCTGGAAGTTGTAACCGATGCACAGATCGGTGCCCAATTGGGTCTCCCGGCCATGCTTGGCCAGGGTGTCGCGCCATTGTTTGATCACCTGGTCTTGTGCGCCGCCAGCCGCCGCTCCGCCGCCGATGATGCCCTTGATGCCGTGCTTGGCCATGAAATCCATGGCTCTCTGGCTGGCGCTGACGATCGGCTGCCAGGTCTCGACCGGCAGGGTCCGTGGGCGCGGCACCAACGTGAGTTCTTTAAGCGTATAGCCGCGGTAAGGGACCTCAGGCGGGAGGGTGTAATGCTTGCCCTTGTGAGAGAAGGACTCCTCGTTGAAGGCCTTCATCATGATCTCGACCCCCTCTTCAAACACCTCCCGGTTAGCGTCGTTGTCGGTGAGCGTGCTGGGCGCACCAAAGGTATCCACCTCACGGGAGTGGTAACCACGGCCCACGCCGAAGATCACCCGCCCTCCGGTCAGGATGTCGGCGGTGGCGTAGTCTTCAGCCAGCCGAAGGGGGTGCCACATGGGGTTGACGTTGAATCCGCAACCGAACTTCAAGTTCTTGGTCAGGCTGGCGAAGTGAACGTACATCATCAACAGATTGGGGATGCACTCGTAGCCTTCATGCTGGAAGTGGTGCTCGGCCGACCAAAAGGTGTCGAATCCTAGTTCTTCCATCTTGAGTATGATCTTTTCTGCCTTGCCGAACACTCCGGCCAGTTTCTCGTCCGAGAGACGCCGGTCGTTGGCTGGTGTCGCGTCGAAGCCCATTTCATCAAAATCCACGTGCCCGGCGAATAGGCTTCCAAATTTGGTAATCATCGCTTCCTCCTAGGTGTCCAGACATTGACGGTGACGCTCCAATTCTAGGGTTATTTTAAGTTTGGAGGTGTCTCCGCCCATTTTAAGCAGGCTCAGTTGAATGTCAACCTGAGTCTAGGGACCTGAGTCAAACGATACGTTGGTAATGTAAATCGGTTATCCTTGGTTTTGACTGGTACCGATCCAAAAATCGGCAGTGATTCTCCCGGCCGATTTGATAAACTTCACATGGGTACCGTCTTGAGGCGCGCACAGCCAATATCCGAGCCTCGGGAACCACCAACATGGCGAGAGTTAACACTGGCCAAAAGATACTGATCGTAGACGACGAATCCGAGTCGGCGATACTCCGCGCCGTCCGCCGGCGCATGGAAGAAGAGGGATGGAAACCGTCGGTGGTCGAGCCCGAATCCGGACACTCGTTGGGCGAAGAATTTGAGGCCGCGGCTTTATGGAGCATCGAAGAGAGCATGCCAGACGCGGTCTTGCTGGATGTGCGTTTCGGCGAACACCGCGACGACCAGTTCCGGGGACTTGGCATCCTTGGCGAGATCGTTGAGCGGTGGCCCGAGCTGCCGATACTGATGTTTACCCAATACTCTCAGGGGCAAGACCGGGAGACGGCAGTACGAGGTTCCTTACAATGGGACTCGCCTGTGGACTTCATAGACAAACTGGCCAGCCCCGACGAGGTTATACTGCGCTTGCGGAGGCTCATCGGAACTTCGCCCGAGTCCATCCTCGTCGGCACCCACATATTGGTGGATGTGAGCTCCCGGCTGGTTTACGTGGGCGCCGGTGAAGACCGTGCGG
>DCWQ01000038.1:47599-49157 GCA_002328185.1 Dehalococcoidia bacterium UBA2158
GGTGAAGACCGTGCGGCGGTCCTGGAGATCCAGGGAATGAAGTTTGAGATATTCCGGGAACTTGCGACATCTTGGTATCGGAGCCCCGGGGAGCTGGTGGCTTTCTCACGCCTGGAACGCTATTCTGAAGGGGAAGACCCGCGGGCCTCGCTACGCGTGCGAATAAGGGAGATAAAAGACGCCATCGGGAAAGCTATGAACACCCGGTTCGGCTCGTCAGAATTGATATTGAACGTTAGAGACCAAGGGTACCGGCTGGTGCCCCCCAAGCCATGAACAAACTTCTCACATCGATCAAACTCGCCGGAGGGCTAATCGCCTTGGCTGGCGTCATCTGCCTGATCCTCGCGCCGATCATCGGGGTTAATACATTCGACTCCCTCTGGGCCGTTGAGCCATTCACTTATCTGGGGAGTGCGCTGATCTTGGCTGGGTTGGGAATCTCATTGTCTTCGTACGTCGGCAGTGAATTCCGGAACCGCTCGGCACAGGGGTTGAACGGCAATCATCAGGGCAATAGCTGGAGCGAGACAACCCTCCAATACTTCCAACTATTCGACCACGACCTGGGCCGTCCGCTGCGAAGGATCGCTGGCAAAGAACGGGAGTTGCGGGCGGTGATGCAAGCTGCGCCAGATGAAGCAGACGTCGGGGTGATCGATCTGCTGGATGAGATTGAACGGCAAACACCCAACTTCCGGTTGATGATGTCGAACATCCAGGTCCTGATCCAGTTGGAATCTCCGGAAAATGACGAGCCATTACAACCCGTTGAACCCACCGAGGTGATCCGGCGCATAGCCGACCTGTACACCGTTGTGGCCGCCGAGGTCGGCAAGGAGATCACTTGGTGGTCGGAGCCCGCCGAGATGGGGTTGGTCTACGCCAACTCCAACGCCATCGAGCATATCGTGACCAACCTGGTGGACAACGCGGTGCGTTATGCCGGCACCCATGTGGAAGTTAAGTTGACCAACAACCCAAGCCATTTCTTCGTGCGGGTCTGGGATGACGGGCCCGGCATCGGCACACAATACGTGCAGCACTTGTTCGACCGGGGATGGACTCCGGAAGTGGTCCGGCGTGAAGAGAAAAGCAGTTCTGGGTTGGGCTTGTTCATCGCCCGTAGCCTGGCCAGGCGGTTGGGCGGCGACCTAACAGTGGAGACCGACGACAGCCCCAACGGAGATCATCACACCGCCTTCTTGTTGAGCTTGCCGTCCAATCTGGCTTCGCAAACCAACGGAGTCAGGTAAAAGGGGATTGGCAAATCGGTCAATCTAATCACGGCCGGGTTATACTTGGGTAAGGTCGAGTTATTCTTTCTTAGTAGTTTGACTAAAAGCCATGGTTACTCCAGGATTTATTGCCTGAATGAGGGTCGCTTAAAATGAAGTCGACCAAGGTTATTTTCTCGGTGGTGGCGTTGCTATTCGTCTTAGCAGCCTGTTCCTCTCAGGTATCCAGGACCACTACCCCTCCCACACCATTGCCGACCCTCACTCCCACGCCAATTCCCACACCGATTCCCACGCCGACGCCCACTCCGACGCCCACT
>DCWQ01000038.1:49492-113112 GCA_002328185.1 Dehalococcoidia bacterium UBA2158
CACTCCGACGCCCACTCCGACCCCGACGCCAACCGCGACACCAGTTCCGACTACAACCATGACGCCCATTCCGCCACCGACTCCCAGACCCGCTCTCATTCCGTTGCCGGCGCGTAACTCCGGCGAAATACCTCATGTTTTCGTCGGCACAGTGACTATTGATGGAGCTCCAGCTCCCGACGGGTCCGACGTCACCGTATGGCTCTCTCAATTCGATGGCCCCGCCGGAGTTGCGATATCGTCCGGCGGCGAATACTCGGTCCTGGCCAATCAACATGGCTCTGACTCCTTCGCCGGCGAGACGCTGATATTCAAGATCAACGGCCAAAATTCTGGCGAGACTGCCGTTTGGGAGAAAGGCGGCGCAACGATATTAGACCTTTCGCTGAATTAGACGCCAGGCAAGCAGCTTTCAACGATCAGCTTCAATGAGAAAACGGCCCAGGTTTCAGGTCTGGGCCGTTTTCTTTAAGACAGTTCCCTCATCTGCCGAAGCTGTCGAAATTCGTCTTGACACTCAAAATCTAAAGACATACACTCGAATTGCCGGACTACGATGGTCCGGCGTACTGTGTGGCCCGGTGGTGTAGCGGTTTAACATATCGGCCTGTCACGCCGAAGATCGTGGGTTCGAATCCCATCCGGGTCGCCATTTTTCTGGTTCTTCTAGCCTCTTCTCCTCTTTCCTATCGGGATTTCTTCGTCAATTTTATCTACTCTGAACCTCCGTAGCCCAAGATTGAGGTAGACCTTCCTAGTAGCTAGGTTTATTCGGGAATGCGGTCAATTGTATCTCGTGGGTCCAGCAGGATTTGTCTTGGGTGTGCAGGTAATAGAAAGCCTCAGCGATCTTGATGGGATTCATGATAACATCGGGCTGCTCTTGGGCAACCGGCAGGGCACGAGTCCCCGGAGAGTCGATCAGACCGTCAATCACCACGTTGGCCACGTGCACGCCATGCTCGGAATACTCCTCGGTCAGCACCTGCGCCAGCGTGCGCATCATCACGCGGGGATAGTAGAGAGATTGTCCGGTGTAGCGCTTTTTTCCGCGCAAAGAAAACTGGTTATTCGAGATGAGGAAAGAACCTTCGCCTCGCTTCCGCATGGCGGGCAGCACCTCTTTGGCGACCAAGAACGGCCCCCGGCTGGCGATGTGCTGCGCGGTCTCGAACATCGCGTCGGGGATGTGCTCCAGTAATTCTTTCTCCGGAGGAAGGTCGCGCCCCTCTAGATAGCCAGCGTTGTAGACCAGGACATCCGGGTCGCCGGCATGGTCTCGAATTTGAGCGAACGCATTTGAAATGGATTCGGTCGATACCAAGTCCAACTCGACGATCATGCTTTCGCCGCCCTGCTCCCCGATCGCTGTCTGCAAAGCAGCAGCATTACTCGCGGTACGGGTCGTCAGCACGACGAAGTAGCCCTCATTGGCGAACTTCTGGGCGATGGCGCCGCCCACGCCCCAACGAATGCCGACGGGGATATCGCTGTCGTCTAGCACCTTGCCGTGCGCGAGTTTGGTATTGCGGCCGTCTGATTGCCATTTGGACGTGGCGCCCACCACGACGGCGACCGGTTTCCGGCTAGCATTCATGTGAAGTTCCTTTCTTCCCGTACCAGCTTTTTCGCTCCGAGGCTTGTCTCTATTTACCGACCCATCCGCCATAGACCGGGAATTGGCTGCAGATAAACTCGATGTAGGCCGGCATCCCCGCCTGGTTGGCGGAGAAGGCGCGCTTCAGGGCCAGGACCACTTCCGAAGGCTCGGTTACGCGCTCGGTGTGGTAGCCCAACTCGCCGATGACCTTCGACATGTCGACTTCGTCATAACCCAGAACCTTGTGGGTGAAGGGGTCGTGGCCGTCGCCCCAGAAGCCGGGGCCGTACCCCGAGAACCCGCCATTGCTGACGTGGACCACGGTGATCCCGATGTTCTGGCGCAGCGCGACTTCCAGCTGGCCCAGCATGTAGCCTAGGCCGGCTTCGCCGGTGACCGCGACACAATCTTTGTCTGGGTGGGCCAGCTTGGCCGCGATGGTTGCCGCGAAGCTGAATCCCAGGGACGAAACGTTGCCCCAGCCCAAGAAGCCCCGCGGAATCAGGGTTTCATACACCGTGCTCAGTTGGTCGCGGGTGTTGCCCGACTCGTGGGTCACGAAACTCTTGTGGGGATCCAACGCCTCCATCAGCCCGGCATAGACCTTGTAGGGGTTGATGGGCTTATCGGTGGAAGCCATCGCCTCGCGGTACTTGGTCATGGCCTCGTAGCGGACCGACTTAACCTCGGCGGCCACGTTTCCGGCGGCCCGGCCGTTGCCAGCCGTCTTGGCCGAGACCTCGGCAGTCAGCGCTTCCAGGGCGAACTTGGCGTCACCGATCACGGCTCGGGCAGTGGGGTAGGTCTTGTTGACGTGCAACTCGTCGATGGTGCAGTGGACGATGGTTTTGCTCGTCGCGTTGGGAATGGCGTGGCTGAACCTGCCCGGCGACAGGCTTGAGCCCACTGCGAACAGTAGGTCGCATTTGTCCAGGTAATGGTTCACTTGGTCGCCCCGGACACCCACGAATAGAGGATGGTCCTCCGGGAAAGCGCCCTTGGCCTTGAGAGTGGTGATCACCGGTGCGTTCACCAATTCGGCGAAAGCCTTCAACTCGGCTGATGCTCCGGCATAGATGACTCCCTCTCCGACGTAGATCAGAGGGTTCTCGGCCTTCAGAAGTAGCTCGACAGCTCCGGCGATATCGGCGGGGTCGGGCGCATATTTGGAGCCTTTCACCGGGATATAAGGGTCAGCCGTTTCGTCATACTGGGCGTGGGTGTCGGGGATGGCGATGACCACGGGTCCGGGCCGTCCGGTGCGCAGCATGGTGAAGGCGCGGCGCATGAACTCGGGCAACCGTTCTGGGCGGTCCAGATGGCCATACCATTTGCTAACCGTCTTCAGGGCAGATGCGACGTCGAATTGGCTGTTTTCCGAGGCTCCGGCTGGGATGCCGTCGGTGATACAAAGAACGGGGGAGCCGTCTTCAAAGGCTTGGGCCATGCCGGCGAATGCGACCTGCAGCCCAGCGGCGTTCACTCCACCTTGGAAGGTGCAGACGCCATTCTTGGCGCCGCCGGTGATCCTGGAATAGGCGTCGGCCACCGCCACGGCGTAGCGGTCATCGCGCATCATGACCATGGGCACGCCTTCGCGGCCGAGGGCGTTATTCACCTGACAGACTGGAAAAGTGGAGACCCACTCGATCCCTTCCTGTTTGAGTATGCGGGCTATTCCGGTGCCAACATCAATGCTCATTATTCGGTTCCTCCAGTTGATTGGTAAGTACGGCGAGACGGCCTTTTGGGGGCTCTTTCAGGTCAAGCCGACGAGTTTACATTGTTGAAACAAACAGATGCTACTCTAGTTGAGCGGTGCCTGGATTACAACTGGAAACAGGTGGCCGGCGGATTCGGACCTTGGGTGTCGCAGTGGTTTTCGCAGATTTGACCAAGTCTGCCCATTCTCGCTATAGTTTGCCCTCGGCACTGGTGCGGAAATCGCCACAAATCCTGCAGTCAAAATCCCAGCAGGGACAACGAAAATAGGACGGAGAGTTATGAGTTACAAGGCTGAATACATCTGGGTTGATGGGCAAAAACCCACGGCCAAACTACGGTCCAAGGGGAAAGTTATCGCCGACGGGGAGCAACCCCCGGTTTGGGGTTTCGATGGTTCGAGCACGAACCAGGCGCCCGGCGAGAATTCCGACTGTGTCCTTAATCCGGTTTTCGTCTGTCCGGACCCTGTTCGTGGCGGAGACAACAAATTGGTCATGTGTGAGGTCCTTCTAACCGACATGACACCCCATCCATCCAACACCCGGGCTGCTTGCGCCGCGTCGGCTGAGAAGTTCGCCGGCATGGACATGTGGTTCGGCATCGAGCAAGAGTACACCTATTTCGACGGCGTCAAACCCTTGGGCTGGCCGGACAATGGGTTCCCTGCTCCCCAGGGTGGCTATTATTGCGGCGTCGGCTCCGACGAGGTGTTCGGCCGCCCGATAGTGGAAGCCCATTTAGAGGCCTGCATGCAAGCTGGACTGGCCATCGCCGGGATCAACGGTGAAGTCATGCCCGGCCAGTGGGAATTCCAGATCGGTCCCATCGGCGCCCCCGCCGTGGCCGACCACCTCTGGATTGCCCGCTGGCTGTTGTACCGGATAGGCGAGCAGTTCAATGTCAGCGCCACCCTTGACCCCAAACCAGTCCGGGGCGACTGGAACGGCGCCGGCGCCCATACCAACTTCTCCACGGAGTTGATGCGGAACGACTATGACGCATGCGTCGCGGCCGCCGAGGCCCTGGGAACGCGGGCAGAGCTCCATATCGCCAACTACGGCGACCGGATCGAGGAGCGCCTGACCGGGGAACACGAGACCATGTCCTACAAAGAGTTCAAATGGGGCGTCTCTGACCGGGGCGCGTCCATCAGGATCCCCTGGCAGGTCGCCCGCGACCGGAAGGGTTACATCGAGGACCGCAGGCCCAACGCCAACTGCGACCCATACCTCGTGACCCAGCTCATACTGGACACCGTCTGTAGCGCAGCTTTGGCCGCCTAGCTGCTAGCGATCAAGCAACCCAAAAGCCCCGCTTCTGTCATTCAGGAGCGGGGCTTTTTTTATTTGGGGGGATTGGAGATTGTGGTGGATCAGAAACCGCATCAACCCCGCTCATCCTGAGCCTATAGAGCCTATAGAAGGACGCGTTGGTCATGCTTGACTTATGCCCGGCAGGGTGGTTCGACAGGTCTGGACTCTCGACCTTCAGTCGGAGCTCACCATGAGCGGATGAGAGATTTGACTGGCGGAGTGGATTCCGGCTTTCGCCGGAATAACGGCGAAGCGCCAACTCCCATCTGTCATTCCGAGGAGGTGCCAGCCGACGAGGAGTCCGATTGCCCGGGTATTACCGCCTAACTACTTGCAAGACCGGCAGCTGGCTGACCCCAGCAACGAGATTCCTCTCCTCGCTCGGAATAACAGGACGTTGGCGGTGTGGTGTCAGGCTATGTTAGGTCCCTATGCGGAAGGGATCAACAGCGTCCTGCACAGAGCGGATGATCGAGAAGGCAGTGAGTTTGCCGGTTTTTGGATTCTCGGAGGGGACGTTTTCTATGTGCACCCTCAGGATCCCAAATTCGCCTTCAACCTCGATATCGTGGCAGTTGCGCTCCAGACCGGGCACGGCGATCATCTTTACCTGAGTCCGATCGGCTCCAACACCGGCTAGGCTAACGGCGGCGGAGACGTTCAGGTTGGCCGGGAACCCCTTCACTGCCTCCCTGGCGGTCCCAGCAAAGACTTCCATCTCCTCTTCAAGTCCTTCCAGGCTGATGCCGTTTTCCACAAGATGGGGCGCGCCCTCCAGGCCGATGGGCGGTTTGCGAGACACCATGGTCACATGGTCCACCCGGCCGGCACAGGCCGACTTTATACCGTCCAAACCCGCGATGGCGCCGGAGGGAGCCAGTAACCGGCAACCCTTCTCCCGCGATTCTTCAATGATGCCGGGGTTGTCCAGCAAGGCGCCGATGCTGATGACCATCAGGTCTTTCCCCGCGGCAAATGTCTCTGTGGCCAGGTCGGCAACGATATGGCCGCCCGCGGTTTCGACCAATAGGTCTGACCGGGAAATGAGCTCCTGGCGGTCCAGGTAGGGAGGAGGGTTGTCCAGGCTGCCGAGGAACTCGTGGGCCCGGTGTTCGTCGCGGCTGGTCACACCGGCCACCGCCACGTTCAAATTCCCAGAGTCGGAAGCCCGCATCAGGGCTCGTCCGATGGCCCCGCATCCAACGATACCTATTGACTGAGCCATAACCTCGTCTCCTCAGCTTTTTATCTCGCAGACAAGATGTTACCATTCCCGGCACCCCACCACTGCGTGTATTGGTTTGCCCGCGCCCAAAGCTGTAAGGAAACGCAATAAAAGTTTGAACAGGAACCGATGCTAGAAACCGAGATACTTAAAAGAGGCGACGATTCAGGAAACGGCACTCTTGTAAAATACACCTCATCCACCGGCGCCGTGATCAAGGCCATCGGCGTGCCGCAAGCTTGGCGGTCGACGCTGGGCCCGACCTGGTGCTACGTGATTGAAGGAGAGGACCTGACGCTGGTGGACCCGGGCTGTTACGGGTCATTGACCTACCTGGAACAGGGATTGGAACGGCTGGGACGCTCAATCACCGACGTTAGCCGTATCGTGGTTAGCCACGGGCACATGGACCATGACGGTAGCTGCCCGCCGGTGATCCGAAAGAGCGGCGCCGAACTCTGGGCCCACGAGATGTACGCTTTCATGCTGCAGGCCGAACGCGGCGATCTGGAGCGGGGTTGGCGAAGGGAGGTTTCGGGGTTCAAGGCTTTTGAGAATTCCGAGACCATGACCAGGGCCATCGAGCACCGCGAACTCAACCGAGACCTGGTCTTGAACCACCCGGTGACCGACGAACACCAGGCTGGCGGGCTCACTTTCTACTACACTCCAGGCCACTCTCCAGACGAGCTTTGTATCCTGTACGACCAGGTGCTGTTCTCGGGAGACCACATCCTGCCTCTGATCACGCCCCATCCGTCGGTGGCGATGAGCTACAACTCATACCAGGCGACTCTTCCGCCTGCCTACAACGGCGGCAATGAAATCTACGGACTGAAGGCCCTGCTCACTTCATTGAAGCGGATGGCCGCGCTGGAAGGGGACATCACCGTCCTCCCGGCCCACCGCGCGTTTCACCGAGGGCAGTTCAATCCCATCGGGGTAGAACGGGCCACGGAGATCCTGGAGCACCACCGCGACCGCTGCTATGAGCTGACCGAGGTGATGAAAAAAGGCCCCACGGACATGGCCTCACTGACTCGCAATTATTTCTCCAACCGAGAAGTGGAATCCCACAACTTCTTCCTGGCCTTCACCGAGGTCATGGCCCACATCGAGTTGATGCAAGAGGCCGGGGACATTTCCACGACTGTGGACCCAACAAGCGCCAGGACCTGGACCAACGGTCTGGGACCGGACGTCTTGGTCAGTTGGGCCGGCACCGACCTGTTTTCAGCCTTTATAGACCAGCTTTAGCCCTCTTTTATCCAGTCAGCTACCCGTTCGCCAATCATAATAGTAGTGGAGTTGGTGTTGGCCCGCACGACGTTTGGCATGACCGAGGCGTCGGCCACCCGGATGTTCTCCAGCCCATGCACCCGGCAGTACTGGTCAACCACCGCGCTTTTGTCCGAGGCCGGCCCCAACTTACAGGTTCCTGAGCTGTGGGTGGTGTTGACTGTCGTCCGCAGCATCCACGCATCCAAAGTGTCATTGGACTCAAGGTCGGCCTCTTTGGGCTGCAGACGTTCCTCGATGATGTTTTCGTATAACGGATGTTCCACCAGGTCCATGGCCAGCCGGACACACTCCCGCATGCGCTGCCGGTCCCAGGCATCCTCGAAGTAACGGTAGTTGAGGTGGGGTTGGTCCGCCGGGTCGTTAGATGCCAGAGTCAGCTCGCCGAAGCCGTTGGCCAGCTCCAAGACACAAGTGAACCGCACGCCCTCTTGTTCGTAGGGGTCAGGCGCTCCGATAGGTGACGAGAACGCCGACGGCAGTATCTGCATGTCGTTCCGGTCATCAGAACCCGTGGCGGTGTAGCGAAGGGCCAGTTGATACCGGGGCTCCGCCGGGTCTTGGGGGTGTTCCGGTTTCACCTTGTAGACCACCGGCACGATGGGGTGGTCACGCAGGTTCTGACCCACACCAGGAAGTTCGTGAACCACCGGGATGCCATGTTTTTCCAACTGGTCGGCCGGTCCCACCCCGGAGAGCATCAGGAGATAGGGCGAGGCGATGGCGCCGGCGCTGAGAATGATCTCGTCGGCCTCAACCGTGAAACGTTCACCGCCACTCTCAACTTCGGCCCCGATGGCTTTCTTGCCGTCGAATAGCACCCGCCGCACCATGACATTCGCCTTGATGGTCAGGTTGAGGCGGTGCCGGCTGATGTTAATGTAGGTCAGCCCGGTGCTCATGCGCACACCGTCGGGGTTGTTCATTGGTATGGGCCCCACTCCTTCGGACTCGGGGTGGTTCATGTCTGGATCGTAGGGAAAGCCCTTGTCAATCAGCGCGTCGTGAAACGCCCGGTGGAAGGGCAACCACTCGCTCTGCTTGAACCGCCGCACGGGCATGGGGCCTTCGGAGCCGTGGAAGTCGTCTCTGATGTCGGCGTCGGTCTCCTGCTTCCTGAAATAGGGCAGCACCTTCAGAAATTCCCATTGGTCGTTGCCCAGGGCGGCCCAATTCTCGAAGTCCTCTGGGATGCCGCGCAGGAATACCTGGCCGTTGATGGCGCTGGAACCGCCAACCACCTTGCCGCGTGGCACGGGCAAGTCATGCCTATCAGGCGTTCCTGTGCCCACGAAAGACCAGTTGTGGGGTCCGCCCATCGCTGAGGCGTCGGGCGTGTAGCCGAATTTCAGGTCGTCGGGGTAATTCTTGAAGTCGGGATAGTCTGGCCCGGCCTCTAACAGCAGCACGGACCGGTCTGGGTCTTCCGTAAGCCGGTTGGCGATGGCGCTGCCCGATGACCCAGCGCCAATCACAATAATGTCGTACTTCAAATCAGGCTCCCCTTGTGCGTCTAGATTGGATGAACGGCAGTTTAAGACCTCAGTCAGACGGGCGCAATGTTTTCAAAGATGCGTAGAATTTTTCCATTTCACTCACTCTCGCCTTGACCAGGGTAACGGCGACGTTATCTGATTCTTTCACTTGGTGGCTGCACCGCCTTCCGAGATGGTCCACCTCGTTTTGTCACTGGCTCCTTTGTTATACTTGTGGCCAATTCCAGCGGAACCGTGTTTAACCGGTCGCCACGAATATCTTGGCTAGATAAGGACCAACATGGACGTCGGCTTATATGTCCGGGATTACATCGACGACCCCACCAGGCCGCTGTACGACCAGATTGAAGAGGCAGCCGAGATCTTCAGCCAGGCCAGGGAGATGGGGTTCACCACCATCTACATGCCTCAACATTTCATCGCCTACCCAACCGTTTGGCCCCAGCCCATGGAGATACTCTCCCGCCTAGCGCCCGACGCAGAGGGACTGCGGCTGATGACGGGCATCCTGCTGCTGACCTACCACAACCCGGTAGATATCGCGGAACAGACGGCGACGCTGGACCAGATCAGCAACGGCCGGTTCACCTTGGGAGTGGGCCTTGGCTATGTGGAGAAAGAGCTGGAGGCCTTCGGCACCAACCGGGCGGAGCGCGTGAGCCGGTTGGAGGAATCCATCTCCCTGATGAAGGATCTGTGGACCGGGGAAGAGGTCAATCATGAAGGCGAACACTGGACTGTTCATGGCGGCCGGTTGGGCATAACTCCAGTCCAGAAACCCCATCCGCCCATCTGGCTGGCGGCGCAGAGCCTGGGAGCCGTGCGCCGGGCGGCAGCCATCGCCGAGGCCTGTCTTCTGGGCCCGCAGCCCAACTGGACAGACATCGACAAGCTGTCCGAGATGTATTGGGAAGCCATCGCTAAGCAGCCTGGAAAGACGGGTCACCTGACCGCCAACCGGTCCATATCCATAGCACGAGATCGGGAGACCGCGGTCTCTGAAGCCGTCGCCGCCGGCGAAGCAAAAGCCGGTCTGTACACCAATTTCAACATGCAGGAATCCAGCACCGTCGACTTCGGTCTGGGCGGTTCGCGGGAACTGGCCAATTGGGCCGTGGTTGGCAGCCCCCAAGATTGCGCTGAGACCATCGTCCGCAGTCACAAAGAAAACGGCATGGAGTACATCGGTTTCGGCTGTTTGAACCTACCCAAGGAAAAGGTGGCCCGGCTGGAGTACCTACAGTTTATCTCCGAGGAACTACTGCCCTTATTGCCCTGATTCCCTAGAAGAATGTCCCGGCCGCAGGAGTATTTTTATGGCGGAAGAAGCGATCCGGGTCGGCCTCATCGGGGCCGGAGGGAACGTCCGCAACCGGCACATCCCTGGCTTCCAGCAGGTCAACGGGCTGGAGATTGCCGCGGTGGCCAATCGTTCTTTGGAATCCGGACGGACCGTGGCTGACCAGTTCAATATTCCCCAGGTCTACAATGGTTGGCAGGAACTGCTGGAAGACGACAGCATCAACGCCGTCTGCATCGGCACCTGGCCCTACATGCACCGGACGATGACTTTAGCCGCGTTGGAAAAGGGCAAACACGTGTTGACCGAGGCGCGCATGGCGTGCACCGCCCAAGATGCGCGGGACATGCTCGACGCCTCATTGGAACATCCCGAGTTGGTATGTCAATTAACGCCCACGTCGACAACTTATAAGATCGACAACCTTCTGAAGAAGTTGATCGCCGAAGGCTTCGTGGGCGAAGTACTATCCGTCGAGATGCAGGCGTTGCAGAACCGTTTCGCCGACTTCGGTGGTGACTTGCACTGGCGCCATGACTGGAAGATAAGCGGCTACAACACACTGAACATCGGAGCTTCGTACGAGTCGATGATGCGCTGGCTGGGCCGGGGCAACCGGGTCATGGCCATGGCCAAGGTCCACGTGCCCTACCGGACTGACGACAGGGGGGAAACGGTGTCTGTCTCGATACCCGACCACGTGAACATCCTCTACGAACTGGCCAACGGGGCCCAGGTCCACATGAGGATGAGCGCCACCACCGGGCTATCAACCGGCAACCAGACCTGGATCTACGGCACTGAAGGGACGATCCACGTGGACCAGCAGCAAAACGTCTTCGCCGGACGCCGGGGCGATGACCAGTTATCCGAAATACCCAATTCCGTGGAAGAACAGGCGCACTACCGGGTAGAGGAACAATTCACCAACGCCATCCGAGGCACGGAACAGGTGGACATGGTCCCCTTTGAGACCGGGGTCCATTACATGGAGTGGACCGAGGCGGTCGTCAGGAGCGCCCAGACCGGACAGGCAGTATACCTACCCTTGTGATTCGTTCCCTGCGCAATCCTTACGAGGAGTAACACCATGCTTCAACAGAATGACCCCGCAATCGGGCGCCCAGCTACCCAAGACCCGTATCCAAGATACGAACAACTGCGCTCTGAAGACCCGGTGCATTGGAATGATGGCGCCCAGGTCTGGGTGTTGACTCGCTACCAGGATGTTCTCGATGGCATGAGGGACCCGAGACTCTCTTCGACGGGCATCACCGCCCTTACGCAGAAGGCCGGCGGTATAGAAGGGGTCAAGGACCTGGAGCAGACTTTCCTAGGCATGATGCTCTTCTCAGACCCCCCAGATCACACACGCCTACGCTCTCTGGCAAACAAGGCGTTCACACCCGGAGTGTTGGAACGGATGCGTTCTCAGATACAGGATGCAGCCGACTGCCTGCTGGATGATATCCAAGAACGGGGTAGCATGGAGGTCGTCTCCGAACTGGCTTACCCGCTACCGGCGATGGTCATCACAGAGGTCTTGGGAGTCGCCGGCGGAGACCCGGCAACGTTCAAGAAGATGTCGAACGACATCGCGACATTCGCGGGGTACATCCGCGAGGTCGAAGAGAACGTCGGGCCTGTGATCCAGAGCATGACTAAGTTGAAAGAATACCTCCGGGAAGCAGCCGCACAGCGAAGGAAGGAACCAAAAGACGACTTGCTCAGCGCTTTAGTGGCGGCAGAAGACCAAGGTGATTCATTCAGCGAGGGCGAGCTCTATTCCATGTGTGCCATGCTGATCTTCGCCGGACACGAGACCACGACGAACCTGATCGGAAACGGGATACTGACCCTGCTCCAGAACCCGTCGGAACTGAAGCTGCTGAGGCAAGACCCCACCCTGCTCGAATCGGCCGTGGAAGAGGTCATCCGTTACACCGGCCCAGTACAGGCGATATCACGTTTCGTGTTGGAAGACTTGCAGATCGGAGACAAGCAGATCGCCAAGGGTGAGCGCATCTCCATGAACATAGGCTCTGCCAACCGGGACCCGGCCCAATTCAACGACCCGGACCGGTTCGACATCCAGCGGAACAAGGTACGTCACTTGGGCTTCGGTTTTGGAATCCACTTCTGTCTAGGAGCGGCGTTGGCCAGAATGGAAGCGCAGGCGGCGATCGGCGCGGTGGTGCGGCGGATGCCGGAATTGCGTCTGGAAGAACCGGGCTTAGAGTGGCGGAACCATCCGGTTTTGCGAGGTCTCAAGACCCTCCCCGTAACGTTTTAGCCGGAGCACAGTTCGATTAACCCAATGGATCAAGGAGGCAGATGATGGCCTTGGACATCACCGCCGCCCAGGGCGCCATGACCGGCGCCCGATACATCGAGAGTCTCAGGGACGGCCGCGAGGTCTGGCTGGACGGAGAGCGAGTCGATGATATTCCCTCTCACCCGGCATTCTCTGGGATGGTAAACGAGCTTGCCCGCATCTACGACCTCCAACACGGCGAAGAGTTCCGAGATGTTATGACCTTCGTCTCCCCCGAGTCGGGCAATCGTTGCAGCATGTCTTGGCTGTTGGCCCGGTCCGACGAAGACCTCAAACGAAAGCGGCGAAACAGCGAGGTCTGGACCAGCCAAAGCTGGGGGCAACTGGGCCGCGCTCCGGACGTGTTAGCGCCCTACATCATCTCCCTCTACAAGGCGCGGGAGAAGCTTAGCTCCGTGAAGCATCCCCACTGTGACTACGGCGAGAACGTGGCGAACTACCACCGCTATTGCATGGAGAATGACCTATTCCTGACCCACGCACTGGGAGACCCCCAAGTCGACCGCAGCGAGCAACCTCAGAATGAGCAACGCGCCCAGAGGGAAGAGGACCTGGCGTTGCACGTGGTCGAAGAGACCCTTGATGGGATAATCATCACCGGCGGCAAGCAGTTGGCCACCGCAGCGCCTATCAGCAACGAGACTTATGTTTCGCTATCGGCCACCTTCACTCAGCGTTCAGACCCAAGGTTCGTCCTGGCCTTTTCCATACCGACCAATAGCGCAGGCATGAAGATTCTATGCCGCGAGCCGGTCTCCCTCTGGAACGGCAGCTACGGACACCCTCTGGGCGTGCCCTACGACGAGCAGGACTGCATGCTCTTCTTTGAGAACGTGTTGGTGCCGTGGGACCGGGTGTTCATGCTCTATGAATCGGGCCCGCTGCTCCGCAATTTCTCAGCCGGGATCAATTTCACCGAATGGGGCAATCTCTGCCGAATACACGAACGCATGAAGGTGATGACCACGGTGGCGACCATGATTGCCGAGGCCATTGGGGTACTGGAATACCGTGAGGTGTCGGCCAAGATCGGCGAGATGGTCACCTACACTGAGATGTGGGCTCACGCCATGGACGGCGTCGAGCACGGCGCCCACATGGATGAAGGTGGGCTGATGTCTCTGGGTTCCATGACGGGTATGAACATTTACTTCGCCCAGACTTCCGCTCGGATGGTCCAGATATTACGTGAGGTCTCGGGCTCCGGCCTGATCATGCAACCCAGCGAGAATGACCTGGCCAACCCGGAGTTGCGGCCTTATCTGGACCGCTACATGCGAGGCAAAGGCGTGGACGCCGAGTACAAGTCGCGGTTGTACCGCCTGGCCCACGACCTGGCGGTCTCCTCATCGGGCATGCGGCAAGAAGTGTACGAGTACTGGCACGGCGGCGACCCCAACCGTAACCGCATCAACCTGCTCCGGGGCTTCGACCAAGACGCGACCCGAGGCCGCATAGAAGACCTAATCTCCCGGCCCCTGCCCCACGGTTAGTGGCTTTCGAAGATCTCCTGGAACTCCGCGATCTTGGACAGTAGCGCTTCCTTTTCTTTTGCCGTGGGGTTCCGCGGGTCTTTGGCCTTGGGGAACCGGCCCAGCTTCAGCATCGACGCCATGAGCAGCAGCCGGGCTTTGTTCGCGTCTAGATTGCTGCCCGCGATGCTGTGGTCATGCATGAAACCCGGAACCCTGCCGCCTGGGTCGGAGCGTCCCACCCGCACCACCGGCAGTCCGCTATAGACCGCGATACGCAGGGCTGCCATCTGCGAAGTCGAGCCCAGGCCGTAGGGAGAAGTCCCCTCCAGCACCAGGCCGTGCAGCTTGGGAGAACTTGCGTCCGGGTTGCTTTGGTCGGACAGGGCCTTGGCGATACGAGCCTGGATGTCTACCTCTTGGTCGGGATTCGTGCTGTCGTCCTCGCCCATGTATGAGGCGTGTTTGACGATGTTCACCCTGGGGATGGCAGTGGCCAACAGCCCGCCGCCCGAGTCCTTCACCTTGACGCTGACGGGATTGGAGTCGCCCACCGTATTGGTGAAGATCACATCGGCCGGCAGACGGGTCAGGTTCACGTCGGACGTCGCCGTGTGCTTGTAATTGGGCCGGTACCAGATGGTCACGGGAGGCCCGGACGTCCCTAGTATCCCGCCATGGCCGCCGGTCGCCTTGTAGTTGCCGGGCCGATCATCGGCCTTCTTGAACTCGCGGGCGGCGTAGATCCTTTCATCCTGGACGCCCACCACTCCCATCCCGGCCGACTGGCCGGAGAGGATCACGTCCACGGCATCCACGATGTTGCGGTCTCCATCGTTGGCCAGTTGTCCGTGGGTGCGCTGGGAGGCGCAGGTGGTGATGGGGAGTTGGGTGTCTACGAGCAAGTTGAGCCAGTAGGTGGTCTCTTCGACCGTCGGGCTGCCCTCCAGCCAGATGGCGCCGGCGAGACCGGCCTGGGCCATGGTCCGCGCCACCGTGTTGGTGACCCGGGCCAGGTCCGAGTAGCGGGGGCGGCGGCTCATTGGGAAGGGCTGGTAGGCGAAGTAGTCTTCGCCAGGCTTCTCGCCCTGTTGAGTGTAGCCGGCGGGAGGCAGGGCCCGGATGAATTCGAACTCAGCTTTGCGGTCGAGGGAGTTGGCCTCGCCATGCTCGTCCCGGCCGGAGATACCACGGTCGATATCAGCGAACACCCTGGACGCGTCGGGATAGAAGGTCTGCCGGCCCCCGTATCCGATGGCAGGGTCAGTCAGGTCACCGGCCTCGAAGGGGGCCCCAGGCCCTGAACCGTCATTGCGGCGGGCCATGTAGGGCAGCAGATACGGGCCGTCCTCTGGATGGAGCTCCACTTCGTAGTACTCTTGGCCGTTGTCCCAGTAGACATCCCGGCCGTCCTCTTCCATGGGATGGCCGCTGAATTTCTTGATCCGGACGGTCACCGGCTCGTGCAAGGATTGGGCTACCAGATGGTCGAACCTTCCCGGCAGAGTTCGGTCTCCGCCGTTTCGGCCCTTGTTGCTGGTGACCAACGAAGGCGAGTTGGCGATGGTCGACGTGGGTCCGGAGAATACAGCGATCTTCGGCCTGGCCATGGCAGTCCCCTAAATGTTGTGTGTTTTTTTAATCCTGGCGGTCCTAGATAATTGGCCGTTGCAGCACGTTTTGTTCGACCTTGCGGAGTAGATGCTGGCCGTCGTTGCCGTCGCCGTAAAGCTGGCCGTTATCGACCATTATCTTGCCTCGCAGGATGACGGTGGTTGGCCAACCCTCCACCTCCCAGCCCTCCCAGGGGCTGAAGTCGCGGACGTGCAGGTCGGACATTGCCAACGCTTTCTTGACTGAGGGGTCGATGATCGCGAAGTCGGCGTCGCTGCCCACGGCGATGGCGCCCTTCCGCGGGTACATGCCCAATATTTTGGCGGCGTTGGAAGACGTGATGTCGGCAAAGCGCTCCAGGGACATGCCGCGCTTGACCACGGCCTCGCTGTAGTTGACTCCCATGCGTATCTCGATGCCGACGTTACCGCCGCGCATGTCCTCAATGTTTCTTCCGGCAATTTTGTCCAGATAGGTGGTGAAACTGCTGTCAGTGGCAGTAAAGGCAAGGTCGCTCTTCATGATGCCGTCCCACAGGCTGACCGTGTCTTCTTCGCCCTTGAGGGACGGATAGGTGTGGTACTTCATGCCGTCGTCTTCCCGGTAATTGGTGGCATCGAAGGATAGGGCAAGAGTAAGGACCTCACCGTAGACCGGCTGCCCGTTGCTGCGGCACTCGGCAATCACGTCGACGCCGTCCTTGGCTGTCACGTGGACGAAGTACATGCCGGCCCCGGTGCGTTCGGCCATGCGGGTGACGTGCCTGAAGGCCAGGTCTTCCACCGCCTTGGAGTGAATCAGATTGGCGTTGTACCAGTCCCATTGGCCCCGCTGTTGGGCCATAAGGTAGTTGTACATAACCAGCTCATCGTCCTCGCCGTGGACCGCCAGCATACCACCGTGGCGGGACACCTGCTCCATCAGGTCGTAGAGCCGGCCAGTCTCCAGACGTCCGCCAGGGGTGAGGGTGCGGCCTTCGTTGCCGGGGGGACGGATGTCGGTAGTGAAGATCTTTACGCTGGGGAACCCTGCCGCAACCAACTCGCCGAAGCGGGCGATGGAGTCGGGAGTGTTGGAATTGCGGTAAATGACGTGAGTGGCGTAATCGGTGTACGCCTGGCCCTGCCAGACCGACATGAAGTCGTGGACTCCCTGGGCCAAGTCGCCTTCGTTGTTCACGGGGGTGAAGTCGACTACCGTGGTGGTGCCGCCCCAGATGGCGCCCAGAGAGTGGACGGCGGGTCCGGCGTTGGGGGTTCCGGGGACCAACTCCCGTAGGCCTTCTTGCACGTTGGCCGCGGCGTGGGCGTGGGCTTCAACGCCGCCTGGGAGCACTATCTTGCCGGCAGCCTCAATCGTTCTGACGCCTTCGGACGGCAGGAGACCGGGCATGGCAACCACGGCGATCTTCTCGCCCTCCAGGCCAATGTCCCATTGGCCGACTCCGGCCGGGGTGACCACCGTCCCGCTTTTTATAACTGTGTCAATCATGGCGCTTGTCCTTTGTAAGTAGGTATTCGTTTGGCGGACATTCTAGCACCAGTGCAAATCTTTAGTTTGTGAATGAATTACATATATATTATGTCAATATAGTTTTGTATTACATATGATTTAGGTTATTTTTGGCCGTAAAAGTATAGTTATCGGTTACTTCCGCCGATTAAACCTGATTAAACCGAGTGGAGGAGGAGACCAATGGGGAAGACCACAGTGAATGCTCCGATCGACAAGGTTTTCGAAGCTGTAAGTGACCTCACTAGACATGCGAATTGGGCCGCCCATCCAATATCTATAACCGCTGAAACAGAGAGGCCGGTAATGATAGGTCATACGTATTCGTCAGGGAAATCAGGTAATAAGTCGGGCCGGCTACAAGTGACCGAGCTGGAACCAAACGACCACTTCCGTTTCCAAGTGGTTATGCCTAACGGGTGGGAACTAGACTGGGCGATCACCCCGATGGCAAATGGCGAGGGGCCGGGGTTGACCGGAAAGTCAAAGTAACCAAGATGCCCACGTACATGAAACCTGCGCTGTTGGCCATCGCGATGGTCGGTTCCATCTTCGTGAGGAAGATGGCTAAGAAGATGAAGGCCGATATAGAAGGCGGCGGCTAGACAGCTCCTACTGCCAGCTTTTGGCCTTGGGCAGGTTGTCCATGGCGGGCATGGGTTCCACGTGTTTGGTCACTATGTTCATGGTGCCGTCCCGGCGTGAGACCTCGCCCCGGATTATCAGCAGTGGCTCCCTGATGATCTGACGGTATTTGGCGAATTCGCCGGACCACACAACCAATGGGATGTGGCCGAATTCGTCCTCCAGGGTAAGAAAGACCGCCTTGGCCAGGGGGCGCTGGCGGCGGATCACCAGCCCGGCCACGGTGACGATGTCGCCGTCGGCCTTGGACTCGATGTCGCGACTGGATAGTATCCCCGGCCTCAGATAAGGCCTGGCCAGGGCCATCAGGTGGGATTCGGGGTACAGTCCCAGGATGCGGTATTCCTCGCCCATGGTCTCCCACTGGCTCTGCTCCGGCAGTTTCACCATGTCTTGTTCCACGGGCAGGGGCAGGAGCTGCTGGGTGTTGATGGGCCGGTAGCGCAGACCCACTTCCCACAATGCCTGCCGGCGTCCTGTTTTTGCCCCGCTATTTTCGTAAGTCTTTGTCGGCTCTGCAGCCTCGGCATTCAACGCGTCGAAAGCCCCGGCGGTAACCAGGTTCTCGATGGCTTCCCTTTGCAGTCCGGTGCGTTCCATGGCGTCGGCCAGGCTCTTGAACCTGCCGCCTTGATCCCTGGCCGTCACCGCCTGGGATGCCGCGGTGTCTCCCATCCCACGGACGTATCGCAGCCCTAACAAGACCGACTCGTTCCTGATGATGCATTTCTCCCGGCTGTGGTTGATGTCGGGGTTCAAGATGGTGATGCTGTGGCGTTTGGCGTCTTCCTTCAAGGTCTCGGTGTTGTAGAAACCCATAGGCTGCTGGTTGAAGATGGCGACGTAAAATTCCAGTGGGTAGTAATACTTAAGCCAGGCCATGTGGTAGGCCGTCGCGCCAAAGGCAAAGGCATGGGACTCGGGGAACATGTAGTGGCCGTTGAACTTCTTGAAGACCTTTTGAGCGGAGTCCTCCGGGACTCCCAGTCCGGCAGCCCCCTCCCGGAACTTCTCCCAGTAGTGCTGGATCAAGAGGTCATTGTTGCGCTTGCCAAAGGCCCGGCGCAGTTGGTCAGCCTCCAGCGACGTGAAGCCGGCCACGTCCATGGCCACCTGGTTCACCTGATCCTGGAACAGGATGATGCCCAGGGTCCGCTCCAGGGCCCGCTGCTCCAGGGGGTGGTCATAAACCCAGGGGATGCCCTCAGAGCGGCGTTGGATGAACTGGGTAACGCCGTCGTTCACGCCCACGCCGGGCCGCACCGCGCCCACCTCATAGGCCATGTCGGTCAGGTTCCAGGGCTTGATGCGGGGCACGGTCTGCATCTGGGCGGCCGACTCCACCTGGAAGATGCCAACGGTGTCGGCCCGGTGCATACTCTCGTAAACAGCCCGGTCGTTGAAGTCAATGCGGCTCAGATCGATGTAGTTGCCCTCCCGCTCTTCGATCAAAAGTAGGCATTCTTGCATTTGGGAAAGGGCGCCCAGGGCCAGGAAGTCGATCTTCACGAACCCGGCCTGGTCGATGCTATCCTTGTCCCAATGGCAGATGTAGCGTTCGGCGATGGCCGCCTGCTGCACCGGCACGGTGTCGATGAGGGGGGACGAACTGATGATCATGCCGCCGGGGTGCTGGGCCAGGTACTTGGGGAAGCCATCCAACTGGGCCGACATCTCGATGAGGTTCCGCCAGCCCGGCGCGTCCACCTTGTCCCGGAACTCAGGCAGTTGGAGCATCTCCAACTCCAGTTCCTTGGCGTCGTGGGAGTTGACCCGCTTGGCCAGTTTGTCCATGTCTTGGGCGGGCAGGCCCAGGGCTTTGCCCAAGTCCCGGATGGCTCCCTTCATCTGGTAGGTGCTGATCATGCCGGTCAGAGCGGCCCGGTCCCAGCCCCACTTCCGATGGACTCTGGCGATGAGTTCTTCCCGAATGTTGCGGGGAAAGTCCAGGTCGATGTCGGGCACTGAGCCCAGGTCATCAGACAAGAACCGGTCCAGGGACAGGTTGTATTCCAGGGGGTCGATGTGGGATAGGCCGATCAGGTAGCCCACCAGCATGGCCACCGACGAACCCCGGCCGCGACCAGGCGGGCGTTCCTCCAAGGGTATCTCGGCGTCGCTGAGGCCCATCTCGATCATGATTTCCCGGGCCATCTGGATGATCTCGTAGTAGATCAGGAAGAACCCGGCCAAGTTGTGTTTTCCGATCAGCCGGAGTTCCTCTTGCAAGCGGTCTTCAACTTTCTGGCGGTCTTGGGTTGTTTGATTGCCGCCATAGCGGCGTTCGGCGGCCTGGCGGCACAGGTCTTCCAGGTGGATCTGGGGGGTAGCGCCCTCAGGGACATGGTAGTCCGGGAACCGGTAGGCTAGGTCCTTGGTTAGGTCGAAAGAACAGCGCTCGGCGATGAGCAGGGTGTTCTTGATTGCCTCGGGGCACCGGGAGAACATGGCGGCCATCTCATCGGGGGATTTGAGATAGAACTGGTTGTTGGCCCGGCGTTCTTTGTGGGTCTCCTCCAGGCTGAGGTTGTTCTTGATGGAGACCAGGGCGTCCTGCAGTTGATAGCGTTCCGGCACGTGGTAGTGGACGTTGTTGGTGGCCACTGTGGGAACGCCCAGCTTCTTGGCCAGGTCGATGAGCCGTCGGTTGCGGCTGGTGTCGCCCTGCACCAGGTTCTGCTGCAGCTCCACAAACACATTGTCGGCGCCGAACCAGCCCAGGTATTGCTTGAGTTGGGCCTCGGCCTCGGCGAAGCGGCCTTCAGTCAAGAGGCTGGGCACCCGCCCCGTTCGGCAGCCGGTCAGCAGGATCAGGCCATCGAGGTCGTCGGGCAGGTACTTCAGGTCCAGGGCGGAGTTCCTGCGGTCCGAGGCGACGTATGAATAAGAGACTAGGTTAGAAAGCTGGCTGTAGCCATTCTGGTTCTCGGCCAGGAAGGTCAAGTGAGAGTTATCTTCGCCTTCTTTCCTGCCCTTGCCTGGCTCCCCGCCCTTAATAGTCATCTCCACGCCGGTGATTGACTGCATATTGAGGGTCTTGGCCACCTGGGCGAAGTGCATGGCCCCGCAAAGATTGTCATGGTCGGTCAGCGCCAGTGCGCGCAGCCCCAGATCGCGGGCGCGCACCAGTAAGTCCTCCACGGAGGAGGCCCCCTCCTGGAAGGAATAGCTACTGTGGCAATGAAGTTCGGCGTACATTAGCGAGCTGTCAGCGCTCAGCGGTCAGTTTTTTTGGCGTAAGCATGGTTTATATCTCTGGGGTGTCGGGTTGCTAGGGGGCGAAATCCCCTAACCCCTTTTATGAAAGGGGGGACTGGTGTCATTTATCAGAAGGGTGACAGTGATGGCCAAACATAATTTCCCAGTTTCTTGGGGAGTTCGCTCAGAAAAGCTATTTACGTACTAGGTCACCCCCCTTTCGTAAATGGGGCCAGGGGGGATTTCAACGCCTCCTCTAGCACCTGCCGGTTGGTGAACCTAAGCACTCGCAATCCTTAGCTTTTCAGTGACTCATCTCGGTGGCGTCGTTCTGGGCATGTATCTGGTCTTGATGCTGTGAGCCATCTACCTCCACTACCAATCTGGCCGCAGGAGCGTAAAAGTCCACGACATAGCTCCCTATGGACTTCTGGCGGTAGAACTGCACATCATACAATTGCTTCCTGCGTAAACTTTGACCAAAGCAGGCGCTCGCAATCAGTCATTCCTGAGCGCAAGTATCGACTGATTGGCTTCAAAACACTTTTGTATCTGAGCACCTCACACCCCTTTCTGCCAGTACCAATTCCCGCTCAGCTGGTCCCTAAATACCGTCAGGCGTCTGTCGTCTTTAGTAATGATCTGGTAGTAGCGGCGGGAGATGGGGCGTTCTCGCCACCATTCGTCGTCCACCTGCCATAGGTCGCTGATGGCGGTGATGGGCAGGCGGAGGTGTCCGACTTCTTGCGCCGGGCGGCGGGAGGGGCTGGCTGGGCGGTTGGAGATGGTGGGCGGCAATGAGACGGAGACCGGCCTCTCCATCCTGTCCTCGGCGACCTCTATGGGCACCGGCAGGTTCAGTGAGCGGAATTGCAGGCTCTGGCTCACAGCCCCAGGGGTTGCGGCGCCGGTTTTCACGGCCCCAGGTTTCACGGCTCCGGGTTTTGCGTCCCCGTTTTTTATGGGTCGAAGGGGACCAGCGCCTGGCGTCTTTCTGGTATGCGCGACCACGGCTCTATCTCCTTCATCTGGTAGATGGGCGGTTTGCCGCCCAACAGGGCCTCCAACTGACGCATCATCTCCTTCAACTGCTCCTGCTTGCGGACGTCTGAGAAGAGGTTGGTCTGGATGCCCGACTCGCCGGTGAACCCGGCCAGGGTGAGTTTCATGTCCTCCAGCGGTCCCGGCAGGGTTACGCTGTCCAACCGGCTTTTCAGGGCGAACAGGGCCCGGTCCCGGCTGCCCAACGCCTCTTTGAACCCGAAGCGTTTCACCCAGGGCGGCAGCCGGTACACGCGGCTTTCGATGGTGGCGGTGCGGACGTAACGGCCGCCGATCTCCGGCCGGGCAAAGGCTCGGCCCAGCAGTGTACCCAGGCCCGTCAGGATGGGGGTCCAAGTGACAGTGGGCGATGGGAAGGTCAGAGATTCTTCGACAACCTGTTGCGTCCGGTGGGGAGTCAGCGGGCTGTTGTCCACTCCGCCGGCCAGCAGCCAGACTCGCCGCCCAGCGGTCCCCAACTGGGCCTGGACCGCGCCCTCCGGCAGCGCTGACAGTTGGTCCAACGTGTGGATGCCAAAGCGGTGCAGCCGGGTCTTGTTGGCCCAAGAAAGAGGCAACAGGCCGATGGACAGTCCGTTCAGAAAAGCTGTCATGCCCGCGGAATCTCGGGGCACCCTGGTGGCGCGTCCGCCTTTGGTAGTCACCGCGGCGACGTAGGCCGGAAATTTGCCCCCTGCCACGCCGACCCGGGGATTGAATTCAGTGGGCGCCGCCTGGAGCAGAGACGCAATCATCCGCGCCTCTCCCCCGTACATCAGTTCCAAGCCTTCCAAGTCCACGTAGGCACAGCCAAGCCCGTCCCTCTCCACCACCGGACTGCGCAGTTCCAGGGCCTTGATCAGTTTGTCGAAGGCCCCGTTGTAGTAGGGAGAGTCGGCCTGGATAAGGGATGCGTCTTTGCAGCGGGCCATGGCCTCAGCTAAGGGCATTCCGGCGGTCACTCCTCGGGCCTCCGCCGAGCTATCCAGCACCAGGTCCTTGGAGCCGTAACTCTCGGTGATGATCACGGGTTTTCCCCGCAAGTGGGGATAGCGGCGCACCTCGGCTTTAACCGGGAGGTGGGTGACTAACATGCAGGCTATGGAACGGTCTGTCATAGGTGTCGGTAGTCTGATTTTAAGGTTGTTTTTAGCCTTTATTTGAGGCTATTTCTGGGCCGGGCACGAATTATATAGAACATATGTACTGCATAACAATGGCTACAAGTCACTTTCTTTAAACTTTGGCTAAACAACATTCAAAAGCAATCATCAGAACCGTCCACTTTGCGAGCAAGAACCGGATAGAACAGCCCAAGAGATTGAGGTATTCTGGTGACGTCAAAGAAACTGAATCAGCACCTGGACAGGAATAGCAGGAAACACGATGGAACAATGGCCCGCAGACCTCAGCCCGGAAGCGTTGACTCAATGGGTGGAAGCGCATTTCTAAGGCACTCTGATGGGCCTTTCGGGGATGCGGGCTATACGGGCAGCAAAGAGCGGGCGTGGTAGAGTTGCCGTTCCATGCGGGCATCACCACATCCTCAGGCCACATCCACGCCGGGAGCATGGTGTCCCTGGCCGACACGTCGGCCATCAGACGAGCGGTGGAGCTGGTCGATATGCCGGTGGCGGTGAGTATCTCAACCCAAACCGTGGGCAATGTCCAAGAGGGCACGCTGCGGTCCGAAAGCACAGTGGCCCATCCAGGCCGCACCTTGGTGGTGGTGACCACTCGGGTCACCGCAGACGGCGGAAAACTACTGGCCTTGGTCAACTCAAGTCATTTCGTCCAACAAACGGATCAGGGGAATATGGTTGCAATCACTGACAAGACCACCGGTCTAGACCCAAACATGTGGGAGGCGGTCCAGACTCGGGACTCCAGGGTCGACGGGCGTTTCGTGTACGGGGTCAGTTCCACCGGCATCTATTGCCGGCCCACTTGTCCCAGCCGCCGGCCAGCGCCCCATAGAGTCGCCTTTTTCGACCGGGCCATCGAGGCCGAAGCCGCCGGGTTCAGGGCCTGCAAACGCTGCCTGCCGGACCAGGAAACCCCCAGCACCAGTCTGGTGCGCAAGGTCTGCAAATACATCCAAGAGCAGTCAGACGAATCGGGTTCTATGCCCACCCTGGCCGAGTTGGGCCAGGCGGTCGGAGCAGCCCCTCGCATCTGCAGCGGGTGTTCAAAGAGGCTACCGGAGTCACGCCGCGCCAGTATGCGGCGGCCTGGCGTCTGGACCGGTTCAAGGCAATAATCAAGGACGGCCAAGACATCTCAACGGCGTTCTATGAGGCGGGGTTCGGTTCGTCCAGCAGGCTGTATGAGAATTCGGGGGAGCGCATGGGGATGAGCCCCGGCGCTTATCGCAGGGGAGGAAAGGGCATGGATATCTATCACACAGTGGTGACATGCCCCATGGGCTGGCTGCTGGTGGCGGCTACTGAAAAGGGCATTTGCTCGGTGAAACTGGGCGGCTCCGATAGAGAGTTGGAAGAGAATCTCCAGTCTGAATTTCCGTCGGCCAACCACCAACAAGTTGGCGGTCATCTGGCGACCTGGACCGCTGAGATATTATCCTATCTGGACGGGGAAAATACCGGCCTGGACCTGCCTCTGGACATCCAAGCAACGGCGTTCCGGCAGCAGGTGTGGCGGATGCTCCGGACGATTCCCTACGGCGAGACCCGCACCTACCAGCAGGTGGCCCAGTCGCTGGGCAAAGACGACGCTACGCGGGCGGTGGGCACGGCCTGCGGGGCCAATCCCGTGGCGCTGGTCATACCCTGCCACCGGGTGCTGCGCAAGGACGGCGGCCTGGGTGGCTACCGGTGGGGGCTGGGCCGGAAGAAGTCACTGTTGGAGATGGAGCAGGCGGTAGACTGAACGTTACGGTCGATCTGCCGGAGAGCCATAAGCTTCGATTAAACGTATAATTTAATGGTCTGCCCTCGACCAACGGGAACCGGCCAAATCGAACCCCTTGGAACCAAGACGGTTTGCCAAGCTCTGTCTTTCAATCGATCTCCATGCTAATAACGGCCCGGCACGCCCTGCTTCCTATGCTGGCCGGGGTCTTTCTTGCTGCCCTGATGACGGCTTCCAGCGTGTCCGCTGCCGGGGGGGACATCGAGATTGTCGACACCGGCGAAGATGTGGATTTCCCTGGCACTGTGGACCTTTCTGTAACCGCCGAAGGTGACGCCGACATCGTGGAGGTACGGCTCTTCTACCGCACCGTTGGCAGCAATGTCTGGGCCTATGCTTACCCCGAGTTCATGCCCGACAACCGGGTCACCGCCAGCCTGAACCTCACTGGTGAGGTCTCGACCTACCTGCCGCCCGGCACAGAGGTTGAGTACTACTACGAGATCACCGACGCTCAGGGCAATATGCTCCGCACCGACCCCACCGTGGTGGAATACGAGGACACACGGTTCGACTGGACGGAGGTCAAGGTCGGGCCGCTCACTCTTCGTTATTACGACCAGTCTGACCTGAGGGTCAGGGGAGTGGTACGGTTATTAGAATCAGACCTGGCGCGCCTTCAAACTCTGCTTCAGTTAGAACAGCCTGACGATATCAAAGGCGTTATCTACTCCCAGCGCTCCCACACTCTCGAGGCCTTTCCTCAGCAGAGCCGCACCACCACCGAGCAGCAGACATTCCATGGATTCGCCTTCCCGGAACGGAGCCTATTCCTCGGACTGGGGATGGGCCGCGGGTTGATAGTCCATGAGTCTGCCCACCTTTTGTTGGGACAGGTGATGGGCGACCTCGCTCTGCCGACTCCCGCCTGGTTGGACGAGGGGTTCGCCAGCTATATGGACCCGTCAGTGAAGATATTAACTGGGGAGAGTCTCAGTTCCCGGACGAACCCGCTCAAGGCTATGCGCACCGTGACCGGCACGCCCCACAGCATCGGCACTTTTTATCAGAAGTCACTAAGCGTGGTGGCTTTCCTGATCGACGAATTCGGCGAGCCCAACTTCCAAAGCTTCATCGGACAACTGAGCCAGGGCGGTACCGTGGACGGTTCTTTGACCAACGTGTACGGGTTCAACGTCGACGGTCTGGACGCCCTCTGGGCGAGTCAATCCACGGTCTCGCAGCCCTCGGCGCCCTCGGCTCCGGAGCGGACCAACCCTGACGGCAACCCTTCGGCCATCTTATTCTTCAATAGCTGGCTCCTGGGCGGGCTGGTGATCTTAGTCCTGGCGGCGGTGTCCATCCAGTTCGTGGCGTCCAAGCTCCGTCCGGCCCGCTACCCGGAGGAGGGTCTGCAACCTTGGGAGCACCCGGGCCTCTGGGACGACAAGGAAAACGAAGGGCCCTACTAACGCTGGGCGTAAATAATTCTTTAGCTTGGACCATTCATGACAACCAACCATGACCAGATACCCATGCTTCAAGAAAAGCTGCGGTCGCCGCACCAGGCAGTGATGAAATCCATCGACGGAGTCGCCGAGGCTGAGATTCGCCAGGTGCCGGCCCCAGGTGAATGGTCGGTGGCCCAGCTGCTGGCCCACATCGCCGAGATCCAGTATTTCTGGATGGAAAAGGCGGTCTTGATCACCCAGGAAGACGACCCCAACATAACCCGCAGCGACGTCGAGAATGACCGGAGAGCGGCCGCCGTCGAAGACCATGCCAGCGACTCGCTAGACACGCTGATAAAAAGCCTGGCCGCCGCCAACGAGTCCGCAGTCGCTGCCACCGGGGATCTCTCCTCTGAGGACTTGCCCATCCTTGGTCACCGGGGCGAGAACAACCCCATCACGGTGGAGGGTGTGGTCCAATACCTAGCCCTACATGTGGAAGAACACGCCCATCAGGTGAGTGAGTCCCGGCGTCTGATCGGCCAGGGACCAACCGACTAGGCCAATATGAATCTGCGGCTATGGCTATGTTATCCTATCGATTATGAAACTGAAATTTCTTCTGGCGATGTTCATTGTCGCAATTGCCCTCGCTGCTTGTATTTTAGAAACACCTAGCCCCGCTCCCACGATTATTCCGCCGACTGCGGCCGTGGCCCCGACCCTGCCGGTTCAATCCGGAACGGCAACCGCCGGTCAGCCGGTCAAGCAATTCGTGGACGTGGGCGGCGTTCGTATCGCCCAATATTCCAACGTGCCTCCGGTGTCGATAGACCCGGCGGCCCAGTACACCGCCGTTATCAGGACCAACCTGGGCAACATGGATATTCAATTTTTCGCGGCCCAAGCCCCGGTCACGGTAAACAACTTCATCTTCCTGGCCAACGACGGGTTCTATGACGGGGTTATCTTTCACCGTGTCATCCCTTCTTTCATGATTCAAGGTGGCGACCCCCTTGGCAGAGGGACGGGCGGCCCCGGCTACAGATTCCAAGACGAGTTCGTGCCTAGCCTGACGTTCGACCAGCCGGGGAAGCTGGCCATGGCCAACTCGGGCCCGGGCACAAACGGCAGTCAGTTCTTCGTGACCACAGCGCCGACGCCCCACCTGAACAACGCCCACACCATATTTGGGCAGATCACCCAGGGGCAGGACGTGGCCGACGCAATCTCACTGGCCCAAGCCGGACCAGGCAACAGACCGGTAACGCCGATAATTATCTTGGGGATAGACATCGCAAAGAACCCCTGATCATCATCTGGCGATAATCCAAGTTACTCATGCGCGCCCCGGAAATCTTCAGTCCTAGTCTTCAGTAAAAGTCTTCACCCGAAATCCTTGCCCCAGATGCGTTCCAATCCAAGGATACTCTTTTGTCCTTCGAGTACGTACTCTACGAGCGGAAAGGACCGATCGCCTATATAACCCTGAACCGCCCGGAGAAGCTGAACGCCCTGAACGCCGGTCTGATGACCGAGTTTCAGAAAGCGGTGGGGGCGGTGGATGCGGACACAGAAATTCGGGCGCTGATCATAACCGGAGCGGACCGGGCCTTCTCAAACGGCTTCGACATCGAAAAAACAACCACTCCATCGACCCTTTGTCCGGCACACTAGACGCCTGGCGCACCCGGCTGCAAGGACTGGTGGAAACCTTCATGACCGTCTGGAACTGCACCAAGCCAGTGATCGCCGTGGTGAGTGGTTACGCCCTCGGCGGGGCCTGCGAGTTGGTCCAAGTCTGCGACGTCAAGATCGCCTCCGACCGGGCCATTATGGGCGAGCCTGAATCAGGGCGGGGTTTGGGCCGCCGCTGTTGATCACTCCCTACAGCGTGAACCTGGCCAACGCCAAGGAACTGCTCTTGACCGGGGATATTGTAGACGCCGACGAAGCAGCCCGGATCGGCTTGGTCAACCGGGTGGTGCCCCACGACGAACTGATGGCCGAATGCGAGAAGGTAGCCAAGAAGATCTGTCTGCTGCCCCAGTTGGGCGTGAAGCTGACCAAAGAAGCCGCCAACCGCGCCATGGAAGAGATGGGCTACCTGAACGCCGTCCGGCACAACCTGGAGCTGATGACCCTGTTCGGCACCAGCCCGGAGCAGAAAGAGTTCAACGCCATCAGTGAGGCCGATGGACTCCGGACAGCCCTGAATTGGCGGGACGCCCGGTTTAAGGCGTTGGATTAGGTTTCCGGCTCGGGACCAACGGTTGTTTCCTAAGGATGCCCTTCGTAGCCGCTCGCTGTGAGCCAATTTATCCGCTTATGGTGAGCCCGTCGAACCACCGCTCTGCATTAACCATGGTTTCCCAGAAACAGATGCCCTCACCCTAACCTTCTCCTTTGCGAGAGAGGGGGGATTTTTCTCGCTGGTGCGCCAGTCTCAACTAGCCCCCAGCTTTTACTTCTACCTTGGCTAGGCCTTCAATGAACTTGAGGATGGCCGAGTGGTCTGATTCTTGCTCTCCGTCGTTGACCAGGGCGCCGAGGATCTGCTGCAACAAGGATGTAACGGGCAGCGGTATGTTCAGTTCCTGGGCGGTTTGGAGCACATTCCGCAGATCTTTCTGGTGCAGGCGGATACGGAAGCCAGCCTGGAAGTTCCGGCCCAACATCATCGGACCTTTCTGTTCCATCACCGCGCTACCGGCCAGGCCGCCCCTGATGGCATTGAACACCTTCTCCGGATCGACGCCGGCCTTCTGCGAAAGCACCAAAGCCTCGCTCAAGGCCTCGATATTCGCCGCAACGATGATCTGGTTGGCCAACTTGGTGACGCCGCCGGCGCCGATGTCTCCGGTGAGGACAATGTTCCCGCCCATGACCTGCATCAGCGCCAAGTTCTTGTCGAAAACATCCTGTTTGCCGCCGACCATGATGGCCAGTGTTCCCGCAATCGCGCCGGGTTCGCCACCGCTGACCGGGGCGTCCAGCATCTCCACGCCCTTCTCGGCGCAGGTGGCGGCGATCCGCTGGGACACCAAGGGCGCGATGGAGCTCATGTCGATAATCACCGAACCGCTCTTGGCGCCTTCCAACACACCGTCAGGCCCCAGGATGACCTTCTCGGAGTCCGCCGAGTCGGGAAGCATGGTGATGATGGTGTCGCTGGCGGCGGCCACCTCCTTGCTGGAGGACGCGCCGGTGGCCCCGTCGGTGACCACTTCTTCCTGGTTGCTGCCCACGATGTCGTACACGGTCAGGGAGTATCCAGCGTTGAGCAGGTTGCGGGCCATGGGTTTCCCCATGATTCCCAGTCCGATGAATCCTATCTGTTCGGCCATGTGCCGGCCTCCTCAAGTTGGTCTATTTCTTAATCTCTTAATACGTGCCTGGGTACAGGCGCAAAAACTGTACCACAGATTCGGTTGGCGCTCCATCTGTCAGTACGTCTGGAGGTTGATTTCGCCGTTGAACTGGCATGCTCTTGGGTTTATGATACTAGGAGCGGCGGTTTCCGTATTTAAAGACCGGTTTTTTATTGGACCGCCAACCCCTGTTATATAGCCTCAAGAGGTTTTGATGGCAGACGGCAGAAAAGCCCTGGTCACCGGCGGCGCCGGGTTCATCGGCTCCCACATGGTCGACCGCTTACTGAAATTGGAATATGACGTCGTCGTGATTGACAACCTCAGCAACGGCAAGATCAAGAACCTCGACTCCGCGGCCGTCTTCCACCACACGGATATCACCCAGCCGGCCATGGCCGATATCATTCAGCGGGAACAACCCGACTTGGTGTTTCACATGGCGGCGCAGACCAGCGTTACCCAGTCGACCCAGGACCCCATCGCAGACACAAACGCCAACGTGCTGGGCACCCTGCGCGTCCTAGAAGCCTCCCGCCGTGTCGGCGTAGAGAAGATCATCTACTCGTGCACTGGCGGAGCGCTGTACGGCGACCCTGGGACCATCCCCGTCACCGATGACGCGCCCATCGCCCCGGTCTCGCCCTATGGGATGTCCAAGTGGATGGCCGAGGAATACTTGGACTTCTATTACCGGCAGTACAGGTTGCGGTACACGTCGTTACGCTACGGAAATGTCTTCGGTCCCCGGCAGGATCCCCACGGAGAAGCCGGGGTCATAGCCATTTTCAGCCAGGCCATGCTGGAGGGGAAACAGCCTCAGATCTTCGGCGACGGGACCCAGGAAAGGGACTTCATCTCGGTGTTCGATGTGATCGACGCCAACCTGGCCGCCATCGAACGGGGTGACGGCAAAGCCATGAATGTGGCCACCGGAGTGCCGACCAGCGTGAATCGAATGTTCGAGCTGCTCCAGGGCATCACAGGTTATAAGTGGGACCCACTCCACGCGCCCCAGCGGGCCGGAGAGGTTTACCGAATAGCATTGGACTGGTCCCAGGCGGCCCAGGTGCTTGGCTGGTCTCCCAAAATCAGTTTGGAAGAAGGACTTCAGATGACCGTGGATTATTTCAAAGAGTCCATGAGTTCCACGGGCGGCGTGCCTCAGACAGGCTAACAGTCCTGCTGATATTCTATAGGCCGTACCGATAAGCATTTAGGAGAAAACACGGCAGACATGGAATCAGATTACGACGTAGTTATTTTGGGGGCCGGAGCCGCAGGATTGGCCGCGGGGCTCTACACCACCAGGGCAATGTTGAGGACGATCATTCTGGAGCAGTTGGGCCCAGGCGGCCAACTGTTGGTCACAGACGAGATCGACAACTACCCTGGCTTTCCCGAAGGCATCAAGGGCCAAGAACTGGCCATGAGGATGGAACAACAAACCACCCGCTTCGGGGCCGAGATCGAGTACACCGAAGTGGTCGATGTCGAGAACATCTCAGGGCCGGTCAAGACCGTCAAGACCGATGACCGGGACTTCACAACCAAGGCGATAATCATCGCCACCGGCGGTTCCCACAACAAACTTGGGGTCTCCGGTGAGGACGCGCTGGCGGGACGTGGCGTCTCGTACTGCGCTGTCTGTGACGGCAACTTCTTCCGGGGCCAGGACGTGGTGGTAGTTGGCGGCGGAGACGCGGCCATGGACGAAGGCCACTACCTGAGCGGAATCGTCAACTCGGTCACCTTCATCCACCGGCGGGACGAACTCCGGGCTGCTAAGGTCCTTCAGGAACGCGCCTTCAACAACGACAAAATCAAGTTCCTGTGGAGCACCGTGGTCGAGGAGTTCCGGGGCGACCAGGCCTTGGACCGCGCCCTAGTGAAAGACCTCAAGACGGAAAAGACCTACGAATACCCCATGGCGGCGGCCTTCATCTACGTGGGTTTCCACCCCAACACTGAATACCTATCGGACCTGCTGGTACTGGACTCCGGCGGACACGTCTGCACCGACATCCACATGAGGACGGCGGTACCCAAGGTTTATGCCTGCGGCGACGCCCGGGCCGAGTCCACCCGCCAGCTCGGCGCGGCAGTGGGGGATGGCATCACCGCCGCCCTGGCCTGTTTCCACGATCTCAGCACTTAACTCAGACCGTTAGTCACATGAAAGGGGCGTCCCGATTGATTGGGACGCCCCTTTTGTCATTCCAGAACCGATCGGAATCTCCTGAAAATGGCCCCATTCCCCACTCGTCCTGGGCCTGTCGAACCACCTACCACTCGACAGCCATTCCCCACCGCGGCGTCCTTCGACAGGCCCAGGATGAGTGGGTTTGGTGGATTTCTTGACTTCGCCTTTCGTCATTCCAGCCGTTCCCCGGAAGGGGAATCCAGACAAACTCTTTTTGGTTGTTCATGGATGACTTGCCAAGAAGCGTCTCCCTCACTCTAACCCTCCCATACTTCCGAGGAAGGACAACGGAGAGGGGATTTTGCCCGTCAGACCCCGACGATCTCTTTGACCAGCGTTGCAGTCCCGGCAACCACGATGACTGCGATCATCACATGGCGGAAGATACGGTCGTTTATATGTTTCACCACCGCCCTTGCCATGCCGAACCCGATTATCATCCCAGGAATCATGACGCCAATGTTGGCCAAGGTGTCCCGCCCGACCAGCCCCGTAGCAGAGTAGAGGGCGAATGCGGTTATGTCGGATGTGATAAAAAGGAGCGCCAACGTGGTCCGGACCCTGTCCGGTCTCCACTCCTGGGCGATGGCGTAGATCGCGGCTATGGGACCGCCGATGGCGATGGTCGTTGTCGCCATAGATGTGAGGAACCCAAAAACCGGCCCTGCCATCTTTCTCTTAGTGAATGGCAGTTGGATATTTTTCAGGCTGAGCAAGGCCAAAAAGATGATTACAAGAGCGATGGTTATCCGCAGGAAACCAGGGCTGGCCGAGTTCAGCGCTAGAACTCCGATCGGAGTGGCAGCCACGCCACCCAGGACCAAACCGATGCTTGGCCGAAGCTCCAGGTGACGCCAGGTCCGGACCAATACCATGGCCATCATAAGACCGATCAGGCTGTTTATCACCACCACCACCTGCTGTGGCTCCAGGTACAGCAGGAGCACCGGCGCGGCTACAAGAGCGAAGCCGAAGCCTACGGTGCCAATCACTACGGATGAGGCGGCAACGGCTAGGATGCTGAATAGAAGTTCGAGGCCGGTGACCAAAGCGGGGCTTAATTCTCTGGCGCCAGGTTAAACAAACCCTGGCTGGAGGCAACCTTCAGGGCCAGGTTCACGTCAATGATCGGAGGACCATCCCTACGCACTTCCATCTCGATCTGCTGGGATTTGTTCACCGAGAAAGCCCGTTCGCCATCCAGGGCCACGGTGCAGTCCCGTTTCTCTATGACCAGTCTTTCGCCGTCGGCCATCAGTTGCCACGAGGCGATGGACACCGGCGGCACCACGCCAGGAGCAATGGGGGCCAGCACGGTGCTGCTCCCAGGGACACCATCCTCGGGGTCGGAGATTCTGAACTGCAATCCGCCCTCGTCAGCCAGGGAAACCGCCGCCAGCCGCGCCCCGATGGAAGACAGGCCCAAGGAAGCCGGCTCGGCCCTGGTTAGAAAGACTTCGTAAAGGGTGCCAATGTCCCAGATGGCCCTCGTGGCAACGAACCGTTCCTTGGAAAGCGCCACGTCGATCAGGGCGATATCTTTTAGTTCGCCGTCAACATATACGTTCATGGTTTTGCTAGAGACCGAGACCTCGGCCAGGTCCAGTTTACCGTCGGCCACCAGACCCGCCGCCAGTCCGGCCAAGGTGCCCTCCACCATCGAGGGGAACACATTATTGGTGCCCGTGGAGATCGCCATTATCGGGAGCTTTCGGGTGCCTACCACTACCGCCCGGTTGGTACCGTCGCCGCCCAGGGTCACCAGGCAATCGACGCCTTGTTCCGCCATGCTAGCCGCCGCCCGTACCGTGTCGCCCTCCGAATAGAAGGTCGGCATAACCACGAAATCCAGCTCCATGTCGAGGTTGGGGTCATCGGAGGCGCGACGCACCAGGTTGGAGCTGTCGGACATGGCCAAAACTCGGGTTACGCCCACCGATTGCAGTCCCAACATGACTCTGCGGACGATGTTTACTTTCTCCCAGTCTGGCACCACCCGGCCCTGGGCGACCAGCCGGCGGATGTCTTTGCTGGCAGCCGGGTTTGCAATTATTCCTACCAAGGCCAAAGAAAGTCTCCTTAGTCACTCAACAAATATGAAAGCGATTCGGGGTTTATTCGGTGGTGAACCTGGCCCCTCGCCGCTATAATTGCGCCAATCGTCGGCCGGGCAGACGCCGGTCGCCGAGCAGGCCCGATTATAGCACTAGGAGGACTGAGATGAGCGCTGATTTGGCTTTCATGTCGGCTGTGGAACTGGCGCAGAGCATCCGTGAAAAGAAGATATCGTCGTTGGAGGCCACCGAGAATTTCTTCCGGCGCATCGACAAACTGGACTCCCAGTTGAACTCGTATCTGACCTTGTGCCAGGACCAAGCCCTGGCCGACGCCTGCGCCGCCGATTCTGCGGTACAGAGCGGTTCGGACCTGGGGCCGTTGCACGGCGTCCCCATCTCCATCAAGGACCTGGAGTTGACCAAGGGCGTGACCACCACCATGGGATCGGCCTGGTTCCGGGACCGGGTACCGGACATGGATTCCATCGTGGTGGAGCGCGTGAAGGCGTCGGGCGCGATCATATTGGGAAAGACCAACACGCCGGAGTTCGGACTATCGGGCACCACCGAGAACAGGTTGGGCGAGCCCTGCCGCAACCCCTGGAACACCGAGCGCACACCGGGCGGGTCAAGCGGCGGAGCGGCGGCGGCCCTGGCGGCGGGCCTATGTTCACTGTCCATGGGTAGCGACGGCGGCGGCTCCATCCGTATCCCGGCCAGTTTCACCGGCTTATTCGGCATCAAGCCAACCCAGGGACGGGTGCCCCGTTACGGCGGCTACGGGCAGCCTGCAGCCAACCATTTCTCCCAATCTGGGCCTATCGCCCGGACGGTGGCCGACTCGGCCCTGCTGCTACAGGTGGTGGCAGGGCCTGACTCCCGAGACGTCACATCCATCCGCCAACCCGCTCCCGACTTTAGCGCGGGGCTGGCTAAAGGCGTGAAAGGCATGCGGGTGGCCTGGAGCAGCGACTACGGCTACGCGGCGGTCGACCCTGAAGTCGTTCAGGTGACTGAACGGGTGGCCAAGCTGTTCGCCGATATGGGAGCGAAGGTGGAGGACGCCAATCTGAAGCTAGATGACCCGTTCGACACGTTCTGGAACATCTTCGCCACGGCGTCTTATACGTCCTACGGGCACATGTTTGACGATGGCCGGAAAGAACTCACCGACTATGGAGTGAAGGCCATGGAGCATGGACGAACGGTGACCGGGGCGGACCTGTCGCGGGCCATCTACGATGTGGACCGGCTGGGCCGGCAGATGGAAGAGTTCTTCGACGATTTCGATCTGCTGATCTCGCCCACCATGGCAGTGCCAGCCTTCACCATCGAACAGCGTCCTAGTGTGATCGGAGGCAGAGAGGTCGACCCGGACTGGGGGTTCGTGCCCTTCACATACCTCATCAACATCACCGGCCAGACCGCCGCCAGCGTACCCTGCGGCTACTCAGCAGACGGCATGCCCATCGGCCTACACATCATTGGCCCACGCGGGTCAGAGGCGCGGGTTCTACAAGCGTGTGCTGCCCTTGAGCAGGCACAGCCGTGGGCGGGGGAGAGGCCGGGGGTTAGTTAGGGGGCTTGGCTTTTTAGTCTGGGATTTAAAACGCCGCCATTTTCTACCGCAGTCGTGGCAGCACATCCGTGGCCACGCGTCGGCATTCCTTTGAGTGGGGAACCGGGAGAGGATGAACTGAATTGTCCGTTATTGTCTTCATTACGCTGCCCACGATCAAGGGACGAATGGCATAGCCGAAACGGGAAATCTGCCAATGGCGGGTGGATCCCGCTGAAGTTAGCCAGATAATTTGTGAATACCCACCAGACTTAGTGTTGCAGCAGGCAGGTTCTAGCTACCTCGCCGCCGCCATCTTCTGCCGCAATAACGGCAACACATCCGCAGCCACCCTCTGGCACTCCTCTACGTGGGGGAAGCCGGAGAGGATGAACTGGTCTACGCCTAGTTTCCAGTAGTCTAGGAGGATGTCGGTTACCTGCTCGGGGGTGCCTACTATGGCGGTGCCGCAGTTGACTCTTACTTCCGACAGGCCGTTCCAGAGATGGGGCGCGACCATGTGGTCCGGCTTTTCTTGGGCTTGGGCCGCGGCGCCGACCATCGCCGTGCCCACGACGGCTGCTTTCCGCTGGGCCTTGACCGCTGGGTCGGCGTGGTCGATGAGCTCGTTGGCGGCCTTCCAGGCGTCTTCCTCTTTGCTGCGCACCACCAGATGCGTGCGTATGCCCACGCTGGGGGTACGGCCGGCCTTGTTGAACTCCTCCCGCACGGCGTCGAAACGTGCCCGTGAGTCGTCTAGGGCCTCGATCCAGTTCAGATGCACGTCGGCTTGGCGTCCGGAGAGAGCGTTGGCCCTGGGTGAAGCCCCGCCCAGGTAGAACCGGGGGGGCGTGCCCTCGGGGACGGGCGAACAGTAGGCGTCCTTCAGGTTGTAAAAATCGCCCTGGAATTCCACCGGGCCGGGCTGCGTCCACAGCTTGCGGCAGGCGGCGATGAACTCCTCGGCGCGTTCGTAGCGGGTGCTTTGGTCCGTGTACTCGCCCACTCGTTCAAAGTCGTTGCCGATACCGCCGGGGACTATGTTGATGTCGATGCGGCCCTTGGATATCTGGTGCAGGGCGGCCGCCATCTGGGCGAACAACCCCAGGGCGACGAAGCCGGGTCTGACGGCGATCAGAAACCGGATGCGCTTGGTTACCGCAGCCAGGGCGGTGGCGGTGGTCCAGGTCTCGGCCAACGGCGCGTCCTCGGAGAAGAGGCCGTTGGCGAACCGGGTGGGGATCAGCAGCGAGTAGTAGCCCAGGTCCTCGGCGGTCTGGACTACCTGGCGCAGATAGTCGAAATCCGGGGGACGTTCCGCCCTGGCGGTGCCGGCCCGTGCGCCGTCACCGTCGATGGGGATGAACCAGCTAAACAGGGTGTCTTGATTACCGTTGGTCACGTTGCGCCTCCGCCGTGGAGTTGGGTTGAGTACATCCTATGGTTGGGGGGTTGGGGGGTCAAGGGCCAGGTGGTCCTAACCCAACTTTCCCTTTGCATGAGTCTGGCGCCTCCGGAAAAATCTGCCGAGTCGTCCCATACCGGTAAGTTTGTTGGTACACTCCCGTCGCAAACGATAATGATGAACAAATGAGCACAGATGCGAGCGGCAATACAGACTTGACCGGACATGTGGCCTTGATTACCGGCGGCGGAAGAGGACTGGGACGTGCCTTCGCCCAAGGGTTCTCAGCAGCCGGTGCCATTGTCGCAGTGACAACGCGCTCCAAAAACCAGCTTGCCGAGACCGTTAAGCTGATCTAGGGTGCCGGTGGACTGATCGCCGTGCTGTTTTTCCTTGGCTCCAACAAAGTTAACCGGACTTAAGAATTTTCGGCGGCATCGGTGATCCCCACTGATGCGGAGAGCATCGCCAGAGGGCAACACTCGGTACAAGCCATTTAGATGTGTCAGGGATGTTACGGAGAGAACCTGGTCGGTCCAAATCTAGAGGAGTGTGAAGTCCGGTCCTGCTGGGGAGTTGAAGACAACGCGCTGTTCGTGAAATTTATGCCCCGGAACCTGATGCCCGGGCGATTCGGTATGGGATAGGGGCTGGTGGACAGTCATTAATCATCATGCCCAAGGCCAAATACAACAATATCTTTGACCAAGACTTTGGCGAGATAATCGCCTATCTGAAAACCCTGCCTGCGGTTGATAACGAGCTGGACGAGTCCAAGTTGAACCCTCTGGGCCGCATCATTTCAGTGTTTAGAGGCAACTTGATACCCGCGTCGATAATCGACCACGCAGCTTCGCGCGTGCCAGCACCAGAAGCCGGAGTCACGGCCGCAGACGGAAGGTACCTAGCCGGGATCTGCACGGTGTGTCATCGCGATGATCTGCTCGGAGAGGCCGTTCCCGGTGACGAAGACGGACCCGAAGCCCCCAACCTTACCCGCAGCGGCGCTCCCGGAGATTGGACTACGTCCGAATTCATAACAACGATACGCAGCGGCAACACTCCGGATGGGGTTCTGTTGGGCCCGGAATTTATGTCGTGGTATCGGTTCAATCAGATGACTGACGATGAAGCGAACGCAGTATGGTTGTATCTGCAATCGCTGCCTGGGGAATAGGCTGGAGCGCAGGGAATCTCTGATGGGATGGGTGATAGGAAAGCGGATGCGGAGGTGGCCTCATCTTAACCTTCCCCCTTGCGAGGGGGAAAGGACCGTTCAAGCGGAGGGCGGGGTTTCTTGGGTCGGTGGCGGAGGGGGGATGGAGCGGTTGGCCCGGTTGCCACCTTCTTCTCGTTCGTACCACATGATCATGACGATGCCGGCCACCAGGATGCTCATCATGTCGCCCGGCACCCACAGCAGCAGGCCGCCGATCTGTTGGTCGGTCAGCAGCGACATGTCGAATGGTCGGTACACGTCCTGATACCCGGTATAGATGATGGTCTTGGAAAAGGTTATTACCGCTCCCAGAATGGTGTTGGGCAGCACGATCAGCCCCAGGTAGAGCACTCGCACGCCGTAGTGGACCCGCGAGCGCCGTGGCGCGGGGTCGATGACCGCCCAGTAGAAGATGAAGCCCGACGACACCATGGTCATGTGCATCATGGCGTGGACAAACTCGTTGCGCAGCGCCAGGTTGAACCCGCCGGGGAACTGCCACAGGTAGAGCACTCCCATGAATATCACTACAGTGATCACGGGGTTGGTCAGCTTCTCGTAGATAGCCCGGGCTAAGGGATGGCGCACCGTGGGCTTGACTATGCCCAGCAATATCCAAGGCGGCAACCCCCGCAGCATCGGCGTCAGCGGAGCACCCAGCAGGATCAGCAAAGGCGCCAGCATCCGCAGCAAGAAATGCTGGAGCTGGTGGAACGACAGCATGTGCTCGGACAGGTTATCCAAAGGCGACTGCAAAGCGATGAAGATCACGAACAGGCCGGTGAAGAATGACGCCCGCTGCCAGCGGCTGATGGGGTGGCTGGGCCGATGCCAGTTACTGAGGCCGTTCAGGTACACATAGGCCACCATGAGCAGCAACAAAGTCGCCAGAGGATTCCAATTCCAGGCGGTGAAGGGGTTCTGCCCGGTCTCGATTCCGTTGTGGGCGTGGGCTCCAGGTACAGCCCAGACAAGCTGTAGCAGGGCCACCACGGAAAGCGCCAACAGTATGGTTCGGGCTACTCTAAACATGGTTCAGGCCTAGGGCTCCCCTTGGGCGTCTACTTCGACTGCCTCACGGCGGCGGCGGTTCTGGCGTTTCGTGCTCCAGAATAGGTAAACCAGACCCAGCATCATCGCGGCAAATATGCCGAAGAACACCAGGCTGCCATTGGTATAGCGGCTGAGGGCCGGAACGTCCAGCGTCAATGCTCTGGTGCCGCCCTGGCCCAGGGAACTCGAGACATCAACGTCGATGGTCCACTCTCCTGTGGAGCCCAGATTCATGCGGACATCGTACCGCTCGGGCATAGAAGGCGAGTTTAGGGCCGTGGCCCAGCCTTCATACGCCTGGTCTTCGTTGTTGGCTTTCAGCACCACACTGGCGTCGGACACCGTCTCACCGGTGTTGGCGTCGGTGATGAAAAGGGCCATCTGGAGGAATCCGGCCGCCAGGTTGGAGTTGATCACAAATACTCTCACCGCATGAGGGCCGGCGACGACGTCCACCCCCCTACCTTCTCCAAGCGGGTCTTCCTGCTGGGCGGCCACGGAAGCCAACGGAGGGAATAAAAGCAGCACGACGACAAGGACCGCCAAGGTCATATTTCCAAGATTGAAGCTGGTGATTCCCATTTGTCTTGTAGTCTTATCTTTGGTAGAGCCGAATGTTATACGGCCCAACGGTATACGGAGAGTAGGCGAATCAGGATTCGTCATGCCTGTGGCTGGAGGTGAAGACCGCTGGATGTTCGATGTGATGGTCTTCATCGCAGCCGTCCATCGAGTCCTCCAACTGGATGGTCACATGGCCGATGCCAAATTCGCTGGAGGCGATGTCCCGCAGCCGCTGCAACACCGTACCGGGGTCATGCATAACCGAGGCATCTGCGGTCACGTGGGCGCTCAGGGCGTCATATCCGGTGGTGATGGACCAGGCGTGGATGTCATGGACGCCAGTCACGCCCTCCAATTCTTCCATGCGCTGGCACAATTCATGCAGGTCCAGGTGGGACGGTGTTCCTTCCATGAGAACATGGCCCACTTTCCAGAGCAACCGAAATGAGCTTCCCAGGACCAACACGCCAATCACGATGCCGAATATGGGGTCGGCGATATCCCAGCCCAGGGTCAACACCAGGACACCCCCTGCCACCACTGCCACCGAGCCCAGCAGGTCGGCCGCCACGTGCAGGAACGCGCCCTCCACGTTTAGGCTCTCCCCGGACGACCGGTGCAGGACCCAGGCCGCAGCGATGTTCACCAGCAGACCAACAGCGCCCACACCCAACATCAGGCCGCCGTCGATATCTAGGGTGTCGCCGAAGCGCCGTGAGGCTTCGAAGAAGATCAAAGCGGCGATGAACCACAGGCTCAGGGCGTTCAACGTGGCTGCCAGAATTTCGGTGCGATGGAAGCCGAAGGTCTGCTCGATTGAGGCCGGACGGCCGGAGACCCAGATGGCTAGTAATGCCAGGCCAATGGCGGCCCCGTCGGTCAGCATGTGTCCGGCGTCGGCCAGAAGGGCCAGGCTGCCTGAGACCAGACCGCCAATCACCTCAACCACCATGTAGGCCATAATCAGCGCCAGAGAGATGCTGAGGCTTCGTCTACTGGCGGAGCGGCGGTCGTGGCGGTGGCCCGGTGATCGGCCGGTGTAGTCGTGGTTAGCGTTCATGGCATTAATGTTTCCCGCCCGCGGGGTTCACGAGGCTAAATGGGCGTGCGGGCGGGAAACATACATCCATTATTTTACCGGAATCTTCCGGCTTGGGGGGTTAAAACCCGGCTTAGAGTTGGAAGGTCTTTCTCCAGATCCCGGGGGAGCCGGTCCCGTGGGTCATGATGTCGCGCATGCGGTCGTTATCGGGATGTATCTCCCGCTGTTTCAACCACTCGGCGGTCTCCGATACATTCTCGTCCTCGAACTCGTACACGGTGGCGAATTCGGGCGTGCCCCGCACGGCTTTCCACCGGCGTCCTCGAATCACTCCAGGACATTTTTCGTAGTTGGGCACGTAAACGCCACTGTACCATTTGTTCCATTCGTCTTGGTCGGCGGGCGTAACGTCCATCCGGCCGATCTGAAGAGCGTTGGCCATGTCGCTGCCGGCGATATCGTCGGTGAGAGCGGTTGGGTGGATCATGTCCAGAACCAGGTTGAAGAAATTGGTCCCGATGAGGCTGGGTGACACCCGCGAACCCCATTCGGTCCTCGGACGGTTCTTGAACGCGTCGGTATTGATAACGTCGATGCTCTCCAACTCATAGACGGCCAGGTGCTTGGGGCCGCTCTTGGTCGCCTCATAGCGGGCCGCGTTCAGTATGCCGGGAACGCCCATCAGTTCCTGCAGGTGTTCCTCTTGGTACCATTTATTGAAATCCGCTTCTTTGTCGGCTGGGATGTCGGCGGCAACCAACATCAAGCCGGTGCCCTTCTTGTTAGCCATTACTGCCTCCGGTATACGATTTTATTCAGGTGGAGCCATGATAGCTTTCGTGGAGTGGTTTGGCTACGTGGGACCGTCTACACCGAGACTAGGTGGGCCACCAGATCCTCGGGCGCCGACAGAAACGACGAGTGCCCGGTGTCCAGGGTCATAACCCGTTGGCAGGGCAACTTGGTGTACATCAGTTTCTGGAACTCCGGGGGAATGGCTTGGTCTTTCAGGCATTCGATGTAGACCCTGGGCACCCGGCCGAAATTCTCCTCCGTAGTCTGCATCAGGTCGATGCACGGCGAAGCCGGTTGGGGCGCCAACATGGACCGGGCCCAGGTGAAATCATCGTCGGAACAATCGTTGAAGAACAGGTCTCGAACACTCGCTGCATCGTAGATAACAGTGCTCAGGTCGTCGGATAAGGTGCTTCTACCTTCCCTGTTAAGCGCCTTTCGCATCGACTCGGGGTCCCTGGACTCCGCTGGGATAAATGATTCTCCGGGCCCAATCAGCACAGCAGTCAAATAGACCAGAGTTTTGACCTTGTCGGGGCGGTATTCAGCAGTCTGGGTGATGGTGAGACCGCCCAGGCTATGGCCGACCAGCACCACCGGTTCGTCCAGCTCATCCAACACTTCGCAGACGTGTTGGGCGTAGGTGCCCAGAGTGACCTCGCTATGCGGGATATCAAACTCCCCATAGGTGTTGCCGGGCAGGTCTACCGCGATCGCCGAGTGGCCTTGGGCCTCCAGCAACGGCACGACTTTGTCCCAGCACCAAGAGCCATGGGACGCGCCGTGAACTAGGACGAATGTAGTCATGTTGTGTCTCCCTTGATCAGCGAGTCGCCGGTCACTGCATCCGAATGACATTTTCCGGAGAATGATGGATCACCGTGACGATCTTCCAGCCTTCATCGGTCTTACGCACGGCGAAGGCGGCTCCCCGGCGTTCAAGTTTTGTTCCGTTTTTCTTGAACCTGACAGCCAAGCTGCTGGCCATGGCGGTGTGATCGTTCAGCATCTGGATGCTGGCTTCGTGCCTCTCGGTATGCCCAAAATCGGCGGCCTTCAAAGCCTCAAACCGGGGCGTCCAGAACTCTTCAACCTCGGCTGCCGTCGAGAACACAAGAACGTCGTTGAGAACGATGAACACGCAGGGCAGATGAAAATAAGAGACGATAGCTTTCAGGTCAAGATTGCTGAAGTCCCGAAAATAATCGATGAATAACTGGTCGACTTCCTGCTCAAGGTTGTTCATGTTCTTACTCCAGCATCGATTGCCGGAAGTTGTCGATGGCGCTCTGTTGGACGCCGTGGTGAAGGAGGTAGGCTTCGGAGCCTCCGAACTCGCTTTGGGTGACATCCAAGTATTTCTCGATGGCGACTCTTGGGGCCATGATGCCTTCGCGGGTGGAATGCACAAAGCCCGGCATGCCCTGGAGCCGCGCCAGGATATCGTCAATAACTTCGTTGGTCGCCAGGAAGTCGGTCACGATCTCTTCCCGGTTGACACCCAGCACGTCCAGGGTAGTTGCGGCCAACACGCCGGTACGGTCTTTGCCGGCGCTGCAGTGGAACAGCGCGGGCTGGTTCACCGGCTGTGCCAGCGCGGCGAAGGCTTGGGCGATTAGGCCTCCGGAGTTCATCAAGATCCACTGGTACATGTCGGTCAGACGTTTGTCCACCTCTTCCCCGGATGTCGGCGGTAGCACTCCGCGCGCTTCCAGAAACGGGAATTGGTGGTACCCGATACCTGAGGAGGCCAGCAGCCCTCGGCCGTCGTTGGAAGTGGTGCCCGCGTTACTACGCAGGTCAACGACGGATACCAACCCCAGGCTTCCGGTGATGGTTTCGACGTCGGCTTCGGTCAATGCGCTCGGGGAATCGCTGCGGAATAGCCGCCGCCACTTCACCGTTCGTCCGCCGGTGGAGGAATAGCCGCCCAAGTCACGGAAGTTGACGCACCCGTCTAGGGTTATTCGCCGTTCAATCTGTTCAGTCATCAGCCGGGGCGGCCTAGGCCCCTTCCACCCCCATATCCTTGGCGATAGCCAGCATCCTCCGGGCGGTCTCTTCGTGGGCGATGTCCACCATGTCTCCGTCGAAAGTCACCGCTGCCCCGCCGGTGGCCCGCATCTCCTCCATGGCCGCAACCAGGCCCTGCCAGTGTTTAACGTCCTGCGGAGAGGGTGAAAAGACCTCATTCACCACCGGCACATGCGACGGGTGGATCAGGTGCATCCCGGTGTAGCCCAACTGCTTGAGTTGGATTGCCAGCGCCCTAAGACCATCGAGATTGTGGATGTCCATCCAACCACCACTCATGGGATAGGGAACACCGGCGGAGCGAACGTCGATCAACACTTTGGATTTCAAATACAGGGTCTCCAGACCTTCCGGAGTCCACTCGAAACCGATGGACCGGGCCGTGTCGCCACCCTTGCCGCCGCTGCCGCCCATGTGGGCAACCCTGGGGGAGGCGGTTGCGATCTCGTAGGCCAGCCGGATGCTGGTGGCGGTTTCCATGCCGGGGTCGATGAGGATGGCCCCCACCTCCATGCCAGCGTTCCGCTCGAAGTGGGACAGCAGGTTATCGACCTCCACAACGTCGGCAGGGCTCTCAACCTTGGGGACCAGGACACAGTAGAGTTGCGGGCAGGTTATTGCTTCCAGGTCGCCGCCGGTCAGGCCCGTCTCCAGACGGTTGACCCGGACGGTCAGCGTTGGCTTTGTGCCACTCAGTTCCTCCAGCATCTTGCGGACTAAAACACGGGCTTCCGCCTTGTTGGGGACTGGCACCGAGTCTTCCAGGTCAAATATCAGCGCGTCGGACCCGTATTGCGGTGCCTTGCGCATCCAATCTTCTTTGTTACCTGGGACGTACATGGACGTCCGTAGCGGTCTGGCCGTTGCCATGGGGGCTCCTCGTAGCTGTCAGCTATCAGTGGTCAGCGTTCAGCCTCTTTAAATTATCTTTTCTTCTTTTAATTGCTTGAAATCTTTTGCAGTGAGACCTAGAAGTTTCTTGAATATCTCTTTGTTGTGCATGCCTAGGGTGGGGGCGCCGGCAGGAGTGGGGAGTTCGCCGCCGGAGAATTTTACGGGAAAGCCGGATGCGACGCCTTCTACCGGTTGGTCCATGGCGGCGTGGAGCATCGGGACCAGGCTGCCCCGGTCCCAGAAGTGTTGGTCGTTCATAACTTGCTCGGCGGTGCGCACCGGGGCGCAGGGCACGTCGAATTCTTCCAGGCATTTCAGGGCGGCATCCAGGGTGAGTTTTCCGATGAGAGTTTGAATCTGCTGGCGGGCGGCTTCTACATTGACGGTGCGGGCCACGTAGTCTTTGAATAGCGGGTCTTCCAGCAGGCTGGGTGCATCCAGGGCCCGAGACAAGCGGCCCCACTGTTCATCGCTGGTGACGGTCAGCGACAGGTCGCCGTCCTTGGTCTCGTACAATCCGGTGGGCCCGCTGCGGCTGATGTTGCCGGTGCGGAGCGGCTCGCCGTCAGCGATGGTCTCTTCCAAGTTTTCCATGAACATCAGCGACACCAGGGTGTCCATCATTGACACGTCCAGGTACTGGCCCTTGCCGGTGCGGTCCTTCTCTCGCAGGGCGCCCAAGATGGAATAGCAGGCGAACAGAGGTGTGACCAGGTCGCCGATGTAAAGACCGACTTTCACCGGCGGCCGGTCTTCTTCTCCGTTGATATCCATTAGGCCTGCCATGCCCTGTATCTGCGGGTCGTGGGCGGGCTTGTCGGCGTAGGGGCCGGTCTGGCCGTAGCCGGAGATGGAGCAATAGACGATGCCGGGGTTAACTGCCGAGACTTCGTCGTAGCCCAACCCGATGCGGCGCAATGAGCCCGGGGCCAAGTTCTCTAGGACTACGTCGCACTCTTTGGCCATGTCCAAGAACATTTGCTTGCCCTTGGCGGTTTTGAGGTCCAGGGTGATGCTCTTCACTCCCTGGGTGCGCTTTAGGAACCGGGTTGAGAGGTCTTCGTCGGTCTGGGGTCGGATGCTGGTGCCCTTGGGTCCAGCGAAAGGGCCGTTGCCCCGGACGGGGTCTCCCTTGCCGGGTATCTCCACCTTGATGACCTCGGCGCCCATACGGGCCAAGTTCATGGAGCAAAACGGTCCGGCAAGATACACGGTAACCGCCAGGACTTTGATGTCTTTCAGAGGTTCCATATCTACTTTTCTCTACTCATGTTGTGCGGGGTTTTTGGCCGCTTGCGGGCCAGGTTGCGTTCGACGGCCATTCTCTCACAGAACCGGCCCGCTGTGATACAATTTCGCCAACTTTAGCCAGGCACTTGATTACGCGTGAGGTAGACTCGATGGCAGAAAACATCGTCTTGTCCAACACCGAATATAAAGTGGTGGGGACCCGGCCCATTCGCCCCGACGGCACCGACAAGGTTACCGGTCGGGCTAAATACGGTGGAGACTACCAGACTGCGGGCATCCTGTACGGCAAGGTCCTGCGCAGTTCCCACGCCCACGCCCGCATCAAGTCCATCGACACCAGCAAGGCCCTGGCGATGACTGGCGTGGAGGCCGTGCTCACCGGAGCCGACATGCCCGGAGCCAACAAAGACGGAGCATCGCGCGGCACCCAGATGGCCAGTGACAACCTGATGGCCCGTGGTAAAGCTGTTTACAAAGGCCACGCCATCGCCGCCGTCGCCGCTGTGAACCAACATGTTGCCGAGGCAGCCATTGCCTTGATCAAAGTGGATTTTGAAGTATTGCCTCCGGTCATGGATGTTCGGCAGGCCATGGCCGACGATTCGCCACTGATCCAAGAAGACCTGACCACGACCGACTTGGGCGAGCGCACCGACAAGAAGAGCAACATCGCGACCCACGTCCAGTTCACCCAGGGAGACATCGAGAAGGGGTTTGCCGCGGCCGACGTCATCGTCGAGCGGGAATTCACCAACAAGATGGTTCACCAGGGCTATATTGAGCCCCAGACCGCCTCGGCCATCTGGAACGAGAGCGGCGAGATCACCATCTGGACCAGCACCCAGGGCGCCTTCACCGCCCGTGACGCCATCGCCCCAATCCTGGACATGCCTGTTTCCAAGATCAAGGTCGTGCCCATGGAGATTGGCGGCGGTTTCGGCGGGAAGATTCCCGTTTACCTCGAGCCGATCGCAGCTCTGCTTTCCAAGAAGTCCGGCCGGACGGTCAAGATGACCATGACCAGGGCCGAGACCTTCGAGAGTACCGGCCCCACATCGGGCACCTACATGAAGGTAAAGATGGGGGCTACTTCGGCGGGAGACATCATCGCCGCCCAGGCCTACCTGGCCTATGAGGCGGGCGGGTTCCCCGGTTCCCTGGTGGGGGCCGGCGCCCAGTGCATCTTCGCCCCCTATGACATCGAAAACATGCAGGCCGACGGGTATGACGTCTTGGTCAATAAACCTAAGGTGGCGCCCTACAGGGCCCCCGCCGCCCCCAACGCCGCATTCGCCGGTGAGCAGGTGGTGGACGAACTGGCCCAGAAGCTGAACCTAGACCCCTTGGAATTCAGGCTGATGAACGCCTCCAAGGAAGGTACCCGCCGAGTCGACGGCCCCATCTACCCGGTCATCGGGAACGTGGAATGCCTGGAGGCGGCCAAGGATTCGGTCCAGTACAAATCAGACATGAAGGGCCCGTACCGGGGCCGGGGGGTGGCCTCTGGCTTCTGGTTCAACATCGGGTTCCAGTCCAGTTGCGCCATAGCAGTGAACGCCGACGGGACCGTCAGTCTGGTGGAAGGCTCCACCGACATCGGCGGCACACGGGCCTCCATCGCCATGCAGGCGGCTGAGGTGCTGGGAATCCCCTACGAGGATGTCCATCCCCACGTAGCCGACACCGACTCTGTCGGATACACCGCCATGACCGGAGGCAGCCGCACCACCTTCGCTACTGGTTGGGCGGCATATGAGACCGCGCAAGACATCAAGCAAAAGATGATCACCCGCGCCGCCTCGATCTGGGACGTCTCCGCCGAGGATGTTGAATTGTCTGAAGGCGTATACCAACACAAGACCGACCCCGAGCTAAAGTTGACCTTCAAAGAACTGGCCGGACAACTCGCCGGTTCCGGTGGCGGCATATCCAGCCAGACCACCGTCGACCCTTCGGGAGCGGGCGGCGCCTTCTCAACCCACGTGGTTGACGTGGAAGTCGACCCCGAAACCGGCAAGGTCACGATCCTGGATTACACCGTGATCCAAGACGCTGGCAAGGCCATCCACCCCAGCTATGTGGAAGGCCAGATGCAGGGCGCGGCGGCCCAGGGCATCGGCTGGGCACTAAATGAAGAATACTTCTACAACAAAGACGGGTTGATGGATAACTCTTCGTTCCTGGACTACCGGATGCCCACCAGCCTGGACTTGCCCATGATCAACACCATCATCGTGGAGGTGGCCAACCCTGGCCATCCCTACGGGGTCAGGGGCGTCGGCGAAGTGCCAATAGTGCCTCCGATGGCAGCGATAGCCAACGCCATCGCCAGGGCCACGGGAGTCCGCATGGAACACCTGCCCATGTCTCCTGGGAACGTGCTCGAGGCCCTCTGGGCCAAGGACGGGGACCCGTCGGGGCTGTAGGCAGCCGACTAACACAGCTAGGTTTAAAACAGGCCAGGCCCTCGCGGGAGCCTGGTCTGTTTTTATTTAAAGAAAAAATAGGAGGGCCACATGACTAGAGTGCCTTACGCCACCAGAGAGAAGATGAACGCGGCCGGTCAAGAGATCTGGGACGACATCGAGACCAGCCGGGGCGGTGTCGCCCGCAACTACGCCGCCTTGCTCAACAACCCGCAGGCATCCGCGGCCATGATCGGACTAGGCACCTACGCCCGCTACAACACGCCGATGGACCCGAGGATCAAGGCTCTGGCAGTCCTCACCGCCGCAAGGGAAGCCTGCGGACACTACGTGTGGACGGTCAACCAACCAGCCGCCAAAGAGGCCGGTCTATCAGACGATGTGATCGCCGCCATCCACGAGTACCGGGCGCCCAACGGCCTGGATGCCAAGGATGCCGCCATCGTCCAATTCATGATCGAATTGCTGCGGCAGCACCGCATCTCCGATGTCACCTTTGAAGCCGTTAGGGCGATGGTGGGAGACGCCGGTGTTGTGGATATTTTGGCCGTCACCGGGTACTACCACACGTTGGCCCACGCCCTAAACGCCTTGGATGTGGACCTGCCGGAGGGCACGACGTCGGCTCTGACTTACTAATTGGGAATAAAAAGAGCGGCCGGTCCGCCGAGGCGAAGGAGTCGCTGAAGGAGCGGCACACTACCGGTCGCTGAGCTTCGGATTCTACGGATGGCGCAAGCTATCGTCAAGCGTCAAGCATTTAGAGGAGGGACCCCATGGGAGACTACGCTTACCTGGTGATGATGGACATCCCCGCGGAGCTAGAAGGCGACTTCAACCGTGTCTATGATACCCAGCACGTGCCAAACATCGTGAAGGCTACAGGCGTGAATAGCTGCGTACGCTACAAGGTGGAGTCGACAAATAACGAGGGGATGGCGCGCTACGCCGCTCTATATGACATCGATTCGCCGGAGGTTCCCACGTCAGACGCATGGGTGGCCGAATCGGAGAAGGGAGACTGGCCCACTCAGATCAGGCCTCACGCCACCAACCGGTCGCACACTATTTACAAGAAAGTCGGGTAGCTAGGAACGGCTGTCCAGGCTACCGGAAAGCAGGCTAATTAAGCGGCGACGCAGGTGATGGTTCGAGTCACTCCGGGGATCGACTGTACAAGGCCGGTGACCAGGTCGGCCATCGATACCATATCCTGGGCTTCCACCAAGGCAATGATATCGAAATCACCGGTGATGATGTCCACCGACGGCACGCCGGACATAGACTGGAGGGCTGCCGCCACATCCGGTGATCTGCCCACCTGCGTTTCTATCAGTATGTACGCCCTAGCCGCTATCAGAATACTCCTGCCAGCTCTGGATACTAGGTATTTCACCAGACTCCGGGTTGGACCGAAATCCTAGTCCGAGATGTAGGCGGTGCTGGTGACCTCAACCAGGTTGTTGGGATCTCCGAAGTTGACTACCACGGTGGTTCGGGACGGCCGGTCTTTGGTGAAGAACTCGGCATAGACTTCGTTGAAGCCAGGCAGGTCGTCACGGTTGGTCACGTAGCAGGTATTGGTCAGCACGTTGTCGATGGAGGAGCCGGCCGCCTCTAGGATCAGCGAGATCCGCTGCAAGGCGTACCTGGTCTGCTCTTTGATGCCTTTGCCTGTCTCGCCGTTGGTTGGGTGTCGGCCTGTGTTGCCGGCCACGAAGACCAGATTGCCAAGTTTGGTGGCCTGGGACAGGGGAGCGGCGCCGGCGGTTACCTTGTCAGTGGAAACGATCTCTTTTTTGGGCATGAACACCTGCCTTAAATAATCAGATCAAACTGCGGATAAGCCGGATTCAAAGCCGACTCGCTCATAAGTAACTGCCCATTATATCCTCGGTTACCAGGGTGTCAAACAACCTCTCTAAGGACTCTTGGATATCAGGCTCCGCCACCGATATTGCCAGACTCATCTAAAAGCCATAGAATGAGGCCATAATTAGCGTACCGCCTCACCCAGGGTTCCAACAATTTTCCGAGGCGCGCATGCTGCCCTTAAGAAAAAGCAACCCTTAACAACAGGTGGGCAAACCCCGGATTGCTACGTCCGCTGCGCCGCAACGGCCAGTTGGCCCATTCCCCATCACCAATATGAAAGGGAGCGATGCCAAACATGGATGCTAAAGACCTGAGAAACGTGGCCCTACTCGGCCACTCTGGATCCGGCAAGACCTCGTTGGGCGAATCAGCTTTGTTCACAACCAAAGCCATCACTCGCATGGGCACCATCGGCGACGGCAACACCGTTTCTGACTTTGAACCCGAGGAAGTGAAACGAGGAGGCAGCATCCAGACGACGCTGCTTTCGATTGCCGAAGATGAGTCCAAGATCAACTTTTTGGACACGCCTGGCTACGACGACTTCCTGGGAGAGGTTGTAAGTGCTCTCCGTGTTGTTGAGGGAGCAATCATCGTCGTTGCCGCCCCCGCCGGCGTGGACGTGGGCACCGAACGCGGTTGGAACATGTGCGAAGCTGCCGGGATTCCCCGGATGTTCGTGGTCAACAAAATGGACCGGGAGAACGCCAGCTTCTCGCGGAACATCGCAGACATCCAAGCGTCCTTCGGCCGCCAGTGCATACCCTTCCAGGTGCCGCTGGGCGACGCCGACGATTTCAAGGGCGTGATCAGCATCGTTAACCCTCCGGCAGACGTCCCCGCCGAGGTCGCCGATGAAGTGGCGGCAGCGCGTGAGCGTCTGATAGAAGCCGCTGCCGAGAGCGACGACAACCTTGCCGACCGCTACCTGAGTGGCGAAGAACTTTCCGCCGAGGAAGTGATTTCAGGCGTGCGGACCGCGGTTCTGGCCGGAGAGTTGGTGCCTATTTTGGCCACTTCTTCAACTCCCGAAGCCATCGGCGTGACTGAATTCCTGGAGACAACCCGTTCGTTCCTGCCGTCTCCCATAGACGGCAAGCACACGGACGTTTTCAAGGGCAGCGACGCCGCCGAATATAAGACCGACTCCGCCAGCCCCCTGGCCGCTTTCGTTTTCAAAACGACCGCCGACCCGTTCGTCGGCAAGCTCTCGGTTTTCCGGGTTTACCAGGGGACCTTCAAGAGCAACTCCGAGGTCTGGAACAGCAACCAGGAGCAGTCCGAGCGCATCGGACAATTGTATCTGCCCAAGGGCAAGAGCCAGGAAAACGTTGCTGAGATCACGGCCGGGGACATCGGGGCCATCGGTAAGTTGAACTCCACTTTGACCGGCGACACGCTGTGTGTCCGAGAAAGCTCCGTGACGTTCCCCAAGATCAAGCAGCCCGTCGGCTACTTCCGGATGGCTGTCACCCCCGCCTCCAAGGACGACTTGGACAAGATGTCCATGGCCCTCAGCAGGATCGTGGAAGAAGACCCAACTCTCCGTTTCAGCCGGGACGCAGGCACCAGCGAATCGCTGATCACGGGCCTGGGTGACGCCCAGATCGAGGTTGCCCTCGAGAAGATCAAGCGTAAGTTCGGCGCCGACCTGCGGGTGAAGATGCCCAAAGTGCCCTACCGGGAGACCATCACCAGGACCGCCAACAGTGAATACCGCCACAAGAAGCAGTCCGGCGGCCACGGCCAGTTTGGCCACGTACTGCTGAGACTTGAGCCCCAGGACCGGGACCAGGGATTCGAGTTCTCCACAGAGGTGACCGGCGGCCGTGTTCCCAAGGAGTACATCCCGTCGGTTGAAAAAGGTGTGACCAAGGCCCTGGACGAAGGCTCGTTGGCCGGGTTCCCCCTGGTCGATCTGAAGGCTGTCTTGTACGACGGCAGCTCTCACGACGTTGACTCGTCCGGTATGTCCTTCGAGATCGCCAGTAGCCAGGCTCTGAGGCAGGGACTGGCCGACGCCGGCCCAGTGCTGCTGGAGCCGGTGGTCAAACTATCGGTGACCGTGCCAGACGCCTACACCGGCGAGGTCATCAGCGACCTTAACGGCAAGCGCGGACGTATTTTAGGCATGAACCCCGGCGACGGAGTGACCCTCATCGAGGCCGAGGTGCCGTTGGCGGAGGTACAGCGCTACGCCCAAGACCTGCGCTCGGTGAGCCAAGGCCGGGGCACCTATTCTCTGGAATTCGACCACTACGACCAGGTCCCAGCGAACCTGGAGCCCAAGGTGATCGAAGACGCCAAAAAGGCCAAAGAAGAAGAGTCGGTCTAGACTCTGCTTCATAATCGTAACTAAAAAGACCCCGCCCTTCTGAGAGAGGGCGGGGTCTTTTTTACCGTTCCTAGATGGACTTCTACTATCCAGAAATCGACTGGTTAGGCTAATATATCGCCTTGATTGACCCGACCGTCAGATCTCCTTGGCGCTGGATGCCAACAAGGGCGCGTATGCCGTCCTTTTAGGTCCTGGAGTGTCTGCGACCGCGGGGATTCCGACTGGTTGGCAGATCGTATCTGACCTCGTCACCGAGGTTGCTAGGCTCGAAGGCGAAGATGTCGGCGGAGACCCGGTCTCTTGGTACAAACAGCACTATGGTCAAGAGCCTGATTACTCCGGGTTGTTGAACGCCGTCGCCAGCTCCCCCACTGAAAGAAGCCTGCTGCTCCGCAGTTATTTTAAGCCTACCGACGACGAGCGGATCAACGGACTCAAGGTCCCCACCGCAGCGCGCCGGACAATGGTCCAGTTGGCCTCTCGGGGCATATGCATTTCTTCCTGACCACCAACTTCGACCGGCTACTGGAGATGGTGATAGATCAATATCTTGGGGAACCTGAAGGTCTTGGTGCGGTCGGTTATCGGTCCGGTGTCGGCCGATTATGGGCCTTCAAATTGCACGGGGGTGTGGGAGTTGTCGCAGAAGGGTTTTGAGCCGGACTGTCCACACCGGCACTGACGATAGGTCTCATCGGCCCGATCGATCCCTCTTCTTGCCAGGACAGCAGCTCACCGTGTTCAGATATGACTTGCGACTTGCGCAGCAGGGGGATTTCCCCTCGGAGCAAATTCAGCCCTTTGGAGCGCACGGTGATCTTCTCGTCTTCTTCAGGCATTTTTGCCCCTAGTTAGTAGCCCCAGGATGGGTTGTATTCGCCGAACACGTCCCGGAAGACGTCCATCATTTCGCCCAGAGTGGCGTAGGCCTTGGATGCTTCCACCAGGTAGGGCATGGTGTTCTCTGAGCCACGGGCGGCCTGCTCCAGGGCCTTCAGCCGCTGGGCAACCTCCCGGTTGTCGCGGGTGCGGCGGACTTCGTTCAGACCGTCGACCTGCTTCTTTTCGCCTTCTCGGTCAACCCGCAATAAAGGAATCTCCGAACCGTTGTCAGTCCGATATTCGTTGACGCCCACGGTGATGCGCTCTTTGGAGTCATCTTCCTTCTGGTAGACGTATGAGGCGTCGGCGATCTCCCGCTGCAGGAACCCGGACTCCAGGGCCGGAATAACTCCGCCCATGTCGTCGATACGCCGGAAATACTCGTAGCTGGCCTCTTCCAGGTTGTTGGTCATGGTCTCGACGAAGTAGCTGCCGCCCAGAGGGTCCACGGTGTCGGTGATGCCGGTCTCGTGGGCGATTATCTGCTGGGTGCGTAGAGCTTGGAGAGCAGCCTCTTCCGATGGCAGGGCCCAGGCTTCGTCCTTGCCGTTGGTGTGCAGAGACTGGCATCCGCCAAGGACAGCGGCCATGGCCTGGAACGACACCCGGACGACGTTGTTCTCTGGTTGTTGGGCCGTCAGTGTCTGTCCGGAGGTCTGGGCGTGGAATCGGAGTTGGAGGGACCTGGGGTCTTTGGCACCGAAGGTGTCCTGCATTTCCCTGGCCCAGATGCGGCGGGCAGCCCGGAACTTGCCCACTTCTTCGAAGAAATTGTTGTGTGAATTGAAAAAGAAGCTGAGCCTGGGCGCGAATTCGTCTATCCTGAGACCCCGATCCAGGGCGTGGCGGACGTACTCGAAGCCGTCGGCCAGCGTGAAAGCCAATTCCTGGATAGCGTTGGAACCGGCTTCCCGGATGTGGTAGCCGCTGATGCTGATGGGGTTCCAGCGCGGGACGCTGCGGGCGGCGTATTCCACGGTGTCGGTGACTAGCCGCATCGACGGCCCAGGGGGGAAGATGTACTCGTTCTGGGCGATGAATTCCTTGAGGATGTCGTTCTGGATGGTGCCGCCCAGTTTGTCCAGGGAAGCGCCCTGTTTCTCGGCCAGGGCGATGTACATGGCCCAGATGATGGCCGCAGGGCTGTTGATGGTCATGGATGTGGTGATCTGGTCGAGCGTGATTCCCTCGAAGAGGGTTTCCATGTCGGCCAATGAAGAAACGGCCACGCCGCAGGTGCCGAACTCGCCGGCCCCCCGGGGGTCGTCGGTGTCGTAGCCGTAGAGGGTGGGCATGTCGAAGGCGACGCTCAGGCCGGTCTGGCCTTGCTCCAAGAGGAACTTAAAACGGGCGTTGGTCTCCTCAGGCAGGCCGAACCCGGCGAACATGCGCATGGTCCAGAGGCGGCCTCGGTATCCGGAGGCGTGCACGCCGCGCAGATACGGGTACTCGCCAGGAAGGCCCTGGTCTGCCAGGTAGCTCCCTCCCGAGGTGTTCTCGGGGGTGTAAACCTGATCCACCGGCACCTGGGAGGGTGTTTTGAACGAAGGTTTGCGCTGAGCAGATAGGTCCTGCTCATCTCGCCAGCGGGCGTTTTCTTCTCGCAATTTCTTCAGTTCTTGAGGGGAATTCAAGGGTTACCTCCGGTTCGCCGCCTGATGCCGAATCAACTGAAATCCAGTCTACGCAGAGGCGGAATAGGTGTCAACGAACCAGCACAGCCGGGTTTTGGGAGGACTGAACGTTTCCTCTGAGGTGCTTCTAGGGGCTTCCGGAGACGATACCTCCCTTGGTGCTGTTGACGATGGCCACCAGTTCATCTCGCTCGCCCCGGGGCACGCCAAACTTCTCGAAGGTCTGATCGAGGTCCACCATGAAGGCATTCCAATGGCTAGCCGGGGTGGCGGCGGGCGTTACTTAAGCGGGACATTCCGCGCAACTGTTGGTGGTGAGCCCAGTCGAACCACTGCTCGGGGTGAACCCAGCTTCCTTTAAACAAGAGAGTTGACTGATGCGTGCCCTTCGACGGAGCTCAGGACGAACCGTGTGGCGAAGGTTTCGAGATAAAGGCGCTAGCCGAGCTTCTCTCGGATGAACGCGCCGGACTCTTCTATGGACTGTTGTCCCTCTGGGAGGATGGAGGCAAAGGCCTGCCACACGTGGACCATGTCGTCCCATATCTTGAGGGTGACATCCACTTCGGCTTTCGACGCAACTTCCACCAGGCGCTTCGAGTCGTCCAGCAGGGTTTCGGCCGAGCCCACGTGAACCAACAGCGGAGGTAGCCCGCGCAGGTCGGCATATAGCGCCGATGCCAAGGGGCGCTTCGGGTCGGCGCCGCCCAGGTAGGACCGGGCCTTGGCCGATAGACCGCCGTACTTGATGAAGTCGTCCAGGTGGTCGTTGGCGGCCATAGACTCCCCGGTGCACTCCAGGTCCACCCAGGGAGAGAAGCACACTCCGGCGGCCGGCAGCGGGACTCCAGAGTCTTTGGCAGCCAGCAAGACTGACAATACCAGTCCGGCCCCAGCCGAGTCCCCAGCAAGGACGATATTCGAAGCCTCAAACGCGTGGCCCAGCGCCCAGTTGTAGGCAGCTATGGAGTCATCTACAGCCGCCGGGAAGGGGTGTTCCGGGGCTAGCCGATAGTCAACACCCAACGCCGCTGCTCCGGAGGCGCGGGACAGCCGGGAGATGAGGTCTTGATGGGTAGTCGGAGAGCAGGTTGCGTAAGCCCCGCCGTGAAAGTAGATGATCAGCCGGTCCTGGGGCACGTCGGGGGCAGTGATCCACTGGCAGGGAACGCCACCGGCGTTTATATCGAAAACCGTTACGTCAATAGCGGGAGGCAATTCACCAAAGGCCCGGTCAAGGATGGCACGGGCCTCGTGGATGTCAGCGGGCGGCTTAGACCGAATGGCCTTCATGATGCCGATGACGTGGTCAAGTTCAGGTGAGGTTGCCACTTTTAGATGCCGCTCCTAGTATGACTCCATTACACTGATGCATTCGTCCTAAGCTCCGTCGAAGGGCGCGCATAAGCCAAGTTCTTATTCAAGGGAAACGGCGTCCGTCCTCAAAAGTGGTTCGACGGGGCTCACCACGAACGGAACCGATGATCTTGCTGCCAAAAGGCACGGCCGATAACCACCATCGGATGCTAGGCGTCCATGAGGCGGACGAAGCGGCGCTTGCCCACCTTGAGCAGGTCTCCAGGTTGCAGCATATGTCCGGCCTCGCCGCCGGTCACCGGCTGGGGATTTCCCCCCTGGGAGATACGCTCAACCGCTCCCTGGGACAGCAGCCGTTTGACCTGGGCTTTGCTGGGAGCCAGGCCCGCTGCCAGCATCAGGTCGTCAACCCTGACCTCATTCCCTCCAGCCACTCCCTGACTGCGAAGTTCTGCCATCGAAATCTCGGGGATGTCGGTGGGCAGGTCTCCGCCTTGCACCACCCGTTCGAAGTGGGCCTGGGCTGCGTCTGCCGCTTCGCTGTTGTGAAACTGATTGGTCACGTTCCAAGCAAGGCGTTTCTTGGGCTCCATGGGGTTCAGGGTGTTGCTTTCCAGGTCATTGGTGATATCAGCCAACTCCGCCATGGGAACGTCGGTCAGGTACTCGAAGTAGGACATGATCTGGTCGTCGGACACCCTCATGAGCTTGCCGTACATGTCTACTGGTGGCTCATCCACCGCGACGTAGTTTCCGAGGGTTTTGCTCATCTTTTGGACGCCATCGGTGCCTACCAAGATGGGCATCATGAAGCATTGCTGGGGTGTCTGGCCCATCATTCCTTGAAGCTCTCGGCCAACTAGCAAGTTGAACATCTGGTCCGTTCCGCCGAACTCCACGTCAGACTCGATGGCCACCGAGTCATAGGCCTGCAGCAACGGGTAGAGCAGCTCAGTTATGGCTATGGGTTTCTGATCGGCGAACCGGGCAGCGAAGTCGGCCCGTTGCAAGAACTGGGCCACGGTGAAGCGGCCAGTGAGTTCGATGATCTTAGCCAGGTCGAACTTACCGAACCACTCGCTCTGATAGATCACCTCAGCTCGGCTTTCGTCCACCACTTTGAAGAACTGACGTAGATAGGACTGGGCGTTCTCCAAGACCTGTTCGTGGGAGAGCACGGTCCGAGTTGCTGACTGGCCGCTGGGGTCGCCGATCTGGGCGGTCCAGTCGCCAACGATCAGTATCACCTGGTGCCCAAGTTCCTGAAGTGCCCGCAACTTCCGGAGGCCGACCACGTGGCCTAGATGTATGTCGGGGCGACTGGGGTCGAAGCCCATTTTCAGGCGGAGTTTCTTGCCGCTCTGGAGCAACCGGATAAATTCGTCCCGGGAAATTATCTCGCTGACGCCGCGAGTGATCACCGACTCCAAATCTTCTGGGCTGATGGAGGGGACGGTAGTCATCCTAGGAGCTCCGGTCCAGGACTTGGCGGCAGTCGTCCACGTCCTGGTTGATCTGCTTGATCAGGGCGTCTAGGCCGTCGAATTTCTCCTGGTCTCGTACCTTAGTTATGAATTCCACGCCGACGGTCTTCCCGTAGAGGTCTTCACTGAAGTCCAAGACGAAAACCTCGACCAGCCTTTGGGTTAGGTCGAAAGTCGGGCGGACTCCGATGCTGGTGGCGGCCTGGTGGCGCTTTCCGTCGATGATTGCCCAGGTGGCGTAGATGCCGTCGCCGGGCAGTAGCAATTGGGGATCGACGTCCAGGTTGGCGGTGGGAAAACCCAGGGTCCGGCCCCGCTGGTCGCCGACCACCACGGTCCCGGAGAGCAGGTGGTTCCGGCCCAGCAGTTCGGGGCACACGACCAGATTTCCGTTGGCCACGGCGTCGCGAATGCGCCGGCTCTTCACCGGCTGTCCCTCGATATCCAATGGTTCAACCGAGCGGACCCAGAAGCCCAACTCCTCACCCTGTTTCTGCATGAAGGCCAAGTCGCCCTGGCGGTCCTTGCCCAAGGCCGAGTCGGGGCCGAGCACAAGGCCTTTCATCTTCAAGGATTCTGACAACAACTTGGCGAATTCGTCAGCGGGCACCTCGGCCAATTCGAGGGTGAATTCCAGGCAGACCACCAACTCGATGCCATGCTGCTTGATCAGGTCGACGCGTTGGTCCAGCGTGGTAAGGTAGCTTGGCTCGGTGCCGGGTTTGAGGACCGTGATGGGCCGGTTGGAGAAGGTGACGACCGTGGGTAGGTATTGGTCGCCGGCCAGCTTAACCACCTGGCGAAGCAGGTGCCGGTGCCCATGATGCACGCCATCGAAGACGCCGATGGTGACAACGGCCTCTTTGTTGGGCGCGACGTTGGCCAAACGTTGGCGAAAGTTCATTCCTGGTTAGTTCTCAAAGCGGTGTTGACAGAGGTGTAAAACGGTTGTTTTTGAGCGTAAAACAACGGCCTCCGAGTGTGCTGGATGTTAGCACAAGCACGATTTAGCGTCAAATTAAAACTGGCGTTCCGGGTACCCGTGAGTGTGGGCTTCACGTTATGCGTATAAGCTGGTTTTCCGGCCCTGAATGACTGCTTAGTTTTTACCTTAATCTAAAATAAATATAAAATTCGTCAAAACTGAGGAGCGATTTACTAGGAATGAGCGTTGACGTTATGTATAATTCGAACTTACTAGGCCCATGCGTACAGCAGGTTTAGACCCATGCGTGTAGCAGGTGGAAATGAGAAAGGCCGGCGGCTCAAAGGGGCCGTCAGTCCCGGCACCCGCGCCACCACAGAGCGGGTACGGGCGGCCATCTTTAACATTTTAGACCCTGAGCGGTACCAGGGTGGTAGGGTGTTGGACCTCTTCGCAGGGTCCGGCAGCCTGGGCATTGAGGCTTTGAGCCATGGAGCGAGCTGGGCGGATTTCGTGGAATGGGACCGGCGGCAGAGCGCCGTCATCACCAGCAACCTCGAGACCACCGGTCTTGCCTCGCGGGGTCACGTCCATCGATTGGACGTGCTTCAGGCGCTCCAAACTTTGCCTGGAGCCTACTATCTGGTGCTACTGGACCCTCCCTATAAGATGGGTGGCTTGGGCAGTCTGCTGGAGAAGATAGCTTCTCAGGCAGGTCTGGTTGTCAATGGTGGCGTAGTGATTGCGGGGCATTCCAAGCGCGAGGATCTAAAGGAAAAATACGGACCCTTGCGGTTAACTTCACATCGCCAATACGGAGACAACGTAGTCGACTTTTTTGTTTACGAGCAAGATACAGATATGTCCCAGCAACAAGAATCTCTTGAGGGCCCAGAAACAGGCGAAGACGGAGACCAATCATGGTAACCGCGCTATATCCGGGTAGTTTTGATCCGGTAACCGTGGGCCATGTGGACATACTATCCAGGGCCGCCAAAGTGTTCGATAAATTGGTGGTCGCAGTGTACGACACCCCTTCTAAGAACTTGCTCTTTAGCACTGATGAGCGGGAGCAGCTTATGAAGGATGCCTGTAGCCACCTTCCAAATGTGGAAGTACAGCGGTTCTCGGGTCTGGTGGTACGGTACGCGATGGACATCGGAGCAAGTGTGATAGTCAGAGGGCTGAGAAGCGGCTCTGACTTTGAATACGAATTCGACATGGCATTCATGAATCGGAGGTTGGAGCCCCAGGTAGACCTGGTCTGCTTCATGACCTCCCAGGATTACATGTTCGTTAGTGCTAGTTTGCTCAAGGAGGTAGCCAAGCTCGGTGGGGACATCACAGAGATGGTCCCGCCTAACGTAGCACAGGCGGTTTATTCGAAATTTGAGTTACCGGTCGAAGAAGGGTAGTGGCCGGGGAGGGGTGCAATCATCGATATCATAAACATCATCGACCGTTTGGAAACTCTGGTCGAAACAAGCAAGGCAGTCCCAGTCAGCGGAAACATCCTGGTGGACAGGAAGAAGATCATGGAGTTGGTAGACCAGTTGCGTCTGACCATCCCTGAAGAGATTCGGTCGGCTGAGGACGTTCTGTCGCAGAAGGACCAGATCTTGAACACAGCCGCCAACGACGCCCGGCGGACCAAGTCGATGGCCGAGGACGAACTTCGGGACCGGCTGAACTCCAACGAATTGGTCACCCAGGCGGAGACACGGGCAGCCGATACCGTCAAGGAAGCCGAAGAGCGGATCACCCGAATGCTCCAACAATCGGAAGCCGAGGCCCTGTCTAGGAAGACTGAGGCCGACGCTTATGCTCTCCGCAGTTTGCGAGCCATGGAAGTTGAATTAGGCAAACTGGCTGGATCCGTCCGGAAGGGCATAGAGGTCCTGGCCGAGTCGACGGCGAGCAACATGAACGGCCGCCGCTACGCCGAAGAAGAAGCCGCGGGCATGCTCCGCTAACTCTCGCCCGACGCCCAGTCATCAGTAGCTAAAAAGCGCAGCCTGGTTAATTTCCCTTGAATCGGGCATTAATCAGGCTGCGCTTTGTGTGGTCTGGTCATCGTCGAATCACTCGACGGCTACCATCGCCCTCACCCTCTCTCATGTGTGTGAGGGGACAAATTCGTCATTCCGACGAAGGCCGGAATTCACCCAATCACGAACATCGCCTAATCCCGCTCATGGCGAGCCTGTCGAATCACCTGTATGCCAATATCCATGTTTTACGAGGGCAACGTCCTTCGACAGGCTCAGGATGAGAGGAGTGGGTGGGTTTCTTTTTTCGGTCTGTCGTCATTCCGGCGAAGGCCGGAATCTAAGAAGGTTCATTTAAGAGAATCTTGACTAGGGCAGGCTGCATGTATTCCGGCCTTCGTCGGGATGATGGTGAGTCCTCGGCTCGCGACTAGCTCGTTGGACACCAGACCCTGGAAGTAGCCGCGCATGGAGTCATTGAGCTCGCTTAGTCTTTTGGCGACCAGGTAGTTGACGGTACCCTCGGGGTAGGCTCCGGAATCGTCAGTTTCCCCGGCGGGTACGCCCGTCAGGACCTCAAGGCCTTCGTCAATGGTTTTTACAGCGTAGATGTGGAACATCCCTTCCCTGATGGCATCCACCACATCGTCCCTCAGCATCAGATTTTTGACGTTCTGGTGCGGGATGACCACGCCCTGAGTGCCGGTGAGCCCGGCGGTAGACCGGCAGACGTCGAACATTCCTTCGACTTTCTGATTGACGCCGCCGATGGGCTGTATCTCCCCCCTCTGGTTCACCGACCCGGTGACGGCGATGTCTTGCCTAAGCGGCAGCCCGGATAGACTGGATGATATTGCGTAGAGCTCCGTGGATGATGCGCTGTCGCCGTCCACCCCGTCATAGGATTGCTCGAAGGCGATACTGGCCGATAGCGTTAGAGGGCGGTCCTTTCCGAACTTCGCGCCAAGGTACCCGCTCAGTATCAAGACGCCTTTGTTGTGGCTGCGGCCGCTCATGTCGGACTCACGTTCGATATTTATGAACCCTTCCCGCCCGGCGAAGGTCTGGACCGTGATCCGCGAAGGACGGCCGAAGCTAAAGTCCCCCAGGTCGTAGACGGCAAGCCCGTTAATCTGCCCCACCTTTTCACCGTCGACATCCAGTAGCAGTGAGCCGTCTGAGATCATCTCTTGAAGGCGTTCCTCCACCAGGTTCAGCCGGTAAACCTTCTGACTGATGGCCTGTTGGACGTGATGGTCCTGGACCATTTCGGCGTCGTCTTTCCGGGCCCAGTAATCAGCCTCGATGAGCAGATCCTTGATCTGCCCGAACCTGGTGGACAGTTTCGTTTGATCGGAAACTTGCCGCGCGCCGAATTCCAAGACCCTTGCCGCGCCTCCGGTCTCGAAGGCCAGCAGGCTTTCCTCCTCACAGGTGCGACATATGAAGGCACAGTAGGCCATCATATTCTCTTCGTTCAGGTCCACCCGGAAATCGAACTCCGCCTTCACCTTAAATAGGTCCCAGAAGTCCTCGTTGTCTGAGGACGTCAGGAGACGGTAGATGCTTTCGTCTCCGGTGACGATGACCTTCAGGTCCAAGGGCACCGGCTCGGGCCTAAGCCCTTGTGGGATGAACAACCCCGACTGCTCGGCTGGGTCTTCCAACCGGGCTTCCTGATTGCGGATGGCCCTCTTTAGGCCTTCCCAAACGCCGGGAGCCACCAGGACGTCGCGCGCGTTCAGTACAAGGTAGCCGCCGTTGGCCAGGTGAACGGCACCCGGTTTCAGCATGCCATGGTCGCTGACGTAGGTTCCCATCACGGCGCGGCGTTCGATACGGCCGAACAGGTTGCCCCAGTTGGGGTTGGGCTCAATGATGATTGGCAATTTCTCGACCGCGCTGTTATCAACCAGCACGTTCAATTCAAAGGGCAGGAAGGGATCGATTCCAAGGGCGGCGGCGCCTGCCGCCGGACCCTGAGACATTCCGGGGATCCCGGGCAACGCCGATTTGGGGGCATCGAATTCCTTGAAGTAGCCGATATTATTCACGACGTACTCGCCCAAGTCGGTCAGGAATTGCTGCATCTCTGGAATGTCTTGCGACAAGGCGTGCACCTCGAAGAAAACCTGGTCGACCAGTTGGTCTACGGCGCCGCGCTCCAACTGTTGCATGAGTTGGGCCGAGGCTTTCTCGAGCTCTCTGATTTTGGCCATGGTGTCTTGAGTCTGCTGCATCAACTGCGCCCGGACTTCGTCGATGGCCGCTTTCGGTTCGGATTCCAGGGCCTGGTACTCCTCCGGAGTCATGGGCCGGCCCTCGGTCATGGGAAAAATGGTGATTCCATTGGGCGTAAGCTGGACGGCGAAGTTTGCCTCTTGTCCGGCTTGCTCCAGACCGCTCATCAAGTCCTGGGTTGCCTTACGGTCGTTCTCCTCATGGCCCCGGACCTGGGTCTCAAAGCCTTCGCTCTTCAGTACCTTAGGTATCTCATCTTGAAGGGTCCGCAGCGCGGTGGCGAGTTGCTGCCGGTAGACCTTGCCGGTGCCGCGGGGAAGGCAGATGGCATTGGGCCGGTCAGGGTCTTCGAAGCAATACACGTATGCCCAGTCACTGATGGGGCGGCGTTTCTCCTGGCGGTCCAAATCATCGACGATGCTTTGGAGGTGAGTCTTGATGGCGCTGGTTTTCCCCGTGCCGGTCAGCCCGGTGACGAACAGGTTGTAACCGGGTTTGTCGACCCCCAGGCCGAAGCGAATCGCTTCTTGGGCCCGGTCCTGGCCGATGAAATGGTCAAGGGGGGTCAATTCGTCAGTACACTGGAAGGCGAATGCTTCCAGGTTCCGCTGCCATGTGGTCTGGTCCCAGTCCACTTGGAATTTGGACGCCAAGTCATTTTTAATAGCGTCGAGGGTTTTGCTGTTCTTGGTCCTAGGCATTAAGTCCTCCGGGGGACGGCGGCGAGACCGGTATCAAGTTCATCGGTCTGCAGATCATCATTATACAATTAGAGTCGATTCAAGTAGAGTCGGATCGAACCCAGGCACGGTGCTTGATCGGGTCCTCATAAAATAGAATTCCTTTATGTCGACCTGGATTCAATTTAGGCGTTATAGGGCGAAACCCAGACATAACATGCAGTTTCGCCAGTCACGGATTACGCGTGACTCGGGTTGACACGCAATTTGCGCTAGGGCTACAATTT
>DCWQ01000038.1:113459-166113 GCA_002328185.1 Dehalococcoidia bacterium UBA2158
GGACAGTTTTTGGAGGCCATCACATTCAATGCTCGAGATGACCGTAGACAGTATCCGGGTCAGCCCGCAGAACTACCAGCGCGTCGTGATTCTCAAAGAGAAAGAATCAGACCGCTATCTGCCGATCTGGATCGGACCGGCGGAGGCTGACGCTATCGCGGTGAAACTCCAGGACCTAAACGTACCACGGCCTCTGACCCACGACCTGCTTGGAACCATAATCGACTCTCTGGGCGGGACAGTTGACCATATCCTGGTTAGTGACCTCCAGAACGATACCTTCTACGCCAAGATCACCATCCAGACTAATGGCGAATCGAAGGAAATCGACTGCCGCCCCAGCGACGCTGTGGCCCTGGCTGTGAGAGCCAAGGTGCCGATCTTCGCCAATGAAGAAGTCATGGACAAGGCTGGAATCCACCTGGACAAAGAAACTGGCAAACCGCTGAGTCAGGAGACCGCCGCCGGCCTTCCGCGTGAAGGTTCTCCGACCGACCCACCTGCAGAAGTGAAGCCTGAAGAACTGAAAAGCATGTCCGCTTTCACTGACTTCATAGACTCCCTGGACTTAGAGGACTTCGGCAAGCAGTCAGGCGCTCGCTAACCTCAGGTAAAATATGAGATGCTTAAAACAGCCCCGTCCTTCCGCGGAAGGACGGGGCTGTTTTAAGCATCTCGGTCCAACGATATTCGTAATGCTAGCCTCAATTGACTTTTAAAATGCTTAGTGATACTATTCGCAACGCTCTGGCGGAGACATGAATCGGAGACTACTGGCCTTACGCCTGACTGGGCTCGGTTGGTACGTCGCCACCTGCATCGTTGTTGGTGTGGTCGGTGGGGTGCTTCTAGACAAATGGCTCGGGCTCAAACCTCTGTTCACTCTGCTTGGCGTCTTATTCGGTACAACGGCTGCTTTCTACGGCCTTTTCAAAATGATTCAGCCGTTGATAACACCCGAACAATTTGGCGAACCAGACGTTAAGTCCCCTAGTAATGGAGGGAATCCATAGTGGGTTCCGGTGCAGGCAAATTCATCACCTTAGGTCTCATTCTTGTCGTTGCGTTGGCTATCGCAGGACTTATCACTGGAGCCATCGGCGCCGGTCTCACCCAGTCTGATGAAGACGCAGCAACCGGCAAAACCGCCGAGGGCCCATTCATCCCCAAACCTGAGGTCCATCTCCCCGCCCAGGTTGCCTTCCCTACCGAAGACCGTATCCACTACCGGAATTTCCTCTTTGCCGAAGAAGTAGAGGAGATCCTAGAGAAAGCGACCATCACCGATCATGACACTGAAATGCTCAGTAGACTGATGCACGAGATTACCAGGGAAGACGCAGAACTGGGGCACGGTGACGATCTCCTAAGCCATGAACAGCATGAGATCATCGAGAAATTGGTGGACGAAGGCCCCTATCAGGACAGCAACTTCATAATCACCAACGCCATCCTCTCGTCTTGGATCGCCAGTATCTTCTTGGTAGGCCTGTTCATACTCGGGGCGCGGAAAGCCGCCCTAGTCCCCGGACGCTTCCAGAATTTCGTGGAGATTGCAGTCGAAGGATTGTTGAATTTCGTAACCGGCACGGTCGGACGAGAACACAGCCGGCTGATCTTTCCGGTCATAGCGACCATCTTCCTGTTCGTGCTCGTCAACGCATGGATAGGCCTGCTGCCTATCTACCCCTCTCTGGGGTTCAAAGACGGCGACATCATTCAGATACACTTACTCAGACCAGCCGGCACCGACATGAATATGCCGTTGGCGCTTGCGTTGGTGTCCTTCGTCTTCGTCGAGTGGCTCGGTTTCAAGATGCTGGGCATGGCCTACATCACCAAGTTCTTTAGAATCGGGAGCTTGAAGCTAGGCGTAATCGCGTTGTTCAGGTTCCAGATTCTGGACGCCTTCCAGTACCTGTTGGATTTCTTCTTCGTTGGGCCTTTGGAGGGCTTCAGCGAATTGGTGCGGTTGATCAGCTTCACCTTCCGGTTGTTCGGCAACATGACCGCCGGAGAGATATTGGTCTTGGTGTCGGCCTTCTTGGTCCCGTTCATCGCCACGGTTGGCGTCTATGGGTTGGAGTTGCTGGTAGGCTTCATTCAAGCCCTCATCTTCTCTGGTCTGACACTGGTGTTCGCGGCCATCGCGATCACGTCTCATCACGCGGAAGAGGCGCATTAAGGGCATTATTCCCGGAAGAAGTTATAATCAACGGGCATCATTACCCAGACACGAATAAGGGACGATAGGTTAGAGGTAGCGCAATGGATGTATTGATCTTGTTGATGGTATTGTCCGTCGTCGGAATCGCGGCGGCCGCATTGGGAGGGATCTTCGCGATCTACTCCTCCAATCAAGACTAGACACCTAAAAACAACGCACGAAACGAACGCACAGAACTAAGGAGATAAGGAAGGACGATGGAAGCTCTACTTGCTTTGGCAAACCTCCCGTTGGCCCAGATCGAGACTGAAGCCGCAAGGCTGCTGGGCTCCGGAATAGCCATCGGGCTGGGCCTGATAGGCCCCGGCATCGGCATCGGTCTCTTGGGCGCGGCAGCCATGAGCGCGATAGGCCGTAACCCGGAGGCAACCGGCAACATCCAGACCAACATGATCTTGGGCATCGCGTTCGCCGAGGCTTTGGGCATTTACGCCCTGGTCGCGGCAATCATGATTGGTTTCATATTCTAAGTTGGTTCCAATTTCAGGTTGGGCCGAACCCAGTTTGGCCCAACCGAGTCACGAGTAGATTGATATGTTAGAGACATTGGGAATCCATTTCCCAAGCCTAGCGATATACCTGGTCAACTTCGTGCTCGTCTTGGTGCTCCTGTATCTGTTTGCTTACAAGCCGATACTGAAGCTGATGGACGAACGGGCGGAGCGCATCCGGGAAAGCCTGGAGGCCGCCGATCTGGCGCGGCAGGAAGCTGCGTCTTCTCAGGAGGCTATCCAGGAACAGATCACCGAGGCCCGGCGTGAAGGTCAACGGATCATGGACCAAACGCGGGAAGCGGCTGACCGGTTCCGCACCGAGGAGATGGACAAGGCACGCCAGGAGGCTGAGGCCTTCGTGGAACGGGCGAAAGCGGACATCGCGAGGGAGCGGGACACCGCCCTCCAAGAGGTCCGGGCCAGTTTCGGAGACCTAGCCATAACCGCGGCCGAACGAGTGATCCGAAGTTCTCTGGATCGTACCGCCCATGAGAGCCTCATCGCCCAGGTATTGGAAGAAGGCGAAAGCCTGAGAAGGAACTAAGAGCACCAATGGCCCAGATACTCTCAGAACAACGTTACGCACAGGCGATCTTCGACCTGGCCCTCGAGAACAACCAGGTTGAACAATGGGGCGAGGACTTGGCAGTGGTGACCGAGACGTTTCAAGACGCCGATTTCGCCGCTCTCATGAAACACGCCGATATGTCTGCCGTAAACAAGCTGGCCGCCACCGCTACGGTGCTGGCCGGAGTCAATGCCATGGTGCGTAACCTGGTTGACCTATTGGTGTCGAAGAACTCGGTGGACGCCATCGCAGGAGTGCATTCGGGTTACACGGAATTGCTGGACAGCCACCTGGGACGGCAACGGGTAGAGATCACTACCGCAGTGCCGTTGGAAGCCGCCGAAACCGACCGCATCAACGCCTTCGTAACCGGACTGGTCCGCCGCGATGTGGTGTTGACCACCAAGGTCGATGAATCGATCCTGGGCGGTCTGGTGATACAGATCGGCGACCGGCTGTTGGACGGCAGCACCAAGGCCCGGCTGGACGGCCTACGAAACCGCTTACACACGGAGATTGCCGTCTCGGCGTAGCAATATCCGGCTTAATCGTTAGTCAAAAGGAGAACCTCTGATGGCAACCAGAGGACAGGACATAGTCTCGCTAATCAAGCGTCAGATCGAAGAATTTGGCGGAGATTTGGCCCTGGTGGATGTGGGCACGGTGGTCCAAGTGGGCGACGGTGTTGCCAGCATCCAAGGGTTACAGGGAGTCCGCTCCAACGAACTGTTGGATTTCGGAGATGACGTTCTTGGTCTAGCGTTGAACTTGGAATCAGATATCGTTGGCGCAGCCATCTTGGGCGACCCCAACGCGGTTAAAGAAGGCCAGCGCGTACGGTCCACCGGCAGGATCATTGAGGTCCCCGTGGGCGACGCTCTCATCGGCCGCGTGGTTGACCCCTTGGGCCGGCCCCTGGACGGCAAGGGCCCGGTGGCCACCACCGGTAGCCGGTCCGTTGAGAAAGTGGCCCCCAACGTGGTGTCCCGCCAGTCTGTCGACCAGCCAGTGCAGACCGGCATCAAGGCCGTCGACTCGATGATCCCCATCGGCCGTGGCCAGCGCGAATTGATAATCGGTGACCGCTCCACCGGCAAGACCGCCATCGCTCTGGACACCATCATCAACCAGAAGGGCGGCGACCTGATTTGCGTCTACGTGGCCATTGGCCAGAAGCAGGGCAAGGTGGCCCAAGTGGTGGGTTCTCTCGAAGCCGCAGGCGCCATGGATCACACAATCGTCGTCACTGCTGGAGCCTCAGACTCGGCCCCTCTGCAATACATCGCACCCTACGCTGGCTGCGCCATGGCCGAAGAGTTCATGGAGCAGGGCAAAGACGTCCTTATCGTCTATGACGACCTTACAAAGCACGCCTGGGCCTACCGCCAGATGTCGCTGTTGCTACGGCGTCCGGCAGGCCGCGAAGCCTACCCCGGAGACATATTCTACCTGCACAGCCGCTTGTTGGAGCGGTCCGCCCGTCTGGACGAAGGCAGCGGCGGCGGTTCGATCACGGCTCTGCCTGTGATCGAAACACAGGCAGGCGACGTATCGGCGTACATCCCGACCAACGTGATCTCAATCACCGACGGCCAGATCTACCTGGAGCCTGAACTGTTCAACTCCGGCATACGCCCGGCGGTGAACGTGGGACTTTCAGTATCCCGTGTGGGTGGCGCGGCCCAGACCAGGGCCATCCGCAAGGTTGCAGGTCAACTCCGGTTGGCGCTGGCCCAGTACCGGGAATTGGCCACCTTCGCCCAGTTCGGCACCGCCGACTTGGACGCCGCCACCAGGGCCCAGCTGGCTCGGGGCCAGTTGGCCACTGAGGTGCTGAAACAGGCGCAGTACGTGCCGCTGTCCTTGGGGAATGAAGTGGTTGTCTTGTTCGCGGTGAACGAGGGCCTTATGGAGGACGTGGAGATCGAGAAAGTCGGCGCGTTCCAGGACCAGCTCCTGCGCTACATCGCCGGTTCTCACCCCGACATCCTGACCGCCATCGATGAGACTAAAGACATCTCCGACGAGGTGTCGGCCAACCTGACCAAGGCGATCAACGATTTCAAGCCGACCTTTACTGGATAACAGATTTATAGATGCCTAGCGTTAGAGACATACGTCGGCGGATACGCAGCGTGGACAACACGGCCAAGGTGACCAATGCCATGTCGCTAATCGCTGCGTCCAAGATGCGGCGTGCTCAGTCGAACGTGCTTGAAGGAAGGCCATACTCGGTCAAGATTCAAGAGGTCATCGCCAACTTGGCCGGCCAGCCCATGGACGACCAGGATGGTGCCCAGCCGTTGCTGGCTGTCCGTACCGTGGAAAGGTCCACGATATTAATGGTCAGTCCTGACCGGGGTCTCTGCGGGGGCCTTCACGCGAACCTGAACCGGCGCGTCGGCCAGTTCATGCTGGAACAACAAGTCCCAGTGCAGGCGATCGCCGTGGGCCGCAAGGGCCGCGATTTCATGGCCCGCACCAACCAGAACCTGAAAGCGACGTTCACCGACCTGGGTGAGACGCCGCTATTGATAGACACCCACGCCATCTCCCACATGGTCATCGAATCCTACTGCGAGGGCGAGACCGACGAAATATATCTGGCCTATACCAATTTCGTTTCCACCATGGTCCAAGAACCGGTTATCGAGAAACTACTGCCCATCGCCCCGGCGAAACTGACCTCCGCCCAGAGCGTGGGCTACATCTACGAGCCAGGCAACATAACCGTCCTGCACAACCTGCTTCCCAGATTCGTGGAGATGCAGATTTACCACGCCATTTTGGAAGCCATAGCCAGCGAACAATCCGCCCGGATGGTGGCCATGAGGGCTGCCACCGACAACGCCAGCGAGCTTGCCGGAGACCTGACACTCACGATGAACAAGCTGCGGCAGGAAAGCATCACCAACGAACTCTTAGACCTGATTGGCGGCCAGATAGCCCTAGAAGGATAGAAGCACTTAGATAGCAACCATCCCTCTAACGAAAGGCTAAATTGCCCCATAGCCAGTAACCCTCAGGAGAAGCCAATGGCAACCGGAAAAGTCGTCCAGGTAATCGGAACCGTCGTAGACATAGAATTTCCCGCGGACGAACTACCCAATCTGTTTGACGCGCTTGAGTTGGACAACGTTGGGGAGAAGTTAGTGCTTGAAGTGCAGCAGCACATCGGCAACAATTGGGTCCGCTGTTTGGCCTTGGGCGCCACCGACGGCCTGGCCCGCGGCGTGGAAGTGAACGATACCGGCGCCAAGGTTTCAGTGCCGGTGGGCCCCGAGACCCTGGGACGCCTGTTTGACGTTACAGGGTCTCCATTGGATAACTTGGGACCAGTGGAATCAGCCAATCTATGGCCGATTCACCGCGACCCGCCTGCCTTCGACGACCAGGTCCAGACCGTTGAGATTCTGGAGACCGGCATCAAGGTCTTCGATATGATCACCCCCTTCATGAAGGGTGGCAAGATCGGGGCCTACGGCGGCGCAGGCGTGGGCAAGACCGTTATCATTCAGGAACTTATCCGTAACATCGGCGCCGTCCATAAGGGCGTTTCCGTTTTCGCCGGCGTTGGCGAGCGGTCCCGTGAAGGCAACGACCTGTGGCACGAGATGCAGGACTCCGGCGTGCTGGAGAGCACCGTGTTGGTGTTCGGACAGATGAACGAGTCCCCCGGCGTTCGCGCCCGGATCGGCCTCACCGGACTGACCATGGCCGAGTTCTTCCGCGACGAGCAGAACCAAGACGTGCTGCTCTTCGTCGACAACATCTACCGGTACATTCTGGCGGGCATGGAGGTTTCAGCGCTGCTGGGGCGGATGCCCTCCGCCGTGGGTTACCAGCCCACCCTAAGCACCGAGATGGGCGCACTCCAGGAGCGCATCACCTCCACGAAGGCCGGCTCGATCACGTCGTTCCAGGCCATCTACGTGCCTGCCGATGACTACACCGACCCCGGAATCGTAACGACATTCGGCCACCTGGATGGTGTGGTGTCTTTGGAGCGGGCATTGTCCGCCCAGGGCCTCTACCCAGCAGTGGACCCTCTCGCATCCTACTCCAGGATCTTGGAGCCAGGCATCGTTGGTGAAGAGCACTACAACCTGGCCCGTCAGGTCCAGCAGGTGCTGCAACGCTACAAAGACCTGCAGGACATCATCGCCATTCTCGGAATCGAAGAACTTTCGGAAGATGACAAACAGACCGTGTTCCGCGCCCGGAAGATCCAGCGTTTCCTCACCCAGCCGTTCTTCGTTGCTGAGACCTTCACCGGCCAGCCCGGCAAGTACGTCCCGTTACGGGAGACGATCCGAGGGTTCGCCGAGATTCTGTCCGGCCAACACGACGACCTGCCCGAGCAGGCCTTCTACATGATCGGAACCATCGACGAGGCAGTTGAAAAGGCCGCCGAGATGGCCGCCCAGGGATAATCGATAACCATGCCGATGAATCTGGAAATAGTCACCGCCGAGCGCCAGGTCTACTCCGATGAAGTGGACATGGTAATCGCGCCCGGGTTCGACGGGCAGCTTGGGATCCTTCCCATGCACGCTCCGTTGATGACCATGCTCAAGCCCGGCGAGTTGACGGTCAAGAAGAGCGGTGAGGAAGACATGTACGTGGCGGTGTCCGGCGGCTTCATGGAAGTGCTGGGCAATAAGGTCAGCGTGCTGGCCGACGCCTGCGAGCGCTCCGATGAGATCGATGAGCAACGCGCCGAAGAGGCCATCCAGCGGGCCCAAGACCGCCTGGCCCACCGTGGAACCGAAATGGAGTTGGAAAGGGCCATGCGCTCCCTCCAACGAGCCCAAGTTCGAGTCAACCTAGTGCGCCGCCGCAGGCCACGCGGGAACCAACCGCCTCCCGGCTCCGGCGGGTCTGCCGCATAACGATGACAGAAAGGGCCCCGATCTTCTGAGTAAGAACGGGGCCCTTTCTGTCATCGGGGAATGCCTCCCACCCGTCATTCCGGCAAAAGCTGGAATCCAGGACGGTTCCCTTGAATGGCTTTTGACTGACGCAGCCTACATGGACTCCAGCCTCCGCCGGAATGACGGATGGGGGATTAGGATTGCTGCAAAATCCGTTCATCCTGAGCCTGTCGAAGGACCTCATTGGTAGGTAACAGTGGCCAAGGAGAAATGAACCTATTCGTCAGAGATGTAGTAGGTCATGGACTGGAGGGACAGTACCGGGTCGATGTTGCGTATGCGGATGCCCTCCCGGACCTGAGGGGTGATGGGTGCGTAATTGAGGATGGCCCGCACTCCGCACGCGACCAGTTGGTCGACCACGTTCTGGGTAAACTCCACTGGGACGGCGACGATGGCGATGCTGATGTTCTCTTGCTCCACAATCTGGTCCAACTCGTCCATCTTACGCACCACCAGCCCGCCGACAGTCTTGCCGACGACCGTGTTGTTCAGATCGAACGCGGCTACCAGATGGAAGCCGTCGGGGTTGAACCCTGGGTAGCTCAAGATCGCGCGGCCCAGGCGGCCCACGCCGACCACGGCGACGTTCCAAGGGGAGTTGATGCCGAGTATCTGGCGGAGGCGGTCCAACAGGTCGCTGACGCTATAGCCGCGACCTTGCTTGCCGAAACGTCCGAAATAGCTGAGGTCTTTGCGAATCTGGGCGGGGGTCACCTGGAGTTTCTCGCCCAATTGCTGAGAGCTAACCACCTGAATCCCATCGTCCAGCAGCCGGTTAAGTATCCGCACATATTGCGGAAGCCGACTGATAACGACCTCGGGCACTTCCGAGTGAGTCTGTCGAGAATCGGAGTTGGGAGCCATGGCGTTTCAGTTCCCTCACCAATGGCTTTCTATTGGCAAAATTACCAAATCAGAGGGCCAGTGGGTGAACCCAGACTTCAATTAGGGCGATTCACGACATTAAATCGGAATGCCGCTGTCTATAATCTATAATGCGACTCAATGCTAGTCAAGAACGCACGCCTCCATTCCAAGCCCATTTCAGCCACAGCCGGGAGATTCATTTGCACGTAGGTGTTTGCCGAATCATGCTCCATCTGCCCGAATCAGCCAGTCTCAAGGACAAACGGCAGGTGTCCCGCTCTCTCTCAGCCCGTATCCGAAACACGTTCAACGTGGCAGTGGCGGAAGTGGAGGACCATGACCTGTGGCAACGGTTAACCCTGGCGGTCTGCTGCGTCAGCACCGAACCGGCCCACGCCAATAAGATGATCTCCAAGGTGGTGGCGTTCGTCGAAGAATCTCGGCGAGACTTGGAACTCCTGGATTACCAGATCGAGATCATCTCTGGCGTATGATGCCGGCCTACTAACGCTCCGCCAGAAACGACTCTATCGCCCCCCAGTACTGCTCCCCGGCGACTTCGTAGGTGTCGTTGTGTGCCGCCCCCTCCAGGGTCTGGAATCGCTTCGGCTGGTTGGCGGCCTCGTAGAGCTTGCGGCCTTGGGATATGGGCACGGTCTCGTCCTGGTCGCCGTGTAGCACCAAGATAGGAACGTCGATCTGGCGGATGCGGGATATGCTGTCGTAATGGCTCCGGACCAGCCAGCCCGCCGGCGGGAATGGCAGCGTCAGGTTGGCCATGTCGCGCACCGACGCGAAGGGCGAGACCAGCACCATGGCCAGGGGTGGCCGGGTCAGCGCTAGCTCCAGCGCCACCGCAGCGCCCAGGGAGTGGCCCAGGTAGACTATCCGGTCCGAGTCCACATCAGGGCGTGACGCCAGATACTCGATCACCGCACTTGAATCGAGGTAGGTGCCCTGCTCCGAAGCAGTTCCTTCGCTCTCGCCGTAGCCTCGGTAATCGAAGATGAAGATGTTGGCCCCAGTCCGGTGGTGGGCCAGCACCAGCTCGCCGATGCGGTGGCCGATGTTGCCGCCGTTGCCATGGAACCACAGCCAGGTGACGTTGGAATCCGGCCCGGATGCTGCCTCGGGCTCTCCGGGGACGAACCAGCCCTGCAATTCCAAACTATCGGAGGTCTGGATGCGGACGTCTTCGTATTGGAGGTTCACGTCGTTGGGCGTGTATAGCAACTCGGCTACCGGGAAGAACACGAACCGCTTTTCAAGCTGGGTCCAGAGCACGATGAAGATCACTCCGTAGACGATAGACGCCCCGACGAGAACGCGGACCAGGAGCCAACGAGCGCGCCCAAGCATGGTGTCAGCTAGATGCCGATACGCCCCGGCTGGCCAACAATTCGATCAGCCCTTCGGAGAAGTCCCGTTTGATTAGAACAGCGTCGCTGCCCAGATCACGGGCCTTCCGCAGGGTTTCCGGCTCACCGTGGGGGCCGTAGGCAACAACCTTGGTTCCCGGTGTCTTGGCCGTCTTGAGGCTTTCCAGAGCTTCGATCCAGATCGGTTCGTCCATCTCCAGGTCAACCAGCACCAGCGGCACGCAATGTTCCGCCACCGCCTCCATTAAGGTGGTGGCGGTGGCGGCGGTGACGGTGTCCGGTGCGCCTGCTTCGGCTGCAGCTTCGATGCGGGGCATGAAGATCAGATTGCTGGTCAGGACCAATACGGTCTCTTTGTCAGGCATCGGGACCGGCCTTATTTACCTGAGTTCTGGTCTGGAAACGGCTCGGCGGGCACGGATTGGGGGTAGCTCTGCTGCTCTTTTTCGATAAAGTCCAGGCGGCCAGCCACGTCGCGGACTTGGGGACGATCGGCCTGGCATTTGGAACAATGTGCCAGTTCTTTGGTGAAGAGCATCATGTTGTCCTTCTTCACCGTTACGGTCTCGATCTCGGTTCCGCATTCTCCGCACAAGCTGACTATGTCCACTTCATTTATCGGCATAGGGTTATCACAGCTCCAGGCTGTCAGCCAAGATTTCCAGGACGTCCTTAACTTGTTTCTCGGAGTCCAGACCCTTGGCTTGGACGCCTTCTTCAATCATCTGGGCGCAGAAGGGACAAGAAACGCCCACGGTGTCAGCCCCGGTCTCCAAGAACTGGTCGGTGCGGGCGTGATTCACCCTGGTGCCTTGGCTCTCTTCGATCCACATGTGGCCGCCGCCGGCTCCGCAGCAGAACCCCCGTTCGCGGCAGCGGGAGCCCATCTCAACCAACTTGAGGCCGGGTATGGCCTTGGCCACTTTGCGCGGCTCGTCATAGACACCATTGTGACGGCCCAGGAAGCAGGAATCGTGGTAGGCCATGGTGACGTCCATCATCTTCACGGGCTTGATGTCGCCCTTGCCGATGAGCTGATCCACGAACTGGCTGTAGTGCAGCACTTCAAAGTTACCACCCAGTTGGGGGTACTCGTTCTTCATGGTGTTGAAGCAGTGGGGGCAAATGGTCACCACTTTCTTCACGTTGTAGCCGTTCATTGTCTCGATGTTCTGTGCTGCTAGAATCTGGAACAGGTACTCGTTGCCCATGCGCCGGGCCGGGTCTCCGGTGCAGGTCTCTTCGTCGCCCAGGATGGCGAAGTCCACCTTGGCGGCCTTCAGCACCTTTGCCATCGACCGTGCGATGGCCTGGCTGCGTTGTTCCAGTGCCGGAGTGCAACCGACCCAAAAAAGGACTTCAGCGTCGGGTTTCTCGGCCAGGTTGGGCACATCCAGGCCCTCGGCCCAATCGGTCCGGGAGTACTGGGTGCCGCGCCAAGGATGACCCCGCTGCTCTAGGCTGAGCAGGGCGTTCATGGCCGACTCAGGCGCTCTGGACTCCTCCAAGACCAGATAGCGGCGCATGTCCATGATGGTCGGCACATGCTCCACCGTCACCGGGCATTCCTCCATGCAGGCGCCGCAGTTTAGGCAGTCCCAGATTGAAGTCTCGGAGATGACACCGTCCAAGATTGACGTGGGTTCCACATGCTCAGCATTGCGCTCGCCCTGATGGCCGATGGCGACCATGTGGTCCTTCAAGTTCTCCACGATGTGCATCGGAGAGAGCTGTTTGCCGGTCAGGTTGGCCGGGCAGGCGTCGGAGCAGCGGCCGCACACAGCGCAGGCGTAGCCGTCCAAGAGTTGTTTCCAGGTGAAGTCCTGCACACGCCCTGCGCCGAATTTCTCGGTGTTCTCCAGGTCCATGAGGGGAAGTGCCCCCTTGGGCTCCAAGGATCGGAAGAAGGCGTTCACCGGGGCGGCAAACATGTGCATATGCTTGGTGAACGGGATGTAGACCGTAAAGATCAGGATTATGGACAGATGGGACCACCAGAATACGCCTTGCAGCGTGTTGGCGGCCGAGATACCCACACCCCAGTCCATGAACAGTTCGCCCAGGGCTTTGCCGATGTAGACGTCGGCCTCAGGGCCAGTTCCGCCTTGGGCCACCCAGAAAGCGTGGGTCAGCAATGTGGAAATCATCAGTCCCGTGATCAGAAGAACGATGATCAGGGCGTCGGAGTGCCGGGTCAAATCAAATCTTAGTCGACTGGGTTTTACGACCCATCTGCGGACGAACGCCCAGACTAGGACGACCAGCATCACCGCGGACGAGATGTCTAGGTAGCTACTATAGACCCTGACTCCGGTCTCAGTGAGCAGCCAAGCAGGGAACCCGCCTTTGGCCGATGCCACGAAGATAAAGATGCCGTAGCTGAGCATGAAGGTCAGGAAGCCCCAGAAGATGGTGGCGTGGCCGATACCGGCATAGTCGCCGTACTTCACCCGCTGCAGCACCTTCTGCTGTCCGAGGGAGATGGCCAATGCGCCCCACATACGCTCCATGGGGCGGTCGAACCGGGCTGTCGTTTTGCCTTGTAGGACCAGGCGGACGACCCTGGTATAGAAAGCGTAATGGAAAACCGCTAGGGCTAGTCCCAGCAAAACGAATACCCCGACCCATAGGGGCACCACTCCAATATCTCCAGGAGGGACCACACTCTACACCCGCTTCGCCGGACGGTAGTCCGTCCAGGCAGTAATCACTTGGTCACCGTTGGTTCAATAGACCGAGAACGGCTTCAGTTTAGCATGGTTCAGGCGCAGGCTAGCTACGTGAGGCGCGCCTGAATCACGGTGTTCGACCGCTACGGCTCTGCCTAGAAATCCTTGATCCGGGGAATCACTTCCCGGCCGAGCAGTTCGATCTGCTCCAGTACTTGTTCCTGGGGCATGCCGGGCCACTGCATCCGGCAGATCATGTGGTTCACGCCCAGTTCATCGGAGTAGCGCCGGAACTCGGAGACGATGTCGTCGGGCGAGCCCAACAGGAACCTGTCTTTGGCTAGGTCCTGGTAGGGCACGCTGAAGCTCACCTCGCCGGGCAGGGCTTTGTCCTGGCCCCAGGCGGCATAGGCCTTGTACTTGCCCTCAAGGAAGGGCTGGCTTTCGATGAAGGCCGTCTCCCGGTCCTGGGCCACGTACATCTCCCGCATCATCGGCAGTTCTTCGGGCACCGGCTGACCGAATTCATCCAGGGCGGCCTTGTACTGGACCCACTGTTCGGCAACCATGGGCACGGTGGCGTGGGGATTGATCAGCCAGGGGTAGCCCCAACGGGCGGCGCGGCGGATGGCCACATCGTTGTTGGCGGCGACCCAGATAGGCGGATGCGGGGCCTGCACGGGCTTGGTGCTAATCTTGGTCTTGGGCACGGTGTAGTACTTTCCGTTGAATTCGACCTCGTCTTCGCTCCACAGCCGTTTGATCAGGCCCATGGCCTCGTTCATTCGCCCGACGCGTGTGCTCCGTTCGACACCGAAGGCGGTGTATTCCTCGTCCCGGTAGCCCAAACCGACCCCGAAGACGAACTTACCGTTGGTGATGCAGTCCAGGGTGGCGATGCTTTCGGCCAGCTCCACCGGATTATGCAGGGGCACCAATATGACCGTGGCGGCCACCTGCATGTCACCGGCTTCAGCGGCCAAACGGGACAGCAACGGAAACACCGTGCTCATCTGGTAGGGCGCCGCCAGGTAGTGTTGGCCGGTGGCGATCAGGCTGAAACCCGCGTCTCGGGCGGCCCTGACTTGCTCGGCGCTGTCCTGGATCTTCTGCGCCATGGACTCGCCGAGCAGGTATTGGTTGGTGACGAAAAATCCTAGTTTCAAGGGGTCTCCTTCTCAGCAAATATGGGGCGGGACCGCGGCTTGTTTGAAACGCTAACGGGTTTCACATATAAAACTACTCTGCGGCAGGTATTTTAGTCCGTGAGCAATTTGCGGACAACCCTGAAAACCCCTTGCCTAGCATGGGCATAACCAGTAGAATCCCCGATTGACTCCCAGTTCTTTAACTCGACAATTCAATAGGAGTAGCATGAAGATCGCACGCTTCCGCAGCAATGGAAGGACCGCGTTTGGGGTGGTCAAGGGTGATGAGGTGGTGGAGATTCGGGGCAGTATATTTACTCGTTTCCGCATGACCGATACCAAGCACCCGCTGCAGAACGTGAAGATCTTACCTCCTACGGAACCGTCGGAGATCTGGTGTCCGGGCCTTAATTTCGCCAACCATTTGGAGTTCGCCGCGGGGGTGCTTGGCGATGAGAACCCCACGGTGCCCGAGCACCCGGAGCCCTGGATCAAGGCCCGCGGCTCTCTCACCGGCACCGACGAGCCCATCATTCTCCCCACGGCCTCGACCGACGTCCATTACGAGGGCGAGGCCGTGGCGGTCATCGGCAAGCTCTGCCATGGCGTGACGCCCCAGGAGGCCCCTAAATACATCCTGGGATACACCTGCGGCAACGATGTTAGCGACCGCACCTGGCAGAAGGACGACTGGACGTTCTGGCGGGCCAAGGGCGCCGATACTTTCGCGCCGGTGGGCCCATGGATCGACACTGAAGTCGACCCGCAGAAGCTGGAGATGATCGTCCGGCTCAATAACGAAGAGGTCCAGCACGGTCGCACCGAAGAGATGCTGTTCAGCTTTGCCGAGATCGTCAGCTACATCAGCCAGCAGGTGACGCTGCGGCCTGGAGACCTGGTGTTCTCCGGCAGCACCGGCGTAACGGTGGCATTGAAGCCGGGAGACAAAGTAGAGGTTGAGATACCTAACATTGGGGTGCTCAACAACACCGTAGAGGCGGAAACCGCCTAAGCCGCCATTAATCAGTTAAGAGTGCCAATAAAACGGCCCCCACATTTTTACGCAGAGGACGTTTTAGTTCATTGGTTTTGCTCCCGGCTTAGAAACTAAGCATTCCCGTCAACGTTTTGACGCCGCCGCGGGGGCCGACCACGGCGAGGCGCATCTTCTCGTCATTCAGGAATTCCTTGGCCACCTTGCCGATGTCCGCAGGCTGCACGGCATCCAGAGATTCAACCACTTCGTCCGGGGTACGGACGCTGCCCTGTAGAAGCTCCTGGGCACCCAGCCAAGACGCGACCGCACGGGTGTCTTCCATGCGGAGCAACAGCCGGCCCTTGGAGTACTCTCTAGCCTTGTTTAGTTCTTGTTCGCCGGGCGTCTGGTGCATACCTTGGAATTCTTCGACGATGGTCTTCACGGCGTCGTTGGTCTTGCCTGGCTCAACGCCGCAGTAGACCACCAAGGAGCCAGTGTCCCGGAAGTTGCTGGTGGAACTGTGCACGTCATAGGCCAGGCCATGTTCCTCCCGTAGATTCAAGAACAGTCGGCTGCTCATGCCGTCGCCCAGTATGGTGTTCATCAGGTTGAAGGCGTACCGGTCCGGGTGGCTAAGAGACAGGCCCGGAACGCCCAAGCACATGTGGGTCTGGTCACTGCGGCGGCGCTCCACCTTGACCAGCGGCCCCCCGGCGTAGTCGACAGCCGATTCCCAGTCCAATGACTCCAGCGGCTTCCAATCCTTGGTTGTCTCGGCCAACATGTCCACAACTTCTTCATGGCTCACGTTGCCCGCGACGGCCACCACGGTGTTGGCCGGGTTGTACTGCCGGTGCATGTACTCGCGGATGTCCTTCTGCTGGATGTCCGCCACCGTCTCCAGGGTGCCGCCGACGTCGCGGCCCATGGCCTGGTCTGGCCACATCGCCTCGTCGATCAACAGGTCCACCCGGTACGACGGCTGGTCGTAGGTCATGCGCAGCTCTTCCTGGATCACCTCTCGCTCTTTCTCCACCTCTTCCGGGTCAAGACGGGGATAGAGGAGCATGTCCATCAGAACGGCGAATGCAGTCTTGTAGTGGAGGCGGGCAACCTTGATCCAGAAGACGGTCATCTCACGGTCAGTGCTGGCATTCATCACGCCGCCGACACCCTCTATGGCCTCGCTAACCGCGCGGGCTGTGGTCCAGTTCTCGGTGCCTTTGAAGGGCAGATGCTCTATGAAATGGGAGACGCCAGCCAGTTCGTCGGATTCGTATCGGGAACCTGCTCCGACGCAGATGACCATGGATACCGACTGGGTATGATCCATGGTCGATGTCAGAACGCGCAGCTTGTTATCCAGCACAGAACGTTGGTACATGTACTCCTCGGGGTCTTGACTAGGGTTTGTTGAAGATTCGGACTACGAGTTAAGCCAGTCCACGTCGCCGGACATGTCCGCCGGATGCGACCGGGAAGAGAAGTCAGCATGGCGTCGGCGGGCTTCGCCAATGGTGGTGTCGTCGCCGTGCCCGGGGTAGACGGCCGTGTCATCGGACAGGGTTAGCAGTTTGCTGGTGATGCTGTTCAGCAGTTGGACGAATGCCTCCGGGCTGCGGGACTTGCCCGGGCCGCCGGGGAACAGCGTGTCGCCGGAGAACAGGTGCTTTCCAACCAAGAAGCAGGAAGCGCCGTCAGTGTGGCCGGGGGTGTTCAGGACGGTGAGTTCCTGGTTGCCGAACTTGATGACCGTGCCGTCGGTCAGGTCGATCTCTGGAGGCCGGGGCAGGGCATGGGCGTCGGCGGGGGAGATGCCCACCGGAGCGTCCACCTTGCCGGTGATCTCGCCGAACCCGGCCAGGTGGTCACCGTGGTTATGGGTGATCAATATGGCTTTGATGTTCTCGTCGGTGATGGCGTTCAGCAATTTCTCGGGCTCCCCTGGCGTGTCGATCAGTATGCATTCGTTGGTCTCGGGGCAGGTGATCAGGTAGCCGTTGTTCATCATTGGGCTCATCTGGGCAACCTTGGTGATCTTCACTTCGCCGTCATAATGCAGTGCCATATCGCATCTCCCAGTCGTGTTTTTATGGTCGGTGTTTCCTAATCTCTGTTTTGATTCTAGCAGAGCCAAAGCCCTGGTATGACCCGGCTAATCGCCCACAGCCGCAACTGCCGGTTCTCTCGCCTTGCTTGGGGCCTTGGCCGACTTTCGGACGGTGGCTTTGGCCTTGGCGGGTTTGGTCCCGCGCCCGGCCGGCTTCAGTATCCGCTTCAGGTACTTGCCAGTGAAGGACTTGACATTGGCGGCCAACTGCTCCGGGGTGCCGGTGGCGATGAGCTTGCCACCCTTGTCGCCGGCGCCAGGGCCCAGATCGATCAGCCAGTCCGAGTTTTTGATGACGTCCAGGTTGTGCTCGATCAATATGACCGTATTGCCGGTGTCCACCAGGCGGTGCAGGACACCCAACAGAGCGGCGCAGTCCGAGAAGGAAAGGCCGGTGGTGGGCTCGTCCAACAGATAGATGGTCTTACCGGTGGCACGCTTAGATAGTTCGGTGGCCAGTTTCACCCGTTGGGCTTCACCGCCCGAAAGGGTGGTTGCCGGCTGCCCCAGGCGAATGTAGCCAAGGCCCACATCGCGCATAGTCTCCAGTTTCGGCTTGATACGGGGGAAGTTTATGAAGAACTCCAACGCCTGGGCCACGGTCATGTCGAGGATCTCGGCGATGTTCTTTCCTCGGAGGGTTACTTCCAACGCCTCCCGGTTGTAGCGCTTGCCCTGGCATATCTCGCATGGGACGGTGACGTCAGGCAGGAACTGCATCTCTATCTGGTTGTAGCCCTCACCCTGGCAGGCCTCACAGCGGCCTCCCTTGACGTTGAAGGAGAACCGGCCCGGCGCATAGCCGCGCACCCTGGCCTCGGGCAGACTGGCGAAAAGGTCTCGGATGGGCGTGAATGCCCCGGTGTAAGTGGCCGGGTTACTCCGTGGGGTGCGGCCGATGGGCGACTGGTCAATGTTAACGACCTTGTCCACTGCTTCGATGCCTTGCACTTCTTTGTGCACACCGGGGAGGTCCCGCCCCTTGTTGATTACCTGGTTCAGCTTCTTGTAGAGAATCTCGTAGACCAGGCTGCTCTTTCCAGAACCGGAAACACCGGTGACCGACACCAAGCGTCCCAGAGGGAATTTGACGTCAATATTTTTGAGGTTGTTCTCTTTCGCCCCTTTGACCACGATCTCATCGCCGTTCCCTTTGCGCCTTTTCTCCGGGAAGGGCACGACCTTGCGGCCGCTGAGGTAGGCGCCGGTCAGCGAGTAGGGGTTTGCTTCGATGTCGGCGACGGTCCCGGTGGCGACCACGTGGCCACCATGTTCGCCGGCGCCGGGGCCAAGGTCGGCTATGAAATCGGCAGCCCGCATCATGGCTTCGTCATGTTCGACGACGACTACGGTATTGCCCAGGTCTTTCAGCCGCAGCAGGGTGTCTATCAGCCGGTGGTCGTCATGCGGATGCAGGCCCACGGTGGGCTCGTCGCACACGTAGAGCACGCCGGTCAGTCCGGAGCCGATCTGGGTAGCCAAACGCACCCGTTGGGCCTCGCCGCCGGACAGGGTCCGGGCGGTGCGGTCCATGGTCACGTAGTCCAGGCCGATGCCCTCCAGGAACTTAACCCGCCCTTCGATCTCTTTCAAGACCTGGTTGGCGATGGTCTTCTCCCGGGTGGTCAGCACCTTCTTTTTGTGGGGGCCGGGGGCGTCGGGGTCGATATCCCTGATCCATTCGGCCGCTTGGCCGATGTTCTTTGCGCAGACGTCCATTATCCCCAGGCCGCAGACCTTCACGGAAAGGGCTTCGGGGCGCAGCCGTCTCCCGCCGCAGGACTGGCAGGGGCGGGCAGACATATAGCGCTCTATCTGATGGCGCATGTAGTCGGACTCGGTGCGCTTGTAACGGCGTTCCAGGTTGGGGATGACTCCCTCGAACTTGGTGTCCCATTCATAGCTCTGGCCACGGTGGGTGCGGTGCCGTACTGTCACCTTCTTCTCGTCGTTTCCGTACAGGATCATGTCTATGTGTTTCCGGTCCAGGTCCTTGACTGGCGTCTTCCCGGAGAAGCCATTGGCCTGGGCCACCGATTCCATCAGACTGATGTACCAACTGCTGGAGGGGCCGCCGCGGGTCCACGGCGCGATGGCGCCCTGGGACAGCGAGAGCTCCCGGTTGGATATGATCAGCTCGGGGTCCAAAGACAGCTTGTAGCCCAGCCCCGTGCAGTCACTGCAGGCGCCGTGGGGGCTGTTGAAGCTGAATGTTCGGGGCTCGATCTCCGGCAGGCTGGTATTGCACTTGGTGCAGGCGAATTGCTCGGAGAAGACCAGGGTCTCGCCATCTTCCACGTGGGCTTCGACCACTCCTTCGCCTTCGCGCAGGGCTGTCTCCACCGACTCGGCCACTCGGTTGGTCTCGGTATCGGGCCGTATGATCAGGCGGTCGACGACCAGCTCGATGTAGTGCCACTTCTTCCGGTCCAGATTCAGGTCGCCCATCTCCTCAAGCATGAAGATCTCGCCGTTGACCCTGACCCGGACGAAACCAGACTGGCGGGCGGTCTCAAACACGTCCAGGTGTTCGCCCTTCTTGCGGCGAATCTTGGGCGCCATCAGCGTGATCCGGCTGCCCTCTTCCAGGCTCATGATGGAGTCCACGATCTGAGAGATGGTCTGCCGCTCCACAGGACGGCCGCATTTGGGGCAGTGGGGCAGGCCCACCCTGGCGAACAGCAGCCGCAGGTAGTCGTAAATCTCCGTTACCGTGCCAACGGTGGACCGGGGGTTGTGGGAAACACCCTTCTGGTCGATGGATATGGCCGGGGAGAGACCCTCGATGTAGTCGACGTCCGGTTTGTCCATCCGGCCCAGGAACTGCCTGGCGTAGGCTGACAAAGACTCTACGTAGCGGCGTTGGCCCTCTGCGTAGATGGTGTCGAAAGCCAGGGAACTCTTGCCGGAACCGGATACTCCGGTGATCACCACCAGTTTGTCTCGGGGAATGGTGATCTCGATATTCTTGAGGTTATGCTCGCGAGCGCCTTTGACGTGGATAAAATCCTGGGGCATACAGCTCCACCCTCACCCAATTTACGGCCCATATTGTAACATCGTTATGACAACACGGTGCTTTCGGTCAGGCAGCCGATAGGCGAGCAGATATCGCCCTAGTCAAGTTCGTATTCGCATCTTAGACCGAGAGCAAACGCCGGCCGGTGCTGCTCCTCAGCTCGGACGAATACATGCAAGGCAGACAGGAAGCCGTGGTGTGCGCAATCACCAGTAACACCTGCCGGTTGCTACCGGGCGATCACCTTATGAATGATTGGGAAGAAGCTGGACTCGTATTCCCGTCGGTCACTACCGGTATCATCCGGACCATCAAACAGAGCATGATTGAACGGAAGATCGGTCTGGTTTCCCCCGGGACCTCAGCGAGGTAGAATCCAATCTAAACCAGATTTTGGAGTTGAACAGTTAAACAATGAGCCGTGACCTATTTAGCGTGTCCAAGGCTTTCATTGGTGTGGTCCACCTGCTGCCCCTGCCCGGCTCCCCACGGTGGGGCGGAAGTATGCGCGCGGTGATCGACCGGGCTGAAGAAGAGGCGAATATCCTGGAACAGGGCGGTGTTAATGGAATCATCGTGGAGAACTTCGGCGATGTCCCATTCCGCACCGGGCGTCTGGACCCCGAGACCATCGCCGGCATGACCGTGGCGGTGGAGCGGGTGGAAGAGGTGGTGAACGTTCCCGTGGGCATCAACATGCTGCGGAACGACGCTCTGTCCGCCCTTGGCATAGCTGCCGTCACAGGAGCCAAGTTCATCCGGGTGAACGTCCACTACGGCGTGATGGCCGCCGAGGAAGGTCTGATCGAGGGCGAGGCATACCAGGTTATGCGCCACCGCAAAGACCTGGAATCCAACGTCCAGGTGCTAGCCGACGTTCTGGTGAAACATGCAGTGCCTTTGGGCTCCGTTGACTTAGGTCTGATGGCCAGAGAGACCGCCCAGAGGGGCTTGGCCGACGGCTTGATCGTGTCTGGCGCCGCGACGGGTGAAGAAACCGCCAGTTTCGATGTGTCTATAGTGCGGCGCGCCACGCCCGACGGCCTGGTCTTGGTGGGCAGCGGGGTAACCGAGAAGAACATCTGGCGTGTGATCGAGCACTCCGACGGCGCAATCATCGGCACCAGCCTGAAAGAAGGCGGTATCGTCACCAACAAGGTCAACCCGGAGCGGGTGCGCCGGATGGCGGAGATATTCGGGACGCTGCCCTAGAGATTGTGTCCCCTCTTCCGCTCTCGGGAGAGGGTGGGGCGGTGTTTCTCCACCAACCATGTCTGATGCAGAGGGCAAATGCCCCCATCCTAACCTTCTCCTTTGCGGGGGAAAGAGATTTTTGTCTTTAGCGCCAGTTATACGCCCAGAGACTGAGAAACTTTTCCGAATACTTTGTCCATGATGGTGACTAGCTCGTCAACCTCGCCGGAGGTGATGCATAGGGGAGGCGCTACGTTCATGCGGTCTCCACCTCGGAGGAGCAGGCCGTTCTCGGCGAAGCCCTCGGTGATGCGGTTGGCCAGGTCGGCCTCTGTGGGGAAGTATTCTTTGGTCTCCCGGTCGGCGACCAGCTCGACGCCGCAGAACAGGCCCAGACCGCGGACGTCGCCGATCATCTTGTACTTGTCCTTCATTTCCTTGAGCCCGTCCAACAGGTAAGCCCCCTGCTTGGCGGCGTTCTCTACCATCCCTTCTTCTTCCATTATCTGAATGTTCTTGAGAGCGGCTGCAGCCGCAACCGGGTGACCTCCAAAAGTAATGACGTGCTTGAAGGACGCCTTGGGGCTGCCGATGAAGGCGTCGGATATCTCGCCTCGAGTGATGCAGCCGCCCATGGGGATGTAGCCGCTGGTGATGCCCTTGGCCACGGTCATCATGTCGGGCACCACGCCCCAATGCTCGGTGGCGAACATCTTGCCGGTGCGGCCAAACCCGGTGATGACTTCGTCGGCGATGAGCAAAACACCGTACTTGTCGCAGATCTCCCGCAGCCGGGGCCAGTAGTTGTCGCCGGGGACCGCGCAGCCCAGGGGACTGGAGATGGGCTCGGCAAATACGGCGGCGATGGTCTCCGGGTCCTGGAACTTGATCATCTCTTCGACCGCGTTCACGCAGAGCTCGGCGCATTCTTCGGGGGTCTGGCCACCCAACTCGCACCGGTAGGGTAGCGGCTGGGGGACGTGGAAGACACCAGGCATCAGGGGTTCGTAGTCGAGTTTGGGGTAGAGATGGGAGCCACCCAGGGCCAGTGCGCCCATGGTGGCGCCGTGGTAGGAGCCCTTGCGGCTAATGAACTTGGTGCGGTTGGGTTCGCCGACCCGCTTGAAATAGGCGCGGGATAGTTTGATGGCTGTTTCAACTGCTTCCGACCCGCCGCTGGTGAAGAAGGACCGGGTCATGTCGCCCGGCGCTATCTGCGAAATCTTCTCGGCAAGGCGAATGGTGGGTTCAGTGGTGGTGCCCAGGGGCATATAAGTCAGGTTCAGCATCTGCTCGTAAGCGGCGTCGGCGATCTCTTTGCGGCCGTAGCCCACGTTCTTCAGCCACAGCCCAGACATGCCGTCGATGGACGTGTTGCCGTTGGCGTCGGTTACGTGAACACCCTCGCCGCTGACGAAGATGGCCGGGTCTCCCTTTTCAGCCATGTCGCTGGGCTCCCGCAAGTAGACCCAGAGATGCTCCAGGGCCGACTCCTGCAGGGCTTTGACTTCTGATGCCGAATGGGTCGTCATTGGGGACTCCTTAATAAGCTGACAGCTTTCAGCTATCAGCGTTCAGCTTTGGACTGCGGGTATGACTACTTCCGCCAGCATCTCCATGATGGGGCGGAGTTGGCTTTGGTCTCGGGTGTTGGGCGAAATCAATAATCGCTCAAGGCCCATCTCCTGGTACTTCCGCGAACGCTCCAGTATCTCTTCTGGGTCTTCGCCCAGCGAATAGCGGTCGTGGTTGTGGGTGTTTCCCATAGCGGCGCTGACTGAGACGCTGATCTCCGAGGGGTCGCGGCCGGCCACTACGGCCTGTTCTTTCAGGTAGTCCATGCCCTCGGCCAGCGCCTCGGGAGACAGGGCCGTTGGGTGCCAGGTCGTGCCGGAGCGGGCGGCCCGGCGGATGGCGGCCTTGCTGGTGCCGCCGATGATTATGGGTATGTGGGGTTTTTGCACCGGCTTGGGCGTGAATTTCATACCCCAGAAGCTGTGGTACTTGCCCTGGAAGCTTGGGTCTTCTTTGGTCCACAGTTCTTTCATGATGGCGATGGTCTCATCGCTGATGGCGCCCCGCTCGGCGTAAGGGCTGCCCATGGCCTCCAACTCTTCTTCGATAACTCCCACCCCGACACCCAGCATCAGCCGGCCGCCGGACAAAACGTCCAGGGTGGCGGAGACTTTGGCCAAGCGGATGGGGTTGTGGTAGGGGAGGACCAGGACGCTGGTGCCCAGGCCGATGGTAGTGGTGCGGGCCGCCACGTAGGTAAGGACGGTCAGCGGTTCGTAGTAGGGTTTGTCGCCGATACGGTCGTAGACGTAGCTGACGTTGAAGACGTGCTCGCTGGCCCAGACTGAGTCGAACCCGAGCTCCTCGCAGCGGACGGCCAGGTCCACCACCCCTTGGACATCTTCCATGCCCTGGTTGTTGGACAGCGAATAAGCGATCTTCAATTAAGGCTCCCTTAAATTCAGGTCGGCCATCAGTTTACATCCGCCGCCAACTGTCCACAAATCCCGCCCGGAGCCTCACTCCAGCTTGAAGCCAAATCCCGATTCCGATAAGCTGACCGCTGAAAGTTCCGATTTGAATCGGGACTGATAACAACGGGAGTAACCACATGGCCACCACGGCAGAGACACGGGTCCACGCATCGGAACGAGGCGACATCGAGCAGGCGCTAAAACGCCGGGTCTCGGGCGAGGTTAGATTCGACCCCTTCTCCCGCGTGCTCTACAGCACCGACGCCAGCATCTACCAGATGGAGCCGGTGGGCGTGGTCATACCCCGCAACGTGGAAGACGTCTTGGCCGTAATTGAAGTGGCGAAAGAAAACGGAGTGCCCGTTCTTCCCCGGGCAGGCGGGACCAGCCTGGCCGGGCAGACCGTAAACCACGCCATCGTCACCGACTTCAGCAAGTACCTAAACCAAATAATCGAGGTCAACCAGGAGGAGCAGTGGGCCAGGGTCCAGCCGGGCATCGTGCTGGACGACCTAAACCGCCAACTGCTGCCCTATAACCTGATGTACGCCCCCGACCCAACAACCTCCAGCCGAGCTTGCGTGGGCGGCGGCGTCGGCAACAACTCGTGCGGGGCCCATTCAGTGATCTACGGCAAGACCCTTGATCATATCAAAGAGGTTTCCGTTATCTTGTCCGACGGCACCCAGAGCCATTTCCAGGAGCTGGACGCCAGGGAACTGGAAGCCAAGCTTAGCGGCGCAGGGTTGGAATCGGAGATCTACCGCGGAGTGCGGCGGCTCGCCCAGGAAAATATCGCCGAGATCGAGGCCCGCTACCCCGCCATCATGCGCCGGGTTAGCGGCTACAACCTGGACGAATTCCTGACCGACTCGCCCTTCAATCTGACGAAGATGGTCGTCGGTTCTGAGGGCACCCTCTGCGTGATTACCGAAATCAAGATCAACCTGGTTCCCAGGCCCACCATGACGGCCCTGGGCGTTGTCCACTTCCAAGACATCTTCGGGGCCAGCGACGCCGTGCAGCACATCCTGGAGCACGACCCGTCGTCCATCGAAATCATGGACAAGAATGTGCTGGAGCGCTCCCGGCAATCATCTGGGCTCGCCTCCAATATGGGGTTCATCGAGGGAAATCCGGGAGCTATCCTAGTGGTGGAGTTCTACGGGGAGTCGGAAGTGGAGCTCACCGACAAGACCGAAAAATTGAAGGAAGACATGGCCCGCCGCGGCCACGGTTACGCCACGGTGAACATGCTGGACCGGGCGGCCCAGGCCAGCGTCTGGGCGGTGCGGAAGAACGGGTTGGGCCTGCTGATGAGCATGCATGGCGACGCCAAACCCCTGCCCTTCGTGGAAGACACGGCGGTGGACCCGGACAAGATGGGAGACTTCGTCCGGCAGTTTGATGAGATTGTCCGGAACCACGAGACCGAGGCCGCCTACTACGGGCATGCGAGCGTCGGTTGCCTGCACATCCGGCCAGTAGTCAGCCTGAAGAGCCAGGACGGCGTGAACAAGATGCTGTCCATCGCCGCCGAGATCAGCGACCTGGTCAAGGAGTTCGGCGGTTCCCTCAGCGGAGAGCACGGCGACGGCATCGTCCGGGGCGTGTGGAACGAGAAGATGTTCGGCTCGGAGATCTACAAGCTGTTCCAAGAGCTAAAGGAGACTTTCGACCCCGACGGCATCATGAATCCCAACAAGATCATCGATTGCCCGCCCATGGACCAGAACCTGCGCTACGGCGGCGACTACCGGGCCCCATCACTTCCCACCAAGTTGGATTTCTCGATCGACACCGATTTTGCCGGCGCGGTGGAGATGTGTAACGGGATGGGCGCCTGCCGTCAGCATGTTGGGACCATGTGTCCGTCGTACGTGGCCACCAGGGACGAGGAGCATTCCACCCGGGGCCGGGCCAATCTGCTGCGGGCCGCGCTTTCGGGCAAGCTGCCAGAGGGCGCCATGACCAGCAAACGGCTCTGGGAGGCCATGGACCTGTGCCTAGAATGCAAGGGCTGCAAGTCTGAGTGCGAATCAGGCGTGGACATGGCCAAACTCAAATACGAGTTCTTGGACCAATACCACCGGGCCAACGGAACGCCGCTGCGAAACAAAGTATTCGGCCACATCAACCGGCTCAGCGCCTGGGGTAGCCGGACCGCTCCCTTCTCCAACCTGATAGCCGCCAACCCCATCGGCAAGATGATGTCGCAGATGCTGCTGGGCATCCACCCCAAACGGAGGGCGCCCAAGTTCGTGCGGCAAACTTTTTCGAAGTGGTTCAACGCTCGGGGAGCAGGGAACGCACAGGCCATCAACACAGTGGTGCTACTGAACGACACCTACATGAACTACAACTACCCAGAGATCGGCAAGGCCTCGGTGGCGTTGCTTGAAGCCGCCGGGCTGAAAGTGGTGCTGTCAGAAACCGCGTGCTGCGGACGGCCCATGATCTCCAAAGGGTTACTGGACGATGCCACGGCCAACGCGGTGTCCAACGTTGACCAGCTATACGCCTACGCTAAAGCTGGTATCCCGGTCATCGGATGCGAGCCAAGCTGTCTGCTGACCTTCCGGGATGAGTACCCGCAACTGGTCCGCGGCGAGCGGGCCAAGAAAGTTGCCGAGAACTCCTTTATGATCGACGAGTTCCTGATGAAGCTCCAGGAAGACGGGAAGTTGCAACTGAACATGGGAAAGCTGGAGAAGAAAGTCCTATTTCAAGCCCATTGCCACCAGAAGGCTGAGATGGGGACGTCAACGTCGATGGCGGCCCTACGGCTGGCCCCCGGCTATCAGGTCGAGTTGGTCAACGCTGGGTGCTGCGGCATGGCCGGGTCCTTCGGCTACGAGAAAGAGCATTACGACCTGTCGATGAAGATCGGGGAAGAGGCCCTGTTCCCGGCCATCCGGGCCAAGGATGAAGCCTGGGAGGTGGCGGTGATGGGCGTCTCCTGCCGCCAGCAGGTTGAGGACGGAACCGGCCGCAAGGCGCGGCACTTGGTAGAGGTGTTGGCCGACGCGTTGAAGTGACTTCGGGAACTGGGATTTCACTGCAGACGCAAAAATCCCCCCTTGGTCTCCCCTTTATAGGGGGAGTCGGGTGGATTTTCGATGCCTAAAGATAAGTCATTCCAAACACCTGTGGTTCGACAGGCTCACCATGAGCGGGCGTTCACCGAAGCTAGGTTACTCGTCCAAAAATACGCAGTTGTACTGCCCTAGCACTCGCCCATTTGCATTAGCCGGCCTTCGCGCCAGCCTACTTGGCCGGCCCTGACGGTTAGGTAGGTGTCCAGGCGGACCTTGCCGTCCTGGGAGTGCCCGGCCGAGTCGATCCACTTGAAGGCACCTTCCCGCATGTCGAACACGGCGGCGTCACCGCTCATGCCGACGGCCAGGGAGCCGATGGTGTCACCCAAGTCCAATACTTTGGCGGGGGTGCTGGTGCTGGCGGTGATGGCGTCGTTGAGAGGCATGCCCATAGCGTGGAACTTGCTCACCAGGTCATTCATCTTGTAGACAGTGCGGTCCGGCGGCGGATTGTGGATGTCGGTGCTGATGGTGTGGGGGAACAGCCCCTGCTGCATCGCGGCCTGGGCAACCTCCACGTCGCAGTGGACTCCCGCGTGGGCCACGTCCATGATCACTCCGCGGCCCACGGCCTCTTTTACTTGGGGCTTAATCTTGAGGTTCCGGTCCAGGATATTCTCGGGCAGGCCATTAAAAGCGTGGGTGCTAATGTCGCCGGGGCCCAGAAATTCAAGGACGTCGGATAGCGCGATGGGAGTGCCGGAGACATGGACCATCAAGCGGGTGCCGGACTGGTCGGCCACGGCTCGGGCGGCCCGCATGGCTTCGTGCGCGTTCCAGGCGGCAACCGCGTTGAAATGCATCCGGACTTTGACGCCTAAGCAGAAACCAGGATTGTTCTTGATGGCGTCGGAGGTCGCGTCAACGTCGATCATCCGCATGTCGTGGAGGCCACCCAGCAGCAGGCGGTTGTTGGCCAGGCCGACTCCGCTGACGTGCAGGAAAGCCAGCAGACGAGTGCGGTGGGCTGGGAACACGTAGTCCCGCATGGCCTCGTAGTTGATGAAACCCGCGCTTCCCGCATCGATGCCGGTGGTGGTGCCCGAAGACAGGCAGATCTCATCGGGATGGACGGCGGTGGGGTTGCCGCCGTGGTAGAAATGCCCGTGAAGGTCGATCAGGCCGGGGGTAATCAGTTTGCCGGTGACGTCCACCGAGTTGGCCGCTTTGGCGGCGTCGATTCGTTCGGCAACCTCGGCCACTAGGCCGTCTTTGAAGGCTATGTCCCGGCGTCCGTCGATGCCTTGGGCTGGGTCCAGTACGTTTCCACCGGTGAGCAATAGGTCATAGGCGGATGCGGTGGTCATTGGGTCTCCTCTGACGTGATTCTATTAATGGTTATTCTGAGGTGTTGCCGACTTCCCCAGCGTTGTCAGCCTCCCAGCCCAGCTCCACGTTGGGTTCCGGGGTCTCGGTGTATTCGATACGCCTGAGTCGTGGGTACACCTGGGTCTTGGGGAATTCCAAGTCTTCGTCGGTGATCTCGTTGGATTCTTCCAGGTCGCTGATACCCCATTTTTCGATGGCCTCGTCCATCATCTTTTGGACAACTTGCGGCGAGCGTCCTTCCAGGCGTCCCAGATGATAGGCAAGGGTAACGGCCAATTGGTTCTGGGTGATCTGCTCAAAGGCGTCATCGGCCTTCAGGTCGTTGGGCATCCCGCCGGCCTGCTCCAGGAGATCGTCCAGCACCTGGCCCATGATATCGGTCAGGCCGCCCAGTTCGATCTCGTGCATGTAGCCGGTTAGTATATCGGTCAACTCGACGACGCCCTCATCGGGCAGCACGCCGTATACCTCTTCAGGTATGTGTTCATGGTTATGTTCAGTAGTCACGGCAATGATTCTCCCAGTCAGGAGTGGGCAAAAATTAGTTTATCACGCGTGTCGTTCAGTAGCCGGTTGCCGCGGTCGTAAGTGTCCTCACAACCGGGCCGATGATCCCCCACAGGACTCCAAAGCCCAGCGCAAAATCGATCATGATGATGGCCACCAGCAGCCCCGGTCCGCTGCGCTGCAACTTGGCGTAGGCGACGGTGTGTTCCCTTGGGACGAAACCGGCCAGGACCCTAGAGCCGTCCAGCGGGGCCAGGGGCAACAGATTGAATACCCCCAGCAGAAGATTGAAGAAGATGACTAGAACCAGGATGTCGGCGATGCCGTCGCTGAGGCCGCCGGTCATCACGTGGGCCACGCGGTCCAAGGAAAGGGACACAGGAACCAGTGCCCCTGTCTTGAACGGGATGGCCAGGATGAACGCAAACATCAGGTTGGAAAGCGGTCCGGCAGCGGCCACCAAGGCAGTGTCGGTATGTCCGCGGGATAGTTGCGAAGGGTCGACCGGGACCGGCTTTCCCCAGCCGAATCCGGCGATGAACATCATGAGCGCGCCGCCGAGATCAAGGTGGCGCATGGGGTTGAGGCTCAGGCGGCCCAGGCGGCGGGCCGTTTTATCGCCCAAACTGTTGGCCACGAGGGCGTGGCTAAATTCATGGATAGTGACCGCGGTGACCAGGGCGAATACAATCAGGACCGTCAGGCGGAAAAAGCCGGACGGGTCGTCCGCCAGTAGGTCGTAGGAACCCAGAAGCATGCGTTAAGCCGCCTCTCTAAGCCGGGTCATGGGGCTGGCTCCTTGTCGTCGTCCTCGTCGGGCTAGGGGGCCGGCTACTCGTCGTCGTCCTCATCAGGTTCTGGGGCTGCCTCCTCCCTCTGGGAAGAGTAGGCCACGCCGGGGAGAATGGCATTCGCGCGGCTGGTTTTCTCCGAGCCGGGCTTGGGCATTTCCATCAGCGATTTTTTCAGGGATTCCAAGGCTTCCTTGCCGGCGGAAACGTCCAGCACCAGGCCGTTGATGCCAGCGGTGCGCAGGACTTTTAGGTCCTCGGCAGTGGGAAGTTCGGTAATCTCGGCTAATAGGTGCTTGCCCAGGCGTCCACTGATGCGCGCCACCGTGGCCAGGTCGTCCAGGGTCCACGACGAGGGTGCCCCTGAAAGGGGGAATATTACGGCGTCCACGGGCAGCGCGTTGATGTCACGCAGGTCTTCGATGTCGATGTCAGCTTCGATGCACAGCACCTTGGCCGAGTCCTCGGAGGAAACGACGCCCATGGCGGTGCCCTTTAGTTGGAAGGCCAGCACTCCGCTGCCCTCTTTCTCGTAGGCTTTGGCGTCGTCGGTGCTCAGCGAATCTGTCCTGATGCCCCAGATGGTATCGGACAGGGCGTCTTTCAATTCGCCGGCTTGGGCCGGACCGCTCAAACCGGAGAGGATTATCCCGTCGGGGGAGACCCCGGTGGCGGTGGCGGCGCCCGCTTTATGCCTGCCGGAGATCTGTACTACGAGAGCTAGTCCGGGGGTTTTCTCGGACCTGGCGGGTCCGAAGCCCATGCGGGCCGGAGCGCCTTCGATTATCTCTTCCAGACGGTCAATAAACTTACTCATCTAAACCAGTCCCTATTGTTTTGGCAGCCCAGTCGCAAGACTAGGTGTGATTTGATCTAAGCCAGAGCGGCGCCCGAGACGCAAGATTGCGGCGTAATCGCGCTCTTGGCTGATTATACTCCATAGCCAATTCCATCGGCACTCCTAAGAGGAGTTTGGTATTGGCCTCTCCCTAGTCCTCGGGGACCGATATGCGGTAACGGGGAGTCTCGGTGCCCAAAAAGCTCGTAGTGGCTGAGTCGTCATCTCCGGCCCCCGCTGCCTCATTGGTGCTGATCGGCACCAATGAGGCAGCGAATACCAGAAGCGCCACTTTCCGTTTGGAAAGGAGTCGCATAAGCACCTCCCTATACTCACTAGGTCTTGATGGAACCCGAACAATCAAGTACGACCAGATTACCGTAATCAGGATGAAAAAAGGGTTGCCACTGAGCACCAATTACCCCGCGATTCGGCCCCAATCCGTGCAGGCGTTTCTGATGCAATCAAGGTTCTCACGCCTGTCGTTGCTCCGTTTCATCGGCTTACCGTATAATTGGGCGCACATCATATCGTGTGGAATCCGGTGATATTCAAGAGATGCTTCTAGGTGTAGACATAGGCAACAGCATGATCAACCTCGGCGTTTTCGAAGGGGAACGCTTGGTGGCCAACCTGCGCGTCTCCACGGACGCGAGAAAGTCTGCCGACGAGTACGGACTTACTCTCAGGGACTTGCTGGTGCTGAACGGCATCGACCCGTCGGGCATCAACGATGTCTGCATGTGCAGCGTCGTGCCACCCCTGACTGGCATCTTCGAAGAGCTGATCCAGACCTACTTCAAGGTCAACCCTCTCACGGTCACTGCGGGCGTCAAGACCGGCCTCCAGATCAACTACGATAACCCGCGCGACGTGGGAGCTGACCGCATCGTCGACGCAGTGGCCGCCATCGAACTCTACGGCCAGCCAACAATCATCGTGGACTTTGGCACCGCTACGGTCTTTGACGCCGTTTCAAGGGACGGCGTCTATCAGGGTGGGGCAATCTCGCCGGGAATGAACGTGGCAGCCGAGGCCCTATACCTGAACACATCCCAATTGCGCCGGGTGGAACTGGTGGCGCCGGAATCACCCATCGGCCAGAACACCACCGAGGCTTTGCAATCGGGCTTGGTGTTGGGCTACGCCGGCCTGGTGACAGGCATGGTAGCCCGCTTCAAGAATGAACTGGGGGAAGACACCAAGGTGGTAGGCACTGGGGGACTTGCGGACACCATGGCCAAAGTCGCCGATGTTTTCGACGCCATCAACCCCGACTTGACCTTGATCGGGCTGAGACTGATCTACGCCAAGAACCAGCCGCCCCCCAAGATGTTGGACTGATCTGATGGCCGGACCTCTAGCTGAAAAACACGTAGTCCTGGGCGTCACCGGGAGCATCGCCTGCTACAAGGCGTTGGACCTGGCCAGTAAGCTAGTGCAGGCCGGGGCTCTGGTGGACATCATAATGAGTTACGGGGCCACCCAGTTCGTCACGCCCCTGGCCTTCCGCAGCATTACCCACCGGGCGGTGGTGACCGACCAATTCAATCCCGACTCCGAGTACAGCGTTGAGCATGTTGCCCTGGCCCAGCAGGCCGACGTCGTGGTTGTCGCACCGGCCACGGTCCACTGCATCGCCAAGCTGGCCCTGGGCCTGGCCGACGACCCATTGACCACCACGATCGTGGCCGCCAAGTGCCCGCTGGTGGTCGCCCCAGCCATGGACGGCAACATGTACGACCACCCGGCCACCCAGGCCAACCTGGCCACTCTGAAAGAACGGGGCGTGGTCATCGCCGGCCCCGGCACTGGAAGGCTGGCCTCGGGCCTGTCCGGCATTGGCCGGTTGCTAGAGACCCCGGAACTGTTGGGCCACATCTCCTACGCCATGGGCAAGGACGGCGACCTGGCGGGAAGGACTGTCGTGATCAGCGCCGGGGGCACCATGGAGCCCTTAGACCCAGTGCGTGTGATAACCAACCACTCTTCGGGCAAGATGGGCTATGCGGTGGCCGAAGCCGCCCGCGACCGGGGAGCCGACGTGGTGCTGGTCACCGCCCCAACCAGCCTGGCCGATCCCGCCCTGGTAAAGATGGTGCAGGTGCGCACAGCGGAGCAGATGGGCGAGGCGATCCAAGAACATGTCAAAAATGCGGACGCTCTGGTCATGGCCGCCGCCGTTGCCGATTACAAACCGGCAACCTCCGCCGACCAGAAGATTAAAAAGTCCGAGGACGACCTGAACATCTCCCTAGCCAAGACCGAGGACATCCTCAAGTCGGCGAAGGGTAACTTCGTCCGGGTGGGATTCGCCGCCGAGAGCGAAAACCTGGTGGAGAACGCCAAGGCCAAGGTGGGCAGCAAGAAACTGGACCTGATCGCCGCCAACGACATTACCGCCGACGGCAGCGGCTTCGGCTCCAACACGAACCAAGTCACCCTCATCGATCGGGACCTGACAGTTGAAGAACTCCCCTTGCTGACCAAGTACGACGTCGGCAACCGGATACTCGACCGGGTGAAAGAGTTGTTTCGGGATTAGCGTCTGCCGACAAAGCTGAATAGAAGAAGATATGTCTGACGTCTTATTAGGAAGCGTAAGGGCCTTTATCATGGCCCTTATACTCGGATATTTGGTCTGGATCGGACGACGCGTGGCGCTCAATCTGCAAAAGGATTGATTGCAGATTGTGGCCGGCCTCACTCTGGTGCTCTTTGGAAGCCTCATCGACATAACCGACCACTATTAATGCCTGAATCGCTACGTGGTAATTGGCGACACCGTAACTGAGGCTTTGCGGGAGAAGGTCGGTGGCTTCCTTCTCGGATTCAGCCTGATCCTCACGGGTTTCTTACATTGGCTTCCCCTCGTAGCCGCGGTCCGTAAGAACCAAGAAGACCTACTGAAGTACAACGAGGTTGGTTTTTTGTTGGCCGCCGGCTACCCCGACACCGTCTCTTTAAATCGTTTAATGGCTTCTATGTGTTGGTCGGGGCCCTTTAGGCCGGCTTTCATGGTGTTTACTGATAGGTGGGTGGCGCCGACTTCGTCCCAGGCGGCGGCAATCTTCTCCCAGGTGCTCTGGTCGTCGGTGGCGTAGGATACGCGGCCTTCGATGCCGATGGACTTGGGGTCGCGGCCGGCCTTGGTTGCGACTTCACGCATCTGGCCGAGCTTCTCCTGTCCGGTGCTGTCTGGCTGGAACTGGGGGAACCAGCCGTCGGCCATCTTGCCGATGCGTTGGATCACCCGGTCCTCGCCTCCGCCCAGCCAGATGGGGATGGGCCGCTGCACCGGCAGGGGATTGATGCCGGCGTTGGTTACTTTGTGGTACCGGCCGTCGAAGTTCACCGACTCTTGAGTCCATAAGAGACGCAGCAGTTCGATCTGCTCTTCGCTGCGGCGACCCCTGTTGGAAAAGCTCTGCCCCAGACCCTCATACTCGACCTCATTCCAACCGATGCCGATGCCCAGGCGCAGGCGGCCTCCGGTCAGAACGTCAACCTCGGCAGCCTGTTTGGCCACCAGGCCGGTCTGGCGTTGCCCCAGGATCAGCACGCCAGTGGTGAACTCAATCTTCTCGGTGATAGCGCCCAGGTAACCAAACATCACGAAGGGTTCGTGGAACATGTCGTCTTTGTTGTATGGCCGGTCCCAGCCGCTCCTCTTAGTCTGGTCGGCGCCCAACACGTGGTCAAAGACCAATATGTGCTCGTATCCCAGGTCCTCGGCTGCCTGGGCGAAATCTTTAACAGCAGAGGGGTCTGCTCCGATCTCCGTCTGGGGGAATATCGCACCTAGTCGCATGTTGATCTCCTCTCGTTTATCTCAAATCACGCCCAGTATCAGAGTTTACCCAGCCTGCGTCAACTATTTGTTGGATTTCCCGTCTCTTGGTCTATAATGCGTGCACTTTCGAGCCGAGTTCCATTAGGCCAATTGAGAGGAGACCGATGAAAAGCATTGAGTTGGATTACTCCAAACGGTGTGGCGACGAGCCTGAGAAAGGCCACAACCGCTGGCACCCGGACATTCCGCCGGTGGTCGAAGCGGACCCCGGCGAAGAAGTCCTCATGCAGACCAGACACGCCTTCGACGGTCAGATCACGCCCACTACCATCGCCGACGACCTGTTGGGTACCGACCTTGGCCTGGTCCATCCTCTGACCGGCCCGGTATTCGTGAAGGGCGCCGAGCCGGGCGACCTGTTGGAAGTGACCATCCAGCGCATCGAGCCGGCACACTGGGGTTTCACCAGCATCCTGCCGGGGTTCGGGTTCCTGAGGGACGACTTCACCGAGCCTTATCTGGTCCATTGGGAGATGAATGACGGGTTCGCCCGGTCCAAACAGTTGCCGGGCGTGGCCGTCCCTGAGGCCTCGTTCATGGGGACAATCGGAGTTGCCCCTTCCCGGGCGCTGCGTCAGGAGATACTGCTCAGGGAAGACGAGTTGCTGCGCCGGGGAGGAATGGTGGTTGGCCCAACTCCGGCAGGCGCTGTCCCGGCCCAGGAGCCCTTCGCCAGCGAGGGTCTGCGGACCATCCCGCCGCGGGAGCACGGCGGCAATATGGACATCAAGCAACTCACGGCCGGCACCCGGTTGATGCTGCCTGTGTTCACCGAGGGAGCGCTATTCTCGGCCGGCGACGCCCATTACGCCCAGGGCGACTCCGAATGCTGCGGCACTGCCGTGGAGATGGACTGCACGCTGCACGTGAGCTTCCGCCCGCTGAAGGGAGAGGCCGCCCGCCGGGGCATCCGCTTCCCCATCTTCGAGAGGGACGATTACTTCACCAGCCCCGAGATGGCGGCCCCCAAACGGTTCATCGCCGCCACCGGCATGTGCATCTCCGCCGACGGCGTGAACCAGTCGGAGGACGGAACGCTGGCGATCCGGAACGCCCTCATGAACATGATCGCATTATTGATGGAACGGGGTTGGTCCAGGGAGCAGGCCTACTGCATCTGTAGCGTGGCCGTGGACCTGAAAGTGAGCGAGGTAGTGGACGTGCCCAACTTCGTGGTGTCGGCCTTCTTGCCTATGGACATCTTCAAGGACTAACCGGCAGATGCGTTATACTCCCCGAGTCCGGCCACATCCCGGCCAGTCTAGTGGATAAAAAACAACTAGGAGTTTCAAAATGAAATTCGGATTGCTATTTGAGATGCAGCGTCCCTTTGAGGGCAACGACGTGGACTGGAACGCTTTGTACCAGGAGACTCTGGACCAGTGCGAACTGGCCGACCAGGTGGGCTTCGACAATCTCTGGTTCGTGGAACACCACTTCCTGATGGGGTTCTCTGGGTCGCCCTGTCCCGAGGTCATGTTCGGCGCTCTCAGCCAGCGCACCAAGAACATCCGCATCGGCTTTGGTGTGTCGGTCCTGCCTAACCACCATCCGATCCGGGTAGCGGAGCGGGTGGCCATGGTCGACCAACTGACCAATGGCCGTGTTGAGGTCGGCACTGGCCGGTCCAACGCCTACGAGCAAGTAGGCCAGGGCATCGACCCACGGGAGACCAGAGAACGGTGGGAAGAAGCGATCGAGATGCTGCCCAAGATCTGGCAGTCCGACGAGTTCTCATGGGAAGGCAAGTACTGGAACGTACCGCCGCGCCGAGTGCTGCCCAAGCCCTTCCAGAAGCCGCACCCCCGCCTGTACTTGGCCTGCACTCAGACCGAGAGTTTCAAGCTGGCCGCCCAGAAGGGCATCGGCGTGCTGTCTTCAGCTTCATACGCCGTGGACATCCTCAAGGAGCACGTCCAGGTCTACCGCGACGCCATCAAGGACGCCGATCCGGTGGGCGCGGAGATCAACGAGTTCTGGGGGAACAACGTCCACTCCTTCTGCGGTAAGGACGACCAGGCAGCCAAGGACCTGTGCGCCGACTCGATGAAGGCTTTCTTCGGGCCGGACAAGCCCTACATCCAGGGCCGCATCAACGCTTATGAAGAGCTGCTGGAGTCCTGGGGCGGGGTGCCGGACAACTTGAAGGCCGACTTTGGCCGGTGGTTGCGCCAGTCGGACGACGATCACAAGGAACAAGCTGCCAACGCTGGCATCTCTCTGGACTCGGGTCCCGGCGCCGCCAGGGCCGCCGTGGCCGAACTGGACTCAAACGTGCTGGCCGACCGGGGCGTCATCATCGCCGGCAACCCCGAGAGTTGCATCAAGACCATCAAGATGTACGAAGACATAGGCGTCGACCAGATCATGCTTATCATGCAGACGGAGACGATTCCCCACGACCAGGTGATGGAATCCATCGAGTTGTATGGCAAAGAGGTGATCCCGGCGTTCGCTAGCGCCAAAGTCGCCTAGTTCGGAATCAGCTCCTGCAATTTAAAACTCCCGCCTTCACAAGATGATAGCGGGGGTTTCTCGTTGATCGCCTGAATGGTATTCGGTCTAGCCAACCCGCAGCTTAGCGGCCAGGCGCTCACCCTCAGCTATGGTTGCTACCTGATACCCGGGGACGCCGCACTTGAGGCTGGATTGGGCGGTGGCGAATCGGGCGCATTGCTCCAAGTTCCAGCCCTGCAAACTCGCATAGATGAAAGCAGCCGAGAAGCAGGACCCGGCTCCGTTGCCATCGACCACTTTCACCGCCGGCGCACTCACCCGGACTCTCTGAACAAGGTCCGCGACCAGACAACCCCGGCTGCCCTCGGTGATCAATACCGTGCCCATCCCAGCCGCCAGCAGACCGCCGGCGATGGACTCCAAATCATTCCCACTGCCCGCGTTGTCAACCGACACTTGGCAAGCCGTGGCATAAGGGACCAGCTTCGCCAACAGAGCGGCATTGGCAGATTGGTCTTCCAGGTTCACCAAGACCGGTATGCCCAGCTTAGAGGCAGCCCGCATTGGGCGCAGGATGTGGTCTCCGTCGTACCAATCGACGTAAAGATAGGCGGAGCTCTCCAGGGGCGCCAAGTTAGCGGCATCCAACGTGGCCAGCAACTCTGGCGTGCGCTGATAAAAATAGGTCCGTGCGCCGCTGGGGTCGGCTATTGAAAGCTCGGCGACAGTGGCCACGTCGGGATTGACCTCCACCTGCACGGGCACTCCCAACCTGGCAACAGTCTCGGCGACTTTACGGCCCAGTTCGTCGTCGCCGACGGCGGATGGGATGAGCTTCGTGTCCTGCCCCCACTGATGAAGCATGCCGGCCACGATAGCGGCATCGTCACCATAGGAGTCGATCAACTGCCGGATGGGCGTCCCAGCATTGTGAACGGGCGTCTGGTCCACAACCATCAACTGCAGATAGCTCAACACGCCAAAACACACCACCGCTCCACCGGGAAACGGTTCTGAATTTTGGTCGTTGCTCAGTTGCTGCATCGTGTGTGGCCCGGCGTGAGGTAATCCGATCTAGATGTCATGGCGTATCCTTATAGGTAGCTAGTATAGCCAATCCATTGTGGACCAAGGCAAGGGGCCCATCTGACTCCAGTCAGAAAAAGTTCCTTCCATTAAGCCCAAGCTGAGGGCATAATTATGGAGTGCCAAATACAACAATAGGCCGAGACCGCCAACCGGTGTTCGGCGCAGGGTATTGATACTTTTTGCAAGGCCCGGGTATCCCGATGACTGTGCCGCTTAATGAGGATTAGGATGAAATTCGTATTTGCGTTACTAGCCTTACTTCTAGTGGTGGCAATCGCGTGTTCGTCGGACTCACCCACTGATTCTACAAACGGCACTGGTCCTACTTCAGTTCCTGCTCCTGCGCTGAGGTCGCCGGTGACTCCCACTCCTCAGATAAAGAGCGCTCCTCAGGTCCGTTCTAACGATCAAAAGATCGTGGCCGGCGGCACTTTCCTCCGGCTGGGTGCGGACCCACCCACCTTGGACCCACACCTGACCACCGACTTTAACTCCGCCGTGTATGCGGTTGAGATATTCGGCGGTCTGATGACCATCGACAAGAATATAGCCGTCGTGGGCGACCTGGCGGAGAGCTGGGACATTAGCGCGGACGGCAAGACAACCACCTTCCGCCTACATCCAGACGCCAAATTCCATAACGGCAGAGGCGTGACGGCCAGCGACGTGAAATGGTCGTTGGAACGGGCGGCCGACCCTCTCACTGAGGCGTTTAACGCCAGCGTTTTCCTCGGCGACATCGTCGGCGTGCAGCAGAAGCTAACCGGCGCCTCCAACGCGATCTCCGGTGTCCAGGTGATCAACGACAGCACTGTGACCATCACGACCGACGCCTCCAAACCCTTTTTCCTCTCCAAGCTCACCTACCCTGTGAGCTTCATCTTGGACCAGCAGAACGTGGAGTCGGGCCGAGACTGGATATTTGAGCCCATCGGCACTGGTCCCTTCAAGTTGGAGGAGTATCGTCCAGGCGAGGTACTGCGGTTGTCCAGGTTCGCTGATTATCACCTGGGTGCGGCCATGATCGACGAGGTGGAATTCTTGATCAGCGGCGGCAACAGCATGCTGATGTATGAGAACGACGAACTCCACATCACCGGCATCCCACTTGGGTTACTGGATGGGGTCCTAGACCCTGCAAATTCCCTCTCCAGAGAGGTGGTCGAGGCCCCGCCGCAGTTCGACGTCGACTACTTTGGGTTCAACACCACTGAGCCGCCATTTGACGATGTAAAAGTGAGGCAGGCCTTCAACTACGCCATCGACCGGGCGTCCCTGGCCAGCACTCTTCTAGAGGACCTGGTAGTGCCGGCGGCGGGCATATTGCCGCCCGGATTCCCGGGCTACAACCCGGACCTCCAAGGCTACTCGTACGACCCGGACAAAGCTCGCCAGTTGATTCAAGAGTCCAAATACGGGGGACTGGACGAGCTTCCCAGAATCACGCTAACCCTCCCCGGCAGCTTCGGCGCCGCAGTAAGCCCTTCTATCGAGGCCATGTTGGCCATGTGGGAGGAGCACCTGGATGTGAGGATCGACCTGCTCCAAACAGAGTGGGCGATATTCCTACAAGACCTGCACCAACAACGTTTCCAGATGTTTGGCGGCCTCGGCTGGATCGCCGACTACCCGGACCCGGAGAATTTCCTGGACGTTCTCTTCCACAGCCAGAGCAGCAACAATCAGTCGGAATACACCAACTTTGAGTTGGACCTGTTATTGGAGCAGGCCCGCGTGGAACTAGACGAATCAGCCAGATACGAGCTTTATCACCAAGCTGAAGAGATCATCGTCACGGAGGCGCCGTGGGTGCCACTGTGGCATTCGAACGGGGGTTCCGTGCTGATCAAGCCCAATGTGAACGACTACTTCCTGTTTCCATTAGTGATTCCCAAATACAGATACGTTTATTTCACCGAGTAACGTTCTCGCCGAATAATCCGGGAGGTTTGGTGCTATGAAGGTTCATCTGGTGGACGGCACCTACGAGTTGTTCCGGTCGTTTTTCGCCCTGCCGCCGATCCAGGCTCCCAATGGGCGCCCCGTGGGAGCTGTGCGCGGCATCGTCCAGAGCCTCCTCTACCTGCTCCGGGAAGACCAGGTGACCCACATCGGCTGCGCCTTCGACCATGATGTTAAATCGTTCCGGAATAGCATGTTCGACGGCTATAAGACCGGCGATGGTATCGAGCCTGACCTACTGGCCCAATTCGAACTGGCCGAGCGGGCCGTGGAGTCATTGGGCATTAAAGTCTGGCCGATGATCGAGTTCGAGGCTGACGATGCCCTAGCTACGGCGGCCGCCCACTGTGCCGGACTTCCCGGCATCGAACAGGTGGTCATCTGCTCTCCCGACAAAGACTTAGCCCAGATGGTCCAGGGGGATTCTGTGGTCTGTTACGACCGCCGCCGGGAGAAGGTGTTTGACGAGACCGGCGTGTTTGAGAAATTCGGCGTATTGCCCGGTTCCATCCCCGACCTTTTGGCGCTGACCGGTGACGCTGCCGACGGAATACCCGGCATCCCCAAATGGGGTTCGAAGACATCCGCCCAGTTGCTGGCCCATTACAAGCACCTCGAGAACATACCCCGCGATGCGGCTGATTGGGAGGTAAAGGTAAGAGGGGCTGCTGCCGCGGCCGATAGTCTCAATGAACATGCCAGCGAAGCGGCTCTGTACAAAGACCTCGCCACGCTCCGGACCCATGTCCCGATGGATGCATCCCTAGACGCTCTGGAATGGCGCGGCGTTCACCGGGAGAGGTACGAGGCCCTGTGCGAAGACCTGGGACTCGGGAGGCTGGCCAGTCTACCCCACAAGTGGTCAGACGGCTCATAGGTAGCGGTGGGCCGCTGTTCTACTGAACGAATTCCAGCCTCCAAGATCCGGAAGCCACAAAACCGTAGGGGCGGGGTTCCAACCCGGCCGGCATCGCATAGACCAATTTCCAAAATCGGAGACCCGGTTGCGATGCTAGGCCTCTCGGTTTCCTCTTCCGGTTTGGCCTACCAAGGGCAGGGCAGGAAGGTAGACAGGTCGTTGATGACCGTGGACGGCATATCTATGACCGCAATCTTGAGTTTGCCCGGGTAGCTGAAGAAGAAGACGGAAGAGCCCAAAGCTCGGCCGACAGCAATCAGCAGGATGGTAGAAACGTACCGAGTCCCGCTAAAACGCCACAGTGCTCCTAATTTATCCACCAATGGAAAGCCTGCTTAAGAGCTATCCCGTTATATATGCGGACCATCGAGCAGTTGAGGATTGGTTGGGCGTTTCGGGTGCGTAGGGGTGCGTGCCTGCGTTGGCGGATAATACCGAGGTAGAAATCTAGTATCAACGTAGCCGGTAAGAACCGGGAGGAGAGACCGAGGTAGGTGATGGCTGGGGATGGGGGATTCGAACCCTCGCTTCCTGATCCAGAGACAGGCGTCCTACCACTGGACTAATCCCCAACGGAGCTACGATAGCGGGGCCGTCGCGAACAGGTCACCACTGATATTATAGTAATGATGGGCCAGAACCGTGTCAAGACGTGCGTGGGCAGGCAACTTGACATCGCTCTCTGTTTGTAACAAAATCGGTGTGCCGCGCACCAGGCTTGGATAGTAGGCTGCCCCTTTTATATGACATTCCGATACAGATACCCTGCGGTAAATTCGGCTTAAGACGAGGAACGATTTCATGACTCTAGCGAAAACCGCCAACCAGACAGTGGTCACGGTTTCCGGGCACGACATTGAGATGCACAAAGGCGGATCAGGACCTCCCTTGGTATTCCTTCACGGCGGTGGAGGCTTCGGGACCTTTGACCCGACCAGCAGCCCTTTGGCTGAGAAATTCACGGTCTACGCGCCGTCCCATCCCGGCTTCTTCGGCTCCGCACGGCCCGATTGGCTGTACACCATCGACGACTTGGCCCATTTCTACAAGGACATGGCCCAACAACTTGGGCTGGAGAACTATGTCCTGGTCGGGCATTCCGTGGGCGGATGGGTCGCCGCGGAGATGGCTGCCATGGACCACCACAACATCAAGGGTCTAGTCCTGATCGACGCCGCCGGGGTCCGCCCGGAGAAGGGCGAGATCGCCGAGGTATTCATGGTCTCCGGCGACGCCAGGCTTAAGATGGCTTTCCACGACCCCTCGCAGGTGCCCAACTACGACGCCATATCGGCCGAGCCATCTCCAGAAGGGGCATCGGTCATGCACGGCAACATGGAGATGCTCTCCAGGCTTTGTTGGAGGCCCTACCTGCACAATCCCAGCCTGCCCCATTTCCTGGGCGGAGTGAAAACCCCGACACTGGTCGTCTGGGGCAAGCAGGACGCCATCATACCCGTGGAATGCGGAGAGATGTACTCGAAGTTGCTGCCCAACGCCACTCTGAAGGCGATCGACAACTGCGGCCACAGTCCTCAGATGGAGAAACCCGACGAGTTCAACGCAGCCCTCGCCGGCTTCTTGGGGGAGCTCTAAACAGACAAGCCTGTTTAACTAGGACGAAAAAGAAAGGGTCCTTCCGTAGAAGGACCCTTTCTTTTTTCTGATGGCTGAATGTTGACCGCCGATAGCTTAAAGCTGACAGCTACCCAATCACCCCATCATCCCGCCAGCCGTCTACTTCCTGTTTCGAGAAGCCCAGGCCCTCCAGTATCTCGGCAGCGTGCTGCCCCAGGGCCGGTGACGCTTTTGGAGAAGTTGGGACCGTGCCCCGGAAGTGGGCCATGGGTCCGACCATCTTGACCTTCCCCTCTTGGACGTGTTCAACCTCGGTCACCAGGCCGTTGGCGACCACTTGGGGGTCTTCGAATAGCTCCTCGATAAACCGGACGGGACCGGCAGGGATGGCCGCGTCCTCGAAGATCTGCAGCCATTCGGCGCTGGGTTTCGCGGCAATCAGTTCCTCGGCACGTTTCTCCAATGCTTGGCCGTAGGCCCGTGACTCGGGCGTGGTTGGGTCCCAGCCAGGCTCCAGGCCATCATCGGTCAGCCCCAGCACATCCAGCAGGCGGCGGCGTAGCGGGTTACTGAGGGCGCCAATCCCGATAGGCGCGTCCTTGGTGTAGTAGACCCGGTAATAGAGGTTGCCGTGGTGTTCGCGGCGGCGGCTGCCCGGAGACACGGCGACCATCTCGTCGTAGGTGGCGCCGTCTGCCCGCATGGTCTCTAGTTGTTCGATGGTTTTTTCGCGGGTTTCCTTGTCCAAGTTTTCAACGTGCAGGAACCGTGCCCCCATCAACGACAGGGCCGAGGCCAACAGGCTGGTCTCGATCTTTTGGCCGACGCCGGTTCGCTCCCGGGCATATAGTGCGGCGCAGACTGTCCAGGCCATGCAGATGCCGGCAGAGGTGTCGACCAGCGGGCTGGACCAGACCCACGACGGAACGCCGTCCAGGGTTTTGGTCTCCGAGGAAACCATCCCGGTCATGCCTTGGACGATCATGTCGTAGCCGGGCCGGTCGGCGTCGGGGCCCTCTCTTCCATAGGCGGTCAGTTCGCAGTAGATCAGCCGGGGGTTGATGCCAGAAAGGGTCTCGTAATCGACGCCGAGTTTGGCCGCGACGTCAGGCCGGAAGTTGACCAGGGCAATGTCCATCTCTGGGACCAGCCGCTTCAGGATATCAGCGGCCCCGTCTTTGGTCAGGTCCAGGGGCAGACTGCGCTTGCCCCGGTTGTAGGTCATGAAGGTGCGGCTTTCTGTCGCAGTGAACTTCTGGGTGAGCCGCCAGGGTTCGCCCCAGGGTGGCTCCACCTTGATCACATCCGCGCCCAGGTCGGCCAGCAAGCGGCCAGCCAAAGGCCCAGCGATGATCTCGGTAAAGTCGACGACCTTGACGCCGTCTAGGGGTCCGGGCATTCGGGTTCTCCCAAGCTGTCAGCTTTTAGATATCAGCACTCCGCACTCAGTTATTATGCGCATTAGCAGGGTGGTGCTGCAATGGGCGGGAGAGCGATGTCCTTTCTCCCGCCCAGGGAGGGGAAAAGGCCCCATAGTTGAAAGCTGACCGTCCCGGTGGAATCGGGACTGATCGCTCGTGCACCGTGCGTGCTATAATTGCTGGGCGTCGGGGTGTGGCCCAGTCCGGCAGGGCACCTGCATGGGGTGTAGGGGGTCGTCGGTTCGAATCCGACCACCCCGACCAGAAAACGAAGAAAGCTGTTAACGCGTCAACAGGGACGGTGTTAACAGCTTTTTTGATGTTCAGAGACACAGCCAAACTAGGCGATATCCTCAACGCTTTTATCTACAGCAGTGCTCATAAGTCACCAAAGACTACAAAAACGCTGTACGAAACCTTGACCCCATTTAGTGAATGGGCGTTGGCCAATCACGAATTCGAGATGGTGTGTTTACGCGGCCGTAAACCCACCATCTACAGCTAGTTCTGCACCAGTAATAAAAGAAGCATCATCGGAAGCTAAGAACAAGACCGCCATCGCCACTTCCATTCTTTCCCCCTCTCTTCTTAGGGGGGTTGCGTCTATAAGATGCTGTCGATTCCTTCGAACTTCATCATCGGGGATTTTAGAAATCATGGGAGGCATATAGCCTGGGTGCACCGAGTTCGCCCTGATGTTATCTTTCCCGTACCGTACTGCCGTTGCTTTGGTTAGCAACCTTACAGAACCTTTAGAAGCATTATATGCCGGATGCCCACTCTCACCACCGACTAATCCCATAATTGAAGACATATTCACGATGGAACCACCGCCATTATTTTGCATACGTGGCACCGCATGTTTTGTCCCCAAGAATACCCCGGTCGAGTTGATGTCCATGATGCGATTCCAATTTTCTAGACTCGCCGGATCGTCGACCCCTCTACTACTGATGCCTGCGTTGTTAATCAGAATATCAAGCGTTCCAAACCTAGAAACGGTGGTTTCCACGGCAGATATCCAGTCAGTTTCGTCCCTCACGTCTAAGTGCACAAAAAGGGCTTGTCCGCCGGTTTCTCCAATTTCAGACTCTAGCTGCTTGCCTTGCTCGTCGAGTATATCTCCGATTATAACTCGTGCTCCTTCCGAGGCGAACAGCCTAGCTTCATCCGCTCCCATACCATTGGCAGCTCCAGAAATCAAAGCTACTTTCCCTTCTAATCTCATCATCTAGCTCTCAACTGTTTTGTTATTTTGTTTATACGCGTTTTATAGGTGCACCATCATACATTAATGGTTCAAGCGCGATGTGGTATCCCTGCGTGGATTTACTGGTCAGGACAGCCATGAAATGAACTGAACGACCTTAGTGGGACAAAGGCAGGGGACATCACGCCTTTTAGTTGCTTAAGAGTAGCTTCGGATGTAGTATCCTCGAAATATCTGCCAACAGTTGAATTGAAATGTGACGGTAAGGAGCGAACGCGATGCGTCTACAAAATAAGGTGGCACTGATTAGCGGTGGTGCCAAAGGCATGGGCGCGGTCGAAGCTAAGCTTTTCGCCAAAGAGGGCGCCAGGATCGTCATCGGCGATGTGCTGGAAACCGAGGGCAAGCAGATTGAAAGCGAGATTAATGAAATAGGAGGCGAATGCCTGTTTGTACCGCTAGATGTAACCGACGAAAACCAATGGAACGAGGCGGTAGCCGCAACCGTAAGACGCTTCAGCAAGCTGGATATTCTGATCAATAACGCAGGTATATTCCGCACCAGTCGGGTGGAGGAAACCAGTTCTGCCGAATGGGATCATGTGATGGACATCAACGCTAAAGGGGTTTTTCTGGGTGCCAAAGCCGCCATACCAGCCATGCGCGAAGCGGGTGGCGGCTCCATCATTAATCTCTCATCTGTCGCAGGACTAGTCGGAGCAGCCTACTCATCCGCCTATAGTGCGTCAAAGGGAGCGGTGCGGCTTTTCACCAAATCCACCGCGATCCAATACGCCACCGATGGCATAAGGTGTAACTCGATTCATCCCGGAGTCATCCAGACTGATATGACAAGGGAAGCCATCGCCGACTCGCAGTTCAAGGCTCAGCGATTGGATCCGACGCCGCTAGCCAGGTTGGGGCAGCCTGAGGATGTTGCTTACGGCGCTCTTTATCTGGCCTCTGATGAATCTTCTTTCGTTACCGGTGCGGAGTTGGTCATCGACGGCGGGTGGACCGCCCAATAGCTGCGCAACCGGCGGCACTGTGGTGAACACCACGATCGTTCAGACACCAGCGAAGGCTTTCAGTAAAGATGGACTGGTCATGCTACAGTTGATTGTCCACCAGGTTAAAGGCAGCGGCCAAACAATCGAAAAATGACGTAGAATGGCAATCCATGTTTAACGCTTGTACAACTACTAGGATTTTTTGCAGACCCAACTGTCCACCAGGCCGTCGTACGAAACCGGAAAATCGCACCACATTCCCGGACGCCGATTCTGCTAATGAGGCTGGATACAGAGCATGTTTGGTATGTCTTCCAACAGAGGGTCAACCTGGTCCATGGATTTCAAAAACTGCTCGTCGGCAAATAAATCCCTAGTCTTTTAATGCACTTGCGACTTCTTGAATAAAACGCTCCGAGGTGTGAGAGTCGGGATCATCGGGATCCAGTGGACTCCCTCTCAATATAAACCTGTCTACTCCCGCCTCTATTAGTGCTGATAATCGATCCACGCAATATGATGGAGAACCGAAAATACCAAAGTTACGTGCGAATTCTCCAGTAACAGCGGCTTCTTGGGTTCCTGCACCCCGACCATGCTGTTGCATGTCATATGATCTGTGGATTTCTTCGAGCACCTGTTGCTGTTCAGCAGAAGCAGGCCCGACTACCCTCCCATACATGGCAGAGAATCTCGCGAACAATGAAACTTGCCCTGCCCCAATTCTCATAGCTTCCTCAGGGTCATCATGTACTACGAGTGATATATAGGCTGTAAACGGGATATCTCCGGCGATGCCAGCCTTCACTCGAGCATCCCGCGCTACATCCATGCCCCATGTAACGCGTTCAACATCGGCGCCTACGTTCAAACTTATCCTGTCAGCGTGGCGTGCGGCAGCTGCAATCACCCTTGGACCGGTTGCGGCGACATCTACAGGTACTTTAGGTTGAATGCCCGCAATCCAAGATATTCGACTAGAGCTTGAATGGCCTGCTAGTTCCAGTGAAACCAGGTCACTACCGTCTTCAAACTCTACCTCATTGCCCCTTAAGTAATTCTGAAGTTGCTCGAGATAGTTCTCGAACTCCGCCACGGAATGAGGCGCACGGCCTAAGTGTGCCAACGCGGAATCTCCTCTGCCAATCCCGAGATATGCACGCCCGTCGCTTTCCATTTGAATGGATGCGATCGCTGACGCTGTCGCGGCGGGATGCCTTGTAAAGGAATTAGTTACACCAGTGCCCAATTTGATGCTTGAGGTCGCTTGGGCTGCTAAGGCTAACGCCACGTAACAATCGCCTGAAAGGTTTTGAGAGTCTACGTACGCAATCCCATCATATCCAATTCCTTCGGCGGCAATGGCTTGTCGCGTGCCACTGAATACATGGAAACCCGGCCTTCCAGGTCTTCCTGCGCCCATAGTCCAGAATTCAACTGGCATTAGTGATTTTTCTCCCGATCTGAGCTATAAAATAAAAAAAGCCCCGAGGAAACTGGGGGGCTTATGCTCTGAAGTTCTTGGGCAAAAAAAGAGCGCCTTCAGCAGCTTCTGAAAACGCTCTGTGACTCTAGCACCCAAAAGCTTTTTTTGTCAAGCATTTATGCCTAGATTATGAAAATACCACTCATTTTGTACTCACTGGGGTGCCTACTTGCCCCAATTTCCTGAAGCCTTTCTTCTGGCAATCATGTCATTCACTGGAAGTATCTCTACGTCTCCTCTCCACATCGATCCATTAAATAGTAAGACTACCGAATTGTAGTCATCGGCTTCTACCACCGCATAATACCTGTGCGCCGCTTGGTATCCGCCTGCGGCTACTACTTTTACATCGTCGTTGCCTTCAACCCATCTCTCCCCTTCGATTCCAGCCTCCCGGCCAACCGAACCCTCCGCCATCATCCTTCCGACACAAGATTCCCAGGAATGTTGAGCCGTTACGTGGAAAAGCATAGCGTCCTCCAAATCATAAATCGAATTGGCGAATACTACCTGACAGGCTTTTCTTGCGCCAGCACGGGCCAATCTAATACCTTCCAGGGCATGGGTTTCCACTACCGATTCAGCCGGGGCGACAGGGTACAGATAATCTCCGGCAAGCATAAGGGTGCAACCGGTACCGTGGACGCCAATGTGTTCCAGCGGAGCGTTGATTTCCCTAAACACCATACGCCCTGCCACCATGTGTTGCTTGATAACCATTTCGTGATTACCATCAACGTGAACCAAGTTGAGCCGTTAGGTAGTCTGTAACTACCGCCAAACACCTATGCCCGATTCCCATAACAAACCAATGCGTGGAATCCATACTGCTGTGGTTGTTGCTGGAGACATAGCGGTTTTCTTGGCGTTCGTAATCTTAGGCAATACAAAGCATGAAATCACCCTCGGGCAAGCATTACTTCGCACCGCACTGCCATTCGGGTTTGTATGGGTCGTTGGTGCTCCGTGGTTAGGCGCGTACAGAGCATCCACGCTCAACAGTCTAAGTACGATGGCATGGAAAATACCGTTAATCTGGCTTTTGTGCGGCTTAATATCGCTTATTGGTAGAGCCTTACTAACCGACTCGTCCTTCATACTGTCTTTTGCTATTGTCTCAATAGCGGTTCAAGGTGTGTTGCTAATCAGTTGGCGCGGTGTGTTCATATTGGCCGTCACCAAACTGACGCCAAGCCCTTTACCTCAAACGCGTTTATGATTCTCCAACTCGCCCTGGGACTAATCCTCATCTTTGTGTGCGTCAGTGTGCCACTCTTGCACATGGGTCTTTATCGGTATCTATCTGGAAGGCTTTCCAAAGACATGGGCAACGAACCCCAAGATTAGTCGTCGAATTCCAATATTCCAGAAATAACCATAATGAGATTGTTCCACCGAACCAACACGGAAGCCACAACAGCGATTTTGAGAGATGGCTTCAAAGATCGAGCCGACCCGACAGGGACAAATCTCGGGTTCTACGACCAGATTCCAGAAATCAAAGCCGTTTGGTTTACCGACGTTTCTTTGGATGGCGATGACGGCAGACTGCTCTTGCTAGAAATCCCTGATGAAGTCGCCCAGAAAGTGGACAAAACTGTCCGTATGGGGTTATGGGGGCGCAGTTCCTTGGTGACTAGGTCTAACCCTCAAGATGGACCGCCAGGAGTCGGTGAAGAAGGCAAATCCTACCAGGAATATATTATACCCGCGGAAATCGCGAACCAGTATGGCCCGCCGACGGACATCACTGACTTAGCAGATATATTTTAGTCATCGAATCCTAATATTCCGCCAATAACCGTCCACGATTCCGGGCTGAGTTCCACGTTTCCGAAGAAGAACCTAACTGCAGACCGGCGTCTGATTCAGGTCGATGATGGAATCGATTCCGGCCCATATTTTCTTAGCTGTTTATATGGTCAACTACACACCCTTACCACAATCCTTCTAGTGCCTACTATCGTGGCCGTTCATAGGGGGCATTTTTCAGGGTTGTCAGGTCCATCAGAGGCAGCTCCACCTCTAAGAATTGTCGCACTCCGTTAGCCAGTTCATCATAGCTAGGGAACCACGCTCGAAGTTGGGCTCGCCATGCGTTTAAACCCCCACTCGCATGAAGTTCGAATACGGATTCTCTAGCATCGAGTTCGGAGGCCACATGATCCCACCCCAGATGCAAAACCGCGGCACGTTGCAGTGCTGTGTAACCTCCACCTCCATAAGCGTCCTCTAACTCTGTTGCCATTGTAGGATCCGCGAAATCCGTATCAGCAGGCGCAACTATTAAGGACGAACCAGGCAAACCCCGTAGTATCTCCGACATGCGTTGACGAGATTTAAAGGTGTTTATGGCAGCGGCTGCAAGGTGCAATTGGTTCGGCACAGCGAAACCACCTACCGTCATTTCAGGATCCAACTCTGCAGCCCTTATACAGGTTCTGCTGGTCTGCACATCAACGGCTAGGTCGACCAACTGCTGTATAGTAACGCGATTCTCTTTTAGATCCATTATCTCCGTCAGCGCAAGTGCTATCCCAAGAGTAAATTCGGCCTTGGCTAACCAACCACAGTTGTGATGCCAGAGCAGCCACGACACCAGAGAATGGCGGCTGGTCCGTTCAAGGCGTTCCCCAGTGAATACCCGTTCCCGTGGAATGAACACCTCTTTCATCCAGAGTGATGCGTCGAGTTCATCAAAACGGCTGCTAAGTGGCGAAAGAAATGGATTAGAGTGCCTAGCAGTTGTCCGGCGCGTGACAACGCGTACACCTGGGGCATTCACTGGCAATATGAACCACAACCAACGACCGCTACCGGACGGTAGTTCATCTCGACTAGTGATTAGGACATCTTCCGCGAATGGCGTGCTGGTATGCATTTGCACTTTGCCGCTGACAACGATCCCGCGGTCGGTCTCACCGTCCAGGTGGATTGCTACTGGGTCTTGTCTGAGTCTAGGCCCAATAAGTGGTCCGCCCCCGGCAAAGGTAAGAAATCGGCCGGTGTGGGCGATTGATTCTTGATATTCCCTAGCCGCTGCTATTTCCACAGAAGACTTGTCCAATGTTTCCAGGTGATTCAACATACCCAATGCTATTAAAGCGCCGTAACCCGGGGTATGAGTGATATTGCCGCCGCTAGCAAAAAGTACGGCTCGTATTGCCTCTCCTTGCCGTTGGAGCTGGGCGGAAGTCGTAGGTAACTCAAAAGCCAACGGGTTCCTTTCGGTCGTGCCATCTGGGTCGGTTAGCAGACTATTTTCCCAAACAGGGTCGAAATGGCGGTCATACCATTTTTCATATTCCAGTACCATCGCAGACGTAGCTGGATGAGTCGTAACATCTTCTACCGGCCCTTCTCCCATCACCCATACATCGCGCCCATCGCGTAAGCTTTCGCGGTACTCAGATCCTGTTCGCATAATGTCCTCGATTATCTAGATTTGCAGAGAATAAGCAGCATAAAGACACGACCCGCACCGCTTCAGGTTTGGAGCTCCACCTGCGCATATTGTTGGTCAAAGAAGGGAAAATCAACCGGCTTATTGTCATAGTCGATCCAGAGGAGGATAGCTTCCTAAAACCCATAGTCCCCAACTGAACAATCTTCTAAGACCGTTATCCTGTCAATTCGAGCGTAGATCGCACGATTGCGTTCGTTATTGGCGCTATTGGCGCTCTTGTTTATTGTGATCTACTATAGACGTTGTTCCGGCAGCGGTGGAAACACTACAATTGGGCGTCGAAAGCAATTAAACCAAGGTGATATCAATACTTAGCAGGATATATAAGTCAGCTATGAACTTAAACCCAATAAGCCTCGCAAGGGGGGTGGGGCAGATTCATTACGGTTGGATCATTGTGGCCATAGCCGCGACGATGCTTCTGGTCACCTCTTCCGTTAGATTTGCTACCGCAGCCTTAGTGCCTTACCTGAGCAACTCGGCATCTGGGCCTGAATGGAGTTACAGTGCCATCGGCTTTGGCTTTAGTCTCCAGTGGCTTGCCTTGGCAGTTGTGAGCCCCTATATAGGTTGGCTAGGGGACAGATATGGTATACGCAACCTTTTATTGGTAGGAGGTGTTCTGTTTCTCGCTGGCATGTTGCTAATGGGCATGATGACCACCCTATGGCAGTTTTACCTTTACTTCGGAATCATGCTAGGCATAGCCTCTAGTATTTTCACTGTATTACTGGTTTCTGGCGTATCCTTGTGGTTCAGGAGGTTTCTTGGCTTAGCGATGGGGTTCATTTGGTCTTTCCAGGGAATCGGGGTCCTTATTTTTATTTACTTGATCAGCGCGACCTTTGAACAGCTGGGGATGAAGTGGATTTTCTGGCTTCCAGGATTAGCGGGAGGGGTATTGGTGCTTTTGTTGGTCAAGTTCTTTTGCGACGATCCAGCGGAGAAGGGCTTGCGACCTTTTGGCGCACCCGAAGAAGAACCGATAAAGAAGATAGAGAGAAATGAGGAGGCCAAAACAAGAGCCAATGTGTTCCTCCAGCAAGCTCAACGCACCCAAACGTTCTGGAACCTGATTAATATTCATCTATGGGGATGCATGGGCCACCAGATAATAAATGTGCTGGTGGTAGCTATAGCCGTGGATCGTGGCCTGTCATTGGGTGCAGCTGCTGGAGTCCTCGCTATTCAACAGGCCACCGGGGTATTAGTACGAGGTGCAGTGCCTGTAATAGCAGAGGCCGTGGGGTCCAAAAATGTCTGGGTCGTAGGCATGACTCTTCAAGCGTTCCCGTTGCTTCTTATTCTAGTTGTCCACGACACCTGGGCTTTCTACATCTTCGCTGTTTTGTTTGGTGTGGGTCAAAGTTGTGAGGTTCCTACTTTTCCGATTGCCAATCGTCAGTACTATGGCGATGTCCCTCAGGGCAGTCTCTACGGTTGGCAAAATGTAGGAAGTGGTTTGGGAATGGGGTTGGCCCCAGTGTGCGGAGGGTTCATTTGGGATTTAACAGGCAACTATGCAGCACCCTTGATTATGTCTTTTATCTTCAGTTTAAT
>DCWQ01000025.1:0-795 GCA_002328185.1 Dehalococcoidia bacterium UBA2158
CTCACTTAAGTCCGAAAACATTAGACCTATATCTGCCAATCCTTATTGCTTTACAACCCGACCTTGGTAGATAGATGTTACGTCTAAATCACTCGCCAGACAACAACTGGACCCGTTACGGTGACTTAAGTTTCTCTGAGGCCTCCGGTGACGGGCTTTCCTAGGTTCCCCAATTTCCGGCATCTTTTCTTCGAGCGATGGCGTCACTCACCGGTAGAACTTCGGCTTTCCCGATTAGCAACTGGTTACGCATCAAGGTAGTCACGGCATCAAAATCGTCTGCCTCTAAGAGAGTAAATACCCTATGAAGCGGTCCCGATATGTATACCCCCAACACCTTCACGTCATCATTTCCTTCAATCCATTTCAGTGCCTCTACCGCTTCAGCTGAATCTCTCCCCCCATCCCTAGCTGGGCATGTCATATGATCGTGGTTGGCTGTAACGTGAAAAAGCATGATGTCCTCCAAATTTGTCATGAGATCGATGAATACTATCGGAAGGGTGTTTGGTTGTCGAATCCCGATTTATGACCGTGAGTTTGTCTGGGGCCTCCGGTGACGGATCTGTTCTCGTCGACTACCACGGCTCATTGTAAACAAGGCCAACCCAAAACCGAGCAATCCAGACGGTCTATCGCCTTGAGCGCGGATACTGTCGCCCTTCTCCACGAGATCCGTGGCCGACAGATAACAGACCCGCTAGAGGTTCCCGACGCATGGACTGATTCCGGTTATGTGTTCACCGATGCGTCTGGTATGCCTGTAGATCTCAACCTAGCGACCAGGGCGTTCAA
>DCWQ01000025.1:1211-3331 GCA_002328185.1 Dehalococcoidia bacterium UBA2158
GTTAATCCGAAAGTTGTATCCGAACGTCTGGGCCATGCCAGCGTTGCAACAACGATGGACATTTGCTCCCATGTGTTGCCGGATATGCAGGAAAAGGCGGCCCTGGCGATAGACGCGGCACTAGCACCAATTTCAGAGGCCTCAGAGCTCAGGTTAATATCAAGGAGGAGCTGAGATGGTCGAGAGCTCGATCCCAATTCTCAGACGTTGCGTAGGGTTCGCAGGTTTGGGAACGCCTCCCATGTTCATATCCGGTGGTGAGACGCTCGGGCACTTTCCGGGATAGCGTAGAACCGGCTCATCAAACACGTCTAAGAGCTTAGATTTATCGGATCGGGCTTTGATTCGACAAGTCTCGGCGGTGTGGCAAACAAGACTAGCACACCAGCCGACGACGCTACGCCAGCGAACACTAGTAAAGGCATTAGATACGAGCCAGTGGCATCGAACATGAACCCAGCTAACACTGGTCCGACGGCCTGTCCTCCGATTTGCGCCGACATCGCGAAGCCTCGTATCCTCCCTAAATGATTCCGGCCGTAGTAGTCTGCCCAAGCCAGCCTTGTCAAAAAATGCAGGCCACCTACGCCCAGCCCAACACTCGCGGATGCTATCAAACTGGTGGCCACAGATGCGCTGGCGGAAGTGCCAATCGCCGCCACGGCCACAACGAATGCCGCCGTAGACAGTAGGAACCGAACGGGGACGCGTCTTGCTAAGGCAGCCCAAATGAGGCTGCTGATTATCTGTGAGAAGGCAAATGTGCTGGCGGTTAATGCCGCCGAAGCACCTGGCAGACCTTGGTTGATGTAATGGGCTACCTGGTGCAGACTGACTCCGGCCTGCACCATGAATCCCGCTGCGGAGAAGGCTGCGAGAAGCCAGAAAGCCCTGGTGCGAAACGCTTGGCTGACGGTGAAGTTCGTTTCGGCAATCTCCAGTGGTGTAGGCGGCTCGCCAATTGGTTCACTACTTGTGCCTTCGGTTGTTTCATCGGGCAATGGATCCGGTTTTAACCCCATATCTTCTGGGCGTCTTGACATGAGTAGGAACGGAGGGATCACTCCTAGGGCAAATGTCAAAAGACCGAGGACAAGCCAAGCGGTCCGCCAATCCCACCCTGTGATCATGAACTGGGCTGCCAGAGGCATGATAGTGAGTCCTGCCCCCTTGGCGACGCTATCGGCGGCAAGCCCCAAGGGGCGTCGCCGAATAAACCAATTGCTGATCGCGGTGGGAATTCCTAGCTCTAGAGGACCCGAGAAAATCATTCGCCCAGGAACATATATGGAAAAAAACGCCGCTGGGTTGGCTACTAATGACAAACCAACGGCCAAGATTCCCGTTAGTAATGAGGATATGGACAGTAGGAGCCCAGAACCATGCTGGTCGATCCATTTACCTACCAAGGGCGAAATGAACACAGCACATAGGCCTCCTAGGCTGACCGCACCAGAAAATAGCCCGCGGGACCATCCCAGGTCCTGCGTCATCGGCACCACAAATACGGATAAAGTAGCCACCGCCATAATCGTCCGCGAAGAGATACTGACCGCAACCGTGCTAGCGACGATGACCCACCCATAGTAGAAAGGTAATGAATGCGCCAAATTGTTGCGCCATTGGACTGCGTTCAACTAGAGATCAACTCCATAATGGCTCCACGAATAATCGTTCATCAAAATTAAGCCCCCATTGTTGAAGTCGGGGAGTATGCCAACACAATACTTCATCCGGATGGCACCGTTGAAGATGGCCCGAGTCGACCAGTTTACGCAAAAGTCAGAGCCAATCGGAGAGTCTGAGTCTGTACATTGTCCATTGTTGAACAAATGTGCCGATTCGAATCAGGCTTCGTGGTGTGTGAGTGAAGTCATCAGTTACCATGGCATCAGGAAGTTGCCAGGAGTTTGTGTACAATAATAAATCGGGTACAAAAGGCCAAAAAAGAAAAGCCCAGATTTCTCGAATCTGGGCTTTTTCGTGCCTAATTTACTGGTAACCCGCCTCGGGGTCGAACCTAGAACCTACTGATTAAGAGTTAGTAGGAGATTGTGTCCGGGCGCAGTTATACGTGTTTTCTCGGCTAAGAATTGTGCCTGAGAGTACACATAAGTATC
>DCWQ01000037.1:0-468 GCA_002328185.1 Dehalococcoidia bacterium UBA2158
GCCCGCCGTAACGGCGGCGTTGGGTACGTCGATACGAAGGGTTCCCGGATCCTGGGGGACGTCATGCTGCCAGCCGCACCAGACCAGGGTGTAGCCTCGGCGCAACAGGAACCCGTTGCCGGGGCCCATGCGGTCGCTATCGGGCGTACTGTTGATGCGGGCCAGGGATAGGGGATTGCCCCGGTTCACCACATCGAAGAACAGCTTGTGGCTGCCCTTCTGCTGGTCGACGGGTTTCAATACCCGAAAATCGGCCGAGAATTCCACCAGTCCTGCCGAGTTCTTGGGGGCCAGTTCTAAGTCGGTGATCAGCCCGTTGGCCGGGTCCGACGGATCAACCGCGAAATGGACCGTGCCGTCCAACTGCTCATACGTGCCGGTGTCTCCGAAGGCCATGCTTTCGGCGTAGGGACCGCGCTCCTTGATTTCGATGGATGTAACCGCCATTGGTTGCCTCCAGATGATTTA
>DCWQ01000037.1:852-16367 GCA_002328185.1 Dehalococcoidia bacterium UBA2158
TGCCACCAAGCGGCGAAGTTGTCGTCGCCGTGTTTCTCTTTCAGGCGGGCTAGGTGGGCTTTGACCTGGACCAACACCTGCAGGTTGTTGCTCTCGGCCAGTTGGTATGTGCGGCCGGCCCAAAGTAGCGCTCCGGGGATGTCGTCCAGCTCTTCTGCCACCATGCCTAGTTGGCCGTAGGTGCGGCAGATGCGGTTCAAGTCCTGAAGTTCTTCAAAGATGTCCCGGGCTTTTCCGTACCATTCCTCGGCCGTGTCCAGGTCCTTCTGCTCGTGAAATAGCACGCCCAATTGGCGGCACTCGTCGCCCTCGGACCTGCGGTCGCCTACCTCTTGCCACTTTTCCAAGGCCATCATGTACCAGTGCTCGGCGTCATCGACGAACATCTCCCGGGCCTGCTCAACCAGTCCCAAATGATGAAATTCGACGCCCATCTGAGCGGCGTTGCCCATGCGGTCGCTGACCTGAAGGGCCTGTTGGTACCAGTTCTCGGCTTCGTCGAACTGGTACTGAGCGTGGCAGACCGTGCCCAAGGAGTGGTAGACCAGGACGGCGTTCTCCTCGTCCCTGTTTTCCTCCAGGATCTCCCGAGCCCGCTGATACCAACTGGCGGCCTCGTCGTATTCGAACTTGTACTGGGAGCACAAGCCCAGGGATCGGTAGTCCTTGACCATCTCTTCGGCGTCGCCCACTCGCTGGTGTATCTCCAGGGCTTTGCTGAACCATTCCTTGGCTTCGGTGTAGCGTCGGCGGTACTGGCAGACCATGCCCAGGCCGTAATAATCGTCGGCCACCGGCTCTTGGTCTTCTCCGTCTTCGATGATGGCCAGCGACTGTGTATAGAGCTCCTGGGCTTCCTCAAGCTGCCAGCGGTTCTGGGCTACCTGGCCCATCTGGTGGAACACCGCGGCGGTGCGGGGATCGGTCTCGCCGTCTTCCTTTTGCGCAAGGTATTCAAGAAGCTCTTTGTTCAGGGTGTCGGCTCTTTCGAACTCCTTGGTCTCGATGCACTCGCTGGCCTCGGTGCCCATCAGATACAGCCAGAGTTGTATGCCGCCGGACTTCTCCGCTTCTTCGGCGGTTACGCCGGTGGTCTCAAGCAACTGGCGGCGCAGCCGGCGCAGTTCTGGGTAGCGCTTCTGCATGCGGAAGACCTGCGCCAGCGGCTGGACCAGCAACTGAGCGTTCTCCCACTGGCCTGCTTCAAGGGAGAGGGCCAAAGCCTGGGTGATGTTTCCCTCCTCGGCCAAGATGGCGGTGGTGCCGGCGTCCTGGTTCTCATAGAGGGTCTCCATGAAGTAGTCGGCGGTGTCGGCGTAAACGCGCACGACCTCGTGCTCCAGTTGTTGGATGGCGCTCTGAGGGAACTGACGGTAGAGGCTGCGTCCCAGGAACCAGGGCAGCGACGGATGTATCTGGTAGACGCTGGGGGTGATGGGCTCCAGGAAACCGCCGGAGCGGGCGTTCCGGAGGAGGGTCCGGCAGGCGCCGTAGCCAAGCTGTTCGCCGGTCACAGACTTGTAGGCCTGTCCCTCGCTGGTGATGTGGGTTAGGACGTCCATCATGACCCGGCTGCGAAACATCGAAAGGAATGGCAGATGCGTCCGGCTGCGGTGTGTCATGCGGCTGAAGGCGTGGTCCATGACTACGGTCAGGTATGCAGGGCGACCTTCTTCGTCGGCGCCGGGCTCGTGCTTTTCCAGTTCGGACCCGAGTTCACCCACCAAGACCGAGGCCGGGACATCTTTCAGCAGAGGTAGGGCGATTTCCATGGCCAGGGGATGGCCGTCCACTAGCTCCAAGATTTGAAGGTACTCGGGGCCCAGGCGCATGGGGTCTGCGCCGGCTTCTTCGAGCAATCTCGTGCCTAAAACGATCCGGTCGGCGCAGGCCAGTCCGCCCAGGCGGTAGCTGCCGTGGGGCACGGTGAGCCAGGGTTCGTTGTCGCGGCGGCTTACTAATAACGTCCATGTCTGCCCGCCCTCGGACACCTCTTTGATGAAGGAATCCAGGTCGGCCATCTCAGCATCGTCCAGCAGCCCCGGCGCGCCAGTGGGGAATCCGGCCAGGTTCTGTAGACTGTCGAAGACCAGCAAGGCTGGGTTCTCTTTCAGATAGTCCACCACCCAGGTGCGGCGGTCTGCATTCTTGAGGTCCGCGAAACCCAGTCCAGCTAAGGAAGTGCCGATCTCGTGGAGCACGCGCTCTAGTCCGGCGCCAACTTCGAACGCCGAGTAAAAGACGCCCCCGGAACGTCCGCCGGTGTTGTGCAGCCACGAGGCCAAGCCCAGGGCCAGCTCAGACTTGCCCGTGCCCACGTCGCCCGACAGCATGACCACCGGCGACTGGCGGAACCGGCGCTCCAGGTCCAACAACTCGGCGTTGCGGCCAATCAAGCCGTAGGGGCCGCCCCGGGGCAGTTCGGTGCCGGAGGTCCCCCGTTCCGGTTGGGGCATGCCGGGGACGGGGGCTGCCGTTTCCTCGACCACTATGGCTTCCGGAGAATAGTTCTGGGACTCGAAGACTATTGGTACGGTCCAGTCCCATGAGACCAACGGGCCGGTGGCTGAAGGGCGCTGGGGGTGGTCCATCATGGCTCGGCGAATGGTGGCCACGGTCTGGGCGACGGGCGTGCCGCCGCTGAGGCTCCGGAAGAGGCTCTCGCAGAACAAGACCCGGCCCGCTCCGGCTATCGGGAGCGGTGCGATGACGACCTGGGGGACGCCGCTATGTGCCAGCCCCGCAGCGAATGAAATAACGTCGTTCAGTGCGCTGGAAGACGAGGCATTGATCAGCATCACCGGTGTCTGGGTCCTGCTAAGTGATCCGGCCAGAGTCGTAGCGTCTACAGACGTAACTCCCCCGGCGTTGTCTTCCATGGAGATGCCATTGCTATCGATGGTGAACCCGTTGAAGTGGACCAGGTGGTAGTGGCCCGGCTTGGCAGCCAGATGTTCCCGAAGACTGGCTTCAGAAGACGGACGCAGGCAGTCAAGTTCTGCCGATACTGTCAGTGACTCAAGGGCTGTCAGCGCCTCGGTTGCGATGCTGCCAGACCCATCTCCGGTCGGCGGGAGCAGAAGCAGAATGTTCAGTTGGTCCGTGGGCAGTTGCCCGGAGAAGTCTTCTTGTGGTTCGGCGGACATACGCCTGGAGACTCCGGCCAATTGCGAGGCCAGATAGGTCTCGCCGCCGTTATTCAGAAGTTCCCAGGGAAGGTTGAGGAACTCGGGGCGGGTGGAGACGATGGAAAGCAGGGGTTGTTCGTTCTGACCGGCCTCCTCCAGTAGCGATCGGGCCTCTTCGTTGGCGCCGAACACGGATCGGAACAACAGCAGGCCCAGGTCTTTCAGGCCGGTTTCCACTTTTGTGGCCCTGGTCGTCGCTTCACCGAACGTGTTTTCCGGGTATTCGGTGAAGTACCAGCGAATCTCCGCCGATTCCGCGTCGGTGAGCGGGAGTGGGAAGTTGGCTGGTGGAGCGGTCTCGGGTTCGCCGGTCCCGCTGATATATGAGAGTTGCACCTGGGCCGAGTCGGCCAGGTCCACTATTTGCAGTAAGTCCGTCAAAGGGGCCTCCGGGGTAAAACGGCCCGCCAGGTGGGGCCGGAAAACGTTGATTCAGGCTGAGAATGAATCTCAGAACCATATTATCATCGGGCAGAATGCCAGTTCAACGACTCGTGCCTGCGAGCGAGGCAACTTGCCATATGGTACCGCTCAGGCGTGAGAAAGACCTCTTGCCGCCCAATACCGCTCATAGTGAGCTTGTCGAAGGACGCCCGCAAGAGTACTTGCCGTTAAGACGTACTTATGCGAAGTGGAGGTGGTTCGACAAGCTCACCATGAGCGGACGGGTGAACCTTTGCCATCCATCCTCGAACCACCGGGGCCAGCGTCAGGCGTCAGTCGATGCTCCAGTTGGCGTGATGGCTGGCCTCGGCTTGCAGATGATCGACGATCCAGTCCTCAACCGACTTCGCAACGTAAAAAGTGGGCATAAGCAGGTCGCCGTCATTAAAGACTCGTCCCTCTGACCTTGCCCGGTCCGCCGACTTTGATCCGGGCATCATCCGTATTCCCACCCTTAGGTTTGCCACCGCCGGGTTGATATCCCGCAGAAAGTCCAGTTTTTGCTCCACGGTTTCGCGGGTTTCTCCGGGGGCGCCGAAGGTCTGACCTACGGTGTAGGGCAATCCGGCGTCCTCACACAAGCGGCAGACTTGCAGCATATGGTCCAGGCGGACAGCCAGGTCCTCCAGGTCAAGGGCATCGACCACCAGGTCGCCGATTATCACCAACCCGCAGCCTGATTCCTTCATCAGGTCGATCAATTCCCGGTCGCAGTTCTCGGGAACAAGGCCGGTGTTCCATTCGAGCTTCAGATCAGCGTCGATCAGGGCTTGGCAAAATAGCTTGGCGTTGTCGGGCGGGATGTTGAAACCGTTGGCGATGAAGAAGAATTTACTCAGTCCCAGCCGCTGCCCCAGGTCCTTCACTTCGGCGATCACTTCGGGGATGGGCCGCAGGTTCTTTTCGGCAGACTGGTTGCCGAACCACTTGGTGATAACACCGATGCCGAATCCAGCCTCGGCGTACCGGTCCAAGTCTAGGTCTTCTAAGCGCGGCGGCTTCATAACCCCGGATGTCGATTGTTGTTCAATCACCGTGGTCTTGCCATCTTCGCGGTACACCAGGCCAGGCAAGTCTTTGTAGGACGTTCCTCGTTCGAGACGATCAGCCAGGTCGGAGAAAGAATCGCCGCCTCCGCCTGTAATTCCCAGGTCAGGCCCGATCAAGTTGAAGCATTCCACTGGGAGGATGCTGAACGCCGGCCCGCCACAGACGATGGTGGCTTGGCTGATCGATCGAACCAGGTCCGTGACCGCTTTGGTGATGGGAAGCACCGAACTTGGGTTCAGATTGCTGCCATTGTCCAGGTTTCGCATGGACAGTCCCACCATGTCGGGTTGAAAGTTTTTCACCGCACTTTCAACTTCATTTAGGTAGTCATCGGCAAACATGAGGTCCAGCATTCTGGTGCTGTGCCTTTCAGGATCCAGGTACCCGGCGATATAGGCCAAGCCCAGCGGAAGGGGCTGGGCCTGAAGGTTGTTCATGTAGCGCCCGTGGCGGTTGGTTGCGATCAGCAGGACTTTCATATGTTTAAGTCTGCCCTGCCCGCCAGGCGCCGGCCCGCCAGTCGTCGGGGCTGGGACCTGGATCGATGATGACGTCGACCACCGCCGGGCGTCCCGAGGCTTGAGCCGCTCTGAGAGCGTCGGGCAGATCCTTGGAGTCGCTGACCTGCACACCCCAGGCGCCCATGCCCTCGGCCACCGTGGCGTTGTTGGTGGGATGGAACTCAGAGGCGATCTTGTGTCCCTCGGGCTGGTGGTCGTTGACCATCCCCAGGGTGCCGTTGTTGAAGACCACGCATATGATGGGTAGGTCGTACTGCACGGCCGTGGAGATTGCGTTGACCACCATCATGTAGCCGCCGTCGCCGGTCACAGCGACCACCGGCTGGTCGGGGTAGACCAACTTCAGTCCCACTGCGGCCGGCAGCGCCCAACCCATACCCGCAGTGCCGCCAGGGCTGTAGAACGTGTTGGCCTGCTGGGCCCGGTAGAGATGGGCCATCCAGGTGCGGTTGTTGCCGGCGTCCAGCGTGTAGATGGTCGAAGGGTCCATGGTCGCCTGTAGCTGGGCGATCAGCCGCTGGGGTTTCACCGGTGAGCTGTCTTCGTGCATCTCCGGCTGGTCGTGGTAGCCGCCCGAGTCGCGCCTGTCAGGCATGCTGTTGGTCCAGTCCTTCCGCCCGGAGTTGTCCGGCGGGGCGGCTGTGGACGCCTCAACCATCTGCTCCAGGATGACTTTCGCGTCACCAATGAGGCCTAGTTCCACCGGGAAGGACCATCCGGCGTTGCGCTCGTCGATGTCGATTTGGATGATGCGCTGCCGGTTGGGGTCGAAGATGTCGGGACGCTCGCCCACGGTCTCCTGGGAGCGTAGCAGCGCGCCGATTACTATCACGGTGTCGGCGCCACCCACCGCCCTGTTGGCAGTGTCCTGGCCGTAGGTGCCGACCATGCCCAAGGCCAGCGGATGGTCCTCGGAGATGGCGCTCTTGCCCTTGTAGCTGGTAGCGACGGGAATGCCCCATTGCTCGGCCAGTTCTTGTAGCTGGGCGTGGGCGCGGGCCACGTGTACCCCGTTGCCGGCGATGATCACCGGCTTGCGGGACTCGCTGATTACCTGGATGGCGCGCTGGATGTCCACCGGCGCGCTGGCTGGCTTAGCTGTGTTCAGGAACCCCGAGGCGTTGTGGATGAAAGGCGGAGATTCCACGTCCACCTCTCCGCTGATGGCCGCCGAGCGCATGAGCACCGTGGTCGGACCCGGGCGGCCGCTGACGGCGTGTTTGATGGCCATTTGCGTGCCTAGAACGGCCTCTTTGGGGCTGGTGGCCAGGGTTGTGTACTTGGTCATGGACTTGAAGATCGACTGCAGGTCGATGCTGCCGTACTCTCCGGCGCCCGACTGGTTGGCAGGGCGCTGCGCCGCTCCGCCGTCTGAGGTGTCAGTGATCACCAACATCGGGGAACTGCTGAGCATGGCCTCCATGATTCCAAACGTAGCGTTGGAGCCGATGAACAGGCCTTGGCCCATGATGGCGGCCGGTTTCCCGGAAGCCCGACCGTACGCGTCGGCCATGATGGCTGCAACCTGCTCGTGGCGCACTAAGATGGTCTTGATGCGGTCTTGTTTCGATTCAAGTATCTGGAAGATCTGGCCGGTGCCGCCTCCGGGAATGCCGAAGACGTATTCGATACCGGCTTCCTCCAGAGTCTGGACGATCATCTCACTAGCTGATGGCATTTTCTGTTCCTTGGTCAGCTTCAATTTCGGGGCGGTCACGCCCGGTGATTTCTGTGGCGATGATACCCTTCACCCATAACCCGGTCAAGAAATATTTGCTATGCCTGACCGGTGCCTGCAGATTGGGTATCCTTAAACCCGGTTGCACCGGTTGTACCGGTTGACCCCTATTGAGCGCAGGCGTATCATCCCCTCAACCTGAGGCGGGACAGGCACGGCTATTCGCTTGGGTATCCCGCTGTCTACTCAACCCCGATAAGAGAGGAATCATGCGTGCTGCGGATGCGATTGTTCGCGCCCTGGAAAAAGAAGGAGTCGAGTACATCGCCGGTTTTCAAGGCGGCGGTCTGGCCCCCCTTTGGACAGGCCTGAGGAACTCCGAGACCATCAAAGTTTTCGCTGCTAGGAATGAAAGACTGGGGGTGGAGATCGCCGACGGCTACGCGCGCGCCACCGGCAAGGTGGGCGTGGCCATGACTGGCACCGGTCCGGGCGCCACCAATACTTTGACCGGAATCGCCGGCGCCTACGCCGACAACATTCCCGTCCTCCTGCTGATGGGCCAGCATCCCCTGGCCGACCTTGGGAAAGAGGTGCAACAAGAGGTCTCCGCCAGCATCTTCGACACCCTGGTCAAGTGGCGTGGCACCTTCACTAAGGTTGATGACATTCCTTCGGTCATCCGCCGCGCATTCACCAATCTGCGCTCGGGTTCGCCCGGTCCGGTGGTGCTGGAGATGCCCCAGGACGTCCTGATGACCGAGGTTCCCGACGGCTCCCTTGAATACGAACCAGTCGGACCAGGACATAAAGCTGCCCCCGCGGCAGATGAGGTGGCTCAGGCTGCCGATCTTCTGGTCAACGCCAAAAACCCGGTCTTGAACCTGGGCGGCGGCGTGTTGTCCGCCGAGGCCTGGGACGAAGCCAAGGAGTTGGCGGAATTGCTGTCGATGCCGGTGGCGACCACCTTGGTTGCCAAAGGTGTCTTCCCCGAGGACCATCCGCTGTCCATGGGCATGGGCTGTTATCCCCGCAGCCGTTACGCAAGCGGGGCTTCTCTGCACATGAACCGCAAGGCCGACGTTGTGCTGGCGGTGGGCAACTCCTACCGGCTGCCCAACGGCACCGATGGCCGGCCCATCCCCGAAGGGGTGAGTCTGATTCACGTGAATGCCGACGAGCATGACCTGAACAAACAATACCAGGCCGACATCCCCATCCTGGCCGACGCCAAGCTGGCGCTCCGGGCCATATTGGACGCGGTCAGAGAACGGGTCGGTCCCGGCAAGGGCGGCCTTAAAGAGGAAGTTGTGGCCGAGATCAAGCAGGCCAAGGATAAACAGGCCAGCGAATGGGCTCCAGTGGTTGATGACCTATCTGCGCCTACCAACGGCTACCGGGTGGTCAACGAGTTGGCCAAGATAATCGACCCGAACAAGACCATCGCCCTTCACGACGCTGGGGGTAGCCGCGGCTACATGTCGCCCTTCTGGCAAGCCACTTTACCCCGCAGCTACGTGGGCATGGGCGGAATGGCCGCCATGGGCTGGTCTCTGGGCGGAGCGATTGGCGCCAAGCTGGGGCAACCCGACAAGCTGGTGGTCCACCTGCTGGGCGACGCTTCTTTTGGAATGGTTGGCATGGAGTTGGAGACCGCCGTTCGCATGGGACTCCCCACTCTGACCATAGTCGTCAATAATGAAGGCACCGGCGGAGGCTTGATGGGCATGGAGCGGCCTGCCGGCCCACCGCCGGACATGGCCAAGCTCACCGGCGACTGGACCATGGTCGCCAAGGGCCTGGGAGCGTACGCTGAGCGTGTCGACGACCCGTCGGACATCGGAGCAGCCCTTCAAAGGGCCATCGCCGCCACCGAGTCCGGCCAGGCCGCCCTGGTGGAAGTCATGATCAAACCCATGAACACGCCGGATTTGCCTGACGATTGGTCGATCTAGAGCCGTCAGCAGTCAGCCAATTTGGAGTGCTATGAAAAGCATTGAAATAGACCGCAGCAAACGCCTCAAGGACGACCCAGGGAAGGGGCACAACCGTTGGCACCCGGACATCACGCCTATTCTAGAGGTGGACACGGGTGAGGAAGTGTCGCTGGAGACCCGCGACGCCTCCGACGGGCAGATGAACGTTAACGTCACGGTTGACGACTTTGACGGGTTTGCCGCAAAGGTGGGACACCCGCTGACCGGCCCGGTTTACATAAAAGGCGCGGAGCCGGGCGACCTGCTGGAGATTGAGTACGTCGACATCATCCCCCAGTCCTACGGCTGGACCCGAAACCGTCCCGGCGCCGGGTTCCTGCGCGACCTGTTTCCGGACCCCTTCGTGGCCCATTGGGAGATGAAAGATGGCTGGGCGAAGTCCAAGGAGCTGCCAGGCGTGAGGATACCCAATGGATCTTTCATGGGTACCGCAGGGATCGCGCCATCCAGGACCCAATTGGAGGCGTGGACCGCGCGCGAAGCCGACTTGGTCCGGCGTGGCGGAATCGCCTTTCCTCCCGATGCTGAAGACGCGGTGCCGGAGGGCTCTACTGCCGCCGAAGGACTCCGCACCATCCCCCCTCGGGAGAACTGCGGCAACGTCGACGCCAAGCAGCTCACCACGGGATCCCGTTTGCTGATACCGGTGAACGTGCCGGGCGCGCTCTATTCCGCCGGCGACGGCCATTTCGCCCAGGGTGACTCCGAGTGTTGCATCACGGCCATCGAGATGGGAGCGACTGCGGTGGTCAAGTTCCATCTACAGAAGGGAGAGGCCGCCCGGAGTAACATAATCTTCCCCAGGTTCTCCCACCCCGGTTATTTCATAGCGCCGGAATGGGCCGCGCCCCGGAATTTCATCGCCACCATGGGGATGCCCATCCGGGAGGACGGGACACAAGAGGGCGAAGACCTGACCTTGGCGGCCCGAAACGCCCTGATACAAATGATTGACCTGCTCCAAGAACGAGGTTGGACCAAGGAGCAGGCCTACGTTATCTGCAGCGTGGCGGTTGACCTCAAGATAAGTAACGTGGTCGACCTACCAAATGTTACGGTGTCGGCGTTTTTACCTGAGGATATCTTCCAGGGATAAGGCTTGTGAGAGGCTTGGGGACTAAAACGGCCCTCAATGTGGGTGGTGACAGAAAAAGGGCCTTAAAAACGCCGAGAGGGCACCGGAATTTCCTGATCGATAAGCCCGCAGCGGAAACACGATAGAAGAGACAAATAGAAAAAGCCCCGCCCTTCAGCTGAAGGGCGGGGCTTTTTCCAACAATCGCTTCGCTTTTAGGAGTAGATGAAAGCGGAGACTTAACTAACCCGCTTAACTTCCAGGGTCTCGCCGGGGGCAAGCGCTACACGGCGTACACTTATACCCAACTTGAGAAGCCAGTAGCCTAGGGTGGCCTTGCTGACGCCTAGTTCCTCGGCGGTGGCCGAAAGACCGATCTCATTCACTTTCTCCGGCAAAAGGCGCTCCAGGGGGCGCTGGTGTTCTTTCTCTACGCGTTGCATCAGTTTCGTTTTCCTAGCCATGGTTCCCTCCGTATCATCTTGTATTAGTGCTGATTTATACTGCTACCCAGGCCATCGGGTTAACATCAGAATAACAGCGGTTTATATTAGTGTCAAGTGATTTTTAAGGATACTTTTAAATTAATATAAGAAAAGAGTAGAACATTAATTTGAACGCACCACCCATGAGTTTAGCAGGGACTGGCCCGATGAGGTTGTCTTTGATAGGCTTTTAGATACATGTTAGGCATAGAAACCTGGTTCTTAGAAATAATCACCAACGTTTATGAAGCCATGGGTTGGCCCGGGGTGGTCTTCCTCATGGCGATAGAAAGTGCCGCAATCCCTTTCCCTAGCGAGCTGATCATGCCTTTGGCAGGTTGGCTCTTGATAGAGGCCAAGGGTGATTCTGCCTGGATGCTGTGGATGGCGGCCTTCTACGGCGCTCTGGGCAATCTATTGGGGTCATGGGTGGCCTATTGGATCAGTTACAAAGGTGGGCGCCCTCTATTGAAGAAGTACGGCAAATATGTGCTTGTGACCCAGCATGAGGTGGACCAGGCCGAGGAGTGGTTCCAGAAATACGGTGAGCTGGCGGTCTTCGCTTCCCGTATGTTGCCTGTGGTCCGTACTTTTATAAGCGTGCCGGCCGGGATTGCCCGGATGAACTTCTGGAAGTTCAGCTTTTACACGTTCGTCGGGTCCTACCCGTGGAGTCTGGGTCTGGCCTATGGTGGATTCATATTGGGTGAAAACTGGGAGGACCTGCGCCATGTCATGAGGCCCTTCGACTTCCCGATTGCCGGCATTATATTAGTGGTGGTGGCGTGGTTCATCTATCACCGGATCAAAGTCATCAGAAGGGAAGAACGTCTTTAAACGAAGAGCGCTGATGGAAGAATCTCCATAGGCTCCATTTAAGGTGTTAACGACGAGAATCGTTGACACGATCATATCCCTTCCATAAGCTGGATATGGCTTTGAGGACGATATCCCATTAAAAAGGCGGCACGGATATGCATGCTCCCACTCTTAGGGACGTTTACCGAGCGAAGAAGACCATCGCCCCTCATATAGATCGTACACCATTACACTATTCTTCAGGTCTCAGCGAATTGCTAGAGGCAGAAGTGTACTTAAAGCATGAAGAGTACCTTCCTCTGGGGGCCTTCAAAGGCCGCGGCGGGATCAACCTGCTGGCCAACATGACCGACGAAGAGAAAGAGCGAGGCTTGATCACAGCATCCTCCGGAAACCACGGTCAGTCGATGGCCAACGCCTGCAGGATGTTCGGCGCCAAGGCGATCATTGGGCTGCCTAAAGATGCCAACCCCAATAAGGTGGCGGCCATGAGGTCCCTCGGGGCGGAGATCATATTCCACGGCGCGGACTTCGATTCCGCTCGGATGCACTGTGAGCAGATAGCCAAGGAAGAAGGATACCGGTTCGTGCACCCGGTGAATGACCCTCTGCTCATTTCCGGGGTGGGCACCCAGGCCCTTGAGACTGTTGAGGACCTGCCCGATGTCCAAGTGCTGATGCTCCCCTTGGGCGGCGGATCCGGAGTCTCCGGCGCCTGCATCGTCGCCAAGGGCATCGATCCGTCCATCGAAGTCTTGGCCGTGCAGTCGGAGCAGGCGCCCGCCGCCTACCAATCATGGAAGCAGGGCGAGATCGTGGAAGCCGAGATGAACACCGTCGCTGAAGGAATCGCCACTAGAGTTGGCTACGAATTGGCCCAGAGCATCATGCGCGACCTGCTGGACGACTTTTTGCTGGTCAGCGACGATGAGATCCACCGGGCCATAGGCACCCTGGTCGACAAGGCCCACACCCTGGCCGAGGGCGCCGGCGCCACAGCCCTGGCAGGCGCCATCAAGTACCCGGGAAAAGTGAAGGGCAAAAAGGTAGCGATAACTATCAGCGGAGGAAACATCACAGCAGACCAACTACGGCAGTCTTTGGAGGTCTACCAGGGTTGATCTTCTCAGCATAAATGTAGCGAATCTTAGGCGCGCCATCGATAAGGGCCGGCCTTTCTCTGAAGGACCGGCCCTTAATTATGGCCATTTGGAGGGCCATAAATAATTGAAGCGGGATATTCACGGAGATATACTTAGCTAAGGACATTTGACCAGTGTAAAATGCCCGAGCAGCTCGATGGCGACACCTGAAGGGTCACGATGGGAGGGGCGGCAGTGTTCGAGAATGTAGCGGAGCACCTGGACGAGGCCGTAAAGCTTGCGGAGCGGTGCCCCGAGAAATACCAGATCCCCTGTTTCCAAGCCCTGATCCGCGTCCTGGCTCAGTCAGACTCCCCTTCTGCCCAGAACGGAAACGGACAGAACGGCCACGGCGACGCCCATCGTCTGGTCGGCAACGGCGATACGTCGGCGTCCACCTCCAACGGCTCCTATACGAACTCTGGCGCCTCAGGCCAGCAGCCCAGCGAGAGGGGCCCCATATTTTTGAACCAGCACCAAATACCTGAGCCATCCATCTCACGGGTCTATCATTTGGACGGCAACTCATATCGTATTATCGTGAAAGACCTGAAGGAAAAGACCAACTCCAAAAAGCAGGTAAAACTGGCTTTGCTACTCGGTGTTGGCGGCCTGTTGGCCGGAGGGGATCCCGTGTTCTCCAAGGAGCGGCTGATCGAGGTCTGCAAAGAGTACGGCGCCTACGACGCACCCAACTTCGCCTCTCATATGAAGAAACAGCGGGACATGTTCATCTCCCAGGGCAACGATTGGTCGCTCACTGTACCGGCTCAGCAGCGTGCAGCAGAGGCCATCAAGGAACTTGCGTCCTAAGCCGTTTTAAGGCTCAGTGAAAATCATGACCAAGGGAAACCTCCGGGATTAAGGCGTAGAACGGCTGAAATAACGGGCTAGCTCGTCGCGGCTGAACTGGGGAAGCTCAACCTCACCCTCCCGGCCGATGTAAACCAAACCCTCTTCCGGCGCCACCATCACTCCAATCTCCATGCCGTCTATTCCCTGTTTCTCTAGTTCAACAAGTAAAGAGGGAACTTCAGTGGGAGAAAGTGTAATTATTAACGCACCCGAGGCCAGCAGCCCTAGAGGGTCCAGACCAAGGGCTTGGCAGACTTCCAACGTTGTAGGTAACACAGGCACACTTCCCCCTTCGATGGCCAAACCCAATCCAGATGCCGCGGCGACTTCCCTCAACCCGGTGATCAGACCGCCTTCAGTGACGTCATGCATTGAATGTACTTGTGTAGTTCTGCAAGCAATCTGAGCATCTTTGATTACACTTATACCAATAGAATGTAATAGATCCACACTTAGTGCAATTGTGTCGTCGCTGACACCGGCCATTCGCAGGTCGTCGGTCCGTTCCAGGGCCAATAGCGCTGTTCCTTCTATGGCGATTCCCTTGGTTATGACGATGCTGTCCCCTTCCTGGGCTCCTCCGGTCCTAATGAGGCTGTCACGAGCCACCTCGCCCAACATGGTCCCAGACACGATCGGTCGGTCTATTCCGTAGGTGACCTCGCTGTGTCCGCCCACCAGTGCGACCCCTATCGAGTCACAGGCATCCAAGACTTGGGTGAATAGTTCTTCGGCTTGGTCCTCGCTGAATCGCTCCGGGACCAGCAACGTGGCTAGGAACCAGAGCGGCACGCCCCCGGTGCAGGCGATGTCGTTGGCGTTTACCTGTACGGAGTACCAGCCGATACGGTCGGTGGCGAAGGTGATTGGGTCGCTCTTGGCCAACAAAAGCGTCTCTCCGCCCAGGTCCAGCACCGCTGCGTCCTCGCCCACACCTGGGCCTAATAGTACCCGAGGGTCGGTGACGCCGGTTTTCTGTAGCAACTTATCAAGCAATGAAGGAGGGAACTTGCCGATGTCCACGGAAACTCCTGGCCGGTACTATTCGGGTGTTCTAAACCGGCGGTATCAGGCCGATATTCTAGTCCACATGGCCACTCTGTATCCAAGCCGTGATCAGCTCTTCTGACGGGCCGCTTAGCGTCGATTTTAGGGCCATTCGCCGTGCTGAATTCGTGCGCATATGCGTTGACACCACACAGGGATTGTGATAAAAATAACAAAGTAGTTTTCTGCCTGGATTACTTAGTCAATTTTAGATAAATATCAGTCCAAATAACAATATCTGGAGGCTATACGGTGAGGAAATCACTCTTGATTCTATCTGCGATTTTGAGCATAGTCATGCTCTTGGCTATCGCCTGTGGTAGCGACGAAGCTGATCCCAATGCCACGGCAACTGCGGCTCCTCCGGCCACGGTCCCCGTTGGCGACCGGGCGACCGAGCCGCCCCCGCGGCCGACATCAGTCCCCGCCACCAGCGCTCCTTCGCAGGGCGGCGGAGCGGCCGCGTTGGTCATTGACGTCAACGGCGACGCTCTACAGTTTGACCTCGACTCCCTGACCGCCACGGAGGGTTCGGATGTCGTGGTGACCTTCAACAACTCCTCCAGCGTCAACTCACATAACTGGGCGTTGGTTGAGGCGGGCACCAAGGACGCCGTGGCCACCGACGGTCTCGCCGCCGGCCAAGATAACCATTGGCTGCCGGTGAACGACTCCCGGGTGGTTGGCTCAACTATCGTCCTCGGGCCAGGCGAGAGCGCAGATGCCACTTTCACGGCCCCTGCAGCGGGAACCTACCAGTTCGTCTGCACCTTCCCCGGCCACAACTTCACCATGTTCGGTGAATTCACGGTCAATTAAGTTACAGGACCAACGTCTGATGCCAAGACCGGCCCTTCCATATATGGAAGGGCCGGTCTTTTTCGTGGGAGGCACGTTCGGGCTCCCGAAGATGAAGCTAGGTCTGTGCAATGGTAACGGAGCCCCATCCCAACCTGCCCGCTTGCCAAGAGGAAGGGGCTTACTCCCTATCCCGTCCTTTCGCTGACGGAGGCGAGGGTTGGGGCGAGGGAGTAAGCCCCTGTTTCGCTGGACAACTATCAGCGTCTTTTTCACGACTGTTATCCCTGCCCGTGATTTACAACCGATGCCTGGGTTTGGTAGCATGATTCAGCTGGACTTATTCGTGGGCCGAAGGGTTCGGCGCATGATGTGTGGGGCGTTCGTCTAGCGGCCCAGGACACCGCCCTCTCAAG
>DCWQ01000037.1:16688-23678 GCA_002328185.1 Dehalococcoidia bacterium UBA2158
TCAAGGCGGAGATCAGGGGTTCAAATCCCCTACGCCCTACCAAAATATAGGCACAAAAATCCCCCTGAACTATTCAGGGGGATTATGTTTTCTCCGCTTTGCAACCTAACTGCAACCTAATTATTCAACCTCGCCAACACAAGAACTCTTATCTGGAAACTGCGAACGCCGCCGTTCATCAATACATCGGATTGATAGGGGGGGTCTGGGAGTCCGTAGGAACCGGTTGAGTAAAGCTTTCAAATATCGCTGTCACGTCTCTTTTATAGTAAATCCTGGCAACGATCAGGGTTATTACGCTAAAAGCAATTCCGACGACAATAGTTAGAGGGCTCATTACCCAATCCGTCGTATATTTGCCCTCTAAAGATCCCCACACTGAGAAAAATATAACGAAGGGGATAGTTAGCACGACGGTCATGCTGCGCAACATATTTCTAAGAAATCGATGCGTACCCATTCTTATTAGCGCTTCGTGTTGTTCCGACCTCATGTTTGTGACTCCTGGTTCTCCGGTGGTTGCTTATTCGCCAAATAATCGACCCACTTAAGAGTTGCCCGGTTACTGCGAACGCCTCTTCAAACTTCTCCATAGCGGCCTTCTGCATACCTGGCAGGAGATGGGCGTATGTGTCCATGGTGAAAGCAACACTAGAATGCCCTAACCTAGTACTGATCGTCTTGATGTCTGTTCCGTGCTGGGGCATCAACGAAGCATGGGTGTGCTGGAGGTCGTGAAGCCGGACTCCAGAAAGACCCGCTCTGCTAGCAATCCTGCGGAACTGTTGGGTAACCGTGGATGGAGTTCTGGGCGTGCCGTCAGGGTGACCAAATACGAAGTTAGCCTGGGAAGATGGGATACCCAATAGCTCTACGTCCCGTTCTTGGTCCGCTCGACGTTGTTTCAATAATAGACAAGTAGAAGGGGCCAGGTCCAAAGACCTTGCGCCACTCGATGTCTTTGGTTCGTCTGGAACATAAGTGCCGTTCTGCAAGCGAACGAGTGACCGGCGGATCGTCATGAAGGCCATGTCCAGGTCGAGATCGTTCCATTGTAGTCCCAGAAGTTCACTCCGTCTGATTCCAGTCCAGATAAGTGTGTGGAATATGGTCCGCCACGGCTCAGTCGTACAGTTATCTAGGAATCGGTGTGTTTCGCCCGTCGAGAGCGCCTTCATCTCCTTTTTTGGTGCTCTGGGAGGTTCAACCGCGATACCGACATTACGGGTTACCAGATTCCATTTGATGGCGTCAGAGAGGCAATCAACTATAAGATGATGGTGCTTGGTTAGCGTACTTCCACTCAGATTCGATAGTTTGGAGTCATAGTACTCAATCAGGTGGTCTGGTCTAAGGTCGACCATACTCACGTCTCCGAGGCCGCCCACGATATGTTTCGCTCTCTGGCGGTAGCCGTTCATAGTGCTACCCCGTACACGTTTGGACACGTAGCGTTCTAACCATTCATTCAAGAACTGACCGAACGCAGTGTGGGAAGCCGCGACGTTTAATCCAGTCTCGATCTGGGTCAATAATTCGCCCAGCCGTTTCTCGGCTTGTCGTTTTGTGGTAAATCCACTTTCCCACTTTCGCTCCCGGTTTCCAGAACTGTCTTGGAGATTCATGATTATCGAGTAGCGGTTTCCACGTTTGATGATCGAACCTTTGCCACGCCGAGGTCTGTTATTTCCTGCCGCCACGTCTCACACCTCCGCACATGTCAAGGAAATCGCAAGTGAATATGTACATTTATTCTCTTTGAGAATAGCTCATACGCTGCTTTCCCTTCCGGAGTTCCGTATAAATCGGCCGCTCGGGAACGGACATCGTTCTCCTGGTCGTCGAAATAGACCTTGTCCACCGATCGCTCCCAATCCTGGTTTCCGGACGCCTGAAACCGGCCTTCAGCAATGAAACGCTCCCGTTCGATCCTGGCTAGTTCCCACTCCAATTGTTTCCATCGGTCGATGTCCGTAGTTACGTCGCCATTCACTGCGTCTACCACCGGGTCTTCCAGGAAACCGGGGAATCCCAGTTCTTCTGTTTTGGGGTCTTTCAGATATTCGGGCCGTAGGCGTTTGAGGTCGGATAGGAAGTCTCTGACCAACCAAAGAGTTACCTTGGGGCGGTCCCCTCTAAAAAAGCCCGCGAGCTCAAGCAAAGCTATGTCCAGTTCCCGGGTATTGAATGATTGACTAAGTAGTTTGGCGGTCAATTCTTCTCTGGCATAAGTGACCGCGAATCTGAGCAAAAGGTAGGCGTGGACCGGTGATGAGATATCAAAGAACCTTTCTATCTTGAGCGCCCATGCAGCCTCTTCCACGTGCAAATTCCGTGCGTCGGGTCCCTCGACGTGTGCCCGGATGTAATGTAGGGCTAGTAGGACAGGAACCTTTTCCGGTTCTCTATACCAATCGTGCTCCCATAGGCGCAGTTCCGCTTGCGGTTCTAGTTTGCGGGCAGCGGCGTTCAACTTTGCGACCTCGTACTGGACATGTCTGAGGCCTGGTGTACTTATAGGCTCCTTCTCCAGTTCGGCGTGTATGGCGGTTGCGTTTGAGTACGGGTTGTTGCTCCAGATCTCCCTAAGTTTCAGATCGGCTTTTTGGAACATCTTTGGTCTAGGCATCACCAGCTCCGGGTTTATTGTATTAATGCGTTATTTTGCGTGCGTTGTGCATTGCCAAGTATAAACTTTACATAATATATTCATTTCAAACTAGTCTAGCACAGAAGGCCACACTATGAATCTGCACAACCCTGATTGGCTAACGATGTCGGTAGAAGAGGCGGGCAAGCTGTTAGGAATCGGCAGGTCGTCGGCTTATGGAGCTATACGGAGGGGCGAACTACCGTTTTTAAAGATCGGTCGCCGGATTCTGGTACCAAGGTCTGCATTATTCCGGAAGATAGAGGACCTGCAACAAGATCCAATTCTTGGAGAGGAGCTGACCGGGAATAGGACGCCCGGCTAGCGGGTCATACCGGGGAGACGTTCGGTGGGAGTCTATACGGCCTCTCACCGGGCGACCCTAGATGTCCTTGGGGTGCAAGGGCAAAACCCCGCAGGATGATGCTCAAAGATGGACCAAATAAAAAGGCCAAGTGCGACAACACTCGGCCCTCTAACTAGCCCCAGTAAGAGGCATTGTGTACGCCGATAGTTTGCCAAACGACAACGAACCGATATCTGCCCCCGACCCTGTAACACGGGGGCTCAATGATCTCTTGCCTTGCAACCTAAACACTGCCTACACTAAACTGCATCCGAATATCCGAACCGGAGCAATCTCGTTGGGTACTCACTCTGGAGGAATAACTGGATGGTTGAAGCCGGGAAAGTCGTTAGCCTCTTTATCGTGGACCGCAGGGCCGAGCCGATGGAAAAGGTGGAACAATTGTCTGCGTTGGCCGGGCAGGGTATAGAGGGAGACCGTTATCTTCTGGGAACTGGGACTTACTCGAAAAAACCGGAGCCCGGCCGGCAGATCACCCTGATTCGAAGTGAAATACTGGAGTCGCTCAAGGACAAGTCCGACATAACCGTTAGACCCGAGGAGTCCCGCCGGAACGTCCTCACTGAGGGCATTGAGATCAACGAGCTTGTCGGCACCGAATTCTACGTGGGAACCGTGCGCCTGCGTGCCCATCGGCTAACCGAGCCGTGCAAATACTTGGAGAACCTTCTGGAGCAACCCGGTCTATACGAAGAGCTCTGGGGTAATGGCGGCGTTAGCTGCGAGATATTAACCGATGGAATCATCAAAGAAGGGGATATCATCACCACCGTCCTCGATTAATAAAGCGATTTGGAAATTATGGTATCCAAGTAGCTTTCTTTTTCAACTGCACGAGCCGCACAATAATAAGAGACCCTTAGAAACACACCAGCCATTATTTAAGAAGAATATACCCTTGGTAAATCAATCAGTTGCGGTGGTGACCGTGGCTGGTCCTCTCTTGAAGAGATAACGTTCGGGCACCTCCGCTGCCGATTCAGGTCCAATGGCCACTAGATTCATAAATCGTGCTGGCCGGCACTGAGATGGCGCACAGGTGATCTGTTCCCCCCTCAACTAAAGCCCGCAAACCACGTCGCGAACGGTAAGACGCAAAACGCTTGCGACCCGATTGATTGCGCACAAACCCCAAGATTGCCTGCATGGACCCGCTGCGGCTTCGGCTGCTTCCGGACGCCCTGTATCCCTCTTCGGCTGGCAAAAATCTCAAGCAGCCGGACCGTTAATGTTTGACCTCTCGCACCTGTCCAGGATCCGCTCCGAATCCTTGGCCGGGCTCACAGTTTAGCTTGCCTTGGTGCCCGAGACGGTGGACTTCGCGTTTGTCGTGGGCGTCCATCCTCTGGTGGGGTTTTATGCCGCGTTAATGCTCGGGCTGATCACGTCTTTGACCGGCGGACGGCCCGGCATGATCACCGGCGCCACGGGGCCTCTGGCAGTGGTCATGGTCTTGTTGGTGAGCGAGAACGGCATCGAATACCTGTTCTTCACCGTGGTCGCCATGGGCGTGATTCAGATCATAGTCGGAGCGTTTCGGCTGGGCGACCTGATCCGCATGGTCCCCTTCCCAGTGATGCTCGGATTTGTGAACGGCCTGGCCATTTCACAAAGGGCAAACTGAAAGGAATTCTAGCGGAATCTGTCTAAGTTATTCGCATGTGAAATTACAAATTCCTTGTTTAGTCCATCAACCAACGCTTACTCCAACTGCTCCATGGCCGCCTTCTGCACCACCTCCCTAAACCCAATGCGCCCGCATCAGCCGCACCCAAGTCTTCTGCGAAATCTCCACGCGGCGGTCCCTAAGGGGCGATTCTTGTCGGCGAAGGGTCTGGTCGACGTCGGCTTGTTGGGTGCTGGTTACTCTGGTTTCTTCCCAGTGGGTCGGGCTGTGGTAGCCGGTTAGCAGGAGGACTTCCATGGGCTGAGTTGTGGCGATGGTCGTCCAGAGGCCCAGGATGCCGGCGCCCTGGGATTCGATACGGGGCCAGATCCCGTTCTGCGAGCTGTTGACGAAGTCCGAGAGGTCTGCAGGGTCTATGTAGAACCGGCGGCAGCCGTAGACGGCCCGGCGGTCTTCTTCAGGCACCGGCGATTTGGGCCTTGAGGCGATGGGCCGCAGGAGGCGGACAGACTCGCTTTCGACGAGGCTCGTTGGTGAGGGCGCAATGGTACTCTGCGCAGTGTCCCATGCCTGCACATCCTCGAACCCGGTTACCTGCAGATACTGGTTCGCGGGGTCTCCGATGAGTCCGCTCAGCAGGCAGATGGGTTGGCCGCCCTCAGCCCTGAGCCTCGGCCAAAGGTCGGACTTGCAGTATTCCAGGTAATCTTCCGCCGATTTCGTGTGCGTTAGCGTCCGCCGCTCTTCATAGATCATGTTGGTACCCATAGCTTTTAAGCCAGAATCGTGCCTAATAGCATAGTACAATACATCCCGACGAAAACCCCTGGCCTGGCTTTAAAACTAAGCCAATCAGCGGTGGCGGCACTAGGAGGGAACATGTTGGTGAGGCTATACCTAGGGGATGATGGTCAGTCGAATTTTCCAGACCTCAAGATCGATGCGTGGCCAGAGCAATGGGACCTGGATTTGACCAATGCCAGAATCGATTTCCCGCGACGTGGAGAGTCGGGCAATCCTTTCTTCTCGGATTGCCATCCTGAACCACGGCGACAAAACCTCATCCCATTAACCGGTCAGATGGAGGTAACGGTCGGTGATGGGACTTCAATAGTGCTCAACCCGGGTGATGTGCCGCTTGCAGAAGATTTGACCGGCCAGGGCCACCAAGTTCGTAGTTTAGGGGACCATCCCTACTCACGCGTTACCATACCGCTGGAATAAGGAGCAGATTAGCAGAGAGCAATGACCAATATGATCGACACTGTTATTTTCGATCTGGACGGGACCCTGGTGGACAGCCAACCAGCGGCCCTGGGGGCAACCATCGATGCGTTGTCCCGTTTCGACGTCCAGGTGACCGAAGCCGACCTAAGGGAAGTCTTTGGCGGCGGGGCCCGGAGGTTGCTGAACAATTTCTTGGAGCGAGACCTGGGGATGGACCGGGCCGCCGAGGTAGTGGAAGAAGCACTCCAATTGCGGGCCAGTCTACAGTTGGACCTGACCAGCGAAGTGGTCCTGCTGCCGGGCGTGAAAGAGCTGTTGGTCTCGTTGAAAGACGGCAATTACAAGCTGGCTGTGGCCACCATGAGCAGCAGGTCGGTGGCCGAAAGTGTATTGGGCCATCACGGTATAAAAAACTGCTTCGGCGCGATATTGACGATCGACGATGTAACCCAAATCAAGCCCAACCCCGAGATCTTGACCAAGACGGTTGGCCGGTTAGGTGGGCAGGTCAACCGTTCCATGTACGTCGGAGATTCCAGCCACGACCTGGAGGCGGCGGTCAACCTGGGGATGCCGTTCCTATTGGTCGACTCGGGCCTCTATGTCAGGGGAGAGGCCAGGGAAAAACTACGTAGTGTGGCCCACCAGAACGGATTCCCCATAGTGGGGATAGATGAGATCTTGGACATCGGCGAGATTGCGCAGCGTCAGCCCTGAAGAGCGTGACTTGGGGCTGCCTCTCCCTCGTGAGATTATTGAGAAAAACCGAACCTCGAAAGTAACTCAGACCGTCTTGGTCGGCTACGGCAATCGGGCCGACAAGAGTGGAATCCTGCCTAACGGTGGACACAACTTACAGAAGGGATCTATGCCCAACTTCTTTATTCGATTCGAGTATCACATTTTGATCCTGAGTGAATACGTGGCTTGAACACAGTCATTGACCGGGGAATGCACGTATTACACGCGTCTTGGTTCGGCTGCGCGGCCGGAGTACACACCTTCTGGCTAACGGTGGAGTGCGACGCAGAAGATGAATCCCGTGCTGTCCTGCCGCCATCGTTGCGGAGCATCGCCAATATCACCGAAGTCTAACGTCTCACCAATCATAGGATAAGA
>DCWQ01000037.1:24032-63218 GCA_002328185.1 Dehalococcoidia bacterium UBA2158
GTGGAAGGGCGGCCTTCTTGCTATGACGAATCTTGCGAGACTCGTATTACTTCGCGAGGTCCATCAGATGATCCAATCATGGTGTAAGGAATTCCGGGCGGGGCGCCAGGAAGGATAGACACTCGGACCTGACCGCGAGAAAAACCAGGGCCACCGTGGCCACCGGAACGGCGAATCCAACTAGAGTCATACCGAAGAAAAGAACTGTCGTCAACTTGACACTGAAGCAGGCGCACACAGAAATGTACTCTCCAAACCCGGCCTGTTCAACGGCAAGCGAGTTTGTATCCAAGTCTGAGAGGTCGCTGGAGATTTCCGTGTAACGAGTGTCGACGATTTTCGCAGCGGCAATAGTACCGGCAGTGCCAGGGAAGTGACCTGAAAGTGCCGGTTCCCAGGATGGTCCGGGCCGCTCCAGGGCGGTTCGTGTATCATTGCCCCCAACCAGCTTCTGAACCCAAGGAAACACCGAAAAAGATGTACACGCCAGAATCCTGGGCCAAGGTGCTCGAGGCCGAGGTCAGCGCAGTCAAGGAATACCTAGCAGCGTTATCTGCCGAAGACTTGCAGCGGCCCAGCGCCTGCGTGGACTGGTCGGTGGCTGACGTTCTGGCCCACCTGGCCGGCCAGGACCACGCCCCACGTGTCAGGAGAGGGCTTCAGGGGGATTATTCCCCGGAAGAGGGCGCTCCGGCTGTGGCCGACCACGATGAAGACCGGTTCGCCAAGAACATCTTCGACCGGGCGCTGGCGACCCGGGAGCGACACGGCGACCAACTGTTGTCGTATCTGGCCCAGCGCTTGGATGAGGTGGTTGAGGTCTTTAAATCCGTGGGGCCCAACGACTGGGACAAGCTTTGCTACTGGCCCCCCGGACCGGAGGCCGTGCGGACCCTGCTGGCCCAGCGCATCGCTGAGCTGACCATGCACACTTGGGATTTCAAGTCGGTCCTGGACGACGATTACCATCTCTCGGCAGATGCCGTTGGGGCGCTGATCGAGGGAGTTGACCGGGCGGTACGCCGGGCGTTCCGGCCCGACCCGTCTCTCGCAGAACCGCTGGTCTACCGCTTCGTCATGGAAGGCCAGATCGACGGCCAGACCGCCATTCGAAAAGACATCGTCATCGCAGCTGACGGCGCCCAGGTGCAACCGGCGGGCTACGAAGAACCGGACGTGACCTTCCAGTGCGACGGCGAGACCTACGTCTTGGTCATGTACGGACGGCTGAAGATAGCCGACGCCCTAGCGGAAGGCAGTTTGACCTTCGATGGCAACCCAGCGTTGGCGGTTGGTTTCGGCCGCCGGTTCGTGGGCGGTTAGCCTGGCTGGGCGCTTGGGTTAGTCGTTCGCGGCGGCGGGTGCGGCTTCGGCAGGGGCTGTTACTTCATCAGCCGGAGTGACCCTGGGCAAGAACTCCAACCAGCCCGGCAGGTACCAGTTCCAGCCGCCCAGCAGTTTCATGCTGGCCGGAAGCAGAACCACCCGGATCACAGTGGCGTCGATGAACACGGCCACCGCTAGCCCCAGGCCGAATTGTTGCAGGCCCAGCACCCGGCTGGTGGCAAAGGCGGCGAACACCCCAACCATCACCGCCGCCGCACTGGTTATCTGGCCCGCGGTCAGGCGGATGCCCGTGGCCACGGCGCGCTCGTTCTCCCCATGCTTGTCATATTCTTCCTTGATCCGGTTGAGCAGCAGCATGTGGTAGTCCATGGACAGACCGAAGAGAATGCCAAACAGGAACAAAGGCAGCCACGTTTCGATTATCCCGGTCTCCTCCGAACCTAAGATACTGATGCCCCAACCCCACTGGAAAACCATGACCAGGATGCCGTAGACTGCGCCCACCGACAGCAGGTTCAGCACCAGCGCCTTGATGGGTATGATGATCGACCGGAACATCACCAGCAGCAGCAGGAAAGACAACCCCAGTACAAAGGCGAATACATAGTAGGCCGAGCTGAACATCCGGTCTCGAAAGTCGATCCCCTCGGCTGTGTCCCCGGCTACGTAGGTGTCGGCGTGAATACCGGCGAACGCCTCCGGCAATATCTGCTCCCGTAGCAGCAGCACAGCGTCTTCTGACGCATCGTCATCGATGTTGCCCGCCAAGGGGACATTGATGAGGGTCAGCGTGCCCTCACGGTCATTGAACGTTTCAAATGGGCCCAGGAAGGAATCGTTCTGATCAACCGCTTCGATCAAGGCGGAGACGGCCCCCAGAATCTCAGGAGTATTGACGTCCGAGGCGTCCACCACCACCTTGGCCGGAAGGATCAGGCTGCTGGAGAAATGGTCCTCTAGTAACTCGAAGGCTCGCTTGCTCTTGAGGTCGTCGGGAAGCGCGTCGGCGCCAGCATTGAATCCCAGGTTCATGGAAAAAAATGGGACCGTCAGCGCAACCAACGCCGCTATGGTCAGTATTGCCAGGGGAAGAGGCTGCGCCAGCACCCAGCCGGTGATGGCAGACCAGATCCCGCCCTGGTCCGATTCCCGGCCCAGGATGGGTATCCGCAGACGGTTCACGCCGTCCCCCAGCAAGGAGAGCAGGCCCGGCAACAGAGTCAGTGAGGCAATCACGGCCACGAACACCACGATGATGGCCCCCAAAGCCAGGGAGATAAACGTGAAATCTCTGGTCAGCATCAGCCCGGCTAGTGAGAGGACGACGGTGACTCCCGCGTAGAAAACTGCTCTGCCGGTGGTGTTGGCGGCCACCGTGATGGCTTCGATCTTCTCTCGGCCTGCCGCTCGTTCCGTCCGGAAGCGGCTGACGATGAACAGCGAGTAGTCGATACCCACCGCCAGGCCCATCAACAAGATCATCTCCGCGTACAACTCGACCAGCGGATAAACCTGGCTGACCATGGCTGCGATACCGATGGCAGTAAAGATGGAGCCCACAGCCATCACCAGCGGTATCAGGGCAGCGATCAACGCCCGGAAGGCCAGGATCAGAATGACCAGGCCGATGACCAGTGAATAAAGTAGGATTCGGTTGAAGTCTTCGTCCAGAATCTCGTCGAACTCATCTTCGATGAGCCTGAAGCTGACCACCCCTATCTCGAACCCAGCGGCGTCGTTCGAAGCTCGCTCGACGGTTTCAAGTAACGGCCCAATCTCAATATGGCCGGTCGGGTCGTCGGGGTTCTGGAGAGTGACCAAGGCCAGCACGGCATTGCCATCGTCGGCAAACATGCTGGGCTCGTGGGTGTCGTAGAAGCTGATGGCGTCGATCACCTGGGGAAGCTCTCTGATCGCTAACATCGCCGATTCCACCGTCTCCATGAACGAAGGGGCATTGGCGTCTAGGGAAGGGTTGCTGAAGATCAGTCTCTCGCGCCTGGTGTGACTGGCGGGCTGAGTAGTGGCGGGGTCAGGGGCGAAGCGCTCGTTCAGTAGTTCCGACGCTTTTCCGGACTCACCCACACCCCCCTCGTCGTCCCTGGTGTCGGTACCCACCATCCCTATGGAAAGCACTGCCAGTACGATCACCAACACCGCGGCAAGCAGGATTATCCAACGATGTACGGCGCTCCAGCGGGCGATCCGCGCCGTGAACGACAGACCCGTAGTTGCGCTACTCATGATTGTCCCCTGGCTACTATCTTAAAACGCCGACCAGGACCTGGTCTGGTCCTACGTTTTTTACGAATTGCCGAGCAAACTCGGATTCAGTGGTTCAAATTTTGGTGCTGGCAACGGATATCGTAACATCTGACCGCTCGGCTGATTTCGTCCTGGCTACATCGTATGACCCAACTTGACCCTCCATAGGCCGTGTGCTATACACCGGATAACCCCCTGGCCTATAGACCAAGACGGGTTCATACAGGAGGCGAGACGTGGTATTGGACGTGAAGAGTCTGGTGGACGCCGAAGCCGGCCTGATCAGCCGGCGCATCTTCATCGAGGACGAGATCTACCAGGAAGAGCTAGAGCGCATATTCGCCCGCTGCTGGCTGTTCCTGTGCCACGAGAGCCAGATACCCCAGCCTGGCGATTTCATCACCACCTACATGGGCGAGGACTCGGTTCTGGTGATGCGCGACACCTCCGGTAAGATCGGGGCGTTCCTGAACGTTTGCCCCCATCGCGGCAACCGGCTATGCCGGGCCGACAATGGTAACGCATCTGCCTTGATTTGCGCATACCACGGCTGGGCCTTCGGCAATAACGGGAACCTGCAGGCCGTTCCCAACCTGCAAGACGCCTATTATGGCGACCTGGACCACTCGAAATGGGGGCTGGTCCCGGTGGCCCAACTGGACACCTACAAAGGAATGGTCTTTGCCACCTTTGATAAGAACGCACCGTCTCTGACCGACTACCTGGGCGAGATGGCCTGGTATCTGGACTGCTTCTTCGACCGCCGGGAAGGGGGAGTGGAGGTCGTTGGTGGAGTCCACCGCTGGATCATCCCCTGCAACTGGAAGCTGCCCGCCGAGAACTTCGGTGGCGACGCCTATCACGTGGCCTGGAACCATCTGTCGGCCTTGACTTCGGGTTTCAGCCGCGCCCCGGCTGGCAGGCAGACACCCGGAGGCGGCACAATCTCACCCGGCAACGGCCACTGCATCCTGGCCGTGGGCGCCGAGGATTATTCGGCCGCGCCCGCCCGGATCATCGAGGAGTACGAAGAGTTGATCCGAGCTGAGACTCTGGACCGGCTGGGTCCGCGTCTCGAGAAGATGACGCCCAATGTGGGCACCGTTTTTCCCCATATGTCTTTCCTCAGGGGCAGCTCCCGCAGCTTCCGGGTCTGGCACCCCAAGGGCCCGGACAAGATCGAGGTGATCTCCTGCCAGTTCGTCGACAAAGCCGCACCGCCTGAGGTCAAAGAGGCCCTCCGTGTCACCGGGCTGCGGGCCTTCGGACCCTCGGGCGCTCTGGAGCAGGACGACATGGACAACTGGGAGGAATGCACCCGAACCAACCGGGGCGCGGTCACTCGGCGTTATGCCCTGAACTATCAGATGGGCCTGGGCCATGACCGGTTCGATGAGGAACTTGGCGCTTGGTCCAGCGATTTCCGTCTCAGCGACAGCAACCCGCGATATTTCTACCAGCGGTGGTCCAGCCTGATGCAGGCCGACAGCTGGGACCAAGTCTAGGACGCCGAACTTGATGCCAAACTTAATAACAGAAGAGACGATTCGCGAGGTTGAACAGTTTCTCTACCGGGAAGCCCGGCTGCTGGACAGCCGCCGCTTCTCAGAGTGGTTGGAGTTTTTTTCCGAAGACCTCCGCTATTGGATGCCTACCCGCTCCAATCGCTATCCGGTGAACAGCAAGGCCATATCCATCCTTGACGCCTCCCGCTACGAGGAAGAGGAGGTCTCCGGGGAGGACGAATTAGCCTTCATGGAAGAGACGAAAAAGACCCTGGAGATGCGGGTGGCCCGCCTGGGCACCGGAATGGCTTGGGCCGAGGACCCGCCGTCCCGCACGCGCCACATAATCACCAATATAGAAGTCGAGCAAGGGGACACTTCGGACCAGTTGCGGGCCTACTCCAACTTCGTGATGTACCGGAACCGGGCCGAAAGAGACGAGGACTTTTACGTGGGCAGCCGTGAGGACATCATGCGCCGGGAAGGTGGTCAGCTCCGTATTTCGTACCGGAAGATAGTCATGGACCAGAACGTTCTCCTAGCAAAAAACATAAGCAACTTCTTCTAGGTGCCGCAGGCACGTTTAGTTCGGACGGGTTGGTACAAACCGTTGAACAGGACCTCAGGCGCGGTATTCTACTTCAACTACCATAGCGTCTAGTCACGCCTTCTGCGCTGTCACCCCTCTCCTTCCGCGGAAAGAGAGGGGTCTCATTGCTTTGGTCAAAACCGGCTACACCGCGCAACGGGATTCCTCGTCGGCTGCGCTCCTTGGAATGACAGTGTTGTGGAGAGCCTTTAGTTGTGGGATGGACGGTCTACCCCGCCGCCTGAACCGCCGCCGTCAGCTCGTCAAAACTCATCGCCCCCGAATGCAACCTTCCCCCGACACGGAACGAAGGAGTCCGTACTACGCCCGCCTCCGAAGCCTCCTCATGTTGGGCCAAAACAAGCTCCTGGTAGGCGCCGGAGTCCAGCTTGGGCCACATATCCCCCCAGTCCAGCCCGATTGAAATGGATAGGCGGCGGATGGTGTAGAGGTTGCCCAGGTCGGTGCCCTGTTCCCAGTATTCTTTTGACGCCGCCCAGTAGAACTCTTGGTCCAAGCCCCGTTCTTTGGCGTAGGCCGTTGCGGCATGGATGGCCAGGGTGCTTATGGACCTATTGGACGCAGGCTCAGTGCCCAATCCGTGGCCGGGCCGGTAGAGGGGCTGCCGACGGTGACTGCCCGGCACGTCCCCCGGAGCGATTGTGGCCCGGCTGTTCTCAACAGAGCTTGAGCGCACCAAGAAAGGTCTCCGATCGATCTCGAAATTCAGCCCGGACGCCAATTGCTCCAGTTGCCGCAGCCCGTGGTAGGAGTGGGGGCAGGCGTAATCGAACCAAACGGTGAACGCGGCGGCAGGCATGCTGGAACTTAGCTCAGGCTCAGTTCTTTGGCTTGTTTGAGAACTTTGACCAGGGCATCCATGGTCAGAACGCCGGTATTGGTGTTGCGCGGGCTGGGGTGGTACGAGGCGACCATCATAGGCAGCAACGGCCCGAACCGGTAGACTTCTCCGTGCATGAACTTCCCTCGCATCTTTTCCGACGCCATTTCGCTCAGGGTTTGCAGCGTGGCCCGGAACGCGATGTGGCCCAGGGCCATGATGACTTTCAAGTTGGGCAGCATCCGCAGCTCCCGGACCAGGTAAGGCAGGCAGGCCCGCTGCTCCTCAGGAGTGGGTTTGTCGCCGGGGGGCACACACCGCACCGCTGCGGCGATATAGGCCCCGTTGAACTCCAGGCCGTCGTCACGGTGGTCCGAGTTGGGTTGGTTGGCCAGCCCAGCTTTGTGCATGGCGGCGGTCAGAAAAGTCGCTGATGAATCGCCGGTGAAGACACGTCCGGTCCGGTTGCCGCCGTGGGCTGCCGGAGCCAGGCCTAGCAGCACCAGTGAGGCGTCGGAGTCGCCGTAACTGGGAACGGGCTTGGCCCAGTAGTCCCAGTCCTTGTAGGACGCCCGCTTCTCTTGCCCGATCTTCTCCCGCCAGTCCACCAAGCGGGTACACATACGGCAGGCTACGATCTCATCCGTGAGGGACGCCAACTGTTTTCTATGACTATCTTCCACAAATAACTCCGTAAGAAGCCTTCGGCCTGGGGATGCTCGGACCTGAGGCTGCTATACTCAGGCCCAAGACCGCCGTATCCTTTATTCTGGCGCTATTTTCCGCAGTGGCCCACTCCTCGTGGAACCTGCTGCTGAAGCGGGCCGGCGACTCCGAAGTGTTCGCTTTTGGTCGCGGCCTCCATTTTGCTGACCCCGGTGGGACTGGCGCTGCTTTGATACAACTCGGTGGGCCTCTCCGGTCTTGGGTTCCTTCTGCCCACCATAGTTCTCCACGTCCTTTACTTCAACCTGTTGGCCCGCGGCTATGCTCAAGGCGACCTTTCCCTGGTCTATCCGGTGGCCCGGGGCATGGGGCCCATGCTGGTGCCGGTGTTGGCCGTGATCTTCTTGAACGAGACCATCGCATCCCTCGCCATCGTCGGGATAGCCGCCATCATCGGAGGGATATACACAATCTCATGGTGGGCCAATTCAATCAAGCGCTAAGAAGCCTCTTGCTGTTCCTCAGGTCCGCCTGAATGGGTTACACAGTGCTCACCGGACTACCGTAGCCGCCTATTCCATCGTAGATAAAGAGGGAGTCGGTCAAGTACAACCGCTACTCTACATGTATTTTTTGGGTACCGGAACTGCCGTGATGCTGGCGTCCTACATCCTTGCCCAAAAAGGTGCCGCGGCCGTCAGAGCGAAATGGCAGGCGAATGTCCTCCCCATGACCGTGGCCGGACTCCTCACCTTCGCGGCCGACGGCCTGGCGTTGACGCCTTCTCTCTGTCGGGGGTCAGCTACGTCTCGCCGGCCCGGGAGGTCGGCATCGGCATCGGGGTGGTGATGGGCGTGTTCCTGCTGAAGGAGCCCTTTGGCGGCGGTATGCTGCTGGGCTTCGGCTTCATCGTCGGCGGGCTGGTGATGATTGCATTGTCACCGTAACCAAGCCGATATTGAGCCAGACGCGTCCAGACATAATGTATAATACCCGGAGCTTAAAACAGGCCATTATCAGACGTGGGTATAGAGGGAGCCGATGATTAACCAGGAACGCTTGGTCAATGCATTCTGCGAGCTGGTGAAGATCGATAGCCCGTCCGACGAAGAAGAGGACGTTGCTAGGCATCTGACTGAACGCCTGGAAACCTTGGGTTTCAGCGTTGCCAGAGACGCTCACGGCAACCTCATAGCGTCTGAAGACGGCGACAACCCGCTGATGCTTTCGGCCCACATGGATACAGTGGAGCCGGGGCGCAGCATCAAGCCCCAGGTCGACGGCGACATTATCCGCTCCGACGGCACAACCGTCCTGGGCGGCGACTGCAAAGCCGGGGTGGCCGCCATCATGGAGGCTTTGGAGTCGGCTAAAGAAGACGACTCCCCCCGCCGCACCGTGCAGGTGGTCTTCACTCGAGGTGAGGAGATTGGACTCATCGGCGCGGCTAACCTGGACTATTCGATGATCAACTGCAAAGAGGCGGTGGTCTTCGACGGCAACGGCCCGGTCAACACCATCACCGGCTCCAGCCCCACCTACATGGCCTTCGACATCAAGGTGACGGGCCGGGGCGCCCACGCCGGGGTGGAACCGGAGAAGGGCATATCCGCCCTCCGCATCGCTAGCGAGATCATCAGCGACCTGCCCAACGGCCGGCTGGACGAGGAGTCCACCTTCAACGTTGGCCTGATCTCCGGGGGCACCGTGCGAAACGCCGTGCCGGTGGAGGTGAACTTCAGCGGAGAGTACCGTAGCCGTAACACCGAGACCGTGGCCCTGCTGGAGTTGCAGTTGGCCGAGGCGCTCGACAAGGCCAGGGCCAAGTACACGGAAGCTGTTATCCATCAAGAGCTGGAGATGCTCTTTCAGATGTACACTTTGGACCCCAACGAGCCGGTGGTAAGGATGGTCACCGACATGTTGAAGAACATGAAGATGGCGCCGGACATCAAGCCCTCGGGCGGCGGTACCGACGCCAACCAGATGCGTTTGAACGGCGTCGACTGCATCGTGGTCGGCATGGCCACCAACGAGATGCACACCGTCAACGAGTACGTGGTGATTCCTGACCTGATGGCCACCGCCCTCCTCTGCCAAAACATAATGAACCCCAACCAGTAGACCGGTCGGAACCCGAAACTACGTAGGGGCACGGTATTGCCGTGCCCCTACTCATATAGCCGTGCCCCTACGTATATAGGAGAAACAATCATGAACGGAGCAGAACTTAAAGCAACTTTGAAGTCGGGTGGCCGCGTTTTTGGCACCATGATCTCCATTGCCCGGAACCCCAAGTGGATACCCATTCTCGACGGCGTGGGCCTGGACTACGTGGTCATCGACACCGAGCACAACTACCGTAGCCGCGGCGAGCTGGGCGACTTCTTGATCATGATGAACACCAGCGGCGTGGTACCGATCGTCCGCATACCCATCCCCGACGCCCACTACGTGACGATGGCCATGGACGCCGGTGCCCAGGGCATTCTTGCCCCTTACTGCGAGACCGTGGAGCAGGTGAGACAGGTCGTGGCCGCCGCCAAGTGGCGTCCCCTCAAGGGCGAGGCCGTTGAAAGGGTGGTGACAACGGGCGAACACGTCAGCGACGCCACCAAGGCCTACCTAGAAGACCGCAACAAGAACAGCATCGCCATCATCGGCATCGAGAGCGACGCTGCGGTGAAAAACCTGGATAAGATGCTTGAAGTTCCGGGCATAGACGGCATCTTCGTCGGCCCCAATGACATGAGCATTTCCCTGGGCATCCCCGACCAGTACGACCAGAAGGTTTACCAGGAGACGGTCAAGAAGGTCATCGATATGTCTGAGGCCAAAGGCATCGCCACCCTGGTCCACCAGCAGACCCCCGACCTGTCCACCTACTGGATATCCCAAGGAGCTCGCTTCATCCTACACGGCACCGACCGCCGAGCGCTACAAGAAGGTTTCAAAGCTGACTTTGGAGCCCTAAGAGACTTCGCGAAGAATAATTAGACCACCCGCCACCGTCATTCCTGCGAAAGCTGGAATCTAGTCCTACCATTCTTCTGATGCACCGGCTGACCTGCGCAGAAAATACATGGATACGGGCCTACGCTGGAATGACGGAAGAGGGTGGGGGCGTTGACCGTTACAAAATCCATCTGGACTTGAAGGTTTGGTGATGACAAATACGAGTATCTCCTTTCAGAACCTTGACCCGGCCTCGTTCTTGGAGAGGACCGCGATGGTCTATCCGGATAAACCTGCGGTGGTCTATAACGGCAAGACTCTGTCATATGCCGAGTACCACGAACGGTCCAGACGGCTAGCTGCGGCGTTGCAAAAGGCGGGCGTGTCCAAAGGAGATAGGGTGGCATTCTTATGCCCCAACGTGCCAGCCATGCTGGAGGGTTATTTCGGGCCGTTGGGCATCGGCGCCGTCTTGGTGGCACTCAACACCAGGCTTTCGTCGAAAGAGATCGCCTACGTCCTGCACCATTCGGGCTCCAAGGTCTTGGTCTTCGACTCTGAGTTTGCGCCCACGGTCAAGTCCTTCATTGATGAAACCCCGGGCGTAAAGACATTCGTCCAGGTGTTGGACACCCACCCCCAAGACCCTGCCATTCCCGGTCCGGACTACGAGTCTTTCATCGCACAGGTAGACCCGATCGCCGTTTTGAGTGGCTCAGATTCAGAACTCGATACCATAGCCATCAATTACACGTCCGGCACCACCGGGTTTCCGAAAGGAGTTGAGTACACCGCCAGAGGCGCTTATCTGAACGCCATCGGAGAGGTGCTGGAGATCGGGCTCAACTGGGAGAGTTCGTACCTGTGGACACTCCCAATGTTCCATGCCAGCGGCTGGTGCTACCCCTGGGCGGTTACCGCTGTGGGCGGCGCTCACGTCTGCCTGCGCCGCGTAGATCCGGACGAGGTCTATCAGTTGATCAGGGAGCGGGGGATAACCCATATGTGCGCCGCCCCGACGGTCCTCACCGCCATGTATTCTTCGCCGGCGGCGGAGGGGCAGGACCTAAGCGGCCTGAATATCATGACTGCCGGAGCGCCTCCGGCCCCGCAGGTGATCAGGACCATCGAGCAGATGGGCGCCCGTATCCACCACGTTTACGGACTGACCGAGACTTATGGCCCCCACACGATATGCGCGCCCCAACCCTCTTGGAGCGACCTTTCTCCCGACGACCGCGCTCAGACCAAAGCCAGACAAGGTGTGCCTTACATCATCAACGGCACGGAGCTTCGGGTGGTCGATGAGGGGATGACCGACGTGATCCGGGACGGCGAAACCATGGGTGAAGTCGTCATGAGGGGCAACAATGTGATGGCCAGGTATCACAATGACGAAGAGGCCACGGAGACGGCTTTCAAAGGCGGATGGTTCCATTCCGGAGACCTCGGCGTTTGGCATCCCGACGGTTATATCGAGCTCCGGGACCGGGCCAAGGACATAATCATTTCCGGAGGAGAGAATATCTCAACTCAGGAAGTGGAGAAGGTAATCATGGACCATCCAGCCGTATTGGAAGTGTCGGTGGTCGGAGTTCCGGATGACAGATGGGGAGAGGTACCCAAGGCGTTCGTAGTGGTCCGCGAAGGACAGGAAGTAACGGCCGAAAGCATAATCACCTTCACCCAAGAACGAATCGCCCGGTTCAAAGCTCCCAAACACGTCGAGTTCGGTGAACTCCCGAAGACCTCCACCGGCAAGATTCAGAAATACGTCCTTCGGGAGAAAGAATGGGCGGGTCATGAATCACGGATCCAGGGGTCTCAGGTATAGCGCCGAAGACGCCTGGACTCGGCATTTAGAAGCAGATTCGTTCCAGTTCTAACCGAAGTGACGGGAGTTACTCCCTCCCTCTATCTTCGTCATTACTGCGAAAGCAGGAATCCACGCATACCGATCTTCGAGAGTGCGAGCGGTTTGGCAAATAAAGTACATGGATTCCGGCCTACGCCGGAATGACGGGGGTTGTCCCCTCCCCCGTGAGAGGGGGAGGGTTAGGGTGGGGCAAGCACTCGCGCAAGTCAACGTACTAGCGCCAGACGTGACTTGGCCGTTGAAGCATTACTCGCTGCGAAAATTGAATTGGACTACCTTGAACAGATAGAACAGGAGCAATGGAGAAGACGGAGCAATGGTTACGTTGCCTCCTGCCTTAATCTTGGTGATCCCGTTGCATGGTGGGAGGGGAGTTCTGAGTACGCAACTATTTGCCCTAAATGGAAACAAGTGAGGTTTGAAGCGGCCTCAGAACATTGAGCTGGTTTGAATCCATCGAGATTCCTGGAAAGTTAGTTGCTAGGCGGTCGGACTCCAATCGGACGGCACGAACAAAGGTAACACCACGTTGGGCTCATCGATGGTTGGCATGAATGTAACCTGCACCGGCATGTCGACGTAGATGTCCTCGGGCGCAATATTCAGTACGTTGCTGCAAACGCGAAGACCCTCCTGTTCCTCCAACTCAATTAGGGAGATGTTATAGGGGACCTGTTCCCTTTCCCTAATGGCGGGATGAACTGGATTTCTGACTACGACGAACGAGTAAACGACCCCTCTTCCACTAACTTTGCTCCATTTGTATTCTAGGGAATGGCAGGAGGGGCACATGGGCGTCGGCAGGTGCCGGAACGTATTACATCCGCAGCATTTCTGGATTCGGAGCTCGCGGTTGTGTGAGCCCTCCCAGAATCCACGTTCGTAGTCTGGGAGCCGTTCCAAGTCCGGGAGGGGTATCCCTTCCAGTGGACCTGTCATCGGACGAGACTTGATGTTCTGGTCTTGATGCTGCGTCATGAATTTATCCCCTGCGAATGATTACGGCGGCGCTCAGTTGGGCAACGCTGCTGCATGAAAGCACTCTATCGATTGTCTTGTTGGGCGGCTGAGCGGTGGAGGCGCCCCGGATTAGCCGCACCGCTTCCTGGGTATGGGTGAGCCCATGGATGTAGGCCTCGGAGTGGTTGCCGCCATGGGTATTGATGGGCAGCGTCCCATCGAACCTTATGTTTTGACCCCCCTCCACGAAATCCTTGGCCTCACCGAAGGGTACGAAGCCATAGGCCTCCAGGTTAAGCAGACAGAATGGAGTGAAGTGGTCGTAGAACATCAAGGCGTCGATGTCGGAAGGCCCAAGCCTTGCTCTGGCCCAAAGGTCTCGGGCTGTATTCGTTGATTCTGCCACGGAAATGTCGGGCCGATAGATAACGCCCTCGTTCTGGGGACCCGAGCCCTGGGCGGCCGCCTCCACCAGAGTCAGGGTCTCGGCGTACCGGAGGTCTCGGGCCCGGTCTGGCGTAGTCATGACTATGGCGACGGCGCCGTCGTTTTCTTGGCAGATGTCCAGCAGATGTAGCGGGTCGACCACCATGCGAGAGTTCTGGTGGTCATCCAGGGTGATTGGATCCCTGCGAAGGGCCCGGGGATTGCGGGAGGCATGCTCACGCAACGTCACGGCCACCCAACCGAAATGCTCGCTCGTGGCCCCGTACATGTGCATATAGCGACGAACAAACATGCTGAACTGGTGCACGGGGGCCATGCTACCAAAGGGCGCGGCAAAGGTTTGCTGGCCGCCTGCGATCCGCTGGGGGTTTCTGGCCTGGCCCAGCCTCATCTGGGAGCGGAGATTGGCAGCCCGGAAGCACACGACGTAGTTGCAATAACCGGCGGCTATAGCTGCAGCGGCGTGGCCCACCACCGCGTTGCCGGCCCCGCCACCGTAGGAGACAGACTCCCAATGACGTAGGTTCTCGATTCCCAGCGATTGAATCAGCATCGTCTCCTGGTTGTTGTCCATCTCATAACGGACCAGGCCGTCGATCTGATGGGGAGAGATACCGGCGTCATCGCAGGCTGCCTTGATCGCCTCGCTTGCGAGTTGAAGCTCGCTGCGCCCGGAGTCGAAGGAGAACTCAGTCTCGCCAATTCCAACGATGGAGGCCTTGTCCCTGATTCCGTTGATGTCCGCGGAGGTTGTCGTCACTGCCATCTACTCCCTAAGCTTCTTCCCAATCCACGATTCCCCGGTGTTTGTAATCCTGGATCTGGTCATCGGTGTAACCCAGCTCCTTCAGCACTGGCCGGGTGTGTTCACCTCTGAGGGGTGCGGGGCCAGCCTTGCCTTCGGTTGCCGAGAACCCAACCACCGGCGCATAGCGCCAGAACTCGCCGTGGCGAGTGGCCTCCACCTGTTGCAGGAAGCCATTTTCTCGGACATGGCGGTCTTCGTTGAAAAAATGATACATTCCTCTGTCCTCGGCCTTGACGCAGGCGACATCTGCATCGGTTAGCAACTTCTCCCACTTCAAGGGCTCGCTGGCTAGAAACACCCTGGTCAACTCTTCGATTAGGGCGTCGTCGTGCTTCTCTCGTGCCGTCCGAGTCGAGAATCGAGTGTCCTCTATGAGGTCCGGCCGACCGATGGCCATGCACAAAGCCTGCCATTCCTCTTCGAAAGGGCAGGCGAGAAAAACCCAGCCACCTTTTGCGCGGTACAGCCGGTACAGAGCGTCAAGGCCATACCCGTCTCGGTCCGGCAGGCGCCGGGAGTCCTTGCCTTGGTGCCAGTAAAAGTCATCGGCATTTGCGTAGGCGTTGGCAGCAATCATGGTAGATTCGACATATTGGGCTCTTCCGGTACGCTCCCGGGCGTAGAGTCCCAGTACCAGTCCAACAGAGTTGACCATTGCGGTAGTGTGATCGGCGGTGCCGTCATTTGCGCGCTTGAGCTGCGTGGAAACCGCGATGATCTCATCGATAGTCATCGGCTGCTCCTGGGGAGGGAATGAATCGCGTCCCATCTGGGCCACGCCACCGCCCGAAACCGCTCCGGCGATGGGAGCCATGGAGGGCCGGTGAGAATACGGGCCAGTGGAACCGTAGCCTCCGGCATAGAGGTAGATCAAATTTGGATTGATCTTGGATAGTTGCTCGTAGCCTATGCCTGTGCGCTCAGGGGCTCCTGGCCGCATGCTGTGAAGCAGCAGGTCGGCTTTGGCCGCTAGCTTGTGCATTATTTCCTGGCCTTCCGAGGTCTTCAGGTTTAGGCATACTCCCTCGGATCCAGCCATGGTGCGTTGAACGGAAATTCCCTGGAGACCCTGCCTCCCCCAATCACCGTCCAAGGCCTCTATGCGAATCACCCGAACGCCCAACTCAGCCATCAGGGCACAACCCAGCGGACCGTTAATCACGGTCCCCAAGTCCAATAGGGTGATACCCTCTAGAGCGATTTTTGGCATAGGGTTGTGGGTGCCTTTGGCAGCCGGTTTGGTGACTATGTCGAGGCGGGCCAGGACTTCATCGGTGTGCTGGCCGGGTTCAGGAGCCGAGCCCTTGGCGCTGCCCGGGGTCTCTGCCATGATTACCATTGGACCGAGCTGGCGCATTTCGCCTACCCCAGAGTGATGCACGCTGCCTACGTGGCCATTGTGCAAAATTTGAGGATGGTCCAACGCAGTTTCCGAGGTCATGTACGGTTCGGCCGCCACATCGGACGCCTCCTCCAGAAACAGGTCCATCCAGTCGTCTAGGGTCTTTTCCTGAATCTTTTCCAGCATTATCCTTTCCAGTGATGCCACGTGATCCTCGGCCAAAAATGGAGCAGTCTTGTAACGCGGGTCGTCGTAAAGAAAGTCCAACTCCAAAGAATGCATCATGGAACGAAATAGACGTTCTACGATGTTCCCCAATTGGATCCAGCGCCCATCGCTCGTGCGTGCGGGCAGGTAACCCGTGGGGTTGGGACGCCCAATGCCTACCCTAGGGTCCGGTGGGTGGGTCTCCGGGTCCTTTGCGATCATCTGGCCATGAATCCAGGAAATGTGGTCGTATGTAGTGATGGTCTTGAGCATGCTGGTTTCAACCATCTGCCCTCGTCCGGTTTTCTCCCGCAGGTACAGGGCGGCGGTGATACCCCGGATGAGGGCCGTCGCCGCCGAGTGGCAAACACCCTTTACCACCACGTAATTGGGTCCCTCCCTTGTGTTTTGCCCCGCAAACATCATCATCCTACCGGTCTTGGCGGCTACCACCGCGTCATACCCTTTGTAGTTAGCATAGGGACCCTGAGCCCCAAAACCCGTCAGCGACGCGTAAACCAATTCCGGATGATTGGCGCCTAGATTTGCGTAGTCGATACCCAGCCGCCGAGTCACACCGGGACGAAAACTCTCGATCACTACATCCGAGAGCCGCGCCAGCTTGTGTGCCTTCTCCCGGCCTCGCGGGGTCTTTAGGTCGAGAATTATGCTTTTTTTGCCCCGGTTCCACTGGATGGCGCCGGGCGATCTCCTGAATTTTTCGTCAGACGGGGCCTCCACCTTGATCACTTCGGCGCCGAAGTCCGACATCACCATGGTGGCGATGCCTCCGGGCATTCCTCTTGTGAAGTCAAGAACCGTGATTCCATCGAAGACTTGCGCCATTACTACCCTCCCGATTCGGGTCCCGGACAGCCTGATATTAGGCATGGTACGGTCATTCTAATCCACGAAGCCATCCTTGGGGTAAATAGCTCGGGATAGTTTAGTCTTGTAACCATGATCCCTTTGTATATGACGGTACTCCGGGCGCTGCGAGTCAACACGGATGCAGCTAGATTTCACCTGGTCTGCATCGTAAGAAAGTAACGTCCATGCGGATTCCAGCCGGTTTCCTAGGAAACATCGTCTTAGCTGTTAGCTAGGTAGCTATCCGCGCGTAGCGACGAGTTGTGCCCAACATCCTTGCCCGACTCCTGCTTCCGTTCTCATTTTTGTCTTAGGGTTGCGACAGCTCCAAAACGGGATCCCGTTGTGGCGTGACTACCTAACCGATAAAATATAGCGCACCAAAAGGACTGCGAATTGGAGCAGTAGGATGCTTCGAGCGTCGTATCCATCCCTAGGAGTTTCATCTTATGTTGAATATCAAAGCCTTTGCGCTATTCTTGACGCTCCTTGTTGCCGCCGGCGGGATGCTTGCAGGCTGCAACCCAGAAACTCTGCCCCAAGACGCAAATCCCGTTCCTGGCAAGGGTCCACCCCAGGAGATGCACCGACAGGCCGAAGAGGTTGAGCGCCTTTTGTTGGACCACCGCCGGCAGGTGGAGCATGAGCGAATGGAACTCGACCGGATGCGAAATGAAATGCGGGATCAGGCCAATCGGGAGCGGGAGCATGTTGAGCAAACTCGCCGTACTCTGGAAGAAAGGCAGAAAGAACTGAACGCTAGAGGGTCAATCCTGGCGACGAAAGAAGCCGACCTTCGGGCCACCAATATTGCTGAACTCGAGGCGAAGATTGCCGATCTTGAGGTTCAGTTAGCTGAACTAGAGGTTCTGTTGGGCGACCTAGAGCAGCGGGCGACAGACTTGTTGCCAAAGGAGTCGGAGTAGAGTCCGACTATATCGAGGATGGAAACTCGCTGTGGTGCTAATAAATTATTGAGTTCTGGTTAGATCTCGTCCTTTATGATCGGCCCCTGACGACCGTGTATTTCCTTTTACCAGAGTAAAATAGCGCTGCCTTATTCCCGTGAAATAATCTTAGAGCCAGGAGAAGACTATGCCAGACCTGACCTCGATGTCCGCCGCGGTAGGAGCGTTGCTCAAGGAACGGCAACAAACCGTCGCTGTGACAGAATCGTCTTGCGGTGGATTGATTTCCGCGTCACTGGTGGCCGTACCAGGTTGCTCGGCCTTTTTTGTGGGAGGCGCCACTGTCTATACCCGTACCGCTCAGTACGGTCTCCTTCATGTGGCTGAGTCTGCGTTTGAAGGGATTCGATCCAGTAGCGAGCCGTATGCGCTGATGAATTCCAGGAATGTGCGAGAGGCGTTGGGCACCACCTGGGCATTGAGTGAGACCGGCGCCAGTGGGCCCACCGGGAACAGCCACGGTGATGATCCTGGTCACTCCTGTATGGCCGTGGTCGGCCCCGTCGAACGATCGATTACCGTCGAGACTCGCGTTGCCGACCGGGAGGCGAACATGTGGATTTTTGCCAAGGCGGCGTTGGAGTTGCTGGAAAAGTGCATACAGGAGTCTTCCTGACGCTACGAAGGTCCCATGTCGGACGATCCGGGTTTATATCATGAGCTTGCAGCAACCTGCGACCGCTCTAACTAGGAAGCACCCCAGCCGTTTTTGTTTGCAGCCTGTAAATACTGGTCCGCGCGGTCACGAACAAAACACTCCCATCCTCTCCCCAACCCAGATTCGCAGGCAGTTCTGGTAATATAATTCGTCCCAAAAACTCGCCGTTGGCTCGGCATACCCACACTCCGCCTGGGCCGGTACAAAACACGTTGCCCTGCTGATCCACCTTTAGGCCGTCGGGTACGCCGGAGTCTTCCGATGACATATCCAACAGGATACGATTGTTACTCAGCCTGCCATCCACCCCTACATCAAACGCCCGGATCTGCTTGCGAGCCGAATCATCGACGTAAAGAATTGACTCATCGGGCGAAAAGGCTAGGCCGTTTGGCAACGCGAAGTCATCCACTAGGAGATCCAGGCTACCGTCAGGGCCGAGGCGGTACACACCATTACAGGACTGTTCCTTTCCGGGGATGGGTTGGGTCCACCAGTTCTCGGGCCGCGGCATGCCGGGGACGCTGGGTTGGATGGCGTAGGGCGGGTCAGTGAAATAGATGGTGCCATCCGACTTGACCACGATGTCATTGGGGCTGTTCAGTCGCATGCCGTCAAACTGCTCCGCCAAGACCTCGCGCCTCCCATCGTCCGCCACGCGTACCACGCGGCGACCACCGTGCTCAGCTGCCAACACCTGCCCCTGATGATCCAGAGTCAGGCCATTGGACATCCCCGTCGTGTAAGTAGTCAGTTCTGGGCCTTCAGGCAGCCGATGCCAACGCGCAATCCGATTGTTCGGAATATCACTAAATAGAAGGGAACCATCGCGCCACACCGGCCCTTCGGTAAACCCTAATCCGCCGGCTATGCGCTCAACCGACGCATCGGGATCAATGAGATCGTGAAGTCCCAGGTTTTGAACATCTAGAGTTGACATTGCTCGCCTCCGTCGATGGTGTGATGTGATCTTTGCCCCAGTCAGCATCGGGACATTACGCATTATATTGGCAGTTCCGGCTTTGCACCTAAACTCTGTGTTGAATCGAAAATCTAATGTCCATCCGTGCGCTAAGGGATCCGGATGGCGGCCCGGCTACTGGAATCCGATGCGTATAACGGTAGCCGACTACCGGATCAGTCCCACGGAAGACAGCTTGAACAACCACGATGCATTGGACCTCTGGTTGCGTCAGACGGTGGGCACCGCCAGGCACGTGTCTGGTACCTGCAAGATGGGGCCTGTTTCAGACCCGATGACTGTGGTCGACCAGCACTGCCGGGTCAAAGGGATAGTTGGCCTTTGGGTGGTTGATGCGTCGATCATGCCGAGGGTTCCCCGCTCCGGGGGCACCCGCGCGACCGTTCTGATGATTGCGGAACGTGTAGTGGAGTGGATCTCTGAGGCCTAGCGTGAATCAGCCTTGTTACTCATTGTTCGTAGCTGATGATTGTCTACGAAAAGAAACCTGGTGCTTCGCTAATAAAGCCAAACAGTCGCTAGTTTCGGGTGTTGTTGGGATACGCGGACACAACGCCGACGAAGACCCGCCCAAGAACGGGTTGCAGGCCATGGGCCTATCGCCCAGTTAAACTTGGCTTCGTGTGACCTTGTTCTCAGTTGAGCGTTATAAGACCTGGCGGAGCCTTGGGTCCAGCTTGTCCCGTAGCCAGTCGCCGAATAGGTTCAGCGACATCACGGTGAGCATTATCGCCAAACCAGGAAAGGTGGAGATCCACCAGAATCCGGCTAGCCGGTCACGTCCATCCGATACCATGGAACCCCAAGCCGCGGTGGGCGGGGGGACACCAGCCCCCAGGAAGCTCAACACAGATTCCAGAAGGATAACAATACCGATCTGCAGCGTGGCCACTACGATAAGAGTGTTGATGGTACCTGGGAAGATATGGACGAAGAGTATCCTCAGTGTCGATGCACCGGACACCTTGGCCAACGCCACATAGTCTTGCGTCTTTAGCTGCAACACTTCGCCACGGATCTGACGGGCGAAACGCGGCCAAATAAAAAGGCAAAGCACGGTTACTATTATCGAGAAGGACTGACCCAGGGTCACCACAAGGACCAAGGCAACCAAAATCAGAGGCAGAGAGAGCATGACATCGACGAACCGCATGATCAGTTCGTCTACCCAGCCTCCGTGCCAACCGGCGACCAGTCCTAGGGACACCCCGATGGTGCCGCCGACACCCAGGGTCACTACAGCCACTACCAGAGATATGCGGGCGCCGTAGATCACGCGGGACAATAGGTCCCTGCCCAACTGGTCGGTGCCCAGCAGGTATTTGGTGCTGCCGCCGCCCGAGATCTCAACTTCTACCGTATCGCCTACGGCGGCTTGCGGGTCGATCTTCTGGGCTTTCCTCAGGGTTATCAACCTTCCTTGTTCCTCCAAGGCGACACTGTCGGCAACTGTTTTTAGCGCGGTTCCAGGGCCGGACCAGAAGGGCGGCAGATTACGCTCCCTCAAGTTGCCCCGGTCTGGGTCGTGGGGAGCGACCCATGGCGCTGCGATGCCAGAAACAAGCACCAGGGAGAGCAAAAAGACCGGCACGATGGGCCATACGCGTAATGCGCGCCAGATACCTGGCAAGCTGATGAGCCGTGGCTCTCGGGGTGCGAGGATATCTGTGGTTTCTTGGGATGCCATCTGCTCTACGCTCCTAGACCTTATGTGTAACGAATACGTGGGTCTATCACCGCGTATAGGACGTCTACCAGGAAGGACGCGGTCACGTACAAGAGAGTGAATACGATGACTACCGCCTGGAGGAGGGCATAATCAAGGCCGAACAAAGCGTCCACGGCAAGCTTGCCGAGTCCGGGCCAGGCGAACACAGTCTCCGTAACCAGGGAGCCAGTAACCAGTGCGCCAAGAGTAACGCCAGCAAAGGTCAACGCCGGTATAACGGCGTTTCGCAAGGCGTGCTTAAGGATGATGGATTTGCCGGGCACTCCTTTGGCGCGGGCCAATTTTATGTACTCCGAGTCCAGCACGTCTAGCATCGCCGAGCGAATCAACCTCAAGTTGGCAGCCGCATAGAACCAGCCCAGCGTGATGGCTGGGAGAATTACGCCCCGTGGGTCTTCACGACCGAACGGTGGTACCCAGCCAAGGTGAACTGAGAAGAAGAACATCAGCATTATTCCCAGCCAGAAAGGCGGCGCCGATTGACCGACGAGGGCCACGGCCCTGCCGAACTGGTCGACAAGGCTGCCTCTCTTGACCGCCGATATGATACCCAGCGGAACGCCGATCAGCAGAGATAGCGCGAACGAGGCCGCCGCTAGCTGAAGAGTGGCGGGAAGATGTTCCAGCACGATGTGCATGGCGGGCCGCCCCTGTTGGATCGACTCACCGAATTCTCCCCGTAATGCGTCTTTGATGAATATCCCGTACTGCTGGTAATAGGACTTGTCCAGCCCCAGGGCCTCACCCATCCGGTCCCAGTCCTCCATAGTGGAGTAGTCATCAAGCAGGAGGGCACGAGGATCACCGGCGGCCCTGCTCATGATGAAGATCACCAGTGAGACGACCATAACAGTAACGATGGCTACTAAGAAGCGGCGCATCAAGAACTTCTGCATGCCCTTACATCTCCAATCGAAGGCTGTCGATATCTGGTCGGCACAGAGGTGAATGTCCAAGCCGGACGCACATCGTCAGAAATGCGTCCGGCTTGGAGGTTGTCGCCGTCCTAGGGCTTCTCGGCCCTACTTGCTATGGTCCTAGCGGTGCTTGATGTACTGATACCCATTGATGTTTCTGAGGTCCGTGAATTTGATATCAGCCTTCCATTCCTCGATGCGCGGACCCACCGGCCATACAGCGCCAACGCTGTAGAGCCCAATGTAGGTGAGTGCATTGTCGAAGAGCCAATTGCCCAGCTCCGATTCCAGTCGAACCAAGTCCACCGGGTCTACGGCCGAGCTGATCCTGGGCATGATGTCTTCCATCCAAGGGTGGCTCGCGCCAGCATTCCACGCTGCGTTCTCGGTGATCAGATTCTGAGCTCCGACCGTTACGATCCGGGCGCCAGCGGCGTGGCAGGTGGCCCCCTGGTATGTGCGGGCGACCATCGTGGGCCGCAGAGTGGAATAGGGGAGACTCTGCAATTTTACGTTTAGCCCTATGTCGCCCCACATCTGCGCTATCGCACCGCACGCCTCCACTTCAGCGGGAGCGCCGCGTAACGATGGTGTGAGCGTGATGTCGAAACCGTCGGGGTAGCCGGCCTCGGAGAGAAGCTGCTTGGCACGTTCCGGGTTGTATTCCCAGTCGCCATCGATCTGCGATCCGTGGTTGCCCCAGAACCAAAGTTTGATCGGGTCGGCAAACCCTCTGAGCAGGGTCTCGATGATGGTATCCCGGTCGATGGCGAGCCCCAAGGCTTGCCGTATCTTGCGGGCGTTCTCCCACTCTGGGGAGTCTGTATGCCAATCGCTGGAGATCCACGGCACCTCGGGATCGTAGGACGACCGGTTTTCGGTGTCGGGCTTAGAGGCTTCCGTATAGTAGCCTCCGTATAAGTTGATGGCGTAGTCGATGGCGTTGGACACCGATAACAACTTCGCCCCTTCCACTTTTTCGATCTCTGGGATGGAGTCAAAGGCCATCAGGAATGTGTCCAGCGTGCCGGTCTGGAATCCGGCGATACGTGACGACTCCTCCGGAATCTCTTTGAAGATCAGCTCCGCGAAGGCCGGCGTCTGGTCCCAATGGTCTTCAACTGCCGCCATGCGCCAGAACTCGTTTTCACGGTGCTCTTCCATAGACCAGGGCCCGGTGCCGGAGATGTCACGGTTGGCTGCTTCAAGACCGATCTCATCAGACTGGGCTTTGCTCACTACCCAGTTGGAGGAGCCGGAAGGAGTTTTTGCCAACCAGTTCTCTAATGTCACCAATTCCGATAATGCTATGCCAGTATGGACATCAATTGTATAGTCGTCGACCTGGGTGACACTGCCACCTTCAGCCGTCCAGAAGCCTTGGAAGTCTGGGGTCCTGGCATGCAATGGATTGACACCCCATCCTTCCTGGTAGGAATAGATCACATCTGCGGCGGTCATCTCGCCGTAGCCCTTGTGGAACTCAACCCCCTTTCTGAGGTTGAAAGTCCAGGTCTTGAAATCGTCTGAGATGCTCCAGGACTCGGCTAGCCAGCCTTCAACCTCTTTGTCGATGTTGATGGTCACTAGCCCTTCGCTGATGGGAGCCGTCTGCTGAACGAAAAGGGCAGGGTTAACGGCCAATGCGGGGTGCCCTTGGAACGTTCCCAATTCCTTCTGGCCCACCGTTAAGGTTCCCGCCGGCTTGACTTTGGCTGCCGGCGCCTTAGCCGCCGCCGGTTTAGCAGTAGGCGCTGCCTTCGTAACTCCTGCTACTTTAACTGGCGCTTTCGACTCAGCTTTCGGCGCAGCAGCTTTTGGGGCAGCTGCTTGAGGTGCCTCCGTTGCCGACGATCCACAGGCCACCAACAAGAAAAGGCACAGCAACAGGAACGTAAGTAAGTAAACCCCATGGTTTTGTGAACTGTTGAACATGGTCACATCTCCTCCAGATTTCAAGTTGTCTATGATTCCGTGTCTGCCTCCTAGCGACAGAAGCAGGTGAAATCTTAGATTGATTATTTATATAGTGACGATAATAGCAAGGCTTTACCTATATGTTTCTGACACTATTAACGATAAAGCTGCTTAACTACTGCTATATAACAGGCTAAGCATATTAATTATGCGAAAACATAATAGATACGTTCAGTGATGTCAAGCTTTAATTCCGGCTCAGACCGCCTGGTTAAACAAAAGAATATGGATAGACTGGGATTTTCCCCGTGTTCAGTGTTCCGAAACGTTCCGGTAGGCTTGATTCTTTATAGTGATAACCGCATCGCTTTTTGGCCTAATTTAATCCTCCAACCAATAAACAACTGGATCTAGCTCCGTCTTCGGCAAATCATCCAGGCAAGACAAGGGTCAGGGCAGCGGGAGCTCTGGTGGAAGCCCTGATAATAGGTGACCGACGTCAAGTAACATCGGAGGTAGGCGATGCAAAATAAGGATCAACGTCTAGCAATAAGACTGGCCGTGTTGACCTGAAAATCACGTGACCGTTTACCTATAATGAAGGAGGCAGCATTGTACTCTTCGGCGTATCTATTCACTACGTCGAGTATGACTCTAAAGTAACCCTGCATAATTTCTTCATCCTATGGTAAATACCAATCCATTTTCCGTAAGTTCTCGATTCGACCCAGAGCGGGTCACCAATTTTTAAGCATAACCCCCCCCTTAATTGAGGGACCATGCTAACTGGATTCATGGTTTTAAGCGTGGAATCTCCACCTACTCGACACAATGGAAGCGAGCATCATTGAATATGGCGTTCCGTCTGAAGTACTTCGTAAAAAATAATCTACATACACGGATTTAAACCACTGGCCTCTACGTTCCGAACGGTGGACGCTATTTCTGTGCTTTACACCGACAATAATCGTAATTTAATACCGTGGGATTGCATTCGGTGTCCAGAACGACGCGCGCTACCACCGGACCGTTCATATCCATCAGAATATACGAACAAACGTCCTCTCTAGCGTGAACCTGAGCGGAGTAATTGCGTACACATCGTCACCATGAGAGGAAAAACGCTCACTCAACTTGAAACGGAACGTTTGCGCGAATAGAGTCCAAGAAAGTAAAGGAGCCTATTCTCTGTTGGCGCCCATAGCCCGGCGGGCTTCGCGGTCCATGTCACGGTCGATGATGGCTCGGCGTTTGTCGTACTGGCGTTTGCCCCGGGCCATGCCCAATTCGACTTTGGCCACGTGGTGTTTGATGTAGACGCGCAAAGCCACGATGGTCAGGCCTCGCTCGGCTGCCGCGGCGGCCATCTCCAGTATCTCGGCGCGGTGCAGCAGCAGCTTGCGGTTGCGCTTGGGGTCGTGGTTATTGAGGCTAGCCGGGTCGTATGGAGCGATGTAGGCGTTGTGGAGCCACATCTCGCCGTCGTTGACCCTGGCATAGGCGTCGGAGAGGTCGATCTTTCCGGCCCTGATGGACTTGATCTCGGTGCCGGTCAGCAGGAGTCCGGCTTCGTAGCGGTCCAGTATCTCGTAGTTGAAATGGGCCCGGCGGTTGCTTGCCACAGGGCGAAAGTCTTTAGCAGCGGGCTTCTGTTGGTCCGCTTTCTTATTCGCCGGGACGGTTGGAGTCGACGCCCTTTTCTTCGCCACTGCCTTTCACTTTCTATCCAAGTACTCGAGGGCTGGCCAACGCCTAGCCGCCCATGGTAAGTTGTTCCTTCAAAATCTCGATCGCCCGGTCTAGTTGCAGGTCTTCGTCCTCGTCTTCTTTCAATGGTTCGAGCATCACATCCGGCGTGAGTCCCTCGCCTTCAATCAACGAGCCATTGGGAGTGAACCAGCGGGCGGTGGTGAAATTCACTCCCGACCCGTCGTCCAGGGGCCACAGGTTGGTGACGCTCCCCTTGCCGAAGGTGGTGGTGCCGATGACCGTAGCCCGGTCATTGTCGATGATCGCTCCGGTGAAGACCTCACTGGCGCTAGCGCTGAATTCATTGACCAAGACGACCATGGGGATCTCCAGCGCCTTTCCGCCGGACTTGACATCCCAGTTGCGGCGGTTTCCCCTGGCGTCGATCTGATACAGCACCAGACCGTCCCCGATAAACTGGCTGGTCACATCGACAACGGAAGACACCAGTCCACCTGGGTTATTTCGCAGGTCTAACACCAGTCCGATACCTTGACTACGCTCGAACCGCTCCAGAGCATCTTCCAGGTCGTCGTTGGTCGTGCCAGTGAAGCCGGATAGGCGCAGGTGTCCGATGCGGCCCACCTGCATCAGCAAAGTGACGCTCTCCAGATTGATGATGTCCCGTTCAATCTCAATGGAAACAGGTTCGGAGCTGTTCAGGTGCCGCAGCAACAGAGTTACCTTGGTTCCCCTATCTCCCCGTATCAACTGGACGACTTCCAGAAGGCTGAGACCCCGAATGCTCTCACCGTCGACTTCGAGGATCACGTCGCCGGCCCTGATTCCCGCAGCCTCGGCAGGGGCATCGGGCATTGGTGAAAGAATGATGATTGCCCCATCGCGGACGCCGACTTCAGCGCCGATACCTCCGAAGAAACCGCGGATATCCTCGCTTTCCAAGGGGAATTGTTCACGGTCTAGGAACCCTGCATAGGGGTCGTCCAAAGCCCTCAGCATGCCGCGGATAGCGCCGTCAGCCATGATCAAGGGGTCTATATCTTCGCCGTCGATCGCCTCACGGTTCAGCAGTTCCCACACCTCACTCAGGCGCTGGAACTCAGGCGGGAGGCCATCGATGGCGGTGTCCCCGTCAATACCATTGTCACTACCGGAACAGGCAACCACCACCAGCAAGACCACGGCCGACACGGTCGCAACCAAAGTGGCAAAGGATGTGTAGCGACGGATAATTGGAATCTTGGACACGGGTTCTCACTACTACCGAGAAGCGGAGGATGGCTCCTCCAAATCGGGGAGGGTTCAAGCTCCGTGGCAATCACATTACAGATTTCGATTGTATCATAGGGCACGCTTGGGGCACGCACGGGCCAGACTCAGGCCGCGCGCGTTGACATCAATTTCGGCAAGCTGCTAGCATGGCGAAAATCAGGCTAGAATAGCCTCGTCATAGAAGGTGCGATTTGGCAGGAATCTCGGCATATGGGGCCTATGTCCCGAGGTATCGGTTGGGCGCGGAGACCGATGGCTGGGAATCGGCCAGTCAACGCTCCATCGCCAACTTCGACGAAGACAGCGTCAGCATGGCCGTGGCGGCCGCCATCGACTGCCTCAAGGGCTATGAACGTCAGGACATCGACGGGTTGCTGTTCGCCAGCACCACCCCGCCCTACGCCGAGAAACAGTGCGCTTCTATTATCGCTACTGCATTGGACCTGAGGCGGGACATCTTCACCGCTGACATCACCGATGTACTGCGGGCCGGCACCACCGCCCTGAAATCGGCCCTGGATTCAGTCGCCGCCGGTTCGGCCAAGCACGTGTTGGTGGTAGCCAGTGACAACCGCCAAGGCGCGCCCAAAGGGGAAGCCGAGCGTAATTCCGGAGACGGGGCGGTGGCCTTCATCGTCTCCAATGAGGAATTGATCGCTGAACAGGCCGGGTCCCACGCCATCACCGAGAACATGATGGACACCTGGCGCAGCGCCGGAGACCAGTTCGTCCGCTCCTGGGAGGACCGTTTCGCCATCGAGGAAGGTCTGGAAAGGATCATGGGCGAGGCTGTCTCGGGGTTCATGGAAAAAGAAGGCGTATTCGTTAAAGATGTCGCCAAACTGGCCCTGTACTCCCCCGACGCCCGCCGTCACAGTCAGTTGGCGCGGCACCTGGGGTTCCAGCCGGAGCAAGTGCAAGACCCGCTGTTTGGCCGCATGGGCAACATCGGCACGGCCTTTCCTTTGATGTTGTTGGCCGGGGCCCTGGAGGATGGGTCTCCGGACCAGTTGCTGCTCACCGTGTCCTACGGCGACGGCAGCGATGTGCTGGGCTTCCGCACCACATCCAAGATAGGCAAAGCCAGGACCGGGTTGGGTGTTTCGGGTTATCTGGACTCGGGCCAGGTGTTGGACAGCTACGAGACCTACGCAAAATGGCGGGACGTCTGGCTCACCGATTCTTCTTCAAGACGTCCCCAGGCCCAGTCGCCATCGGTCACTGCCATGTGGCGGGAGAGCGACCAGAACATCAAGTTCCACGGCGGGGTTTGTAACCAGTGCGGCTACGTGCAGTACCCATCGCAACAGATCTGCGTCGAGTGCCAGGCCAGGGACGATTCAACCCCCATCAGGCTCAGCGACAAGTTAGGCACGATATTTACCTACTCGCTGGACTACCTGGCCGGGACCGTGGACACACCCCTGGCGGTGGTCGTGGTGGACTTTGAGCCGGGGGGTCGGGTCCTCTGCATGATGACCGACCGGGAGGTCACGGAGGTCCAGATCGGCCTCCAGGTGGAGATGAGCTTCCGTAAGCTGCGGGTGGTCAACGGGATCCACAATTACTACTGGAAAGCGGTGCCCTTGCGCCGGGCCGCTTAGATATCAGGCGTTATAATTGCCTTAAGGCGATAGGAAATAGGAGAACACCATGAGCGGGATCAAGGACCGGGTTGCCGTCATCGGCATGGGTTGCAGCAAGTTTGGAGAACGTTGGGACTCCAGTTCCTCCGACCTGATCGTCGAAGCCGCCTACGAGGCATTCGAGGACGCTGGCATCGAGGGCAAGGACGTCCAAGCTGCCTGGTTGGGCACTGTCGGTTCGTTTAGGACGGGGCAACCCCTGGCCGCGGCCCTGAAGCTGGACTATATCCCCATCACCCGGGTCGAGAACGCCTGCGCCACCGCCACCGACGCCTTCCGCAACGCCTGCTACGCCGTGGCCGCCGGTATCTACGACATCGTTCTGGCCGTGGGCGTGGAAAAGCTCAAGGACTCGGGTTTCTCCGGTCTGGCAGTGGCCGAACCAGCCGGCGCCGACGTCAATCCTCCGGTGCCACCGCCCTCCCAGTTCGCCTTGGCCGCCACCCGCTATTTCCACCAATATGACATCCCCTATGAAGAAGGGAAGATGACCCTGGCCCAGATCGCTTCCAAGAACCATCACAACGGCACCATGAGTCCCAAGGCCCACTTCCAGCGCGAGGTCAGCGCGGAACAGGTGGCTAACGCGCCCATGGTTGCCTGGCCCTTGGGCTTGTTCGACTGCTGCGGTGTGTCTGACGGGGCGGCTGCCGCGATCATCACCACGCCCGAGATAGCCAAGACCTTCCGCGACGACTATATCTTGGTCAAAGGCATCGGACTTTCCGTGGGCGCCTACGGCATCATGCGCAATGACTGGGACTTCACCCACTTTCCGGAGTCGGTACGGGCCAGCCAGGCCGCCTACCAGGAAGCCGGGATCTCTGACCCCCGCCAGGAGATCGACCTGGCCATGGTCCACGACTGCTTCACCATCACGGAGCTGATCATCTACGAAGACCTGGGGTTCAGTCCCCGGGGCCACGCCAGCGAGGATGTCGCAGCAGGTACCTTCAGTCTGGAGGGTGAACTGCCGGTGAACACCGACGGCGGCCTAAAATGCTTCGGCCATCCCATCGGGGCCAGCGGCATACGTATGATTTACGAGGTCTACAAGCAGCTACAGGGTAAAGCCGAGGGACGCCAGCTCAAAGACCCCACCCTGGGCCTGACCCATAACCTGGGCGGCCGCCCCGGATCCTTCACCTGCTCAGTGGCGCTATTCGGCACGAGGGACTAGGCGGGCGGTAAAACGGGGTTTTACCTTCGGTTGATGAACTCGACTCATTAGAGTCGCATGTTTTCGTATCAATCGGGTATTTGAAGCCGTCACTCAGGGTGAGAACTCTTGGGGACGCTTTATTTATGGGTCAATTCACTCTGCTTTTCATGCCTAGATTGTCTCTGTTTAGCGACACATAGGCTCATCATTCGACATAATATTAAAATTTGTTTAAAATATGACCAAGAAAATGTTGTGCCGGAGCCTCTCCGGCTGAAATAATCGTGGTGACATAAAGTGGAAGAGAGTGTGGTGGACGAGATGTCATCTGGGAATCACTTCATGGTCACGGGGGCACCTTGCTGAAGACCGGCGTAGTGCAGGTCATAGCCAGAGGCACCGACGTGGCCTTTGTTATTGACGAGAATGCCTCCTTCGATGTGGTTGCGGCAGAGCTGCGAGAATACCTGTCCACGCAGGGCAGTCTATGGTCCAAAGGCGACATCACTATCAACGTCGGTCAACGGATGCTCGCCCGGGAAGAACTGACCGAGATCAAGTCGATCATCGAGACCAGATCTGGCCTCACAGTGACTCGATTCTGGTTCTCGCCAGATTCTCTGGATAGCGGCGATCTCAAGATAGAAGCCAAATCAGTGGAAACCACACCAGCTGCCTCACCCGCCAAGACCCCGGCCCCGCCTCCCGCGCACAATGAGATTGTTCTCCCTGAAACTGTGCTTGAAACTGCGCCCGTGACGATGGAAGAACCGGCAGGGGAAACCGCTGCCGAGTCCGTGAGCGCCGTCGAATCGATCATCGAGAGCCTCAAGGCCAAGCACAACAAGAACGGGACCCGCAACCGGAACATCACCGAGGCCCTCTTCATCAAGTCCACCTTCCGCTCGGGCGAGTCCCTAAGCCACCATGGCGACGTGGTTGTACTGGCGGACGTTAACCCCGGCGCGGAGATCCGGGCCGATGGCGACATAGTTGTGTTGGGTTCTCTCAAGGGATGGGTTCACGCCGGGGCCGCGGGCGACAACAAGGCTGTAATAATCGCGCTGAACCTCCCTTCGACCCGGTTCCAGATCGGCAAATACCTGGGTGTAGCGCCCGCTTCGGCAAAGCGCAAATCAAATTCGTCAACCTCCGGCCCCATGATCGCCTATGTGCGGAGCCGTTCCATCCACGTAGCGCCCTTCGCGGGCCGGTTTGCGAGATATAACAAAGGAGTACCTTATGACGGGTAAGACCATCGTAATAACGTCGGGCAAGGGAGGGGTGGGCAAGACCACCGCAACCGCCAACATCGGCACCGGCCTGGCCATGCGCGGCCACAAAGTGGTGGTGGTCGACACCGACATCGGCCTCCGCAACCTGGACGTCATTATGGGTCTGGAGAACCGCATCGTCTACGACCTGGTGAACGTCATCGAAGGCGACTGCAAGTTGAACCAGGCCATGATCAGCGACAAGCACGACTACGAACTGTTCCTGATCCCCGCGGCCCAGACCCGGGACAAGAACAGCATCTCGCCGGAGCAGCTACGCGAGATGTGCGCCGAACTTGAGAAAGAGTTCGACTACGTCTTGATAGACTGCCCCGCCGGCATCGAGCAGGGCTTCAAAAACGCGACCGCCGCCGCCCAAGAGGCGATCATCGTGACCACCCCGGAGGTCTCAGCCATCCGTGACGCCGACCGGGTCATCGGTCTGTTGGAGTCTTCGGGACTGCACCGGCCAAAGCTCATCATCAACCGCATCGCTGCGGAGATGGTCAAGCGCGGCGACATGATGGACCAGAAAGACGTGGAGAGCCTGTTGGCCGTTGAGGTCATCGGTCTGGTGCCCGCCGACGAGCACACCGTGGTGGCCGCCAACCGTGGCATCCCGGTGGTCCACAACCCCAAGTCAGCCGCCGGTGGAGCGTTCCTCAGGATCGCGGCCAGGGTGGACGGCGAGGATGTCCCGTTGATGGACCTGGAACCCAAAACCGGCCTGTTCTCCAAGTTCAAGGGGATGGTCGGCATGAGCGGGAGGGCCTACTCTCATGCGTGAACTACTGCGTTGGCTCTTTAATATCAGCGGCAACGAACTGGACCAGGCCACCGAGGCCCTGTCCAAGGATACCGCCAAACAGCGCCTCAAACTGGTGCTGATCCAGGACCGGCTGGAGCTGGCCCCGGAGAAGTTGGAGGACATGAAGAAGGAGATCTGGGAAGTGGTCTCCAAGTACATGGTCGTGGACGACGACTTCATGGAATTTGAAGTCCGCCGCCTGGACGACCTAACAGTCCTGGTCTCCAACATAGAGGTCAAAGACCTCAGCGACCTGACCCCAGAACCCGCTACCTAGGGTTCGGACATAGCAGTGGCTAAAGAAAGGGCCTTGCCGATACCGGCAAGGCCCTTTTTCGTCGTTCCGGTGAAGGCCGGAATCCATACAAATACATCTGGCGGATGTTTGCTGACTGATTTAGGGCTACCGCCCCCACCCTAACCCTTCACACACGGGAGGGGATTGTTCTCGTCATTCTAGCGAAGGCCAGAATCCAGATTGGTTGCGGGAGTCGAGCATCATCGTGCTAGACCATCCTGGATCCCAGCCTTCTCTGGAATAACGGGAGGGCCGGCTCATTGACCCATCCGATGCCCCCGCATATGATTGGCTCACCTTTACTTAATGAGGTTTGAAACCAAAATTGGCCAACTCAAATGAGTCTGATGTTCTAATTATTGGCGGCGGCATCTGTGGTGTTGCCACCGCGTTTCACCTGGCGCAACTCGGCGAACGAGTCACACTACTGGAGCGGGGGGAGATCGCCGGCGAGGCGTCGGGCGTCAACGCCGGCGGACTAGGCGGACTGGGTTGGGGCAATAACCCCGACTTGCAGGCGTACCTGACCGCGGGCAGCTTCGAGATCTTCAAGACACTCCAACTGGACATGGGCTACGACATCGAATTCCATGCTCCGGGCGGCTTGCAGGCTATACACACGGCCGAGCAGGCGGACTACGTGAAGAACCGGGTACTCCGGCTCCAGTCGGAGGGCTATCACGCCGAGTTTCTAACCGCCCGGGAGGCCCGCGCCATCGAGCCTGAGGCATCGGGAGCTCTGGCCGGGTTCATGTTCCTGAGCAAACGCGCTCGGGCCAACCCCTCAAAAGCCACGGTGGCTTTCGGAGAAGCCGCCGCCGCCTTGGGCGCCAACATCAAGACCGGCCACGACGTCCAAGCCATGACCCAGCAACCGGACGCCTCATGGCAGGTCCGGTCCAGCCAGGGAGAATTCAGGGCCAAAACCCTCGTGCTGGCGGTAGGAGCGTGGTCCAGGCCGGTGGGCGACATGCTGGGCATCGAGATTCCCGTTGCGCCCATCAAGGGCCAGATGTGGGCCACCGAACCGGTCCCGCCCAGCATCTTCCACCTGAGCGGGTCCATGGAATCACCCTTTGATTGGAGCAATCAAGATTCGGACGAAAATTATCCTCCGGAGATAACCCACCGGGGCGATACCCGAGTAACCCGGCACCTCTACGGAGGCCAGACCAGGAACGGGGAGATCGTCTTCGGCGGAGACCGCCAGATGGTTGGGTACGACTATACTCCCGACGCCACCGGCATCGAGGTCAACCGGGGCCAAGCAACAGAGGTGTTTCCTCTCTTGAGTAGGTTGCCCATCGCCCGCACCTGGGCCGGGATAATGCCCTTTTCGATGGACGGTAAGCCGATCATCGGCAAGGTATCGCAATTCGAGAACCTGTTCGTCCTGACCGGCCTGGCTTCCTCGGGGTTCGGGCGCGGGCCGATGTCGGGCAAACTCCTGGCCGACTACATCCACACCGGGCACCCAGCCGCCGTGCTGGCCGAGGCCGACCCCGCCCGGTGCGTAAATTTTAAATAGGAGCAAACGCTTTGCGCCTGATACTGACCAACTGCAACGTTATCGACTGTGTGAACGCCGATCCCAAGGCCCAGGCCACTGTGGTCATCGAGGACGGGCGCATCCTGGAGGTCCGGGACGGCGGCCCGCCAGCCAGCGCGGCCGATGACCGTCTTATAGACCTGGAAGGTGCGTACCTGCTGCCAGGGCTGTGGGACTGCCACATCCATCCGCAACACCCTGTTCCGGCGGGCACTACAGTAGCCCAGATCACAGCCGACTTCGGCCAGAACCTGCAACGTGGCATGATCGAGGCTGGCGTGACTGCTGTGCGTAGCGGCGGGGCCAGCAACTGGATGGACGTGGCCTGGCGGCGGGCGTTTTCAGGGCCGGGTCCGGCCGGGCCCAGGGTCTTTGCCTGCGGTCATTTCTTGACCACCACTGGCGGCCACTTCCTGACCTCAGGTCACGCCCGAGAGTGCGACGGCCCTTACGGCTACGCCGAGGCCATTCGTGACCAGATGAAACACGACGTTGACCATATCAAGTTGAACCTCTCCGGCGGGATCATGGGGCCCCGCTGGGACCGGCACACCGAGTCATTCCTGCTGCCCGAGGAGATCGAGACCGCGTTTGCCCTGTGCCGCCAACGAAACTTCCCGGTGATGGCCCACGCCACCAACCCGGAGGCGGTCAAGATGGCCATCAAGCTGGGCGCCCACACCGTTGAGCATGCCTACATCACCGACGAGGACTGCATCACGGACTTCGTCAGCAGCGGCACCTGGTACGTTCCCACCCTCAGTATCAGCCAGCTCTCGCCCAACCTGGCTACTACCGAGTACGAGAAGGCTTGGGCCGCCCGCAAGCAGCTAGCGCCGGACCTAGTGGTGCGGGCCGATGCGGCGGCGGAGGAACACCGGAAGTCCTTCCAGAAAGCGTTGTCCGCCGGCGTCAAGATGGCCCTGGGTTCGGACATCTCGCCCATGCATGAGTCGGCATTGCTGGAACTGGGCCTGTGGGTCAAGTGCGGGGCCACACCCTGGCAAGCGCTGACTGCCGCCACTAAGAACGCCGCCGAGATGTGTGGCGTGGGTCCGGAACTGGGCACGGTGGAGCCGGGCAAGCTTGCCGATTTGATAGTCGTCGCGGACAACCCGTTGGCCGACATAGAGAATGTGCGGAAGCTTCAATTGGTGTTGAAGGAAGGCCGCATCGTCGCTGACCACCGGGGATGACGAAATAGCCCAATCCCCTGGGCTTTTCCCGTGCGATTGCCTCTGTGACTGCCCACGCTTATAATCTGCCCTCAGGCTACATCAGTCAGCTATCAGGAGTGTCGAATTGCCAAGTAATAAGTTGACCATCGGCGACGTGGAGATCACCTCATTGTCGGACGGACTCTTGTCGTTCGACCTCTGTAACTTCTTCCCGTCCGTCCCAGAAGATGAATGGCCGGAAGAGCACCTGAACGCCGACCACGGCGTCAGTTTCAACCTGGCCTGTTTCCTGATCAAATCGGACGGCCACACCATCGCCGTTGACACTGGATTGGGCCCCAAGCAGACTCCGGAAACCCCTTGGGGTAATCTTCTGGACGATATGAAAACCCATGGAACCAGTCCCGAAGACGTGGACATGGTGGTCATGACCCACGCTCACCGGGACCACGTAGGCTGGAACCTAGTCTCCAACGACGGCAAGTACTCTCCCACGTTCCCCAACGCCCAGTATTTCTTGGGCGCTAAGGACTGGGAAGCCTGCCACAACCCGGCGCTCATGGAAGACCGGTATCCCAATGCCTCAGAATGTGTTTACCCGCTCCAAGACCTGGGCGTTTTGACCCTGATGGAAGATGGCCACCAGATCACCAGCGAGATCAAAACGCTGGCAACTCCCGGCCATTCCCCGGGACATATGAGCCTCATGATCTCGTCACAAGGGCAGGGAGGTCTCGTGTTGGGCGACGTGCTCCATAACACGGCCCAGATCGAGAATATTGATTGGGTATCCCGCGCCGATATCGACCCTGTCCAGACACGGATCACGCGTCGCGAGATGGTGGACCGACTGGAACGGGAGGGTATCCCGGTGGCTGCCGTTCACCTGGCCGCACCGGGCTTCGGCAAGATCGTCCGGGAGAACGGCCGCCGCTTCTGGCAGGTCCTATAGCCCGGATACGCGGCTTATACCCATGCTAGCCCTCACCCGCGGAACGCTGATCGATGGGACTGGTGGCCCGCCCATCCCAAACGCCACGGTTTTGGTCAACGACCACGGCCGTATTGAGGCCGTCGGGCAACGGGAAGCGGTGGCGTTGCCGCCGGACTGCCGGGTTGTTGACATAACCGGCCTCACGCTACTTCCGGGACTGATCGACTGCCACGACCACCTGACGTCATTCGGTTACGACCTGATGGGCCGCTGGGGCCGGGCCGAGCCACGGAGCGCCCGGGTGTTGCGCGTGGCCAAAGTCATGGAAGAGACCTTGTTATCGGGCTACACTGCCATCCGCGACTGTGGTTGGCTGGATGTGGGCTACAAGCAAGCTGTGGACCAGGATCTGGTGTCTGGGCCACGGTTACAGATCGCCACCAGCCCGTTATCGCCTACCCAAGGAACCCAAGACCGCTCCAGCGGCTCGGGACACCACCAACCAACGTCGCCCGACCCTAACCTACCCAGGGGAATCGCCGACGGGCCGGATGAAGTGCGGGCCATGGTCCGCCAAGTGATTCGGGCCGGCGCGGATGTGATCAAATTCTTCAACACCGGATTCGGCCGCCAGACCCAGAGCGGCACGACCCGCTCCTACAATGCTGGGGAGACCCAAGCGCTGGTCGACGAGGCCCACATCCACGGCAAGACGGTGGCCTGTCACGCCCTGGGCGGACCCGGGCTTCGCACCGCCATTGAAGCCGGAGTGGATTCCATCGAACACGGCTGCCTGCTGGCGTCGGAGCCCGACCTGCTGAAAATGATGGCCGACAAGGGCATCTACCTGGTGCCAACCTTCACGGTTTTCACCTTCCACGCCACCCGGGGCAACTCCCACGCCCGGGAGGAGGCCACGGGATTCCGGCAGCAACACATAGACACGGTGCAACAGGCGCTGTCTGCAGGGGTGAAAGTGGTCGCCGGGACCGATGCGGGAGGCTGGGAACACGGCAACAACGCAAAGGAACTCGAGTTACTGGTCGCGGCCGGAATGACGCCGATGCAGGCCCTGGTCGCGGCCACCGGTTGGGCTGCCGGATGCCTGGACTTACAAGACAGCATCGGCACAGCGGAACCCGGCAAGTTCGCTGATCTGGTAGTGGTCGATGGGGACCCTTTGGCCGACATAACCGTCCTGCAAGACAAAGAGCGGGTACGCCTGGTGATGAAAGAAGGGCAGGTCTACGTAGACCGGGTGGCCGGCGTTTAAGACCCCGACCAGTTGAACTTGCTGTAGAGGCCGTGTCGCCCCTGGTATTCCCAGGTCATCGTCTCATCTTCAACCTTGGAGGTGGAGAGACCCATGACGTGCTCGTCCCCGTGGATGACGTTGCGAAGATTGTGGATCGTGACCAAGCCAGATCGGTCCTCGCCGCCCCTAAGAGTCTGCATCTCTAAGAACAAGGTGTCTGACGCCCTGATGGTCCTGGTTCGGCCATCGATGGTCATCTCTAAGGGCATCCTCTTGACCGCTTTGTATTTCCCGCCCGTGTAGAACTGGGACATGATCTGCCAGGGGCCGCCCTCGGTACCGGAAAATATCGCCTGTAGCGCCTCGCCCTGCTCTGGAGAGGAGTTGTCATCCACCAAAAGCACACAGGTCCAGTCCCCATCCGCCATGATTGGGCCGGGGCTGTGCAGAAAGATGGCGACATTTAATCCAGCCAAATCCACACCGCCATAGTTGCCCTTGCTGAAGGAAACCGCCCAGATGGTGTCGCAATGGCCGTTGGTGGCAGGCTGCCGGAATGACACATGGCAAGGACACAGCAGATTACAGTTACAACCTTCGAACAGGTCTCCCTCCGCGGTCCACTCTACAGCCATCACTATCTCCAATCTATGTGCAGTCAAAGCTTTGCGAGAAAGATACAGCCCACCCCCGGAATATGTCTAGGCCGAAAGGGCTTTACGCCACCCCGTGCGGACAAAAATAAAAGGGAGCAAGAACAAATCTTGCTCCCCTTGTTAGGTCGAATGAGTGTCGGCCTACAGGCCTAGAACATCGTGCTGTCGCTGACCTCGCCGTGGCGAATCTCGCGTAGCTTGTCGCGGAAGTCGAACAACACTTTGTCGTCTTCTCCCTTATCCAGTCCATCGGGCTTGCTCTCCATATACTCGATCAACTCGTCAAGTGCGGCGTTCTCCCTGGTCCCCGCAGGAATCTTGAAGAAATCGGCGTCGAAGGTGGGCAACTCGCCGGGACCGAAGTAGCCGGTCATGTATTTGCCCGTGCTCTCATCGTGGAGGGTGTAGCCTTCGAGATCGTGGGTGCCCTTGCCCAGCACCTGGCCGGTCTCGATGTAATGCTCCATGACGGCCTTGGCCCCGTACTTGTTGATGGGGCAGACCTTCATACAGATGGCGCAGCCCTCATACCGGGACATGACCGGGCGGCAGCGTTTATAGATGAGCTTATTCTTCTCGACACCGCGCCACCAGATCTTCTCGCGCATCAGAGCCCGGCCTGGGCACCGGTTTACGCAGACCTGGCAGACCTGACAGAAGGCGTGGAACCCATAGTCTTCTGGCTTGTCGAAGGATACAGGAGCGTCGGTGGTGATGATCTGGAGCCGGCAGCGGGCGCCGGCGTGGGGAGTTAGCAGTTGCCCGTTGGCTCCCAACTGGCCCATGCCAGCGGCCACGAACATCGGAATGGTCGCGGCGCTGTGGTTACTGGGACCGTGCAATTGGGCGTGGTAGCCCAACGACAGGATGTAATCTACCATTCGAAGTCCCATGGGCGCCTGAACCTCGTAGGTGCCGTAGTGACCGTGTTCCGCGGCCATGCTGGGCGCGGTCTGGGTCTCTTCGAAGTCTTGCTCCAGCGCCAGACAGATGGCATTTGGATACTTGATGTGTTCTTTCCGGTCTTGGTAGACAAAGCGTATGTCATGGTCGGTGAAACCGACGTCCAGATAACCCATCTCCACGGCCCTGTCGCGGATCAACTGGGTGATATCTTCACCTGAGGCCGTACCGGTGGGCTGCAGGTCGCCGGTACGGTTCATGCTGGGGTAGAACTCTTCCATCACAGCCTGATGCTCGTGGTGGTATTTCTGCATTGCTGCGGTGCCGACGCTGGGGGCCCATTCTGTATCGGCCGCGTGCTCAACCTGCTGGCGAAGCAGCGGGTATTCTCTACTGTAAAAATCGATGTCTTTGCTGACCATCGGAATGCCAGGAACCGTTTCCAGTTCTTCGGGTACCGGAATCTCTACGGAGTCCATGCCGGCTTTTCTGCCTGGACGGACCACGATATGACCTACCTTTAACATTGGACTAACTCCTTTTGCACCGAGGGTGGGGTAACGGGATTCTGACTCACCGCGTGCCTGATGTCAACACGCCTGAGCACAAGTAACGTCCGCAATGGCGGGTACGCAGGGGTCTTAGCCGGACAACTGCTCTTTGGAGATATCTATGTTGGGGGTCTCAGACGG
>DCWQ01000056.1 GCA_002328185.1 Dehalococcoidia bacterium UBA2158
ACGGTTAGGACTCGATATTGGTGGGTCCTAAGTTCGGAAACCGGAGACCTTAGCTATCCGCCTCAGGATGAAATCGGAAGGCTCAAGGTTAACGATCATAGGCGACGGCTCGCTTGGCTACAGACTCACCCTAAAAGGGGTGCATGATTCGATATCATTCGAGATGGACCAAGAGGTAATACCGTGGATATAGGCGTATCTTTCCCAACGACTAACATCGGACACGACTCTGGAGCAGTTAGGGAATTTGTCCAAGTGGCGGAAGACCTGGGTTACGACCATCTTCGTATACTTGACCACGTAGTTGGAGCTAATCCCGAAAAACATCCAGAGGTTCCACAGTTCTATTACACCCACGAGAGCGTGATCAGAGAGCCGTTCACATTGATGGCCTATGTAGCCGGATTCACGAAAACCATAAGACTCGTGACCGGAATCATAATCCTTCCGCAACGCCAAACCGTTTTGGTAGCCAAACAAGCCGCAGAAGTGGATGTACTCAGTGACGGAAGATTACGGATGGGAGTGGGCGTCGGTTGGAATCCCGTTGAGTTCGTCGCCTTGGGGGAGGACTTCACCACTCGCGGCCGGAGAATTGAAGAACAGATAGAAGTTCTCCGGTTACTCTGGACAGATAATCCCATCGATTATCATGGCAAATGGCATGATATCGTTGCGGCGGGGATCAACCCATTGCCTATCCAACGTCCTATACCAATCTGGATGGGAGCTGGGGCTCCAGGGCAACCGACCGGCCCGAATGTCGCATTGGAAAGAGTAGGCCGGCTTGCAGATGGGTATTTCCCGCTCTGTGAAGCCGGTGAGACCGCGAAGAAACTCATAGACACCGTCAAAGGCTATGCCCAAAAAGCAGGCCGAAACCCGGATGATTTGAAGATCGAAGGTCGAATAGACCTCATGGGTTCACCCGAAGAATGGAAAACCGCTGTGATTGAGTGGGAACGATTAGGCGCAGATGCTGTTTCTATTGGTACAACCCGAGGACCTTTTAACTCGCCGTCAGAGCATATAGATGCCATCAAGACATTCAAAGAAATCCTTTAGCCGTCGTTCGGCGCGTTTCTCAACAATAAAGGCGACCCAGAATGATTTCCTATAAGTACTATCATACGATTAACTAATATAGCTCGGACCAGACTCAGAAACCGGTGGGAGTGACCCTGTGTCAGTTCGACTCGGACCTTCGGCACCAAGTTTTTAGGCACGAAGAAGCCCCGTAGACAGAAATCTGCAGGACTTCTTCTTTGGCCAAATCACCAAACGTCGTCCAAAGGTCTTAGGATACGTAGATTAACTGCGGTTTCCGCGTCTGAGAGGATTTATTTTTACCTACCGCTGCCGTTGCTATTAGTCGATGCTAATTAAAAAAGGCAACGCATTTAAGTCTTTCGTCCTGATTCCGATCGTTACTGTTTTCTTTTTAGTGACAACCATCGTGATGTTAGGATTTTTCTTCGACGTTGTTCTACAACGAGCGCTTTTCCTAGAAGTGCCATCAACCGTAATAAATATCGTAGACGTCCTTGTTTGCATACCTGTTGCCGTGCTAATGACCAGGCAAGTCTTTAAAGAGGGGCTTTGATTTTACCGATTGGTGCCGCTGTTAATCGGCGTTAGCATTCCGCTTCAGTAGGTTCTCCACCGCGATGGCCAACTCGTCCTGCATATTGGGCAGAACATGGGAATAAGTGTCCAAGGTGATGGTGACGCTGGAATGGGCCGCCGGGTTCTTCTTCGGGAACACCGAACTTAACTTGGAGCTATGGACGGTGATTTCTGGTATATCAGAGCTGGACGATTAGGGGTAACACCCGTATAGTCCTGCGCATCTGAAGTATAGGGAGGAAATCATGCGATTCCACATAGATTCACAACATTCCCCTGAAAACTGCGGGCTGGCCAATCCAAACAAAGGAATACCTATGGCTCCGAATTGGTCTGAAAGATGCAAAGAATTAGGGATGACGTACGTGGCAGGTGGAGCTTGTCAGCCTGAGCATCATCATTTCATGTTTGTTGAAACGGACGATTTGGACAAGGTGCGTGAATTGATGTTACCCATGATGGGAATATGGGACATTTCCGTAACTCCGGTAAAGGAAAGAGCATAAGTCTTTTCCAACTTCTAGAATGTGGTCCAAATGTGGCCACATGTTCCACTACCTGGCAACACGTGGCACTAGGTTGAGGCTGGTTTTAGCCTCAAAATACTGTGGTTTTGTTAGGTGCTAGGTTTGCCTTATTCCGTCACGTCGCTTGACCAGAATACTGAACACATAAGGACGCTAAAACTGAGCTGTATACTAACGAAACTATTCAGTTTCTTTTGAATTAAGCAGGTGATAGGAGCAGTACTTAATGACCGAAGAAAACTTGGTGACTATCACTACCTACGAAACAGCGAGAGAGGCCTACCTGTCTAGGGATTTGAAACAAGCTCTATACGATGCCGGCGAAGTAGTGATGTCTGATGTCCTAGTGAACCTTCATGGAGAAGAGCATCGTTCGAGGCGGCGGTTAGAGAACCGTCTCTACCGTAGGGAAGTGTTTTACAAATATGAGAATGAACTTTTTCCTGAAATTATCGAAGAGACTCTAGCTCCTCATCTAGGAGCTAGAAAAGCCGAACTTGTGAGCTTGTCACATCAACTCATGATGAACCTTGCCGCTTTGACCGCTGGTGTTGATCGCCTCAGCGGGACTCCGGAAGAGACTTTCCGCCTTTACGACTACCTGATGACCTTCATCGAAGGCGCAACTCTAGCTCATTACCAGGGCGACAGAAAGACTAAAGAGCAGGAAATTAAGGATGCTCTAGCGGCTTTTGACGAAGAATTTTTGGGTCCTGGCATTGTCCGACGATCCACGTTGATCGGTGAGTTGGAGAAAGGCAACATCGAGGAAACCGACCTGCCTCAGGACGTATTGACTGTTCTGTTAAGAAACGTCGATCACCTTGATCTCACGCATGAAGTTATCTTGAGAGAGATCGCCTTTTACCTTCTTGCTGGAACCCATACCAGCGCTACCGCGTTTACCAGGACGATGCATAACATCTTTGAATGGCTGGACGAAGACGTAGATCATAAAGAAAAGATCTGTCACCCCGATTTCATTCGGCGTTGTGTGCACGAAACCATCCGCCTTCAGCCGTCCAGCCCGGTTAGCCAACGCTCGGCTGAGGCTGAGATTCAGTTGGCATCAGGTTTGACCATAAACAAGGGCGACAAGGTGGTTATTGACCTTATTCAGGTCAACCGCGATGCATCCGTGTTCGGGGAGGACGCTGACAAATTCAATCCGGAACGAAAGCTCCCGCTCAGTGTGCAGGAGCACGGTCTAAGTTTCGGTCTAGGAATGCACGCTTGTATTGGCAAAGATTTGGCGGCTGGAATCTTGGACGGAGACAATGAGAAACCGGAGAACCACCTGAACGGTTTGATTACAATGGCGGTCCAAAACATGTTGGCCAACGGTTGTAGACCTGATCCGAATACCCCCCCAACGATGAACCCATCCACAAGCCGACCCTATTTTGGGGAGTACCCGGTTATTTTTGATTCTTCTTATCGGGTTTGATCTCGTTCTTGCCGTGTTATAAGGATACTTATGTTTACTCTCAGGCACAATTCTCAGACTAGATAACACCCAAGGCGGAATCGACTATGAAAGCTAAATCTGTTTCTCACATTGCCGTCTGCGTCCGCGACTTGGACAAATCCTTGGTCTTCTACCGAGACATCCTGGGGATGACGGTAACCATGGACGCTGTCCAAGACACCCGCGGCGGCTCACGGATCCAGACCTACAAACACGTTAGAGATACTAGGCGGGTGGTACACCTTGGCTGGTCCGACGGGCAAGAGCCATATTTGGTGATGACCTGTCATCCTGGTGACCAACCAGATGGAGAGCCCATCAAATTGGATCAGATAGGCGTGAGCCATTACGCGTTCACGGTTGATGACCTGCCAGGTTTGGCCGAAGAACTGGTGGCGAAGGGTGTGGAAATACCCGGCGGGATTGAAACGTTTACCAATGCAGAAGGGAAAATGAGTTCTTTCTATTGCCTAGACCCGGACGGCATCTTGGTGCAGTTTGATAACGGATCCGGCGGTTAGTCAAGAAGACTAGCCATTAAGTTACTGGCGTAAGCCGAGGTATTGGATGAGATCAGGCCCGTCACCGGAGGCCCCAGACAAACTCAAAATGCTGTGGTTTTGTTATCTGTGTATCATAGAGCGATATATGCAGTTGGAGGATCTTTTATATGTCGGTAACCGTGTTCCTGGAATTGAATCTCAAATCTGAAAACGTTAATGACCTGACGTCATTCATGCGGGACGAGCTTCATTACACTCGTGGGTTTGATGGTTGCAATTCGATCAGTGTCCAAACAAATCAAGACGACCCTTCCAATATGGTTTTGGTCGAGAACTGGGATGCTAAAGAACAATTCGAAAAATATTTGGGATGGCGTACCGAACGGGGAGACGTCGAGAAGATGGGTGCGTGGCTCACCGGACCACCCAGTATCCGTTACTTCGACAACGCAGGTGTGTAGGTCACTGGTCGAGTTCTCGGAGTGCTAGGTTTAAGTCTTTCTGGCCCCAAAAAGGCCCCAATTTATTTTGTCTGGTAGGCACGGTTTAGGCAGTTAGTCTCAAAATCGTGTCTGTGGTGGGCTGCTGTACACGACTATGCACAAAAACACCTGACTCTTAATAAGTTGCTTCGAGATCATTGAGACAAGGCCGTCTTATACCCCATCAATGGTGGCAGCAAATCTGATGTGACTCCCCATATTCGCTATTGGTATTCGATAACCGAATTGATAACGAACTCGATAACACTATCTGACACAGCAAGATAATTAGGCACGAACGTTTGGAGGAATATATTCTGGCGGTTGGACTAAATCACGCCTAATAACACTGATTAGAACCACTCGCACCAGACTCTAAAACCGGTGGGGGGTGACCCCGTGTCAGTTCGACTCTGACCTTCGGCATCACGTTTCTAGGCACGAAACAGCCCCGCAGGCCGAAATCTGCGGGGCTGTTCTTTTTTGTGCTACCGGGTTTTTGCCGACCATTTGCCGACCAAATTTCTAAAAGATAGTTGCGGGGTCTTCTCCGCGGGCTTCGTCCATGCCTTGAAAAACCTTTCGATAGCTTCTTCTTGCATACCTGGCAACAGATGGCTGTAGGTGTCCAGGGTTATCACTACGCTTGAGTGCCCTAGTCTGGCGCTGAGGGTCTTTGGGTCGATTTGGAGACCTGATTCCGAAGATGACGTTCCGGAATGTAGAGTCGGGAAACCAACGGTGCCAAAGGTCAGAGTCGAACTGGTACTCCGTCGCTACTGTGCCAGGACAATCTTCTCAAAGAGACCGTCGCCATGAACGATGTCATCTATATTAAGAGACTCTGCGAATGCTACTACTCGTTGGCCTTTGCCAATTCCCACGCATAGTCCGGTGTAGAGACCGGGATGGCTAACCCAGCCTCCTGGAATTACGTACCCTCGTCGTTCGAAAGCGGTCCGTGAATATTCATTAATTGTCATTAACAATTCACACTTATCGAATCCGGGTTGAGTGGGAATAATGAATCCAGGAACCCGTTCAAATGCCTCTCCGAACTCGGTTATTAGGCGATTCAGAACCGATTCCGGAGTTTCTCCCGCTGAAGAATCTGCATTAAGGATTCCGAGCACTTTGTATCCGTTGGATAATACATTTTCACTACTACCACTCGTTTTTGGCGCCCGTATGTCGAAATAGCCAAAGCCCGTCAACATCATCCAACCGGAAGGTTTGGTCACATGCGCCGGTATGCCTATTAAATTAAGACCGTATCTTGAGCCATCGGCGGTAATGGTCTCGTTATATTTAACCAGTTTTTCTGCCAGTCCATACTTAAAGGTCTCTGGTGAAAATAGGCTACCTGACTCTCCTTCACCAAGTCCATGGGTCACAATACCAACCAATTGTCCCTTTTTGTTTAATGCAGGCCCGCCGATATTACCGCTGCCAACAATGCCGTCGAATCGTATGATGATCCCGTCAAATTCGAATCCCGCGACCGTACTATATTTGGTGGCTGTTAACGTTTCTCCTCTAATAGGAATAAAATCACCGATTATTAATTCTTCGCCCAAATTAGGCATACTTTGAGATATTTCAACCGGAGTCCCCACCACATCCGTTAAATGGATTAATGCTAAGTCGAATATTTCGTCAACGTAAATTATGGAGCCGTCCGTTACGAGTGGAGAGCCAACACGAGCGACCTGTACTCTATCTGAAGAGTCAGCAGCTACTGGTGCGTAAGTCACTACAAAGTGGCCATCTCCCACAATCACCCCGCCATTGATATATTCATCCGTTGCTGTAGGAATCGTTATTTTGACCGTAGATTCTTTTGCGACCAAGTATGGATTAGTAATCTTATTGATAGTCTCGGATTTTGCCTGAGAAGTATCGCCAGTTTTAGGAGCCAGATTAGGGGTATCAATTGAGCAGGCAAGTAAAGCGGTTCCAACTATTACCCATATAACTATTGTAAGTTGCATATTTGACTCTTAGCCGTTCTAGACCTTCTAGCAATGGAATACCAGGAATCGTGCTCCAAAATTCCATCCTCGGTCCTTAGCATTAACCGATCTCTTTTTCACGGTGCAATGGCTGATCCAATCCGAAGTCTCCCTACTATATTCTCCTGCGATCGACTAGTACCCGTAACCATTCGCTCGTAGTTTTTGATTTTTCGGTTGCCAACAATTGCGAACGCAGGCGATTAGTTGTAGGAGGAGCCTCTGGAAGGAGTTCCAATGACCGGTATATTATCTGAATCTAGGCACGTCACCTTGACGAAACCGCTTCACGCATGCGAGGATAGCGGAGCGTTTTCAGAAACTACTGAAGGCGCTCTTTTTTTGCCCGGCGCCAAAGATGTAAAAACCCTCACAAACGAGGGGGCTTTTCTTGTTTCAGCGACACTCCACCTCGGGAAGGCCCGAGGGCGGGTATTGGTGACGGTGTCGGAGTCCCTGCTAATCTTGGCGGGATTCCGTGGGCGCCTGTCGGTAGGACGGTGAGAACTGCGGCTTTTTGGCGAACAAGAAAAATACCCCGCTTAAAGACCCGATTCCCCCGAGAATGAAGAATGCCAGCGTATAGTTCCCACGGGCGTCGAACATGGCGGCGGCGAAAAGCGGTGCTACCAGCATGAACATGTAAAGCGGCGCCATGGAAATCCCCGTGATGGTGGCGTAGGCACCCTTACCAAAATAGTCTCCCCTTATGGCTGTGGTTAACGGGACCCGCCCGCCAAAGCCCGCGCCGTAGACGACTGCGAACAGCACGGCCATGGTCAGGTTGTCGACAAAGGCCGCCATAAGAAACCCAACCGCCTGCAAGGCCGTGAAACCGAAGAGGGCCAGGTTCTTGGGCACCCGGTCACCAACGTAACCTCCAATTAGCTGGAACACCGCTCCCACCGCCATCAGCACAGACCAGACGTAGGCTGCAGTTTGTAGGGACAGCCCTTGGTCGGTCAGCATGGGCACCATGTGGACCGTCAAGGTGGCAATGAGCATTGACGACAAGGCGTGGCCGAAGGTTATGAACCAGAAAGCGCTGGTGCGTATAGCCTGCCGTGCGGTGAACTCTGGCCCGTCATCCAGACTGTCCGAATCAATTGAGGCTCCTCCCTCAGGGAGTTCCGGGGCTTTGGATGGAAGAGCCCCATCTGGCCGTTCACCGTAGTTTTCTGGGCGCTCGCGTATTAACCGAGACAGAGGCCATCCCGCGGCGAGAAACACGATTCCAATCCACATCGCCGTGGCACTCCATCCGTGCTGAGCAGGGTTCACCGCCCAAGCTAAAGCGGGCACCAACAGCAGTCCGCCCAGAAATGAGCCTTCGCCTGCCACCGCCATGGCTCGGCCCTTCATGCGGTTAAACCAACGGTTTATTACGGTCATCATGGGCAGCCAGGTACCCGCCGCCGTCCCGAGCATGATGAACGCGTATGAGACGTAGAAGGTCACTATATGGGTCGTCTGGCTGAATAGGATGAACCCCAAACCGGTAATCGAAAACCCGATGAATACCATCCGCCGGGGGCCTAGCTTGTCGATCAAGTAGCCCATGAGAGGACCGATCAAGCTGCCTTCAAGCTGAGCCATGGAAAAGGCGCCCGTTAGTTGGGTACGGCTCCAACCAAAGTGCATTTCCAAGGCCTTAACCCACACACCCACTCCGTTCCACACGGGCCCGCCAGCCAACGCAGTCACCAATAACGTAAGACCGACTAATTTCCAGCCATAAAACAGCCCTAGCACTCGGGTCGCAGCACTGGGCTTAGTGTCGGGTTGGGTCATCTTATTTAAAAGGGCACCTCGACCGGATACGAGGAGGTTGACTTTGATATCCCATCATGCTCCGTTGTAGACCCGGATTCAATGTCAAAACTGTAATCTGGCAACGAATATGTCGTGCCACTGGGTAAAAGAGAAAACGCAAAGAGAGCCTAGATAGGGAAATTACAATTAAAATCGCCTAGAATCGCCGCTATTGGGGCTTCGAAAGGACATACTTGGGATGTCGTGTGATGAAGTAATACGACCAGCGTCGAACTCAAGAACCGGTGGGGGGTGACCCTGTGTCAGTTCGACTATAATCTTCGGCACCACTCATTGTAGGAAGGAAAGCCACTGGAGGCGATTCCAGTGGCTTTCCTTTTAGTCGGTTTATACTCATTCATGCACTACGAAGCGCCACAATGGGGTCGACATTAGCAGCCTTGAAGGCTGGGTAAACACCGCTGATGAATCCTACAGATACCGCAACACCTGAGGCAAGACCGATGCTCCAGAGTTTGATCACTGTGTTCAATTCCTGCCCCATTAATTGTTGTCCTCCAACTCCAGTGGCAACTCCAACACCAAGCAATATGCCCAAAGCCCCACCGACGATACTCACTGTTAGAGCTTCTATAATGAATTGAGTGGCGATGTCATTAGCCGTAGCTCCCACAGCCCTCCGAATACCGATCTCCTTAGTCCTCTCGACAACTGAAACTAGCATGATGTTCATGACGCCTATTGCGCCGACAATAAGCGATATACCGGCGATGCTTCCTAGAAGGATTGATAGAGTGGCGTTAACCTCTTCCTGAGCCGAGATTAATTCGTTCTGAGTTTGGACCGTGAAGTCCGGCTCCGTTACGGCGTGGTGCCGGAGAAGGAATTTGGTAACTTCATCCTTTACTATCCCTTGGTCGACGGTTGGATCAGAGCGGATCGTAATCTGGTTGATATTGATATCACCTTGGGGGTTTCTCAGGAATGCTATACGGCTCTGAAGGGTGGGAACCGGTATAAAAACGTAATCGTCCTGGCTCCCTTCCCCTCTTCCTCCCTGAGGCGCCATAACCCCAACCACTCGAAAATTGAACCCGACGCGGCCTCCTGCGAACGATAATCTAACGGTTTTCCCAACTCCATCGTTATCCGGGAAAAGACTTTTGCCAACTTCTGAGCCTAGCGCGATCGATAGCGCTTTCCGTTCTACATCTTGAGTATTTATGAAACGGCCATAATCCGGGTCGAGGTTTCGAACAGGAGCATAGTCTGCCGTTGTGCCGACTATCCCCACTCCCAAGTTGTTAGATCCAGAGATAGCTTGAGCATTGAAGTTTAATTGAGGGACCACTCCAATCACACCAGGCAAAGATGCTTCTTTAATCGCATCGGCATCACTAGCAAGCAATGTCAACCCTGATCCCGCTTGACCGCGCGCACCTGTCTGTTGATTGTTGGTAGCTGCAGGCCGGACGAACGTGAGATCCGATCCTAATCCAATGATTTGAGCTTTTACCCCTTCTTGGGCCCCTTGGCCCACTGCTACCATGATAATCACGGAGCTCACCCCGATGATAAGACCAAGTAAAGTCAAAAAGCTCCGTAATGGATTCGAAAGCAGCTCCTTAACACCGGTGATTACAGCATCAAGAATGGTCATATTTTAATCATTCTTCTAGACGAGTCACTGGTGCAATAGAAGTGCGGTCGTCAAGAATAAGGCCATCTCTCATAAGGATCGATCTCTTAGTCCAATCTGCGATATGAGGTTCATGGGTTACAACTACTACAGTGATTCGGTGCTCTTCAACCAGGTTGCTCAAGATCCCCATGATTTCGTTGCCAGTGTCAGTGTCAAGAGCACCTGTAGGCTCGTCGGCCAATATCACTTGGGGATTAACCACCAAAGACCTAGCTATCGCCACACGTTGTTGTTGCCCACCGGACATCTGATTGGGGCGATGGTGAAGACGGTCAGATAGGCCTAGCTGATCCAATGCTTCAGAAGCACGCCGCCTTCGGTTCGAGACCTTGTTGTAAAGAAGTGGTAACTCTACCTGTTCTAATGCAGATAGCCTTGGTAACAAGTTGTAGTTCTGAAAGATGAAACCGAACCAACGTCCTCGCAAAGCAGATCTAGACTTATCTGACAAGTTAGCTACATCTAAGTTTCCAAGTATGTATTGGCCTTCCGTAGGCCGGTCCAAACATCCCAAGATGTTCATTAGAGTAGATTTACCTGAACCTGACTGGCCCATGATCGATAGAAACTCTCCAGACTCGATCTTCAGATCAAGTTTATTCAGAGCGTGGACGGGGCCAGCGCCGGTCCAATATGCTTTGGAAACCTCACGAAGTTCTATCAACGAGGGGCACCCCTTTTTCCAGGTCTATCTGTAGAGCCATTGGACGGACTGGAGATCGGAATAGAAGCATCTGATGCTCCGGGAATCAACACCACTTGACCCTCTTCTAAGCCGGAAATGATTTCAGTTTGATCTCCGTTTGTAATACCAATGCTCACGGGAACACTAGTGGTTGTCATTTGGTCTTGCCCTAGCAATGTAACAACTTCGCGCCCCTTGTCACTCTGAATCGCTTGTGCCGGCACTATCAGCACGTCCTCTTTGATTTCCAATAACATCGTCACACTGGCGTTCATACCGATGGCCGGTTTAACACGGGTTCTTGTAGATCCAGTACGGCTATTTCCGCCAGTAGCACTCCCGGAAAAACATTTTTCTTGGATCAGACTCGTCTCGCTAGGCGTCAGATCACTTGGGCTAGAGACCTCCCTGCCAACCTGTTCAGCAGCACACCGTCTGAGAGCTTGCATATCTATTCCCGATCCGATACCAGGTCTCGAACCTGCAACTGAAGAACCGCTCGCTCCTTGCAGCAACGAACCAAATCTAGGAAGAATCTCTGCAGCCTCTCTCATATTGAGAAATTCGGCCTGTGCTGGATAAGTTACAATCCCCTGGGTTATTTGAGGCAAGGATGTAATGTTGGCTAGCTTAATTATGAAAGGTTGATCTGGAATAGAATCGAATGTGGCCATACCTAGGTCTCCAGACGTCAGTTCAATGAAATCCGATTCTGATACCGTTAGGTCCACTCCGACTGAGTCGAGATCGACCAGAGAAAAAGCAGTCGTAGACGCTGTAACCCAAACCCCTTTCGATATGTTGACAGCACCGATTTGCCCCGCGAACGGAGCTAAAAGCACCATATCGGTCAAAGTTTCTTGAGCTTGGTCCACAGATTGCTTAGCCTTCGCGATATTTAATTCTTGAAGTTTAATCTCGTTTTCTGAAGGACCATCCAACAGGTCGTCCTTTTTTCTAAGAGCACTAGTCAGAGTGGATTCGGCACTTTTTATTGCTGCTAGTAGTTGGGCAGATTTAGATTCTGAGAGTGGGTCATCTAATGATGATCGTTTAGCGGATGCAGAGACAAGGTTGGCAGCGGCCAAATCACGGCTATCAAGAGTTTTTAAATAGCTGCTGTTGCTTTTTATGAAATCTCTACTCCCTTCCGAAACGATAACGTTACCAGACGTGGTTGAATCGACTGTACCAGATAAGAATCTTATAGATGTTTCAGACAGCGGAAGACCAGCACTGCTGCAAATCGGGCTAACACCTAGCGCTATGATTTCATCCAACCAGAGAGTCCGATTCGACGACATTTGCGCTGTGTCTGCTGAGAACCTGACTCCGACTCCTTGGACTTCAATGTCGCTTTCTAACTTCGACATCGGTGAACTCACCAAGGTCCAGACGTCCTCTTCTAGCGCTGGTATTGAGAAAACTTCTAGTGGCGTTGAGAACGGCCAAGAATCATAAAGTGTTAGTTCAAAATAACCCTTCCCAATCGTAGTATCGGATCTAACCCAAAACTCTATTTGGTCGAATTCCGATAAATCCAACTTTGCGAATGTCTTCTTGGCTATCACGCTTTCATGTTTTTTATGTTCGAAAGCAATTTCACCCCATACATAATGAGGCAGTTCTATCTTGAGAGAACTGTGCCCTTGTACAAATGCATCAGTATCCAATTTAAGAAATACGTCGGTATGGTCTACCTCGTTCCAAACACTTTCAGCATCGTCAATCAATATTTGAGGCTGTATTTGGTTGAGGTTACAAAAGGACTGTTGGATTAGCTTCAAATCAGTATAAGCTGACTGAACTTGGCGATCTGCGGAAACGACTTCGGTTCGTCTTTGTGTGACATTAGCATCCGATGATGAAATATCGGAATAAGTTGGAGGCTCAAGTGCGTTTTCATAGTTCAATTTTGCCGAGGCTATTTGGGATATAGCACTTGAAATAGCCTTTTCTGCCTCCGACAAAACTGCTTCTGATGGAGCCTCCAATAATTGAGAGAGACGTAGTTCCGCTTCTAAAAGGTTGTTCTGCGCAATTATGAGACCGTTTTGGGCGTCTCGATTAACGAGTGCAGCTAGCACGTCTCCTTCATCTACTTGGTTTCCCAACTCCACTTCGACTGTCTCCACAACCCCGCTTGACCCAAAATTCAATTCTGCGGATTCTCGAGCGGTAGCTGTGCCGGAGGTTGTCAACGTCGTAGCTATATTGCCTCGTTCAACCGTGACCTGGTCAAATGTCGGCACGGAATCGACAGAACCATCGTCTACGTACCACTCCGTAAATCCGCAAAATCCCCCTAAAATGATGCCGGTGAGCAATAACAACCCAATCAGCAGCTTTGGAATACTCTGAGGTTTCTCTCGAATTATTTCTCTCGGGTCCATCTGTTCGGGAGTTTGGGCCATCAATTAGTTCCTTCGCCTCAGTTCGTGAATGTCATTAGGTATATCAGATAATTAACTTCCCTAATATACCCAATGACGTTTCTAATATATAACGAAACTTTGAAGAAACTTTGAAGACCTCAAAATCGTTTGGCTTACACTTATTTTAGGCCCGCTATCGTGATAGACCGCTAAATGGCCCAACGTCTCTATCTACTTGTGGCGTAGTTGAACGCCGTCCACGTCGATACCGTCAAGGAGAAGTCCGTGGTGGCCATCCGGCCCAAGCCAGCTTTCCGGCCAATCTTTGAAGTAGCCACCACCCGCGAGGGCAGTGAAATCGCCTTGGTAAACCAGACGCCCCAGACTCAAGGAGAGCCTGAGGCGTCTGAATCGCGTTCCTGGTGGAAACGAGGGAGAGTCGAACCCCAAACGCGGATCATTCTGTCGCCGCTGCACTACGGGAGTTGTCCGTATGTCTAGCTCGTTTGGCCGGCACCCTTGACTGGACGGACCATACAAGTAAGCACAACCAGAGACCGATCATTGCGTGGGTTTCATGATGAAACTGATTAATACAAAGCGCATCGTACTCAAAAACCAGTGGGGGTGACCCCGTGTCAGTTCGACTCTGACGTTCGGCACCACTCATTGTAGGCATGAAAAAGCTCCGCAGACCAGAAATCTGCGGGGCTTCTTTTTTGGCCAAATTGCCAAACGTCGACCAAAGGTTTTGGGATACGTCGACTAACTGCGTTTCAGTAGGTTCTCCGCCGCGATGGCCAAGTTGTCCTGCATGTCGGGCAAAACGTGGGAATAGGTGTCCAAGGTGATGGTGACGCTGGAATGGGCCGGCGGGTTTTTCTTTGGCGACACCGACCTTAGCCTGGAACTTTTGGTTAACGGAGGGACACTTCCTAACCGGGTACGGCCCTTCCTTAAGGGCCACCGCAAGTCACCTCGCATCCATTCACGCCTCCGAGGCATTCCCAGACCGCACCGGATATAATCCTGCGGCCAATACCCCGGATGCGGTCAATAGACACATCGTTAACAACCCCGTCTCCAATGATCCAGTTGATTGCGCCACGATTCCCACCATAGTTGGACCAGCCGCGAATCCTAATGCGGAGAACGTAACTACCAAAGACGATATCACTGCTACCTCACGTGGGCTTATGTCTGGGAATTCGAAAGGAAGGACATTTATGGCGGGTGTGAAGACCCACGCTAAACCAAGACCGGTGATCAAAAACATCAGGACAACAGGATCACCAGAAAGAATGATCCCTACGCCAAATAACGCGTTAAAGAGAGCGGGGATCCCCAGAAGGAGTTTCCTGTTAGGGATTTTCTTCGCTAAAAACCCTCCTAACAGTGCAGTAGGGATGAGAGCGTAGTAAAGGAACCCTAACAGCGGGCCGCCTAAGATCAGTGGGACACCGCGTTCTTCGAGCCAGAATGTCGGAAGGAAAGTCACTAACGAGGTCCAAGTTGCTGAAAGGAAGAACATCACCACCGCGATAACCCAGCCTTGAGGGTAGTGATATAGCGCATGGAGAGGCGTCCCTTCCTGTTCCTCAAGTCTACTTTGGAAACCTTCTACCGGTGCTTCATCCTCTTTGGCAATCAATAACCACACTGACGTTTGTAAGATGAACATCCCACCGAGGATCATATATACCATCCGCCAACTTCCAAGTCCTGTGATAATGATTGCGCTGGTGCTCACAGCTAGGGCAAGCATCAAACTGTGTTGGGAAAGCCCAACGGCGTTTATCTGCGCAAATTGGCGGGGAGCTGCCCATTGCTGCAACAATAACGTGCGTGCAGGAACCGTCATAACATGACACCCGACAAACGCAAACCTAGCTAATAGTAAGATCGGAAACCCAGTTGCGAAGGCTTGGACAAATAAGAAAGGTATACTCAAGAATAACGACAGTGAGACTACCAGAACAGGTCGGATTCTTGAAAACCACACGCCGAACGGTAGCGATGCTATGGCAGCCGTAACCCACCAAACCCCTTGGAGGAGACCTGCCTCCAACGGCGAGATGTCCAGATCCTCACGGATAAAGGGCAGGAAAAGGCCAAAGGTGTACGAGATCAAGATTACGCTGCTACCTTGCGCTCGAAAGAGCAACAACACGGCCCAGCCACGGAAGCTCGTATTTCCTAATTCTCGTCTAACTATCTCAACCTCCGGTCGAGAAAACCCTGATATGAGGCGCGTATGCGCCAGCATGATTCCCTGGTAAGTGTTGGTTCTACGAAGGGTTGCACCATGAGGTGAATATTAACTACTTAAGTGTTATTTCACCAAGTTAGTTTGCTGTCGATGTTTATACCACCCATCAGGGAGGCACCGGGGGCGGGGTACTGGTGACGGTGGAGGCGTGTCCACAGGGCATTCTGTTCTACTAGTTGATCTTAGAAGAAGCAGCATTGAAAACCGCGCTAAGAATGTCGTCGCCCCAGCCGGTATCCGAGTGAGCACCCACTGGTGGTTCTGCACCCATTCGACATGCTGGATAGATACTGGTAATAACTAACCGAGTTGCATATCAAGCCTGGTGAGCGACCTCAAATTAGTAGTTGGTTCGTATTCGACTGTTGGAGAAATCAACCTAGGCTTCAGATTTCGTGATAATAAAGCACTAATTATTTCTTGAAATTCAACCTGTGACACGGAGCTTCCTAAGCAATGATGTATGCCCCAACCGAAGGCAACATGCTGATTAGGATTTCGGTTTATCTCAAAGTTATCTGCATTTTCAAATTTCATGTGATCACGATTGGCGGAACCAATGTAGCATCGGACTTTTTCACCAGACCGAATTCTCTGGCCATGGAGTTCTATATCTCGAGACGCGATTCTATCTAGTGATTGTTGAGGCGAGTCATATCGAAGACATTCTTCTACAGCGGACTTTATAGCCATTTCAGTTGGGTCAGAAGCTAAAGATTCCCATTGTTTCGGATGCCGGCCAAACGCTAGTAGACCGTTACAAATTAGATTGACGGATGTTCCACGCCCCGCTGTTAGTGCAATCGCAGCATTCGAAAGAACTTCTTCTTCGGAGTACAAATTGTGATGTTTGGCTTTAGCTAAAGTCGCTAAGAGGTCATTGCCGAGTCCGTTCAGCTTAGATTCAAGCAGTGGCTTCAGGTATTCACTGAAATTCAATATCCCTCTTCGATATTTATCTACCTTATCTTTGCTAGTGCCGCTCAAGGCAGATAGGTCTGAAACAATCTCTTTAAGATCATCAATGTCCTGTTCGGGAATCCCAACAGTTAACGCTGAAACCTGCATTTCTAAAATGTTCGCAAACTCTTCTTTAATCTCGACAACTGGTTTGGTTCCCAGGATATCTAACAGGTTTTCGACTTTAATACGGATCTGTGATCTATGATGTTCACTAGCGGTAGGTGTGTAATGATGGTTTATGACTCGTCTCATTTCTTGGTGTGTTGAACCTTCTTGTTGGGCAATCGAACTACCTTGAAATGAACGAACTACCTCATTTCGATCTTCTGGTGGAGTGGTCGAGCCAATGCCCTCTGTAGGTTTACCATTCTTGGCGACTGCAGAGGAGAAGCCTTCGTCATTCTTTGTAATGTTAACGAAATCGTCGTAACGGGTGACCATCCAAAGGGATGCCGTGGCGTTCCAATGCACCGGATAGTTCTCCCTAAGGTAGCCGAAAGTCGGGTAGGGATCATTTACGAATTCAGCGCTGAGTAACTCGTCGTTGAAAAGCGTTCTGTCAGCCATTTTCGTCTGTACATCCTTTGACGGTGAGTCAAGAGTATCCCACAACTGATAATGCCATTAAAGACACTCGTAGTAGCCATATTATATGTTCATCTAAAGGTATGTGATAAACAAATTCGTTTGGGTGTCACCGGGGGCACCAGATAAACTCAAAATGCTGTGGTTTAGTTAGGTGCTAGGCCGCATGGAGATTTGCTATCGATCTAGATGGTGTGGTTGAGTCGTTGAAAGCGATTGAATCTGGAGCGAGAAGCTAGGATGCAGGGAGTTGGGCTGGACCGGCGCATAGAGTCGTTGGGGGAACCCGCCCTCTTTGTCGGGCTGAGAAAATCACCAGTTATTCGCAGATTATTAAGGAGAGTGAGATGGCCGTTGACGATTTAGTGGAAGAGATTACCAAGAAGTTGGGAGAGGAAACTCGTTTAAGCGATTGGCTGAACGTGGATCAAAGCATGATACAGGGGTTTGCTGACGTGACAAAAGACCACCAGTGGATTCATGTCGATGTCGATCGAGCGACAAAAGAATCTCCATTTGGAAGCACTGTTGCCCACGGTTTTTTGACATTGTCTTTGATACCGCACCTGGGTGGAATGGTGGACGCTACGGAACCAGCCTACCCAGGTTTAAAACTCGCCGTAAATTATGGCCTGAACCGGGTCCGTTTCCCAAATCCCGTGAGCTCGGGCTCCAATGTTAGGACCCGTACCAAGTTAGTGGGCGTCGACAAGATCAACGACGAGTGCTTCCAGGTTGTAGGGGAAGTAACCATAGAAATCGAAGGAAAGGAAAAACCAGCGTGCGTTGCTGAGTTGGTGTCTAGGTATTATTTCTAGAAAATTACGTTTCCAGGGCATCAAAACGTCGATGTAATTCGACTCCGGAGGTTGCAAATATCGGCTCGCCAGGCATCAACTATGTTCTCCTGTTATTGCCATCAGATGAGAAAGAGGTGATGACCAGATCTGTGGGTCTTATTCCCAATGGCATGACTCATAACCTCGCATTAAGATTCGGGTTGGTCCGGCGGCTTTTGCCGGAACGTTCAAAGCGTCATAGAAGTCAGCAATAGAAGAAGCCCCATCTTCTAGATGGGGCTTCTTCTATTGCTCCTAGCTCCGGTGCCAAAGCACGTTACTCGAAGTACGCCGCAAAGTTCTCACTTGGTTAAGTGAAATAGAATCTTAGGCCCGTTTCCACATGTTTAATCCAAGGTAAATGCTCCATAGGGAGATGATGATGTAACTGATCCCGAAAAGGGCATTTACGATTTTCCATGTGTCTTCAGTGAAGTTTGTCATACCAATTATACTAAGTATTACAACGACTAAGAACACAAGAGCGATTATATAGGCAAATAAGTTATTGAACTCGTCTCTGGTTGATATAGCCAGCGAAATAAGTACTATCCCTATCGCGCCGATCATGCCGGAGTAAAGGCTGATACCTTGTGCTATGGCTGCTATGTTAGTGCCCGATGCCCCGACCCAAGCTTGTGCTTGCCACATTCCGCCCAGTCCTATTACCGAGGCAATTACATTGATACCGAACATGAGCATCCCTAATTTGAATAGGGCTTCCCCGTTCTCACCTTTTCCGATGGTGCCTTGAATCACAGTCAGCCCGTAGTAGGCCATGATTAGCCCGATTGGTGGCAAGAACAATAACAGTTGCTCTATCACCGGGGCGGATGATACGTCACTCGAGACCGCTGAGAAATCCGTGATGTCGATGTTAGAATCGCCGAGTATAAGGAAGAAAATTATAAATAGTGCTGTCGCCATGGCAGGACCTACTGCCAGACAGATGCCACCGAGTTTAAATTCCGAAATATTCCCCATTTGATAACCCCTTTTTTATTAAGGCAAAATATAAACTTCGCGGATTGGTGTTTATTTTAAATTAATTTAAATATTTGTCAAAGTTTGACAGTATCCATTCTGTTTGTATGGATTTCGTTTTGATGCACATCATGGATGACTTGATTCCGTTGAAACAACCTGACGACCGGACCAGCACTTGATGTCCAAAGAACTTGATAACTATAACTACCCACGAGACAGCGAAAGAAGCCTACCTGTCTAGAGATTTGAAACAAGCTTTATAGGACGCAGGGGAAGTAGTGACGTATTAATTAATGACTAAACTAAGCAAGGTACGTGGTAAGCTAATTCAACCTTGTCATGCCTGGGAGAGGCCCGAACACGAAGATGAATTTGAAATTATTTCCCTCAGCGGTCTTATTGGTTTTGTTGACTGTATTGGCCGCCTGCGCGACGGAAACCGGTATAGCCAAGGACATCTTGGACCAGGAACCCGAGTTTCGAATCACCGCCGCCGAGATGGTCGCCGACTACACGGCAAGCGAGTCCGAGGCCGATGACAAGTACAAAGGAAAAGTGGTCGTGGTCACCGGGGTCATCAGCGAGATCTACCGTGGCTTCCTCTACACTCCGTACGTGGATCTGGAAGAGGGAGTGCGGTGCAGCTTCAGCGACAATGAAGACGAGGTGATGCTCACCCTTGTGGAGGGCCAGACCATCTCGATGAAAGGCCAGGGTGACAGGTTGTTGTTTGGCGTGGAACTGCGAGGGTGTACCGTAGAGTAGCGGCCCATATTCCCGGCTGGCATTCCCACCCGCAGCGTTGAATTCACCGGCGAGGCCCAACTAAACTTATGTCAAACGCGGCCTGTATCAAGGGCCGCGAGACACCCGGAGGCGGCAATGGTAGTCCTGGCCATCATAATTGGCGGCATCATCGGCGGCGTTCTCGCCGTCTTCGGCACGCTGCTGTTCCGGGGAGACCTGGGTTTCCGGACACCCAGGGCGTTGGACCCGGAATACCGGGAGCGTGAGATTGTCACCTGTGGAGAGATGATGGCGATGGGGATGAAAGCTGGCTCAGTTGGGGCTGGCATTGGAGCAATCGCGGGCCTTCTGGTATACCGGCTGGCGTTTTAACCCCAGGCTTGCTCCCACTCCCGAATAGGGAGAGAATCAATCTAGCCTAACCAGAGATAGACGCCGGTGGACCATCGGCCTCGAGTGGAGATATGTACGCAGTTACCAACCGCATCAAGATTCAAAAGGGCAGCGGCGATGACTTGGAAAAGGTCTTTGGCAGCCGGGGCAGCGTTCAGCACGAGCCCGGCTTCAAGAGCTTTGAGCTATGGAGCATGGAGATGGAAGACGACCACGAGGTCTACCTGGTGGTGACCCGCTGGGAGGACAAGTTGGATTTCTTGAACTGGACCAAGAGCGATTCCTTCAAAGAGTCCCATGCCGGCCCGCATCCCACCTACATCATCGGCGGAGAATTGGCCAACTACGAGGTCAAACTCTCTATCATAAAGGGCTAAAGTCCGAGCAAGGCCAGTTAATGGGAACAAAAAGGGCGTCCCGAATTCATCGGGACGCCCTTTTTGTTTGGCCTACGATTTTTAAACGCCGCTACTTCCCGTGGCAGCGTTTGTACTTCTTGCCGCTGTTGCAGGGGCATTTGGCGTTGCGGCCGATCTTTCCCTGGTCAGACTGCATCGTCCGCTTCTCGTTGCAGAAAGCGCAGGTGCAGGCCGTGGGATGATCGCTGTACCAGTTGGTCCTAGTGGCCATTTATCGCTGATCGCCTCTAAATTAATGTGGGACGCAAATCCCGTACCCCCATCCTACAGCCCCAGCTTTTTTCAAACAACCGTCCATGGCTCTTTTCCGGCCCACCCGAGTAAACCCGGCTGTGCCGGAGCCGGCGCCGGTTGACGGAATTGGGGGGATGCCCCAATATCTCCGGAACAGCCCCGAATCCTGCTGAACCTGGAGAGACCATGCCCGGTGCCTCTACGGCTGCTTCGAACAGTGGAATCGATTTCTTGCTGGCGCCCTACCGAGTTCTGGACCTGACCGACGAACGCGGCCTGTTGGCGGGAAAGATACTGGCCGATCTGGGCGCCGATGTGCTTCAGATAGAGCCGCCCGGTGGCAACCCTGCCCGGAACATCGGGCCGTTCCATGGAGATGACCCGCAACCAGAGAAGAGTCTTTTCTTCTGGGCTTACGCTGCGAACAAACGGGGCATCACCCTGGACCTAGAGCAGAAAGATGGGCAGGCCCTGCTGGAGAAACTGGTTGCGGAGGCCGATTTCCTGATCGAGTCCTTCTCCCCCGGTTACCTGGAAGAACTGGGTCTAGGGTATCAGCGCCTAGCCAAGATCAATCCCAAGCTGGTCATGGTGTCCATCACACCCTTCGGACAAGACGGGCCCTATTCCAACTATCAGGCGAATGACATCGTCGGCATGGCGCTGGGCGGGTTCATGTATCTGACCGGCGACGACGACCGCGCCCCCATCCGGATCAGCTTCCCGCATTTCTACCTACACGGCGGAGCCGCCGGGGCCACGGCCGCCATGCTGGCACACACTCACCGGGCCGTCAGCGGGCAAGGGCAGTTCGTGGACGTTTCTTGTCAGCAGGCAGTGGCCAAGACCCTGGCCCATGCGCCCCAGATCTGGGACATTGAAGGTGCCATCCTCAAACGGATGGGCGTTTACAGGCAGACCTCCGGCGAGAACCGGGTGCGCATCAATTGGCCCTGCAAAGACGGTTATGTCAACTACATGGTCCAGGGTGGCACCGTTGCCTACAGCACCCGCGCCCTGCTGAGCTGGATGAAAGAAGACGGCTTCGAGACCGAGGAGCTGGATGCGGTGGATTGGGAGGACATGGGCTACGGCGCGATCACCCCGGAGTTCATGGACCAGCTTGCCATACCGTTGGGTGAGTTCTTCAAGGGCCACACCCGAGCCGAGTTGGTGCAAGGCAGCCTCGACCGGCGGATACTGCTGTTCCCCGTCGCCACTCCGGCAGCCCTCCAAGGCCACCCGCAACTTGAAGCCCGCGGATATTTCAAGGAACTGGACCATCCGGAACTGGGCGTGGCTGTCCAATATCCGGGAGCGTTCGTAAAATCGGGCGGCGGAGGCGACATTTCGGGCCTATACCGAAGGCCGCCGCTCATTGGCGAACACAACGTTGAGATATATCACGAGGAGTTGGGTCTTTCCTCCTCGCAACTAGACTCACTGAAACGCGGCGGTGTTATCTAATGACAACCCAACAAGCGCCAAACAAACCGCTGGACGGCGTCAACGTCCTGGACTTCTGCTGGGTGGCTGTGGGGCCCATGACCACCAAATACCTGGGCGAGTACGGGGCCAACGTAGTGCGGGTGGAGTCGGTGAAACGTCCGGGCACCCTGCGCCGTGCCGCACCTTATAAGGACGGCATCTCCGGTCTCAACCGCAGCGCCTATTTCGCCAGCTACAACGCCAACAAGATGGGCATCACCGTCGATATGCGGCACCCCAGGGCCCGCGAGCTAATGCTGCGCATGGCCAAATGGGCGCACCTGGTGACTGAGAACTTCACGCCAGGGACCATGGAAAGCTGGGAACTTGGCTTCGAGCAACTCCAGGAAGTTAACCCCGGCATCGTAATGTTCAGCACCTCCATGATGGGCCGGGGCGGGCCCATGGAAAAGCAGCCGGGCTTCGGTCCGGTGTTATCGTCGCTGGTGGGCCTGACCAATCTGACCGGCTGGCCAGACCGGGACCCGGTCAACCCCTACGGCGCATACACCGATTTTATCGTCCCCCGGTTCGCCGTGGCCGCCATCCTGGCCGGACTGGACCGCAGCCGCCGCACCGGCGAGGGCATCCACATAGACATGTCACAACTGGAGACCACGTTGCATTTCTCGGCGCCGGTGTTGTTGGACTATGCCGTCAACGGCCGGGAGCAGTCACGCGCGGGCAACCGGGACCCCGGAGCATCGCCCCACGGAGTCTACCCCTGCGCCGGCGACGACCGTTGGATCGCCCTGGGTTGCTCATCTGATGCCCAATGGGAAGGCCTGCAGCGGACCATCGCCCCCGATGGCACAGGCTGGCCTTACAACTCTGATTTCGCCACACTCCTGGCGAGAAAAGCCAACGAGGACAAGCTAGACCAACTGTTGTCCGACTGGACCGCTTCGTGGGATCCAGCAGCCTTGATGGGAACGTTGCAGAGTTCGGGAGTACCAGCGGGTATGGTCAACGACTGCCGAGATCTATTCGACGACGCTCAACTGCAGCACCGGGGCCATTTCCAGTGGCTTGACCACCCAGAGATCGGCCCCTACGCCACCGACCGCAGCGAGATGACCTTCTCCTTAAGCCCAGGCAGCCTAGACACCCCCGCGCCACTCCTTGGGGAGCACACCTCGCACGTCCTCAAGGACCTGATTGGCCTAACAAACGATGAGTATAAATTGTTGGAAGAGGATGGGGTTTTAGAGTAAAAAGCCGACGGCTGACCGCTGATAGCTGTTAGCTTTCGACCGTCTGCCGCTGCGACCCGAACCGCAGCGTGCTCCCGGCCAGGATCAGGCTGACCGACATGAAGCTGATCAGGAATAGGGCTGGCTTCAGGTTGTCGAACGCCTCTTGTAGGAATCCAGTGAACAGCGGTCCCAACGAGGTCCCGACCGATGTCATCATCATGGTGAATGAGAAGGCCACCGCCAGCTCACGAGGCCTGATTCCCGGTAGATGGAACGGCACCGTCACCAATATCGGGAAGAAAGCCCAGGCCACGCCGTTAAAGAAGGAAAATAGGAACAGCGCCGGCACCGATCCCGTCATTATCATGCCCAGGTTGCTGCCGATCATCAAGATCCCCAGTACCTGAAGGAACCTCCCCTCCTTGCCGGAAGTGGACGCCGCCCATGCAATGCCCATGCCGCCGATTCCGCCCACGATGACTCCCAGCGCGAGAATCCCGCCAGAAAGGCGCAGCGAAATGTCATATTCTTCCAGCATCAACGTGGGGTAGAAGGCTAGGAACGCGCCGAAAGACATGGTGGCCCCGGCGAACCCCAGTCCGCCGATCCATAAGTCCCGATGGGCCAGGGCCCTTTTGACTACGTTCTCACCCTGGAGGGTAACTACGTCTTTGTCAGTCTCGTTGGTCCGGTCTCGGCCCAAGATTATCCACAGCACGGTAATCGCGGCGAAATAGAGCCCGAATATCCGTAGCGTCGTCCTCCAGTCGTCGTTCGTCAGGTCCAGTATCACCGGCGCCAGAACCAACCCTCCGCCGACCACCAGACCGAAGAATACGTTGGACATGCCGTTGACGTAGATCACTTCCTTGGCTGGAAACCATTGCCGGGTCAGCAACGCGCGAGCCGGCATCTGGGCTATGTTGCTGATGCCGAAGAAGAGCCGCCCTGCCAGAAGCACGATGAACACCGGTGCCCAACTCTGCAGGAACAGGCATCCGGTGGCCGTCATCAACGTGGCGGCGGTCAGCCATTTGGGCGACAGGCGGGAGGTTGCCCAACTGAGGGGTATCGCCAACGCGATGTTTCCCCAGTGGGAAGCCGACCCCAACAATCCCTGCTGGCTGGGTGAGAGGTCCAGGTCTGCGCTGATGGCGGGCAGCAGTATCCCCAAGGTGTTCAACACCATGAAAGAAGATACGCTGGAGAATAGCCACACGCCTATGACTGTCCAGCGGTACCTGCTGTAGCTGATTGGCGCCTGGGGAGTCAAATGCGGTTAGGTCCGTTTACGCTCAGGAGATTTGCGCCAACAGGCTTGGGTCACAGACAGTGCGCCTGCGGTTCGTTGAGGGCATGGCATACTATAAACCCTCAAAGGGTACGAAAGCCAAGAAATTAGCGCGGGTTGGATATATCACTCCTCCCAGCGGGTAGGATTAGGAGAGCAACATGGAGCGCATCGGAGTCGGGTTTTCCGGGGGAATGTCTCCCCAGGACATAGTCGAATGCGTTAAAGTGGCCGAGGACCTCGGCTACGAATCCGCCTGGGTGGCCGAAGGTCACGGCGGCGACCAGTTCTCGGTGCTCACGGCTTGCGCAACGGCCACCGAAAGGATCAAATTGGGCACTAGCATCACCAGCGTCTTCGTCCGGACTCCGCCCACCATCGCCATGGCGGCAGCCTCGGTGGACTACTTCTCCAACGGACGTTTTATCCTCGGCGTGGGCAGCAGTCACAAGGTCCAGGTAGAGCCGGAGCATGGACTGGAGTTCATCCGCCCCGTGCAGCGGCTGCGCGAGTGTGTGGATATAATCAGGGCCATTCTCAAGGACTCGGATGTCAATTACCACGGAGATATCTACGACATCGATCGGTTCGACCTGTGGTTCCAGCCCCTGCGCAAGGAGATACCCGTCTTCGTCGCCGCCGTCTTCCCTAAGATGTTGGAGGTCTGCGGCGAGATGGCTGAGGGGGCCATCCTCACCTGGTGCACCTTGGACCACGCAGCAGAGGCAGCCGTGGCTGTGGGCCTCGGCGCCCGCAACGCCGGACGCGACCCAGCCGACGTCGAAGTGGCCAGCCTGCTTCCCTGTGCTGTGTCCAACGACCGGAAAGCAGCCAGAGACCTGATGCGCATGCCCATCGCCTCCTACGCTGGGCGTTTCCCCCGCTACCGCAAGCTCATGATCGACGCCGGGTTCCCAGAGGAGATTGAGGACGTGCGAGTTGCTTGGCAGGCCGGCAACATCCAAGAATCCCTCGACCTGGTCCCCAGCGGTCTCATCGACAAGATCGGCCTGGTCGGCACGGCAGACGAAGTCCGTGGAAAGCTGACTGAATACCGCCAAGCCGGCATCACTCTGCCAATAGTCTCGCCCCGTTTCATGGGCGAAGGCGCCAAAGAACAAGCCCTAGGAATAATCCGGGCCTGCGCCCCAGCCTGATATACTCAGCCCAAATTTACTAACGCAGGAAACAATCCCTTCTCCCGTGCGCGGGAGTAAGGTTAGGATGAGGGCACCCCTCAACTCCTGCGCCAACCGTCTGAGACACCACCATGGACTTCAACTTCACCACCCAACAAACCCAATTCCGAGAAGAACTCCGTGAGTTCTTAAGGGCCGAAATCCCTGTGGAAAAACAGGAAGTCTTCGGCAACCTTACCGAGGACCATTACCAGTTCGGCCGCGAGATCAACCTGAAACTTGCGGAGCGAAACTGGCTGACCATCGGCTGGCCGGAAGAACACGGTGGCGGCGGAAAAGGCCCCATCGAGCAGGGCATCCTGGCCGAAGACCTGGGCTACTGGCGGGTGCCCAAGAGCGGGTCTATAGGACTGGGCATAGTCGGTCCGGCGATCATGGTTTTCGGCACGGAAGCCCAGAAGGACCGCTACCTGAAACCCATCGCCCGTGGAGAGGTCGAGTACTGCCAGGGGTTCAGCGAGCCGAACGTCGGCTCGGACCTGGCCTCCTTGGAACTGCGGGCGGAGCGTGACGGCGATGAGTACGTGCTGAACGGCTCCAAGATGTTCACCAGCTACGCCTTTCACGCCGACTACATGTATCTTCTGGCCCGCACCGACCCTCAGGCCCAGAAGCACCGCGGCATCAGCATGTTCATCGTCGACCTCAAGACCCAGGGTATCAGCCTGACCCCCCTGCCCTACATCAACAGCGAGATGGCGGCCCAGACCCATTTCGATAATGTCCGGCTGCCGATGTCCTGCCTGATCGGCGATGAAAACCGGGGCTGGTACCATGCCATGACCACGCTGGACTACGAACGCTCCGGCCTGTGGCGGTACGCCAACGTGCGGAGGGTGTTCGACGACTTCGCCGAGTTCTGCCAGAGCCCGGCCCCCGACGGCGGGCAGTCCCTGGCCGAGCATCCTCTGGTGCGCCACCAACTGGCCCAGCGCCGGTTGGGGATGGAGACCTGGAAGCTGCTCTGCTGGAACGTGGCCTGGATGCAGAGTTCCGGTGCGGTGCCCAATTCTGAGGCTTCGGTGGCATTTTTGTACGGTAGCGAAGAGCGCTTGCGGTTCGCTGAGATGGCCATGGAGGTTCTGGGGCCCTACTCAACCCTGCGCGGCGGCTCCCCGATCGCCCCACTCCAGGGCAACATCGAGGGTATCCACCGCGAGGCGATGCACCTGCATGGCGCAGGAACGACCGAGATTCACCGCAATATCATCGCTCAGCGCGGCCTGAGAATGCCCCGCTAGGTATGCCTTGATATGGATTTTTCCCTTACAGAACACCAAGAGATCCTGCGTAGCTCGGCCCGCGAGTTCCTTGAGGTCGAGTGCCCAACATCTTTGGTGCGGGCAGTTGAAGAGTCATTAGACGGCCATGCGCCGGACCTGTGGCGGAAGATGGCCGCGCTGGGCTGGTTGGGTATTTCCCTGCCTGAGCAGTACGGCGGGACCGGGGGCTCCCTCACCGACCAGACCGTATTGTTCGAAGAGATTGGCCGGGCTTTGACGCCGGGCCCCCTGCTCACATCATCGGTACTTGCAGCCCAGGTAGTGCTGAACGCCGGTAGCGACTCTCAGAAAGCGAACCTGATTCCTGGAGCGGTCAGCGGCGATGTTATCTTGACCATCGCCCGGGGAGACAGATTGGAAACGGCAGCCAACAATGGCGGCCTGACCCTCAGCGGTGAGAGCTCTTTTGTCCCCTACGCCGGGACCGCCAACCACATCATCTGCGTCACTCGCCCTGCCATCGGGGCCTGGCCTGACACCACCCTGGCGCTCGTCGACACCCAGGCCAACGGTGTCTCCATGACCGCCATGGATTCCATAGCGAACTACCCTCAGTTTATGGTTGAGTTCGATGATGTCCTATTGTCCGGCGAAGCGGTGCTTGGCGAGGTCGCCGAGGGCCGTCCGGCATTGAACCTGGCAGTCCAGCGCGCCACGGTCATCCAATGCGCCGAGACCCTGGGCCGGGCCCAACGGGTGCTGGAGATGGTTGTGGAGTATGCCGGACACCGAGTGGCATTCGGGCGCCCCATCGGCTCGTTCCAGGCCGTTCAACACCGCTGCGCCGACTTGAGAGTAGCTGTGGACGGCGGCCGGATGCTCACCTATCAAGCAGCTTGGAAGTTGGACCAAGGCCTGCCGGCGAACGACGAAGTATCCTTTGCTAAGGCCCAGGCCGGGATGCTGAGCCGGTTGGCCACCGAGACCGGGCATACCATCTTCGCCGGCATCTCGTTCACAACCGAACACGACATGCAGCTCTACTCCGCCCGCGCTAAGATCGCCGAGGCCAGCCTAGGCGACACCGAATACCACCTAGACCAACTGGCTGCCGGAATGCAGCCTTAGTTAGCCCGAACCGAACCAAAGTCCCTTTCCCCGTCGCAACGGGGAAGGTTAGGATGGGGCCCTCCCCGGTTTAGAAATCCACGCTAAACACGTATGACCTGCAAAGGCCCATCGGCAGGCTCGGGATGAACGGTACATGCCAAAATTGTTTTAAGGACCTGCCCGCAACCAACTAAGCATCAAAAAGGAAACAATCATGCCCGACGCCACACCTATCTCCACTGAAACCCTTGAAGTGCTCCGCACCATTCCCACTCAGACCCTGATCGACGGACTTTGGGTGATGGGTTGGCCCATGAGTTTTGTTCACGGGGCTAAGCCGCTGCAGGCCGGACAGCACATGGCTGGCCGCGCCGTTACTCTCAGGTTCGTGCCTCACCGGCCTGACCTGGTGGCGGACAAGCCCAAGGGAGACCAATCGGCCGAATACATGGCCATCGAACTCTGCGGGCCTGAAGAGGTGCTGGTCATCGACGCCATGGGCTGGGAATACAGCTCCATCGGAGGAGACATCAAGTTCCTCCGCATGATGCAGCTCAACGCCGGCGGTCTGGTTACCGATGGCGCCGCCCGCGATAGCAACACACTCAAAGGCTACGGCTTCCCGGTTTATTCCGCCAACACCACGGCCAAGCAGGGCCCCGCAGAGTTCTGGCCCTGGCAGGTGAATGACGCGATTCAATGTGGTGGCGTTCTCGTGCGCCCCGGCGATGCCGTGGTGGGCGACGACGACGGCGTAGTAGTGGTTCCTGCCTCAGTTGTGGACGAGGTGATCCGCATCGCCCACGAGCGGGAAGAGGTTGAAGAGGTGATCAAGGCCCAGTTGGAGATCGAGCAGTGCTTGCCCGGGAAATACTACCCGTTCAACGACCTTACCTGGCAGTTATTCGAGGAGAAAACCGGCAAGAAACGCACCGGTTAACGAATGGACGAAATCCATGGCGTGATTAAGCAACGTATTTTACGTATATTGGAAGCTGGCAAATCACCATCATGGAACGTATAAGAATGGACCGTTTGAAGACACTACGCAGAAAATCTTTCAAGACCAGGCTCATCCTCGGAACGCTGGGCCTACTTTTTTTCGTCATTGCAGCCTGTGGTGGCGACGCGACCGCAACGCTGGAAACCACGGCTCAGACCAATCCGGCATCCACCTCCGGGACGACTACTTCAGTCACGGAAAGAACCAAGCCTGAGGTGCAGGTGTTTACCGGTGACGCCGAGGCAGACAAGCTGGTCGCCGCCCAAGAAACGGTCATGAACCGTATCTTCCAGAAGGCGCTGCCTTCAGTGGTCAACATCCAGGTGATCCAGGAACTGGAGGGCAACGACGGAACCGGACAGTTCCCCAACATTCCCGGAGTGCCCGACGACTTCTTGAAACGGGGTGAAGGCTCCGGGTTTGTCTGGGATGAGAAAGGCCGCATCATCACCAACCAGCACGTGGTGGATGGGGCCGAGACAGTCATGGTCATATTCGCCGACCGGACCCAGGTTTTGGCCAAGGTCCTGGGCGGTGACACGGACTCAGACCTGGCGGTCCTGGAATTGATGGAACCGATAGAAGGTCTGGTCCCCATCGACCTGGGCGATAGCAACGACGTGTTGGTGGGGCAGCTCGCTGTTGCGATCGGCGCGCCCTTTGGGCAGTCTTTCACCATGACCAGCGGAATCGTCAGCGCGGTGGGGCGGACCATCCGCAGCAGTTCCAGCCAATTCACCGTTCCCGAGGTGATCCAGACCGACGCCCCCATCAACCCCGGCAACTCCGGTGGCCCTCTTCTGGACCGCCTTGGCCGAGTGGTGGGCATAAATACCCAGATTATCAGCCGCTCGGGCAGCAGCGCCGGCATTGGCCTGGCCGTGCCTATAAACATCGCCAAGAAGGTGGTGCCCGCCCTGATCGATGACGGTAAGTACGAGTACTCCTGGCTCGGCATCTCCGGTGGGCCGGTGGGCTCCGATGTTGCCGAACTGATGGGCCTGCCCAAGGGTACCCGCGGGACGTTGGTGATCGGCGTTGGCCGCGACAGCCCGGCAGATCACGGCGGCCTCACTGGCAGTGACCGGACCGAGGTTGTGAACGGGATACAATATGCCCTGGGCGGCGATGTCATCACTGGCATCAATGGGTCTGCGATCAGAGACATGACCGACCTCATCGTCTACCTCACCAACAACACCAGGCCCGGTGATGAGGTGATGCTGGAAGTGATGCACGGTGACGGCTCGCTGGAGCAGATTCCCGTTGTGCTGGGCACCCGTCCCGAATAGTCCAGGAAAAGAGGAATGTATTGCGTTCGATAGCGGCGATCTTCACTGCGCCCGTAAAATCACTTTCGCTGGTCCGGTCTGAGTCTGCGACCGTTGGACAGTCTGGAATCGTCGAAGACCGCCGGTTTCATATAATCGATGCCGACGGTCAGTTGTTGACCCAGCGTCAACAGGGCCGCCTGACCTTGGTCGAAGCTGTATATTCCGCCGAATCCGACGAGCTGTCCCTCCAGTTTCCCGACGGACAACACGCGGCGGGGATCACCGACCTGGGCGACGCTGTGACCACCGCCATATGGGGCCGCCAGGTCCCAGGCCGGGAAGTCACGGGGCCCTGGAACGACGCGCTCTCAACATTCTGTGGTTCGCCCGTTCGCCTGGTGAAGACAGACAACCCCGGCGCGAGTTTCGATGAATATCCCATTTCAGTTCTTTCTCGGGCTTCTTTGGACAACTTGAGTAGCCGGATTAATGGCTGGCCACAGTTCGAGGACCGCAGGTTCCGCCCCAACTTCCTCTTGGACGGCTGCTCTCCCTATGAAGAGGACGCCTGGCTGGGCGGGGTGGTGCAGATCGGCCCTGACCTAAGGGTGAGGCTGGTCGCCCCAGACCCCCGCTGCGCCATCACCACCCTGGACCCCAATACCGGCGAGCGGGACTTCGACATCCCAAAGTTGCTCCTCAGCTACCGGCCCAACGCCCGCGCCCCTTACTTTGGCGTCTACGGCGCTGTCGAGACCACTGGCACGATTTCGGTGGGAGACGCCCTGGAATTAGTCCAAGATTGACACCCATAACCGGCGTGTCTACACTCGGTTCAGCTTCGGATATTCAAGGTCGCACGCGGGGGGCACCTGGGTTACGGCTGGCAATATGGGGAGGGAATCATGAAACCAAATAAGATCAAACAAATTATGCGCGACGGCGGCCTGGCCATCGTGAGCCACGTGGGATTCGCCGACCCGGCGGTTGTTGAGATCATAGCCAGCGCTGGGTTCGACGGCGCATTCATCGACATGGAGCACTCCATGTTCGACCTCCAGACCGTGGGCGAGATGATCCGTGTCGCTGACCTGTGCGATATCACGCCCGTTGTTCGCGTCCCAGATGAGAACCCCAAGACCATCCTGCGTCTGCTAGACATGGGCGCCCAGGGTATCCAGGTGCCCCATATCGCCGGTGCGGAGGGCGCCCGAAAGGCGGTGGAGGCCGTCCGGTATCCGCCAGTAGGAGAACGGGGTGGGGCTGGTAGCTCCCGGGCCGCCGGTTACGGCGCGGTGCCTTGGCAGGAACATATGCGCACTTCTAACGAAGAGATTCTCCTCATCGTCATGACCGAGGACAAAAAAGGCCTGGCTGAGATTGCCGAGATCGCCGCTGTGGACGGAGTCGATCTCATCTCCCTTGGCCCCACCGACATTAGCGCGGCTTTGGGGTTCACTGACCCGGCGGACCCCAAGCTGAGGGAGATCTTCGTGGATTTGGCCGCCAAGGTCAAGGCCGTCGACAAGGCCAAGGTCTATATTCCGGTGAACCACGCCGCCTGCCGGTTCACGCCTCAAGACCTGCTTGAGATGGGCGTCAATTATACCTCCGTCGCTCCAGCGCCACAGACGATCGTTCTGAACGCCCTGAAAGCAGCGGCCAAGAACATCCGCGAGGGGGCGGCCAAGGCCTGACCGGCCATAGGGGATTCCTCGCAACACGCTCCGGCCACGGTTGGTGACCGGGGAAGCAAACCGTTATACTTCGAGACAATATCCGGCGAAAAACATCCAGCCTGCAGTGCTGGTCGCCGGGGCCTGCCTAGCCCACGGAGCCGAGGGCTTCGGGAGATAAATACGATCAGCACAGAAAACATGATGGGGTCTGCGGTCGGTATCGTGCCCGTAATTATGGACGTGTCAGAATCGGTGGAGCCCGTCACCAAACGCGAGAGAGA
>DCWQ01000011.1:0-13902 GCA_002328185.1 Dehalococcoidia bacterium UBA2158
GGCGGACTTAAAATCCGCTACCTTTGCGGGTGTGTGGGTTCGAGTCCCTCTCCCGGCACCAAAATTCTAGGCACGAAGAAGCCCTCTGGTTGTCACCAGAGGGCTTTATTCTTTTCCGTTTAGTGTGTTTTGACAGCCAAGTTGACAGCCACCAGACCAGGGGCGCCCTATCCCGTCAGTACTTTGCCCATCTTATTTGCTGTCTCCCTTCGAGCTTCCTGAAATATGTGGGCATATCGATTCAACGTCATTGCAATCGTACTGTGCCCTAGTGTCTCCATAACTTCCCGCGATGGAACCCCCTGAGAAATCATCAGACTCGCACAAGCATGCCTTAGGTCATGGAACCTTTGCCTGGGCAATCCAACACTTTCTAATATGCGGTAAAACCTAGCCCTAACTATTCTGTCACTCAATGGTCTGCCGTACGAATCAGTAAAGACCAAGTCCGAACTCTCTCATTTATCACCGGCAACTAGCATCTCACCAATTTGCTTGCCTTTGCGCTCTCTAAGTGAACTTATGACTATGTCCGACAATGCTAGAGTTCTCCGGCTACGAATGGTTTTAGGCTCTACGAAACGGAATTCCCCATCGATGCGCTGCAGGGTCTTCCGCACAGTGCATTGGCTCTTTCCAAAATCGATATCCTCCCATGACAAGCCTAATACCTCCGCCTGTCGTAACCCTGTCGCTATCGCTAATAGGTAAAGAGCCTCGAGACGTTCTCCTGCTATCGTTTTGACGAACAAGCGAGCTTCGCTTGGGTCAAAAGGGTTTATTTCCGGTTGCTCGACTTTAGGGATGTCGGCCAATTTGGCGACGTTACGGGCTATAATCCCCCACTTTTCAGCCCGGCCCAGTGCACTGCGAAGAACCGCATGGACGTATTGGACTCTTCTAGGAGATAGCCCGTCGTTCAGCTTCGAGTTGATGAGCTTCTGAACATCACGAGGAGTCAACTTCGACAGACGTATCCGACCTAGCGACGGTTCTAAGTGAATCCTCACAATTTCCGCATACGACTGGTAAGTTCTAAGGCGCACCTTAGGTTTAACGGATTCCCTTAGCCAGTCAGATAAGAACTCTCTAACAGTTAGCCTGTCGGACTGGAAAGAAAGCTCTTTTCTGTGTGCATCCAGCGCCATATTGAGTTTCTCGTGGACCTCTTTCCTGGTCTTGGCGTACATAGACTTGCGATTACGTTTGCCGTCTAGCCATCCCAGGTCTACAACACCGGCCCACCTGCCATCGGAGCGTTTGTAAATACTGCCTTCCCAGGAACCTCTCTTAGCCATTTGGAATCCTCTCTATCCTTGTTCTGACATCGGTAAGAGTGGCATGAATGTTTCCCCTGTGCCGCCACCGATGTAGTAGTCGATCCGATGCCCATAGCGTGATTTCTGAGCCCGTGCTGACCGCGTTGTCACTGTCTGTGCCTGCTCGAAGGCTTCCCTATATGGACCACCATGCCAGACCTGGTAGCGGATGACGTTGTCCCCTATCTCCCTCAAAACACGATTGTTATCTACCATGCCCTCGGCTTTCGCTTGGGCAGCTAATTTAGCAGCCCACACCGGCGGTTTTTGTAGCCTGTCCTGATACCGTAGAAGGTAGTCCACGAGTAGGTGGTCTTCGACGTACTTTCGCAAGTCTGCAGGTTTCCATTCAGCCTTCCGCTGCTCTAATTCGTCATGCTGCAGCATGAGGGACAGCGCTTGCTCGGTCTCTAGCCCGCCCGCCCGAAGGGCCCCAACATCCCATTCGACTTCAGGTAGGTCTGCCAAGACTGTCTGTATGGTCCGCTCCAGACCACCTGGAGCGGCAGCATCTGAAGACCAATGGTCTCCACCAATCTCCTTCGCCCCTGCGACTGCAGCCTGAGCAACGGTCTGTTCATGCTGAGTGTCAACCACAAAATCCAACTGCCCAGTCTCAAGCAGCCCTCTAATCTTCCGGACTGTATCTTTCGCGTGTGAACCGTCTGGGTTAGTGATTTGATAGATGCTCTCCCCATTCCTTAAGCGCTGAACAATCTGAGTCACCTCATCAACCGAAAGACGGATCTTCAGGTCACGTAATCTGGCAACAGGCGTGCTGTCCATATAATCGCCTTATCTATTAGTCTATTCGTCGTTTTAACTGATTTATTAGTCGTATATTATGTTTGTAATGGTACTAACGAATCCTAGAAATGTCCATAGTACCAGGAGGATATGTATGGAAACTGAACGACAGCCCAGGCTCCTCTACAAGATAGTTGAAGCCGCCCAAGTGACCGGGTATTCACGGAGCTTCATTTACCAAGCTATCAACAAAGGCGAGCTAAGGGTCATTCGTAAAGGCAAAACAGTCCGTGTAGGAGCAGACGACCTAACAAACTGGATTAACGAGCACGGCACCGAGTAACGCTGCCATGCCTATCAAGTCCGACACGCCATTGGTGGTAGCCCTTCAGCTAGCGGACCGAGGATGGTCCGTTATGCCACTCTGCTGGCCTAAGCCCGACGGCTCATGTGCCTGCCCGAGGGGCCACGGTAAGAAGAATACCGGCAAGGCACCGTTGACGCCGAGGGGGGTCAAGGACGCGACAAGGGATAGGGCGGTCATAGAAGGGTGGTGGGCAGAATGGCCAAGCGCGAACGTTGGAGTGGCGCTCGCTTCTTCAGGCTTGGTGGCCATTGACTGCGACTCTCTCGAGGCACTCCAAGAAGCCTCCGGACTTGGGCTTACACCCACCATATGCAGGAATAGCCATTGGCCGGCGTACATCTACCTGGCTAAAGACGACACGCCTAAGAGTCGACTGATTCACTGGGGTACGTCGAACAAGATTGACCTACTTGCTAATGGATATCTAGTTGTGCATGGCAAGCACCAGAGCGGGCGAACCGTCTATCTCGAATGGGATGATGTCGCCCCCCTACCACAGTGGGTATCGAACGCGTTACACAGCAAGGTGGAAACGACTGCCGAGATATCCGAGGTGTCCAACGATGCGCCACCGGTCATCTTATCGACCATTGGGAAGGACATCTGGTATGGCCGAGTGGCGGTAGATGGCGAAGACGGTCGCGTGAGGGCGATCGACCAGGTAAGTAATATTGACCGCTCAGAGACGTTATTCCAATTAGGAATCGAGCTCTCAAAGGCGAACGCGTCAAACCACACCATCGTGGATGCCTTGGCTGAAAGGGACGAGGCACTGGGCTATGACAAGTACACCGACCGGGAGGATGAACTGGAGTACCACAGAATTGCACAGAAGGTCGGTCAGTCGTCCCAAAACCTAACCTCGGATATAAAGGACTACCCATCGGGAGTTAGGTTGCCTAGCTATAACGCTGGAGACCTTAAACGCCGGGCGTTATCTGACCCAAGTCCGGCTCTCACAATGCTTCCGTTCTTAGGCCAACATGAATCGTCGCCCTTCATTGTTGGAGCTGCACACCTGCTCTCCGCCTATCCGAAGGCAGGAAAGACTGAACTGCTCTGTAGGTTAGCGTCCGAATGGGGCACTTGTGGATATAAGGTCCGATACTTCTCCGAAGAGTCGATGCGAATCTGGCAAGCTAGATTAAAGTTGGCTCACGGTGGATTCGACGATGTGACGATAGTGGATGCCCTGGGAGCTGGTCGTCATTTGATTGTGGCTGATATAGCTCGCAGTGACTTTGATGTCATTGTGATAGATACGATGAAACTCCTGATGATGGAAAACGAGAACGATAACGGCCAGATAAACATGGCCCTTACACCACTGGTAGCAGCGTGCCGACCGTCAAACAAGACCCTCGTTATTGCTCATCACACCCGGAAAGGTGGTGGTTCAGGAGGAGAAGCTGCTGCAGGAGGCTATCAATTCTTCGGTGGCGTGGATGTTGGTCTAGAGCTAGAAAGAGTAGGCCAACCCACAAACCGAAGAAAACTACACGGCGTGGGGCATATCTTGAACGTCCCTGAGCTTTTGTACGAAAGATCAGGCGATGGGAAATTCTCATTTCTGGGTCATGCTGACCAGTTAGCGCCGCAGGCAATAGCTACTCGCCTAGAACAGGTACTTACAAAAGACTTCCAAGCAACCAATGACTTAAGGCTTGGACTCACAACTCCACGGCCATCAGCAGACCAGATGTTAAAGGTGTTGCGCGAGATGGCTGAAGAGAATTCAGTCGAACGCCTCCCTCCGCTATCGGAAGGGAATAAGCCTGGGGTGACCTATAAATGGCGACGAGCAACCTAACCTCCGATGGTACCTTCTTAGTATCGGAGGTTGGGCCTATGAGAAAGGGGCAGGGGGTACCCTCGGGTCCCATACGGGGCGAAGGTACTGGTGGGGTAGTGGGGGGCTCAGCCAGAACATGACCATTCCACGACAACTAGTCCTTGGGGAAGTTATTGGGAAGAAAAAGGCAAAAGACCAGCCGAAACCCCGTCCGGTGTCTCCAGGTCGTCCAAGGCGAGAAGTTGACGTAGAACTGCTTAAGGAGCTACGGGATAGAGGTTATGGCTTCAAGCGGATTGCTGGCGAATATACCCGGGCCACCGGTGAGTACATCTCCCATGCGACCGTCAGAGCGCGATTGGCCGATGCCTAGCTCTTAGCCTGGAACTTTGGAATATAATTTCGGGCATATCAGGGTTCGACGATTAGGCCGGTAGGTGGTCAGGATGCAGTCAACCCTAGAGGCTCAACAGGTACTGCGCTAGTGAGTACTGAAATCAAAGCCTGGGTGAGCGCTTATCTTGAAACAAGGAAGCTATAAGCAATGGACAGTTGCTGCCAGGACAAGAGCCGCGAGATAGACCGCCTGCGGGAGCGGCAGTCCAAGGTTTTGTGGATTGTATTAGGGATCAACGTCTGCATGTTTGCTCTAGAGGTAACTGTCGGGCTGTTGTCTGGTTCAACAGCGCTCTTAGCTGATTCGCTGGATATGCTTGGTGATGCCCTGGTTTACGGGTTTAGCCTGTACGTAGTTGGGCGTAGCGATAGGTGGAAGGCTGGCGCCGCCTTGCTGAAAGGGGTCTTAATGGCGGGAATCGGCGCGATGGTGCTGGTCCAGGTCGGCATCAGTTTGCTGATTCCAGAACTCCCTGACATCCGGATGATGGCAATCACCGGGCTAGTAGCACTGGTGGCCAACGGGACCTGTTTATTGCTGCTCACCCGACACAGTGCCGATGATTTGAATATGCGTTCTACTTGGTTGTGTTCCCGCAATGACATTATTGCGAATGTAGGTGTAGTGGCAGCGGCGGCTGGAGTGTTCATCGTCAGTTCACCGTGGCCAGACCTAGTTGTAGCTCTAGCAATTTCCGCCGTATTTATGAAGTCGTCGGTTTACGTTGTCCAACAGGCGGTAACCACACTGCGCAGTACCGAACGACAAGAGACCCACATAGAGCCTAGCCAGTCTGTTGCGTTTTTGCTCAGTAGTTGCCCGGCGAACACCTGCCCGGCGAATGCGTGTCGCTGTCGGGCTATTTGAACCTTTCCGTCAACTCTTAATAGGCCGTTGACAATGAGATCTCCTACCGCTGGAGCCAGGAGGTTTCGGCGATGGGCAACATTTTGATAACCGAATTGATAACGAACTTGGTAACACTATCTGACACAGCAAGACATTTAGTCACGAACGCTTGCATGAAAATATTCTAGCGTTTGGACTAAATCACGCCTGATAGCACTAATCAGAACGACTCGCACCAGACTCAAAAACCGGTAGGGGTTACCCTGTGTCAGTTCGACTCTGACCTTCGGCACCACGTTTTCAGGCACGAAAAAGCCCTCTGGCTGCATGTCAGAGGGCCTTTCTTTTGCCGACCATCAGCCAACGTTGACCAAAAGGTTATTGCTAAAAAACTGAAACACTCCGTTTCAAAACGTTGGCCCGGCTACTATTTTCATAGACTGCAACATGCTTCCTCCTGTTTGCGGATCGAGTCAACGCGAGCTGCTCTCGACAAGAAAAATTAATGCCGGCCTGTAAACCACGATTCAGCGGTTTACTCGTATATCGTAAAAACGCACGGCATATCATGCGGAAATTTAATATCAAATGCCTATTAATATCTCTATTGACGCACATAAGTTATCTGCTGTATATTCTGTAAATTAATTCGAAAAGGAGTAAAGATAGTTAAATTCATAGTATTATTCGAAATATAAGCCACAGATTTTAAAATGAACTTGCTAATGATCTGTTAATAATTAATGCCTACCAATTAACGAAGATTGGTCATAGCACACAAAATATATACGCTATTTGGCGATTAGTTTTACGTTTCCGATATTTTCACTTGGGCTTCTGGCGACGTCAGCTAACAAACCTGACCATCCCACATAAGACAGCAGCAGATTATAACCGTTCGACCAAAGATTCCTATCAATAGAACTAAGGATTATTAAGGCGGCAAGAGACCCGGCCGCCAGAATCTGCCATTTGCAAGAAAAAATGCTTTCGGGAGGTAGGTCCATGTCGATTCGATGGTTGCGAATCCCAGAACGGTTCGCTTTGTTCCTCTGGCTTCTGTTTCTCGCGGTAATCCTTGCCTGCGGTTCCTCGGAGACCGCCACTCCGGGAGCCGCCACATCATCCACGGGGCCTACTCCCAGGCCTAGGTCGACCTCAACCGCACCCGCACCCGCACCCGCACCAACCATGATGCCCACCAAAACGCCTGAGGCGGACCCCAAGCCAGCCGGGACACTCAACATCGGTCAAAAAGAATTAGGACCTTACCAGGGCCACCCTAAATTGTCCGGCAATCCCCAGATATTCTTGAATCAGGTAATCTCGGCGGAGAATCTCGTGATGCACTCGGCCGAATCCTCATCTGAATTTTTACCGATGCTGGCGGAAAGTTGGAGCCTGTCCGATGACAACCTCAGTTGGACCTTCAAACTTCGAAAGGGCATCCAGTTCCATCAAGGGTTCGGTGAGATGACCGCCGAAGATGTACTTTGGTCCTTCGACCAGATCATCGAGAGTGCCAAACATCCGGGCAGCAGCGACGTGGCCCGCATGTGGCAGCACCCAGACGGCTCCCGGGAGACTCCAGACCCTTATACCATAGTGCTAAACACCGGAGTGCCCGCCATCGATGTGCTGAACCGGATACGCAACCCGTGGGCCGGCAGCACTTGGGTGGCCAGCAAGAAGCAGTCGGATGAGTTGGGTGAAGAGGAGTCCAATAACAGGACCGCTCTCACCGGCCCGTGGGTATTCTCCGAGGCGGAGACCGCCCAATTCTGGAAGTTCCAGGCAGTGGACAGCCATTGGCGAAAGACTCCCTTCTTTAAAGAGTTGGTCCTCTGGGATATTCCCGAGGAATCAGCCAGAGTGGCTGGGTTCCAGACCGGTCAACTGGACACGTTTACGATGTCCTTCGACTCCATCCCCACGGTGGAAGCAGTGCCTGGAACTGAATTTATGAGCGTGCCGGGCGGCGGAGAATCCCACCTAGGTCTCTACGGTAGTAGCTACGTCGGTCTCGGGACCGACGACCAACGACCCAATTTCAATCCGGACTTGCCCTGGATTTCCCCAACAGACGATGTCAATTCTCCGGAGTGGGAGCCGGCTCGGAAGGTGCGGCAAGCACTGGCCATCTCCATCGACCGGGAGGCAATCGTCAGTAACCTGTTGCGGGGATTCGGCAAACCGGGCGTGATGTGGGGATGGTTGGGCAACGAGGACAAACTGGATCCGGACATGTCTTGGGAATTCGATCCGGAAAAGGCCAAACAGTTGCTTGACGAAGCGGGCTACACTGGTGATAAGCGGTTCACCCTAACCCTAACCCCTTCAATCAGAGGCGCACCTGGAGAGGTTGAGGCCTGTGAAGCTGTGTCCCAAATGTGGGCCGACATAGGTATTGACGTGAAACTGCAGAACCTTCCTTACAGCACCTTAAGGCCCACGTTGATCGCCCGTACCTACGAAGGTATCACCTGCCATGCCACCAGTCCACGCGTTGAACCTTTCTTGGGTTACACCAACTGGTGGAGCCATGCCGCCAACTGGTATGCGGGTGTCGAGCACCCCTGGCTTGAAGAGAACATGCCCAAAGCAACCACCCTCTTTGACGCCGATGAGCGCTGGGCCGCTCAGCAGGAGGTAGGCCGATTCCTGTTCGACAACGCGCTGGACATCGGCCTTTACGGCTTCGATGTTATTTGGCCACTCAGTTCGAATGTCGAGAGCTGGTTGGACCACATTCGGCTGGGAGACACCCGAAACATCAATGGAATGGAGTGGGCCAAGCCAAGGTAAAGAGCACCTCTAATAAATCAGCGAACGAGTACTAACTCATAGATAGATCGCTGGGGTTGCCAGATGGTCGGCCAAAACGGCCGGACAGTAATCAACGGAACGAGCAGCCCTAGCTGGCTTGGCAGAATACACGACTGAACCACTTCTTGTAAGAGAAGGTGATAGAGTCTGGAGTTACGTTCAATAACCTCTTGTAGCAAGGACCGACAAGTATGCAGAGCCCCCTCGTTGGAGGGGGCTTTCTTGTTTCAGCGACACTCCCCATCAGGAAGCAACTAGGGGTGGGGTACTGGTGACGGTGGGGGTGTGGTCCCAGAGTGATCCCTGATTTATTCAGGCCCAACCGGCTCGTACCCGCCAGCCCATTCCTGTAAACATGCCTCGCAGATAGGAAATCTGCCCGGTATGCTGGGCTGAATCGCCTGCCATTCCCACCAGTGCTCTCCAGACCGGTCTTTCGTCGCCAAGGGCATATACCACAAGCTGGTCGAAGCATTCAGCAGAAATCATGGACAGGCGCCTCGTTGTGGCTTCGTGGGCATCGTCGAGGTAGCCCATCACCAGAGACCTTTCGGCCTGGAATGCGGCTACTTTCTCCGGGCTATCCCCTATACCGACGTCTTCAGCATCCATACCGAATCTATCAGCCCAACCATTGGATACCCATACTTGGTTCTCTCCACTGATGTTGCTGGTGATGACGTCTCTAGCTCTGCTCATATGCCATACCAACCAGGCGATAGGATTGGAGTCCATAGTTGGTTGGGAGAAAAATTGTTCGTCAGTTAATCCGTCACATGCTGCCTTAACTTGTGCATAGGCGGCTTCAGTCATCGTCAGGACAAATCTATTTAGGTCAACAGGGGCGTCCATATCGCACTCCTCTGTAGGCTGGCCATGATGGCGATGAGTTTAGTCCTGTGGGCAATGCGAATCAAACAGTTGCCTGGGGCAGGGTATTGGTGACGGTGGGGGCGTACTTAACGTTCGCAGCCTATCCCGTCGCGATCGGCATCTAAACCATGGGGGTCTGGTTTAAGCACCGGGAAATGAGCTTCTTCGATGGCGTCACAATCCAGGTCTGGAGGAAATGGAGGGACACATAACGTTAGGTAGGACGGCGAACAATTAGCTCCTCCTTGCCGGGCACCGGAGACGGGTCTATCGACATGGGAAGGACTCGGTCCGCTGCATGCGCTCCATCTACCTATACCATCTGCTTGCGCCAAAGACTCTGCCGCTATTAATAAGGACTCGTATTTCACATCTGGTGGATAGGTGGACACCCGAGCGTAACCATTCTCAACCAATATCTGATTGACCAACCCAACCTTTTCTATCCACACGTAACGTAAGAGCCGACCGTACCGGTCCTTATCTGTAGTGTCTTTCTCCAGTAGGACTTGCATTCCAGTAATCAGTTCCTCGTTGAATCGATAGGCTTCTGGTCCGAAACATTCGATAGGTTTGCTCGGGTGTTTGGTTTCTGGCGTGTCTATACCGATATACCTTACGGTCTGTAAATTTCCGTTGAGATTAACTTCAACAGTGTCGCCATCTATGACCCTAGTTACTAGGGCGGGTTCCCTGGTGTCGGTCAAAGACGTATGCAACCGAGTGGGATTATTTGGAATGATTTTCGTTTGCTGGACCGGCGCGGTGAATACAGTGGGCGGTGGAGGACTTTCAGTCGGCACTACGCCTTTGCAGGCGAAACTCAGGGATAGTGTTAAAGCCAACAACGCGAGTAGAGACCGGACAGTGAGTGTTCTGCTTAGCACGCTATCTAGTCTACATCCGGCGAGAGTGACGAAGCGGTCTCTTGTTTAAGCGACACCCCCATCAAGGAACCATACCCGGACGGGGTACGTAGAGGGTATGGGTATTGGCAGGCGGAGCGTCAAGATATACAGGGTCACCGTTTTACGATGGCGGTGGCCCTTTTCTATTGGTGACTATTTGATGATTAAATGTCAGTGTAGTAGAGTCCCGCCATTTTGTTAATCGGAGGGACTTAAATGTCTTTAGGTACGGAATTTCTCCAGGCCCTCTCGACGGGCTTCTCAAGCAAGGACTCTAGTGGGTGCGAAAAATTCATCACTGACGATTTCGAGTTGATTACCACATTCCGAACTATGTCTAGACAGGAGTTTTTGGACTGGGCAGCCTCTGGGGTAGTCCGACGACCATATCGGATATTGAACCAATCTACGAGAACGATGAAGTAGCAGTCTTTTACCACAACGTGGATACTCGTGACTTAGAAGGCAACGCTCGACCTGGCAAATTGATGTGTTGTGGGAGCAAGAGAGACGGTAAGTTTTATGTTTGGAGAGTCGCCCGACAAGGGGATAAAACTTAGGCAGTTAGCCTTAAAATTTGCGGTCTAACACGTTCTGTTGATTACACGAACGCCGATATTTGGCTAGGGCAAGCCCTGAAGCTCCAAAGCCTGCGCAACGCGTCCGACGGCTATGGAGAAGGCGGCGTCACGGTAGGTGATATTATCCCTCACCGTCATCGTTTGAACCTCACGGTAGGCCCGAATCATGATTTCTTCCAGCGCATTGTTCACCCTGTCCAGATTCCAGGGGAACCGCTGGATATTTTGTACCCACTCGAAATAAGAAACGGTCACACCGCCGGCATTGACGAGCAGGTCTGGCAGGCAGGTGACACCCTGGTCATTTAATATCATTTCCCCGCCAGGTGTCACGGGGTTATTAGCACCTTCAACTACCATACGAGCTCTTATCTTAGACGCGTTTCCGCTGTTGATAGCACCCCCCAGAGCGGCTGGCACCAAAAAGTCGCACTCCATCTCCAGAAGTTCATCGTTGGTAATGGCTTCGGCATCGTTGAAACCTAGCACTGAGCCCGTGTTTTCCACGTGAGTCTTAAGTTGGTCTAGGTCCAGACCTTGTACGTTGTACACACCGCCATTGACATCGCTGACAGCAATCACGGTGCTGCCGATTTCACTGAGATACCAGGCCGTCCAGGAGCCCACGTTGCCAAACCCTTGGATCGCGCACTTCGAGTTTTCCATGGGGATTCCGAGGTCTTTGGCCGCTTCGTTGATTATTAAAGACACACCGCGCCCCGTGGCCTGCTCCCGACCCACCGAGCCGCCCAACTCCAGTGGCTTTCCCGTAACCACGCCGGGGGAGTAGCCGTGCTCTTCGGCATAGGCGGACATCATCCAGGCCATGGTTTGCGAATTGGTGCCGACGTCCGGCGCTGGGATGTCGTCGTTCACACCGATAATCTGGCTGATAGAGCGGGTGAATCGTCGGGTGAGTGTTTGAAGCTCACGGGGGCTCATCCCCTGGGGGTCGCATTGCACTCCACCTTTAGCCCCGCCGAAGGGTATTCCTACCAGGGCTGTTTTCCAAGTCATCAAGGAGGCCAGCGCACGAACCTCTTCTTCGTCTGCCTCCGGATGATAGCGTACGCCGCCTTTATACGGCCCTCGGCAATTGTTGTGTTGAACACGGTAGCCGATGAAGACTTCTAAGTCCCCGTTGTCCATCCGAACCGGAACTTCCACCCGCATCTCGCGGTCGGAGGTACAGATGAGGTCCCTAACTTCTTCCCGGATGACTAGGCGATCGCAGGCTTGGTCGAAGTAATAGGTCACTGCCTCGAATGGAGACATCTCTTTAAGGTTGGCCATTTAATCACCGGTTTCGATTTAAAGTTTCAGACCAAAGCTGTTGCCATTTGATCCATTGTAATTCTATATATTCGTTGTAACCCTGGTTCACTCGGAGATAAATTCAGTCAAATCATTCAAGAACGGCCGGTATAGTGCTTAACTCCGCCCCCACAGTACCCGAAGATGGTGTGTCTTCCTACTCCATCTCCCGATACCCTACTTTTGTTACCTTCTGGCATCAGTGTTTCCGGAATCGAAACATGGGTGCGGAAGTTAGCCGAGGTGGCCTAGTGGACGGGCGTATCTTCTGGGTGCGCCCCGTCGGTTCTTGGGTGCTGGAATCGGGCAACGTGGTGGCCCAAGAGTTGGCAGTATCGTTAGATAAACCCTTGGAATGGGCCGTCAGAGTGAAACAATGGCATCGTTCGATAGACAATTATTTGATGATTAAATGTCAGTGTAGTAGAGTCCCGCCATCTTGATAAGATTTGGAGGATCAAATGTTATTTCATATAACGGCTACACATGACAATTTGAGCTGCGGCGGAGTTCAGGCACGTAAATCAGGGATAGATATCTCTACTCCAGAGTATCAGGCAGAACAAACGCGATGGATGGAAGGTAATGACAAAGTGAAGGTTGTCGCGGCCTATATGAACCAACCGAGCCATCGGATATTTATTGTAGTCGAAGCTGAGAATTTCGACGATTTGAATACTTTCACAAACCGTTGGAAAGATAGCGGAAGTTGTGACGTACAACCGGTTGGAGATGGGATAGCAACGAGGCATGCCAAAGGAGTTTGGGGTAAGTAACAGAAACGTAGATTCCCGGCGTTTTCGGCCAAAGTTGAGAGAAGCCCCCTCGTTTGAGGGGGCTTCTCTTGTTTCAGACAAGTAGATTAGACAACCTTTGCACTCATGACTAATATAGCGTCCGAACCCACATATTTTTCAAGTCAGGAGGAATGCAATGCCACGCAGCATGAGAATCACTAGTTTTGACTTTGACCAATCGAGATACGATTCCTTGTTGTCAGATGTTGAGGCCATAAACAGCGACACACTGAATGGCCTCTCTGGATTGCTTGCTGTACGTGCAGTCAAGACATCTGAGAACCACATGTTCGTAATATCTTCGTATGAGAGTATGGAAGCACTGAACGCGGCGAGCGCAACGCACGCCGAGGTATTCGCGGGCTTCGCTAAATACATGGTCGGGGAACCAATCATCAGGTCAGGCGAAGTAATCGAAGCTGTAGACGGTCCAGCACCAGGCGTCGGGTATATGCGATTTACTCGGGCCATCTTCGACCCATCCCGTTATGATGCGATGATGTCATCTCTTGATGGCCAGCTAGAAAGGTTGTTTAAAGAGATTCCCGGGTTATATCGCTTACGTGTCGTAAGGATAGCCGAAGCCCCCGACCGGATGATTGCAGCGGCAGCGTACACTGACAAAAGCGCAGCAGATGCAGCGAGAGACACTGCACAGGCTGCTCTGTCAGGCATGGCAGAATACATGACCGAACCACCTTTCGTAAGAGAAGGGGATTTAGTCTGGAGTTACGTGCGATAACCTTTTGTAGTAAAGACCGGTATGTATGCAGAGCCCCCTCGTTTGAGGGGGCTTCTCTTGTTTCAAAGACCCCCCATCAGGGAGCCGAAAATGGCCGAATGGCATGCCGTCTGGCCCTACTGTACTGTGGCAGCCGTCAGTTCCAATAGGGAAAACTCGGCAAAACTAGAGGTATCCGTGCACGAGCATCAGGTTGACGCTACAAACCGAAGAACCCTATTACCGGTCCTGATGCTGACAACGTTTGTGCTGCTGGGTTGTAGTACGACTCCTGACGTTCCTGCACAAGTGGCTACACCAGACATTGAGGCTACAGTAGAAGCTGCTGATACCCCGACCTTTGTGGCTATGGTGCAAACTAAATCATCTGCGAGTGTCATCAGTTGGGAT
>DCWQ01000011.1:14305-14454 GCA_002328185.1 Dehalococcoidia bacterium UBA2158
TAACTCTACCAACGCCACCCTCTATATTGGCAAACCCTTTTCTGATCCAGACCGATTTGTTGTGAAGATCGTGGCGAGGATTCGTACCGATTTTCCCAATAAAAGTCCAGAGAATTACTACCTGAGCAAGGACATTTGTATTACTGGAT
>DCWQ01000047.1:0-206 GCA_002328185.1 Dehalococcoidia bacterium UBA2158
GAGTGGTGGTCGGTGGCCACCTACATAGTTGCCGCCGGGCTCGCCGGGGCCACCTTCTGGACGCTTCGGACCACACGCAACACCAAGCTGCGATATCTCTACCCGGCCCTGGCCGTGGGCTTCTTTTTGGGGGCTATGGAAGAGATCAGTTGGGGGCAGCGGCTGTTCGGCTGGGGAACGCATCCGCCTTTGAGGGGATCAATTTC
>DCWQ01000047.1:544-3571 GCA_002328185.1 Dehalococcoidia bacterium UBA2158
ATGAAACGACCACCCACCACGTGAACCTCGCCAACAATGTGATATTCGAGGTGCTCTTCTGGGGTAGCGCCCCAGGCATGGCCGCCGGACTCTCGCGGTTGACCGCCAACCTAAGTGGATTGAGCGACCGCATGCGGCAGCTCCAGGCGTCTTTGACAATGGCCCCTGCGCTGCTGATGATACTGGTCTGGCGCACCGGCGACATCTGGGAAAGCGCCAACATCGTCAGGTTGATCATGGACTATTACAACCACGTCCCCCGGGAGTCGGAGGTGCCGGAGGCGATGCTGGGCCTCTGCATCATCATGTACACTTTTACCAATCTGTAGAAAGCGCGGATGCTGAAACGTCAGGCCGCTACCACCAACAAGGAATTAGCCAAGGAGAACGCATGAAATTCGGAGTCGGCATCGTCCCTCACGACCTGACAAAGACTGCGGTCAGCGCCAGGTTGGCCGAAGACCTGGGGTTCGACTACATCGGGATCCCCGACTCCCAGTCGTTGTGGCGGGAGCTATATCTCAGCCTGAGTGTGGTTGCCAACGCCACCAGCAAGGTGCGCATCGGCCCCACGGTCACCAACGCCCTGACTCGGCACCCAGCCGTGGCCGCATCAGCCATCGCCACGCTGAACGAGATCTCCGGCGGGCGGGCGTTCTTGGGGATCGGCAGCGGGGACAGCGCCATCCTGAATCTAGGATTGCGACCGGCGCGCTTGAGTGAGATGAAGGAATATATCGAGGCATTGCGTGCCTTGCTCTCTGGCCAGTCCCACGACTATAGAGGCCGGTCGATCCATGTGCAATGGTCAGAGAACCCGGTGCCTATAGTCATGTCTGCGGAGGGACCCAAGACCCTGGCTTTGGCCGGGGGAATCGCCGACGCCGTGATCATCCACTCAGGCCTGACCACCGACGTCCTGGCCGACACCATCGCCCGCATCAAGGAGGGAGAACGTGCCGCGGGCAGGCCTGGAGGCTCGGCCGAGGTGTGGGCCTTCGCCAAATGCAACATATCCGACCGGCGCGAAGACGCCATCAACGAGATAAAGATGGCTCTGGCGGCATCTGGCCATCACGCTTTCCGGTTTACCCTCGAGGGCAAGAACGTTCCTGAGGAGCTCCAGGAATCGGTCATGGCCCTCCAGGGAGAGTATGTTCCATCTGAGCACGAGCAACTGGGCGAAACCCGCAACGCGGCCTTGAGCGACGAACTGGGCCTAACCGACTTCCTGGCAGACCGGTTCGCCGTGGCTGGTACGCCGGATGAGTGCTTGGAAAAGGTGCGCACCATCAAGGACGCAGGCGTGGATCACCTTCTGATCTTGGCCATCAGCTCAGAGTCGGATAACATCATTCGCCGCTTCGGTGAAGAGGTAATCGCCCGCCTGTAAAGGCTTCTACTGCCGGACAGGCGGGTTCCAGGCTGGTCAGCTTTGGAGAGATTTCCGGATTTCGTGAGGCTCATGTCGGATTTGGGTTGACTTGCCCTAGTTATGCGCTAAACTAAGGTTAGCTAAAATTAGGACGACTCGGAGGGACCAAATGGAAGGCAAGTTCCAGCTAGAGATTACCTACTGCGTTAGTTGACAGCACCACGCTGTCGCCACGTGGATGGCGAATGAATTTTTCCGGCACTATGGCAAAGACGTTGCTATCGCGATATCTCCCCGCGGCCAGGGCATCATGGAAGTATTCTTCAATGGCGAGCGGATCTTCGACAAGAAGGGCGAAGGCAACATCTACCCCGATCTGAAACGGGTCCGGGAAATGCGCCAAGTCATCGACGCCAAGTTGGAGGCTCTCGAGCCTGCACCGGCCGATGACTAAACCTTCTCTAAACAAAAGGCCCTCCTGAAAAGGAGGGCCTTTTTTATTTCCCGGGTCATTCCCTGCTGTCATTTTTGTCCCCTCTCGTCATCCCTAACCTCATCGTCATTCCGGCCTTCACCGGAATGACGGAGCGGTGCGCCTAGAAGGTGCCCCCGTAGGCGCGGGTTTTTAACCCGCTTCACTTCGCCAAATCTTCGTGCGTCCCCGCATGGAAAAATCTCCGCAACCTGCGGAATCGTTTTATCTCTCAACCTTGGATGAATGTGGGCGTGGCGGGTTGAAAACCCGCGCCTACATTAGGTGTTCTGCCCAGAGGCCTATCTCTGGAGGAGACTTGACTGAGGCAAACTACTCGGATTCCGGCCTTCGCCGGAATGATGGAAGGAGCGGGCCTAAATAATCGTCTGGACCCTGGCCCAGATGTCCCGGCTGAGCTCTTCTGGTGGGCGTTGGCCGTCTAGCACGAGCCATCCGCCAGGATCAGCGGCGGCCAGGGCGCTGTAGCCACGGTGTATTCGGCGGTGGAAGTCCACGGGGGCGTCATCAAAGTTGTCTTCGCTGCCGCCGCTTTTCCGGGCTAAAGCTGTCTCCACATGCAGGTCCAAGAAAACTGTTAGGTCCGGTTCCAGACCGCCGGTGGCTTCCCGGTTTAACCGCTCGATCAACTCCCGGTCCAGACCCCGGCCATACCCCTGGTAGGCCATGGTGGAACTGGTGAAACGGTCGGCTATTACCACCCCGCCCTGTTGCAAGAACGGCCTGATCACGTTCTGGACCAACTGGGCGCGGGCAGCCTCAAAGAGCATCAATTCGCTCATGGGGGTCATGGCCTTGCCGGACTTCAGGAGACGCCGTAGAGACTGGCCCAAGGGTGTGCCCCCAGGCTCATGAGTGCGAAGGACTTTGACTCCCCTTCGGCGCAGGCGGCGCAACAATGAGCGTGCCTGGGTGCTCTTTCCCGAACCGTCGCCGCCCTCAAATACGATAAAGCAGGCCATCGGTCGTTAGACCCTATAGAACAGGACGGCCCGTTCGGGCTCCCGGCCTTGGCTGACGGAGGCCACGTTGTAACGCTGCCCCAGCAGGTGCTGCAGCCGCCGGATATAAGAGCGTTGCGGCGTCAGGTGCACGGTCTGCTCGCCGGCCAAGACCCGGTTGGCGGCGTCTTCGGCTTCGTCCATGGCTTTCTCCATGG
>DCWQ01000014.1:0-984 GCA_002328185.1 Dehalococcoidia bacterium UBA2158
ATTCCAGCGAAGGCTGGAATGACGTATAGGGCACGGTTGTACCGCTATCGCAATACGGCTTCGGCCATCCGCTCAAGTTGGTCGCCCATCTCTTTCTCGGTTTCCACGTGCTCGGGGCGGACCACCACGCGGTCGGCACCGGCGGTGAGCAGTGAATGGACTATGTCCCGCTCGGGAAGTTGGCCGTAGACCGAGATGGTGATCGACTTGGGGTCGCGGCCTGCTTCGGCGGCCATCGCGTCCAGCTTCTTGCGGCTCTCTTCAACCTCGGCGGGCGTCACCCGGTTGGGCAGCCAGCCGTCGGCGTGGGTCACCACCCGGCGTAGCACATTCTTGGCCATGCCGCCCAAGATCACAGGAGGGTGGGGCTTCTGGAACGGCTTGGGGTAGGACTTGACCAATGGGAAGTCGAAATACCGGCCGTGGTACTCGGCTTCTTCTTTGGTCCAGAGTTCTTTCATGACTTCGATGGCCTCGCGGGTCTGGGTCCAGCGGTGCTCGAAGTCGCCGCCCATCATCTCGGTCTCTTCCTTGAGCCAGCCGGTGCCGATGCCGAACAGGAACCGGCCGCCGCTGAAGCGGTCCAGGCTGGCGATCTCCTTGGCCAGGAGGATGGGGTTTCGCTCCGGGACCAAGGTGATGCCGGTGCCCAGCAGGATCTTGCTGGTGGCGCCGGAGGCCCGGGCCAGGGCGATGTACGGGTCGGTGAAATGAGAGTAGGTCCAGGGAATCTCGCCGCCGGTGGCGGGGAAAGGGCTGTCACTGTGGACTGGCACTGCCGCGTGTTCGGCGTACCAGATGGACTCGAAACCCAAGTCCTCGGCCTTTTTGGCCATGAATGCCGGGTCGATGGTGTAGGCCGGCAGGGGCACCGATGTTCCGATGTTCATCTTCTTCTCTCCAGTTTCGATCTTGGTTCTGGTGTTCTTTTACTGATGTTTTGGAAATAGCAGTTGTTGTGATTCGTTCGCCCTGAGCTCCGTC
>DCWQ01000014.1:1379-2972 GCA_002328185.1 Dehalococcoidia bacterium UBA2158
AGCAGGGCTCATGGCAGGCGGAGCCAGTTGTTAGGGGACTTTCTACATCAGGTATTTCTAATCCGCGGCGGTCTGCGCCTGTTTCACTTGGGACTCGATCAGATCGTATCTTTCTCCAGCCATCTCGCCGACCCTGGGCACATCTTCATCGAGCATATAGCCTTCGGAGACCAGGTCTCGAGCGACCCCGTCCACCCGGTCGAGATAGTCCTCTTTGGATGCGTAGCGCTCTTCTATGGACGCACGAGGGTCCGAGGTGACCTGACGCTCTTGTTTGGTGAAGGCGAAGGGCACGGTGGAGCCCATGGTCTTATGGGTCTGGCCTGGGCCTCCGGTGTCCGGGTGGCGCAGGTTCCAGCCGGTGACCGTGGCTAGAGGTACTGCTACGTCCGGAAGCCTGATACCGGCCACATCGTTGCCGTCTTGGTCCACGTTGGATACAAGTGCGGGGTATTGCTTACCGGTGACCGGCGGCAGGTTCTCGGTGATACCCTCATTGGGGCCGAAGTCGTACCGGGCCAGTCGCTTGAAGTGGTCAGGGAAACCGAAACCTGGGAATGCCTGGAATACGGACTCTAACGATTCGGAAGGGACCGCGGTTCCGTCGTCCAAGCGTGCGTGTTTGCTGGCCGGGGGCTTGGTGTTATTGCTGACCCAAGCGTCGAGATTGACCACGGCGGCCCGCATCAGAGGACGCCAGTCCACCCAGTTGAAGGGGTGCAGTCCGCTGGCTCCGGTGGGCTGGGTATGACCCAACGGCAGGACTCCAGCGTTGTGCTGGGTGCCGGCGAAATGGTAGATGCGCACCTGGTCAAAGGACGCTATGTCACGGGTCCCGGTGGTCTCAGTATGGGTCAAGGCCGCGTGCCCGGCCCAGTACTCGCTTGAGGTGTTGGTCAAGAATATCTTTGGGACCTTGGCCCTGGCCTTCAAGCGGGTCAATAGCCCGTCGTTTTGGCCGGTCTCCGGGTCGGTCTGGTCGATGTCGGCGAAGGGGAAGACGCTGCCGGTGCTGGCCTCGACCAGATTGGAGGGCTGGCCAAATCTTTGGTTGAACTCGCCCCGGCGGCCACCGGCGATGTTGGCGATGATGCCGTCAAAAACTGTCAGGTCGTGCTCATCTTGGTTCATTGCCAGGTAGAGCATGTGGCGCAGGAAACGCCCGCTCTGGGACGACCCAAATGCCAGGGAGTGTTGGATGTCGCCGGCGCAGGGATTGTCTTGGTTGTCCGAATATCTGAGGTGCGAGATAAGATCTCTAACCCCTGCTAGTCCCAGGCCAATCACGGGCGCGGTGGCCGTTGAGTAGATGCAGCGGTAGACTTTCCCAGGCTCGAACCCGCTTGCCATGCTGATGTGACTGGCGGCGGGAGACAAGCTGCCGTTTTCCAACTTGCCGAACGACCATTCGGAACGGGGTATGACGGTTGAGGGGCCGCCGTCGTATTCGTGAACAGTGAGTTCAGCGTCGGGCTGGTCCAATTCGCTGGCTGGGTAGGGGAGATGTCCTCGGTCGGAGAGCATCTGGGTTGTGGCCGGTTGGTTCGGTTGGAAGGTTACAGCGATGCGGCCCGCCGTAACGGCGGCGTTGGG
>DCWQ01000028.1:0-156 GCA_002328185.1 Dehalococcoidia bacterium UBA2158
ACGGCTCCCAAAGTTTTGAAGTCTGAAAGCGCTTCAGTCCAAATCGGAGGATAAAACGTAAGTTGGTTGTGGTGCATCATAGTTTAAGGCTGCCTTGTAGTTCAGATAACTCGTAGATGATAGAATCTACAAGGCTTTGCAAATAACGGGGTGTTC
>DCWQ01000028.1:587-3276 GCA_002328185.1 Dehalococcoidia bacterium UBA2158
CCAGAATTAGATTTTGAGAAGATCATGGGCAATGTGCGCGACGGAATTGGTCGCGTTGCCCAGCGTTTGGGCGGCGGCGGCGTGGGTTTGGCCGTGGCGTTGTTTGTGGGCCTGATCGTAGTGATCTGGGCTGCCACCGGCATCTACACCACCAGCCCCGGCGAACAGGCCGTGCTCCGATTGTTCGGAGAAGCCCAAACCGCTCCTGTGACCGAGAACGGTCTTCACTGGTGGTGGCCCGGGCCTATCGGCAACAAAGACATCATCAGGACCGACTTGGTTCGCCGTCTGGAATTGGGCTTCAGAGGCGGAGACGGCGTGGCCGACACGCCCGTGCCTGTGGAAGCTCAGATGATCAGCGGCGACCTGAACATCATCGATGTGCAGATGGTCGTCCAATACGACATAAAAGACCTGAGCAGTTACTTATTCAGGGTCGATGACCCCGGAGAGGACGCGGGGTTCAGTCGTAATATCGCCCCAGGTAGACCCGACGGACGTACCTTGAAGGACGCCACAGAAGCGGCCCTACGCCTGGTTGTTGGGCAACGTTCCCTCGCCGAAGTGCTGGCTGAAGAGCGTGTCAACCTGGAGCAGGACACCAAGGTGAAACTGCAAGAGATTCTCGACGGCTACCAGACCGGCCTGAATATCGTTAGCGTAGAGTTGCAGAGGGTGGAAGCGCCCGGAGAGGTGCAGGCAGCCTTCAACGACGTGCTCCAAGCCCGTCAGGACAAGGTAACAGCCACCAACCAAGCCCAGGCTTATGAGAACCAAGTGATCCCGGAGGCCAGGGGTCGTGCAGAGCAGATAATCCAGCCTGCGGAGGCGTTCAAACGAGCTCGTATCGAACGTGCTCAAGGTGAAGCCGACCAGTTTTTGGCCATCTTGGCCCAGTTCAACGACCGGTCCGTCACGCTGGAAAACGTTCTACAGGACACCGATAACGCTGACGGCGATGACGATTCGACCACCGGCATTGGTCTTTCAGATGTGGCAATGATCTCCGCGCCGGATGAAGACGGTGACGGGTTCGACATCCTGGTTTCCGCCATAACCGTGTTGGGGGCCGGAGAATGCGCTTTCACTGCCAACCAAGTCCTGAGCACTGACGCGACTGAAACCTGCAATTTTTCGGCATCGTTCGCGGCTCAGCACGGAGACCTGACTATCGGCGAAACATTCTCGATCGCCTACTTAGGCAATGAAGACCTGGCCATACCCCAGTTCGTGGGCGCCGGGCCCTTCAGTGTCCGCCTAGGCAACAAGGCCATGGACGCCGACAACCTGGACGGTGACGACGACCTAAGCACCGGAGTCTCGTTCTTGGACATATCGGTCGTGGACGGCCCGGACGGTGGCTCGGTCAGCGGTGTCGACGTTTCGGTATCGGGATTCGACCCGTCCACCAACATCGTGACCTTGCGTGTCCAGTCTGGAGAAGATCTCCAGGCCGGTGATCAATTCACTGTCCAGTACATGAACCGAGAGAACCTGGCTGTTCCGGCCACCAGCCTCGTCACCCAGGAGAGGCTGTTCCTTGAGGCTATGGAAGATATCCTGCCTGGGATCAACAAAGTCATCGTTTCCCCCGAAGCTGAGTCGGTCTTGATACTAGGCGGCGGCGGCGACGGGATCGTTCCGGTGCCGTTTGGACCGGCGGCCCCGTAGGGCGGCCGTCATATAGCCGGACGATAGGATAATGATCAATGAATAGAATAATAAAGGGGTCTCTATGAGGAGCCTAGTCATAGCCGGGGTAATAGTAGTCCTGGCCTTAATCGTAATCTCGCAGAGCCTGTACGTTGTGCAGGAGACAGACCAGGTGGTAGTCACTCGGTTCGGCGATGTCCGGGCCGTTCAAACCTCGCCGGGTCTCAACGTCAAAGCCCCATTTGTGGACAGCGTCATTCGATATGATAAGCGTTTGCTGCGCATAGATGCGCCGCCCGACCGGTTCTTGGACCAGGACATCAACATTCTAGAGATCGATGTTTATGGCCGGTTCAAGATCAGCAACCCACGCCAGTTCCTACAGGTGGTGAACACTGAAGAGAACGCCCGTCGGATTCTTGCCCAGCGAATCAACTCTTCCCTTCGCGCAGTCGTAGCCAACCGCACCCGTGAGGAGATCATCGGCGGCGACGTCGAATTAGACGAGTCAGGTGAACCGGTTACGGACGACGAGGGCAACTCACGAGTCCATCCCACCAACTCACGGACCGTGATGTTGGAAGAAGTGTTGTTAAAGGTCCAGAACGACTTGGCCCAAGAGGACCCTCCCTTCGGTGTAACGATGGTAGACATCCGCATCAAGCGCGCCGATTTCCCTCAGGAAGTGGCAGGCAGGATCTTTGAGCGGATGCGCTCAGACCGTGAAAAGATATCCCGCCGGTTGCGCGCTGAGGGTGAGGAAGAGGCCCGCACCAGGCGGGCTGCCGCCGACCGCGACGTCGAGGTCATCCTAGCCGCAGCCGACAGAGATGCCGACCGCCTCCGTGGTGACGGCGAGGCCCAGGCCATCTCGATCCTGGCCGAGTCCCTGAACAAAGACCCTGAATTCTTCTCCTTCCGGAGAAGTCTGGACGCCTACACCGAGTTCCTGAATCAACGCACGACGCTGATCCTGTCCTCGGACGCGCCCATCTTCAAGTTCCTGCAGAGTCCGGGCGAAGGCTCCAGTGAGACC
>DCWQ01000028.1:3675-14723 GCA_002328185.1 Dehalococcoidia bacterium UBA2158
ATCCTACGTCCCTCGTCTAGACCCTTCGTGGTCTTCTCGGGGGACGTTATTATTATGCGGAACCCCTGCTCGAGCCGCATGGGCACCTCTTCGGCCGTGCAGCCGGTGGCGCAGGGCACGCCGAACTCCTTGCACGCTTCGAGGATGGTCAGCAGGTTGGCCTGCACGTCTGGATGACTGGCGTTCCCCTTATGGCCCATGGCCACCGACATGTCTCCCGGCCCGGCCCAGATGGCGCCGATGCCTTTGACCTCTCGAAGGATGTCCCGCACGTTCTTCACGCCTACCGGATCTTCGATTATGCCCACCAGCAACATATTGCCGTCTGGGTCCAAGGGCCACAGGTCGGCCGCGTCGTAATATTCGGCCGGGGTCAGGCCCCAGTAGCGGGGCGCGATGCGGTACCACCAGCCTCGTTCTCCCTCAGGCTCAAAGTCGACCACTCCTGGCACCTGAGGATAGCGGGCGGCGATCACCGCGGCCTGGGCGTCTTCCACGTTGTCCAAGTGAGGCAGCACCAGACCGTACACACCGGCGTCCAACGCCTGCTTGAGTACCCACTGATTACGCTCCCGGAAGTTGGGCGGCACTCGCACGAAGGGCGCCGGGTCAGCCTGTAGCGAGCCCTTCTCCGAAACTTTCTTGCGGTTCATCAGGAACTGGAGCATGGTGCGCAGGTCGTTGAAGCTGAAACCTTGGTGCTCCATCTCCACGATCACCATGTCGTAATCGGCGTCGCCGACGAACGTCATGTCGTCCACGTTGCCGTTCCAGACCAGACCGGAGCAAAACACGGGCTTGTCCTGTTCCAAAAGCTCGATCACCTTGTTGTAGCGAACCATGTTCCTCCTAGACCCATATCGTCTAACGATCAGGTTTATCTCGGGCGCATAGTATTCTGCGAAGACCTAGTCTACGCATCTAAGTTTGGGCAGGATTATGAGTCGACCTGTCATTTTTGTCTACGGGAAAAGCACTTGAGCGCGTTGACGGGCCGGGCAAAATCACCTACATTTTACGGACGTCTGAAATTAGGCCCTTCCAGAGGGTTTTCCAACGGGGCTGTCCAAACCCATTCAAGGACGTAAATGAACATCCACGAGTTCCAAGCCAAAGAAGTATTTGCCCGCTACGGGATACCAGTCCCTCGGGGCATAGTCGCTTCGACCCCAGCCGAGGCCCAAGCGGCCACCGAGGAGCTGGGCGGCCGGTCGGTGGTCAAGGCACAGATACACGCCGGTGGACGGGGCAAGTCAGGCGGCGTCCAGTTGGTGCGCAGTCCGGAAGAGGCATCGGCGGCAGCCGAAAAGATGTTGGCGTCAAACCTAGTCACTCCGCAGACTGGGCCCGAAGGCGCGCCGGTTGAGAAGCTCTTGATCGAAGAACTGGCCGACATTAAGCACGAACTCTATGTTGCGTTGACCATTGACCGCGGTCACCGGGGTCCGTCGCTGCTGGTCAGCACCCAGGGCGGTATGGATATTGAAGAAGTCGCCGCAAAGAACCCCGAGGACATCCACACCGAACCCGTTGACCCGCTGTCGGGGCTCATGCCTTTTCAGACCCGCCGCCTGGTACGTCAGTTGGGTCTGGACCAGGTCGTAGCCAGCGAGGCCTCCAGGGTACTCTCAGCCTTGTACCGGGTGTTCGTGGAGAACGATTGCACCTTGGTGGAGATCAACCCACTGATCGTCACCGGAGACGACCGGGTGGTGGCGTTGGACGCCAAGATCAACCTGGACGACGATTCCATGTTCCGCCATGCCGACCTCTTCGAGTACCGGGACATCAACCAGGAAGACCCCTTGGAAGCCCAGGCGTCTGACCTGGATATAGCTTATGTAAACCTGGACGGGGACGTTGGCTGTTTGGTCAACGGCGCCGGCCTGGCCATGGCCACCCTGGATGTCACCAACGCCGCCGGCGCAGCCCCGGCCAACTTCCTAGATGTGGGCGGCGGCGCCACGCCTGAGAAGGTCGCCAGCGCCGTCAAGATCATTTTGTCGGACACCAAGGTCAAGAGAGTCTTGGTCAACATCTTTGGCGGTATCCTGCGCTGCGACATCGCCGGCGAGGGAATCGTGCTCGCCTACAAGGAGACCGGCTCCACCATCCCACTGGTTGTCAGGATGCTTGGCACCAACGTAGTGGAAGGCAAAGAGATATTAGGTGCGTCCGGGCTGCCGGTGGTGTTCGCCGACACACTCACCGAGGCATCCGACGCCATCAAGAATCTGAAGGTATAACCGGGGGATAAGCCTGGATGGGTGTACTGGTCGACGAGACAACACGGGTATTGGTGCAGGGCATAACCGGACGCGAAGGGAGCTTCCACGCCCGTGCCTGCATGGCCTACGGCACAAACGTGGTTGCCGGGGTGACTCCGGGCCGCGGCGGGACGATGTTTGACGATAAGGTCCCGGTCTTCAATTCGGTTGAGGAAGCGGTGGCCCAGACTCAAGCCAATATGTCGCTTATATTCGTGCCACCGGCCTTCGCGCCCGACGCCATCGCCGAGTCGGTCGATGCCGCGATTCCGCTCATCGCCTGCATCACCGAGGGCATCCCGGTGCAGGATATGGTCAAGATCTACCGGTACATCGAGAACAAGCCCACGCGGCTCATCGGCCCGAACTGTCCCGGACTAATCACCCCCGGCGCCAAGTGCAAAATCGGCATCATGCCCGGCGCTATCCACTTGCCGGGACGGGTTGGAGTGCTCTCCCGCAGCGGCACCTTAACCTACGAAGCCGTGGGCCAGCTCACCGCGTTGAATCTAGGACAATCTAGCTGTGTTGGCATTGGCGGCGACCCCATCATAGGCACGAATTTTGTGGATATCCTGAAGCTGTTCGACGCCGATCCAGGTACCGACGCGGTGGTGATGATCGGCGAGATCGGCGGCACCATGGAACAAGACGCGGCGGCCTTCATCAAGTCTGGGTTCAGCAAGCCGATCGCAGCTCTGGTGGTCGGCGCATCGGCCCCTCCGGGCAAGCGCATGGGCCACGCCGGGGCGATAATCACCGGGGAGAGCGCCACGGCCGAGTTCAAACTCGCCGCCCTGAAAGACGCCGGCGCCTGGATCATTTCAACACCAGCCGACATCGGCACCACCGCCCAAGAGATGCTCAAGGGCAAGGGCCTCATTAGCTGATCCATTGCCCGGACCGATTGGTTCGAGTGTCGTTGTTAGCCAAATCCACGCCTGCTATACTGGATTTCAGTAGCGCGGCGCACTTTATTCCCCTTTCCGAGCCTGCATAACCACTTATGGATTACGAAACAGTTATCGGCCTTGAGGTCCACGTCCAACTGAAGACTCAGAGCAAGATGTTTTGCTCTTGCCGGGCCGATTATCAGACTGCGCCCGTGAACAGCCGCGTTTGTCCGGTGTGCCTGGGCCTGCCGGGAACCCTGCCGGTGATCAACAAGAAGGCCGTGGAACTCACGATCATGACGGGCCTGGCCCTCGGCTGTAAGATTCCGGGCCTGACCAAATTCGATCGCAAGAACTACCCCTACCCCGACCTCATGAAGGGGTATCAGATATCCCAGTACGACATGCCATTGGCAATGAACGGCCAATTGGACATCACCACCGACGGCCAGGACCGGTCCGTGCGTGTGGAAAGGGTCCACCTAGAAGAGGACGTATCCAAACTCCAACACGTGAACGGAGATAATAGCGACGCCCACAGCCTGGTGGATGTGAACCGCTCCGGTGTGCCCCTGATGGAGGTGGTCAGCCACCCGGACATGCGCACGCCCGAGGAAGCACGTTCCTATCTGACCAAACTGCACTCGATAATTCAGTATCTGGGAGTGTCCACCGCCAACGCCCAGGACGGCAGCTTCCGGTGCGACGCCAACATCAGCCTACGTCCGGTTAGTCAGGAGGAGTACGGCACTAAAACTGAGATCAAGAACATGAACAGCCTGCGCGCAGTATTCATGGCCTTGAACCACGAGGAAGAACGCCAGAAGAAGGTCTTGGATTCCGGTGAGCGGGTGGTCCAAGAGACCCGTGGCTGGTCCGAGGAGCGTAACGCCACCTACTCTCAGCGCAGCAAGGAAGAGGCCCACGACTACCGTTACTTCCCAGAGCCTGACCTGCCGCCATTGGTGGTCGACCAGGCGTGGATCGAAGAGATCAGGGAGAAGATTCCCCAGCTTCCCGCCGACCGGCTGAGAGCGATGATGGACGATTACTCCCTGCCGGAGTACGACGCCCGGCTGCTAACCAACTCCAAGGCCATGGCCGATTTCTACGAGCAGGCCGCCGGCCTGCGCCCCACAGCCGGAGAAAAGAGCGGGAAATTTGCCAAAGACGTCAGCAACTGGATACTGGGCGACCTAAGCCGGTTGTTGAACCTACAGGACTTGGACATCAACGAATCCCCCGTGTCACCGGAGTACTTGGTCGAACTCATCGGCCTGGTGGACGAGGACACAGTCAGCGTTTCCATGGCCAAGAAGGTGTTGGAAGAAGCCTTTGAAACGGGCAGCTCCCCTGCCCAGATCGTCCAGGAAAAGGGCTATACTCAGATAAGCGATTCGTCGGCCGTAGACTTGGCCGTCGGTGAAGCCATCGAGGCCAACCCCCAGGCGGTGGCGGACTACAAGGGCGGCAAAGAGACCGCCGCCAAATTCCTGGTGGGCCAGGTGATGAAGATCACCAAGGGCCAAGCTAAACCCGATCTCGTGAACGAATTGGTGGTCGGCGCCCTAGAAAAGCTGAAATAGCAGTCGCTAATTGAACTCCCGCTAACCGCGGATTTCCGGTTATAATGGACGGGCGGAGACTCTCCGCCGAGGAAACCATGAACGACTTCATGAATCTGATACAATTGCTGGTCTCCATCCTATTGGTGGTTGTGATTCTGGCTCAGGTCAATGAGGGCGGCGGCGGGCTGTTCGGCTCGGCGTCATCCACCATCCGAACCCGTCGTGGACTAGAGAAGACCCTATTCCAGTTCACCATCTTCCTGGCAATAGTGTTCGTGGTGATTTCTATCATAAGCGTCAGGGTTGGATAGCCGCGGTCGGCACTCTCCGCCCATCTCCGCCATGACCTCCCCCTTGGTGGTCTTCACCACCGACTTCGGTCTGTCCGACCCCTACGTCGGCGTTATTAAGGGCGTCGCGCTGTCCATCAACCCCAATCTTCGCCTGATCGACCTAACCCATCAGATATCGCCCCAGAACGTCGCTCAGGGCTCATTCCTTCTGGACTTCAACCACCGCTACTTCCCCAAAGAAGCCATCCACGTCGCTGTCGTAGACCCCGGAGTGGGCACTGGCCGACGCCCCGTCTTCCTGTCCACGCCTTGGGGTCGTTTTGTGGGCCCGGACAACGGCCTGCTCAGCGGCGTCATCTCTGACTACCTCGATTCAGAGCCCAAGACTGCCGGTCCGATTAACCTACCCACCGGTCTCACAGCAGTACACCTGACCAACCCCGACTACTGGCGTCACCCGGTAAGCCACACTTTCCACGGCCGGGACGTCTTTACACCCGTGGCGGCCCACCTGTCTCTGGGAGTGGCAACCAAGGAGTTGGGCGAGTCGTTAGATAGCTTGTTCTACCTGCCCGTCCCCAAACCGGCCAAAAACGGCGGCACGAGCACCGGCCAGGTCATCTATCAAGACACTTACGGCAACCTGGTGACCAACATCCCCGCAGAATCACTGCCCCAGCCAGAATTGATAGAAGTGCGAATCAAGGGCCGGAGCATCGTCGGCCTGAGCCGCACCTTCAACGACGAAACTTACGCTACCGACACTGGACTGATCGCCCTGACCGCCAGCCACGGGTACCTGGAAATAGCACTGGCCAACGGAAGTGCCGCTGACATGCTGTCAGCGGGCGAGGGCGAGGTCGTGCAGGTAGGCATTCTATCCGGTTGACATAGGCAGGCGGCGTGCTACCATTGTCGAAAATCCGCTTGGTGTATAGACACACTAAGCATTCCCACGCACGACGTAGGAGGGACCATGGATCTCGACCGCAACGGATTGCTTAACCTTTACAAGACTATGACAACCATCCGCCACTTTGAGGAGCGGGGCATCCCGGAGACTGGGCAACGGGGCATGTCTGCCTCGGTCCATTCCTCTGCGGGACAGGAGGCGGTGCCCACAGGCATGTGCGCCAACCTCTCCGACGAGGACTACATCGGCAGCACCCACAGGGGCCACGGGCATTGTATCGCCAAGGGCGTCGACCCCATGCTGATGATGGCCGAGCTCTTCGGCCGCGCCACCGGGCCCAACAAGGGTAAGGGCGGCTCCATGCACATCTCAGACATGAGCAAGGGCATGCTCGGCACCAACGGCATCGTCGGTGGCAGCATCCCCCTGGCCGTGGGCGCGGGACTAACCTCTAAAGTCTTGAACCAGGGCCGGGTAGCCGTGGCCTTCTTCGGAGACGGAGCGTCCAGTCAAGGCGTGCTCCACGAGTCCATGAACTTGGCCTCGGTCTGGAAACTCCCGGTGATCTTCCTCTGCGAGAACAACGGCTACGCTATGTCCACTCCCAGCGAGTACGGCGTTTCCACCACTCACGTGGCCGACCGCGCTCAGGGATACGACATGCCCGGAATCCACGTTGACGGCATGGACGTCTTCGCCGTGTACGACGCCGCGGCCCAGGCGGTGGCCAGGGCCAGGGCCGGTGAGGGCCCCACCCTCATCGAGGCCGAGACCTACCGCTATTACGGCCACACCGTGTTCGACAACCCCCTGACCTACCGTTCCAAAGAGGAGGAGGACCATTGGCGAGACCGTGATCCCCTCATGCACTTCCGGAACACGGTCATCCCTCAGGGCGAAATCACGGCCGAGGAATTGGATCAGATGGACGCAGAAGCCGAGGCCCTCATGGAAGCGGCGGTGAAATTCGCCGACGAGAGCCCTCTGCCCGAACCGGCGGAGCTGTACGACGACGTCTACGTCGACTACCCCAAAGACATGATGAAACGCGGCGTGAACATGTCGGTTTAGCCCCAACTTGACCACGATCATCACAAAGCGTTTGAGGAGATAAATATGACCACCACATTAGAAACAACGGGCACCCGCGAGATACAGTTCCGGGAAGCCATCAACGAATGCCTCCGTCAGGAGATGGAGCTGGATCCCACCGTAATCATCATGGGAGAGGAGATCGCCGGAGGCGCCGGCCGCCAGGAGCAGGGCGTTGAGGATGCCTGGGGCGGCCCCTTCCGCACCACCGTGGGCCTCATCCAGCAATTCGGCAAGGAACGGGTGTTGGACACTCCTCTGTCCGAGGCCGCTTTCATCGGCGCAGCCATTGGAGCGTCGTCCACGGGACTGCGGGCCGTGGCTGAATTGATGTTTATCGACTTCATCGGCGTCTGCATGGACCAGTTGGTCAACAACGCCGCCAAGATGCGTTACATGTTCGGCGGGCAGGTCAAGGTGCCCTTCACCATGATGACCCGCATCGGTGCCGGGTTCGGGGCCGCCGCACAGCACTCCGAGTCCTACTACTCCATCTTCAGCCACTTCCCCGGACTGAAGGGCGTGTGCCCGTCCGACGCCTACACCGCCAAGGGCCTGCTGGCCGCATCTATCCGGGACGACGACCCGGTGGTGTTCTTCGAGCACAAGGGTTTGTACGGGGTATCGGGTCCCGTGCCTGAAGAGCCGTACGTGCTGCCTTTGGGCAAGGCCCGGACCGTGCGAGAAGGCACCGATATCACGCTGGTGGGCATCTCCAAAATGACTTGGGTTGCTGATGAAGCGGCCAAAGAACTGGAAAAAGAGGGAATCAGCTGCGAGGTCATCGACCTGCTCAGCGTCTCTCCCATCGACTACGACCACATTAACGAGTCGGTGCAGAAGACACACCGCCTGGTGGTGGTCGACGAGGACACTCCCGTCTGCAGCATGGCCTCGGAGATCTGCTCCCGGGTCGCGGAAGAGGTTTTCGACTACCTGGACGCGCCGCCTTCCCGGGTGACCGCGCCCCACACTCCGGTGCCCTACAGCCGGATCATGGAGAACGAGTACATGCCCAACGAGGCCAGGGTCATCGCTACGGTGAAGGAACTGATCAATCGGTAGGGGCCCAAAGAGGCTTTAGAGCGAGCAAGTACACCACCGGTCTCGGATCATCTGGGGCCGGTGGTTAATTTTGGGCTTTTTCTGGGAGTTGTATTTGAGGCGTCCCCATTACAGCTATGTGATCCTGGCCACCGGGTTCTTCGTCCTATTCTTCAGCGGCGGTTCCCGGTTCGCCTTCGGGCTTATGCTGAAGCCCATGTCCGAAGACCTGGACATCAGCCGCTCGACTTTGTCCCTGGCCGTCACCACGTTCATGGTAGTCTCGGCTTTAGCCTTGCCGTTCATAGGCCGGCTGGTAGACCAGTGGAGTCTGAAGGGCACCATTGGCATCGCGGCCGTCGTCGGCGGGATAGGTATCGGACTGATGGGACAGGTACAAGCGCCGTGGCAGGTGTTCATCGTCTACGGTGTGGTATTCGGGCTGGGGAACGCGGGGGCGTCCATCTCGCCGGTGACCGTGATGATCAGCCGTTGGTTCCCCAACCGCAGAGGCATCGCCAGCAGCGGCGCGGTTGCTGGGAATGCGCTAGGTCAATTGCTCATCGTCATGGCCTTGGCCGCTGTACTAGTGTCTCTGGACTGGCGCTGGTCTTACACCCTCCTGGGTATCGCCAATCTGGCGGTCCTAATACCCCTGATATTTCTGACGGTCAAAGACGTCCCTCGTGCCGAGAACGTTGCAGTTGCAGATGCGCCACCGCTGGTTATCACCCCTCCAGAATCGCCACTTTCGTTGGGCCGGGCGCTGACCTCATCTCAGCTGATCCTGCTTGTTGTGATCTACGGCATCTGCGGGTTGCAGGACTTCTTCGTTGTAACTCATATCGTTGCATTCGCCCGGGACCAAGGGATGGGCTCTGTGCTAGCCGGAAACATGCTGGCTCTCATGGGGTTGATGGGACTGGCGGGGGTGTTGTCGGCTGGTTTCCTGGCTGATGCCTTTGGAGCGGTACGGCCCACCGTGATCTGCTTCATCATCCGAATGTTCATCTTCGCTTTCATCGTCTTTGACCAAGGCACGGCATCGATCATGGTCTTCGGGTTGTTCTACGGGTTCACCAACTTGATAACAGCGCCATTGACCGTGGTATTCGTGGGCAACATCTTCGGGGTGGCCAGGCTTGGGACGCTGGCTGGAGCCATCGTCATGGTGCACCAGTTTGCCGGCGGTTTCGGCGCGTTTCTCGGGGCTTGGATCTTCGACAATCGGGGCAGCTACGACGACGCGTTCAAGCTGATGCTGGTCTTGTCGGTAGTCGCCGCCGTGCTGGTGACGCTGGTGCGGGAGAAGCGGATCGACGAGCCGGTTACTTCATCGCCACCTGGATGATGAAGTCGGGGTCGTAGAGGTCGTAGGTAGGTTTGAAATCGCCGTAGCGGTCCACCTGTTGGAACCCGGTCTCGCGGAGCAGTTCGGTCAGGTGGTCTTGTCTGATGGGACAGACCGTAAGGTGGTGCACCGAGCCGTCGGAGTAGGTGTACTGGAGCCGGACCGTGTCTTCGGTGATGGTCTTGGGCCTGGCGTCCACGGTCTCGCCTAGATAGTAGTACATGTGCTTGCTGGAGAACCCCTTGTCGAGCATGGTGTCGTAATTGCGGTGGTCGATAACGGCCACGCCACCGTCGTTCAGCAGGCCGTAGATTCCCTCAAGGGCCTTGCGCCTCTCATCATCACCAAATAAGTGGGTGAAAGCGTTGCCCAGGCACACGATAGCATTAAACTTCTCGCCGGGAAACGCCTCAGAAAGCGAGGTCCACTGGGCTTCCACGAATCGTGCGTCTTTTAGCCCCATCCGCGCGGCATTCTCTTGAGATTTGTTGACCATGTTGGCCGAGCCGTCGGAGCCGGTTACCTGGAAGCCGTTCAGACTCAGGGTGACCGTGTGGTAGCCGGTGCCACAGGCGATGTCCAGCACGGTCCGGGCGCCATTGTCATTGAGAATCCTCTCGAAGAACCCGCCTTCGGACTCGCAGCGTTTCTCCCAATCGATCAATTCGTCCCAGCGGTCAACAAATTCGGTCGTGTATTCGCTGATAAAGAGTTCTGAGTTATTTTCTGGTGGCATCGTGTCTCTGGTCTAGTTTTAAGGTTTCTGGGCCACGAACATCGCCCACCCGATCTTGCCGGCGTTGGCCGCCTCAACCCAGAAGCTTAGGGCGTCAACGGTACCGTCGATGATTTCGGCGTCCACGAGTCTAAGCAACTTCTCACGGTGTTCGACCACCTGGTCCCGGACCCAGCCGTAGGAGCGGGCTACGTGTCCTGACCAATCTTCGGTCTGAGTTACATCCAACCCCAGTGCTTCCAGCGCTTTCTGATAGTCGGCCAAGTCCCACATGTCCGACGACTTCACCCGGTCGTAGATGCGGGTCCGGTCGGCCTCAGGAGTGCCGCTGCGCACCAGGATATCGGTAAATGCCAGTGTCCCTCGGGGGAGCAGTACCCGGTTTGCCTCTGCCAGTACCTTCGATTTGTCGGCCGCATGCAGGAACGCTTCTTGACTCCAGACTACGTGGAACGAATCGTCGGCATAGATCAGGTCGTGGAAATCTCCGTACTCGTATTCAATCAAATTTTCCAGACCCACCTCTAAGGTCCGTTCCCAGGCCAGCTCCAGCTCGTTTTCACTGATGTTGGTGGCAGTGATTGGGCAGCCGTAGTTGGCAGCAAGATATCGGGCGGTGGCGCCGTAGCCGCAGCCCAGGTCCAGCACCCTGGTGTCGGGCGTCAGGTTAACCGCCTGGGCCATGATCTGGTTGGTGTGCTCCATGGCCTCGGGGTGGGGGCACTCGTCGCTGCAGGGCACGCCCAGGTGCAGGTTCTCTCCCCAGATGGTGCGGTATATCTGGTCCGCCGGGCCGTCGTAGTAGGCCTTAGTGCTAGAGACGATGGATTCTGTATCTTTGTTGGTCATGGTTTGTGACTCGACTGTTTTGCGGGCAAGCGCTTGGTTTAT
>DCWQ01000072.1:0-1606 GCA_002328185.1 Dehalococcoidia bacterium UBA2158
TTCTTCAGGGAGATGGTCAGGGAATCGGGCAGTTCATCGGCCTCGCCCTCGCTACCCAGTAGATATCCAGTCACTGCGGCGTCATAGGTGGAAACGTGGTGAAAGGCTTTGGCTGCCAGACTCCGGCGGTCTTCTACGCTGAGCCCGACGTTGGCCAGCTTCTCGCCGACCCAGCCATAGTCTGCGGGGTCCACTACCACGGCCACGGACGGGAAGTTCTTGGATGCGGCCCGCAACATCGTTGGCCCGCCGATATCGATATTTTCAAGGGCGTCGGCCAAGGTCACGTCAGATTTGCTGATGGTCTCCACGAAGGGATATAGGTTGACCACTACCAGGTCGATGGAGTCGATGTTCTGGGTCTTCAACTCGCCCATATGCTCCGGGGAATCACGCCTGGCCAGCAGCCCGGCATAGATGGTCGGATGGAGGGTTTTGACCCGTCCTTCCAGAATCTCCGGCGAGCCGGTGTAATCGGCCACTTGTTGGACCGTGAGACCTCCGTCTGATAACGAATGGTGGGTGCCGCCGGTGCTGAGAAGTTCGTAACCGGCCGCCACTACCTTTTTGGAGAATTCAACGATCCCGGTCTTGTCGTAGACGCTGAGCAGTGCTTTCAATTTCCTCTCCGTTTGATTGAGGCTATCTTAACGATCTGTACTACCGCTTACCTAGTCCTTCGACAGGTCTGATTGCGTCGAGATTCTCGATCTCGGTCGCAGCTCAGGATGAGCGGTAAAACTCCCACTGCCGTTCGTGGTGAGCTTGTCGAACCATATTTGGGCTGGCTTCAGTTGTTGAAGACGACCTGTTCGCCTTCGCTGCGGGAAATTGTCTTTCCGATGACCACCGCGTCGGGCAGGATTTCCAATATCTTGGCAACGTTGGCCTCGGGGCAGACGGCCACCATGCCCAGGCCCATGTTGAACACCCGGTACATCGCTTCGTCGCTGATCCCGCCCTGTTTCTGGATCACCTGGAATATCGGAAGCACCGGCCATGACCCATGGTTGATCTCAGCGGCCAGGCCATCGGGCAAGATCGCCGGCAGCTTGCCGGGCAGTCCGCCTCCGGTGATGTGGGCCAGGCCATTGACCAGTCCGAACACCGGCTCCATCAGCGGATAGTAGCTGCGGTGGGGCACCAGCAGTTCCTCGCCAAGTTGGTGGTTCAGTTTGTCGAAAAGGCGGTACAGCACGTTGGGGTCATTGTCCGAGTCGAACACATGGCGCACCAGGGAGAAGCCGTTGGTGTGCAGTCCGGAGGACGGAACGCCCACCAGGACGTCGCCAGCCTTGATGTTCTTTGATTCCAGGAGCTGGTCTCTTTCCACCGCGCCGACCACGAACCCGGCCAGGTCCATCTCGTCGTCGGAGTAGACTTGGGGCATCTGGGCAGTCTCGCCGCTGATGAGGGCGCACCCAACCTCGCGGCAACCCCAGGCGATCCCGCGCATAAGGGTATCCAGGCGTTGGATGTCCAGCTTGCTGAAGGCTACGTAGTCCAGGAAGAAGAGGGGTTTGGCGCCCCTGGTGAGGATGTCGTTGACGTTAAGGGTAACCAGGTCTTGGCCCACGGACTCGAAGTGTCCCAGTTGGGCCGCGAT
>DCWQ01000072.1:1994-7958 GCA_002328185.1 Dehalococcoidia bacterium UBA2158
TGGTAGAGTCCGGCGAAGCTTCCGGAACTGTCCAGTACCTCGGGGCCGTGGGTGCTGGCGGCGAACCCTTTGATCCGCTCTTTCAGGCCGTCCATCCGTTCCAGGTCAACGCCCGATTCCCGGTATGCTTCACTTGCCAATTTGAGGCTCCTCCCGTTCCCTTCCGCCCGACGGCGGGCCGGATTAACCGACGCTGTAAAAGGTTAATTCAAGGGGGGCATGATGGCAAGGGGCAACGACGGCGATATAACGAACAGATTACGGGGTCCGGACTGGGGAAGAAGGGAGTTAATCAGACGCCGGTCCGGCCTGTTCCAACGCGAACTTTGACAGTTCCAGTTGGATCGGCACTGGGTAGTCGCCGGTGAAACAAGCGTCGCAGAACCCTCCCTTGGTGCCGCCCATCACCTTCATTAGGCCTTCCACACTCAGGTAACCCAGGCTGTCGGCGCCGACCAGGGCGCGAATCTCTTCCAGACTGTTGTTGGCGGCCAATAATTCGTCGCGGGAAGCCATGTCCACGCCCATGAAGCATGGGTGTTTGATCGGTGGCGCGCACACCCGCATGTGGACCTCTTTGGCCCCACCTTTTTTGAGGAGGTTCACCACATGGGGAGTCGTCGTGCCGCGGACGATGCTGTCGTCAACCACCACCAACCGCTTGCCCTGGATCACTTCCACCAGGGTGTTGAACTTCTGACGCACTCCCAAGTCGCGGAGGCGTTGTTCCGGCTCGATGAACGTCCGGCCCACGTAACGGTTCTTGACCAGCCCTTCACTGAAGGAGATGCCCGATTCCTGGGCGTATCCCACGGCCGCGGCGGTGGACGAGTCCGGTATACCAATCACCAGGTCAGCGTCTACCGGATGCTCCCGGGCTAGTTCGGCTCCCAGTTGCTGGCGTGCGGAGTGGACCAATTGGCCGGCCATCACGCTGTCGGGCCGGGCGAAGTAGATCAGTTCAAAAATACAGAGGGCTTGGCGTCCGGTGCCGCCGGACCAGGTGGCCGTGCGGAGACCGTTGCCGTCGACGATCACGACTTCCCCCGGATCCAGTTCCCGGAGGTATTCGGCGCCGATGTGATCGAGGGCGCAGGACTCGGAGGCGACGACCCAACCGCCGTTCATCTTGCCCAAGCAGAGCGGGCGGATGCCCAGCGGGTCGCGGGCGGCGATCATAGTGTCTTTCGTTTGTATGACTATCGAATATGCGCCTTCCAACTGGCGCATGCACTGGAAGACCCTTTCTTCCCAGGAAGAGCCGACAGCGTGGGCCAGCATCTGGGCGATGACTTCTGTGTCAGTCGTGGATGTGAACGTGCAGCCCCATGCATCTTGGAGCTGTTCTTTCAGTTGGACGGCGTTGATGATGTTGCCGTTGTTCGCTACTGCCAGTTGACCGTGTTCGCCATCAACTAAAAGAGGCTGGGCGTTGCAGAGTTCGCTGCTGCCGCTGGTGGAGTATCTAGTGTGCCCGATCGCCATGTCGCCGACCAATGGGTAGAAGTCGTGCTCTCTGAAAATCTGAGTGACCAGGCCCATTTCGGCGTGGACGACCACGCTCTCGCCATTTGCGGCGGCTATTCCGGCGCTCTCTTGCCCGCGGTGCTGTAAGGCAAAAAGGCCGAAGAAAGCCAAACGGCTGGCATCCCCTTCAGGGGTAAAAACCCCTATCACCCCGCATTCTTCGTTGGGGTGATCAAATGGGACGCGGCCGAAGGGGAGTTCCAGCTCGCTACTCACAGTGTTATTTTATGTAATCCAATTTGCGGCGGTCAACAGCAAGAACCGCAATTTAAAACACTTTCTATCAATTAAGAATCTCGGCCAAGAAACCTTCGCTAAAAACCAACCCAATAAGAGTTGTTTAGCAGGCCCCGCTTCTCTACATCAATGATGCTGCGAACCAGTCCATCTATATAAGGGACTGAGGTACCGGAAATTTGTCCCTTTAGTTCCGGCTTGGCATGATCGTGACCTTTCGGCCCTCGCCCTCTCCCGTGCTTTCGGTGGACACACCAGGGTGGTCGGTGAGGCTGGTGTGAATTATGCGCCGGTCGGCCGGGGGCATGGGCTCCAGGGTGATGCTGCGGTTGGTCTGGGCCACCCTTTCAGCCACCTTGGTGGCCATGTCGCGGAGCTGGACCTCCCGCCGTTGACGGTAGTTCTCCACGTCCAGGACTACTCGGACGCCTTCAAACTGCTTCCGGACGATGAGGTTGACTAGGAATTGCAGCGCCTGCAGAGTCTGGCCCCGGCGACCGATCAGCAGACCGGAGTCCTCTCCGGCGAGGTCGATGATGGGTCCGCCGGATTCCGGGTCGTTGGCGGCCCGCAAGGTCCGGCTGACGTTTACACCGGCTGCTTCGAGGATGCGCCCGACAGCGTCCGTGGCTACGCCTGCAGCGGTGGTATCCCCTTCTGCGGTGGTTGGCACTCCCGCGGTGTTTCGTCCCGCGGATATCCTGGTTACTCGGACCCGGGCGGACTCTGAGCCGATGCCCAGGAATCCGGTCTTACCCTTACTTAGTATTTCTACCTCGGCCTCGTCGCGGTCGGCGTCGAGTTCTTTCAGTCCCAGCTCTATTGCTTCGTCGACGGTTGGGGCGCTCATCACTATCTCTGTTATCTGTTCCATGTTCTAACGACTCCTCCAGTAGGACATCTTGGGATGCCTTGTTTGCTGCGGGAACCCCCGCCGGTGCAGCTTTGGGGAACAACGGGAACAATGGTCCCCAGCCACCAGTTACGAAGTATTGGATCGCTATGCCGATCACGTTGGATGTTACCCAATAAAGGGCCAGTCCGCTGGGCAATGTGAACGAGAAGAACGCAATCATCAGCGGCATCAGCCAGAGCATCATCGCCTGGTTGCCCGATTGCCTTGGGTCCGTGGACGGTTGCATGGTCATCTTCTGCTGGACCCAGGTGGACGCGAAGACGAGCACCGGCATGATTATGTTGGTAGGGTCGGACACTGACAGGTCCAACCACAGGAAATTCGCATTCAACGGCGCCGCCGAATAGATGGGCGCGATGGGTATCCAGGCGTACAACTTTTCGGATAACCCAACCAGGTCGTCCGGTTTTGAGAACACGGTCTGGATCAACACCCGGAACAGCCCGATCAAGACAGGCATCTGGACGATCATCGGGCCCAGACAGCCAAGCGGGCTGACCCCGGCCTCCCGGTACAGGCGCATGGTCTCCTGGGAAACGCGGGACCGGTCCCTGGAATACCGGTCTTGAATCTCCTTCAGCTTCGGCTGGAGCGCGCTCATGGCCCGCATCTGCTTGAGTTGTTTCAGCGTGAGCGGCATGGTGATAAGCCGTATGAAAGCGGTCAGGGTGATGATCGCTAAACCCATATTGCTGAATAGGATGGTGTAAAGCACTACCAGCCCGTTGAGCATGGGTCGAATTATCAGTTCGGTCCAGAGGAATGAAATGGCCTCCAAAGAGTCCTACCTCGCTACCGGACTTGTCCGGTTGGATTTATGGGTTAGGGGTTGCATCGGCCGCTCATAGTGTCCACGCACCATACGTTGCGTTGCCCGCTGCTGAATTCTATGCGCCTAACAGTCTTATCCTGTGATCCGACGTACACGGAATCGCCGACGGCGAACAAAGGCGCTTTTATCTCGGCGTCGCCGATCTTCTGGTTGAACAACACGCGCTGCAGGCCCAAATCGCCGGCCCTAGTGTCCAGCAATAAGAGATTCCCGTCTTTCGCCGCCACCACCAAGCCGTTCGGTACCAAAACGGGGGTCGAGACTATGGCAGAACCCACGTTATGTTTCCAGAGCAGGTTGCCGTTCCGGTCAATAGCGTATATGTTGCCGTCCATGTTTGCGGCGAAGATGGTGTTTTCGTCTGTGATGGCCCCGGCCCAGAACCAGTTTTCGCCTTCGATCGCCCACTGCAGTGTTCCATCGTCAGCTGAGTAAGCGTAGATCGTTTTGTCGAAAGAACCGGCGATTACTTTGCCGTCGAAGACCAATGGTTTTCCGGCAATTACGCCGTCGGTTTCTTGATGCCAGACCTCCTCGCCGTCGTCCAGGTTTACCGCATAGAGGTTGTGGTCTAGGGACCCAAAGTAGGCGACTCCGTCTTGCACCGCTGGCGTTGACCAGATTGCAGCGCCGGTGCGGAACGGGTTCCAGAACTGGTTCCCATTCTTGGCGGTGTAGGCATAGAGAAACCCATCTTCCGATGGGGCCAATATGATGTCGTGAGTGGGGTCGTAGGCCAGTCCGGCCACCAAAGGATCAGGCTTTATAAAGGGGTTATCAGGCCTTTTCCAGCCCTCCCCAGTTAGATTGCCAGTCTCGATATCCAGGGCGTAGACGAAACCATCGATTCCGCTAACGTAGACAAGCCCATCAACCACCAAGGGAGTATTGTAGACGCCGTGTAGGTCGTCTTGGGCGCCGGCAGGGAAGGTCCAGGTTGGCTGGAGATTGCCAGAGCCGTCGTCTTTGAAGGCCTTTACTTCGCCGTCTTTGGTGCCGATGTAGACGACGCCACCGCTGCTGACCGTGGGGTTCCAGCCGTCGCTCTGGTCCCCGATATTCCGGGTGCAGCCGATGAGGATCGGTATCAGCATCAGGGCGGATAGAATCAGCAGCCGCCGGTTCGGCAATCTCTTTTTGGGAATGGCTCGGGGCACCACGGATGCCGGTTTGGCGGGAGAGTTGTGGATGTTAGGTTCCAACAGGCAGTTAGGGGTTTTCACAGTACGGGGTCATATCCTTGGCCACCCAAAGGACGGCAGCGGCCCAGGCGTTTGACGCCAAGCCAGACTCCTTTAAGGACTCCGTATTTCTCCACTGCCTCTTGGGAATATTGAGAACAACTGGGGTAATACCGGCATGATGCGGGCAGAAATGGCGAAAGGGTCTTTTGATATAGCCAGATCGCGGAGAGCACAACATACTTCATCTAAGCAAGTCCGTCTGTGATTTAATCGGACGGCGAGCCTGAAGCCTCGCCCGAAATTTGGTCCACGATAGGTCCTGGACCGGTGGGCTGTGGAGCTTTGTCCACGATATTGGCGCGTTGCAAAAGATTGTCCGTCGCGTCTTTCAGTTCCTGATACTTGGCCTTCCCGGCCCCGCGACGGACTATGAATAAGGCATCCCACCCTGCTTTTACCGGGTTTAAGCGGACCGCCTCCCGCAGCCGTCTTTTTACCCTGTTTCTTACAGCGGCGTTCCCGACGCGCTTGCTCACTAGAAACCCAAACCTGCTGCAGTCGGAGCCGTTGGCCAGGTATCTGATGACCAGCAACCGGTTGGCTGCGCTGCTGCCCTCGACATGAATCTGGGAAAACCGTTTGGCGCCAGTGAGCCGTTGCCTGCGCTGCATTACCGGACTGAACTCCGGACGGTACTACTTGGGTGGGTTTGCCAGTGAGCGTCTGGTCGCACGCCTGGATATATAGGGCGCTGGTTTTAGACTGTCAGCTGATGACGGCCTTTGAACCGCCGTCTTTTTAAAATGGCCCTTCCGTCGGAAGTACTTGAGCGGTGACGGAAGCCGTGCACCCGCATCCTGCGTCGTTTCTTGGGTTGGTAGGTACGTTTAACCAATGATACACATCCTTACTCCGAAGAATTATAGGCGTGCCCAAATATGGCGTCAAGGATACGCCTTGCTGGGTCTGGCCTATCTGTCCTCTACGCGCCGGCGCCCTGGTCCGAGTTTGCGCCGGCCGGACGGGCGAATGCCAGCCGGTAATTAGGCGCCCACATATCGTCGAAACCTTCTAGACCCAGCTCTCGGCGTCTCTCGTTGCTCCAAAGGCAGATGGCGTTCCGGCGGCCGTGGTTGCCTATCCAGGGATCATGGAGAAATGCCACTGGCGTTTCGAGCTTCACCTCCGGATATTCGATGCCAAAGTAGAGGGCGTCCTCGTAGTAGGGACGCTCCAAACCCTGCTTGGCAGCCTCGGCGGTTGCCTCT
>DCWQ01000072.1:8354-14099 GCA_002328185.1 Dehalococcoidia bacterium UBA2158
CGGCTCGCGAAATTATCGGAGAAGACCTGGGAATGGTAGTAGCCGTGGTTGGCGGCCGTCACCAGTTCCTCGGTGGTACGTCAGTCGCCCAGGTTGATTTGGTATACCGTCATGCTGCTTTAATCCACTGCCACGTGCTGGAAACTACACTTGGGGAACGCGCCAACAAAGCTGCCTTGGCGCCGGAGCGGTTGACGAAGCCGTGCTTCACCCCCGCCGGGGCCAACACAGTGTCGCCGGGACCCAGGGTGACAACCTCGTTGCCCAGCACGGCTTCAAGTTGACCTTCCACGATCGACCATGGCTTCTTCAGTGTCGTGATGGATATGGGTCATGACCTGGGCGCCGGGCGCTATATCCAGATGCCCCACCCACAGCGACTCAGCCCCATGGCTGGCGTCCACCAGCACAGTCCTCGGTATTCCCGGGTAACCCTCTTCCGTATTGGCGCCCATCCGGTACAAGATAGGCATCAGCGCCCTCCTAGAATTGGGGTTAGTGGTTGATCAATATTCGGCGGGGAATCTCTCTGGCGTTCCAGAAAACATACCGTATAATACCAATGAGCGTGCCGAAGTGGCGAAATGGTAGACGCGCCGGTCTCAAAAACCGGTGGGGGTGACCCCGTGTCAGTTCGACTCTGACCTTCGGCACCACGTTTTGATAACAAATTGATAACACGAGCCCTCTTGTTTGAGGGGGCTCGTGTATTTGGGATACCATGGGGACTGAGGCGAAGTTATCTGGAAACTTGCGGCCTTCGTTGTACTATTCCCCTCCTATTTCCCCTTTTAATCCTGTCCGCATGTCTCTTCAGGCTGTACTTGGGGATTTCTATTGGGACCTGAATCCCCGATACGTCTCGATACGAATCCGGGATGTCTCCGTCTATGGAGTCGTGAATAAAGAATGATTCTAGGCTCAACAAACGAACTGACCGACCCCAAACGTCATGTATATATGCGCCGAATGGGCGAGCCCGGCCGCCGGCCTCATCGGGCTCCTTTGGACCAATCCAAAACGGTGGGGAGCCGGGAGGTTCTCCGTCTATGGAAACGAGGCAAAACCCCATACTACTGCAGCCAAGTAAAGTGGCTGTATCGTGTTCATTTGTGTTGATATCTTTCAAAATGGCTTCACCATGTACCCAGGTGATCTCGCCCGCGTTGAAGACCTCAGATGCATCTTCGATCCGAATCCGGCCGTCCGGACGCTCTACCTCAACATGGTTCTGCAACGTGGTTGGTAAGGCCACAACGATACCAACCGGCCTCGATTCCGGGAGTAATGACTTGAGATCGTTTCTCCTTCCGAAACGGTTGATCCTTCCTTTGTAGCCCAGGTTGCCTACGATTAGCTGACGGTCATCATAATAATAGGTGGGCCTCCATCTCCCATCGCTACACAGACGCAGTTTCCTTCCGAAGGGCGGATTTCCAATCAGCCCCTCGTATGCTTCGCGCGCGCGCTCGAGCCCGTGGGTTCCAGAAGCGAATAGAGATTGATCAGGCGCAATAGTGTTAGACATTGTCTTCAAAGAGCATGTGCGGCCATCGGGTGTCTCTGGCTCTGATGTCGCCTTTGGAAGGGCAAGAGCGTATTCAACTGCTAATGAGCGTACTGCTTCCCCATGGCTGAGGTTATAGAATTTTTTCATGAAATCGATAACACCGCCTACAGCGTTGCAGGAGCCGAAGCAGCGCCACGACTGCCGATCAGGAAACACGTGGAAAGACGGTGTCTTTTCCTGATGGAAAGGACAGGGGGCTTTGAAACTATTGCCGGAACGTTGCAGAGGCACTCGCCTACCTATAAACTCGGCGATGTCTACAACCAAATTGAGGTCATCCTCTAGGATTCGTTGTCGGTGGTCCATTGGAATTTCTCCTGGGAGTAGATTACGAAATGTCGGCGGTCTTATCAGTTAACCCGCGAACCGCGCGTTTGGCGCCTTCGAACCGGCGGTTCACGGGACTCTGCTGACGCTGGTTTCCAGTAATCACAATCGTTTGGTCCTTGCATGCCAAGCTTAGGCAAACCGAACATGTTTAGCCCACGTCTGGGAGTTCGAATTAACTTTGGCGTTTAGGCTTACCCTGCGTATAACGGGGCTGCGAGGCCAATGCTTGTCAGAAGCATGAGCTCCTACTGATTACAGCGGAGCAGCAAAAGCCGTTAATGAATCGGAGTCCGGACTTGCGGCACGAATGGCGTGGACACTATTCGCTTCTTAGCTGCTCGTTATACTTTTTCAGAGCCAAAAAAGCCTCGCTTGCGGGATCATGTAGCTTAAGTTCCACAAGTTGGTTTCCGTCGTGGTAATGGTCTAGGTTTTCGACAAATGACAGGTATGGGCACTGGTATGCGATAGACCTCGTGCTTTGATCTGGAACAACAACTCGGTCACTACCTGCGTTTCGACCGTCGTAAGGAGCAGCGAGGAGCCATTTTCCTGTAGTGGGGTCCTCGCATTCGATCCAACCCGTATGATGGCTGATTGACCTCACCCGATATGGGCGGTGTTCGGTGTAGAAGTTTTTAGAATCTGGTCCAGATTTAATCAGCACAACCGCATAACCTTGGGCTGTGTGGAACTCCCCAGCGTCGTTTAGCTCAGATGTATCGATGATGCAGATAGCATCGTCCTTCATGCGAAGGATGGCGTGACTTTGGGGGGGCCGGTGTCCTCTTCTAGAACTTCGAAATCAGAGGAATAGGATGTCTGGTATCTGGAGTCGCCTAAATAAAACTTATGATTAGCCATTCCGTCGTACCTCATTTATAAGTAGCCATTCGCTCTGCGAATCAGATACCGTAAACCATTTACGGGCAATTGGGCGGCTCGCTATATTGTATTTATAGCTTCTGTAACAGTATGATCTGTGTATTTTTCAAGAGTATAAAATACTGCCGGTCAAAAATCAACCCTTAGTATTAAGGCCCGGATGTTGGATGGTTTTAGGGTAGAGACAGGTGGGATGGCTGAGGTCGAACAGGAGGTCGCCCTTGAATATAGCGTAAGGGGAACTTAGCGGCCCAAGGACACGAACCGATTTCGGGTGGATGCGATTAGGCTAGATGGTCGTTGAGGTGTTTAAGAAGGAGTTAACTGGAAAGCCAAATGTGGATTTAGAGGCCTCTTTTCTGTGAAGAGAGGTTGTATAGGGCGATTGAATGGTGTTAACGGATGCCAGGTCTGAATCTATATCTTTTGAGGAACTGCAGCCGATTTGAACCCCATACCCTTTTCTGCAAGTGGTGCTACAGATTCTTCGGGTGTTAACGGAGTAAAGTTTGCTTTCGCTTGTCCCTCAGCAGATAACCTGCCCAAGGCGGTTTTGACTTGGCTTTCTGCGTTGAAGGACCCGTAATGGGTTCGCTTATACATTTTGTAAGCCCAAATCCTGCCGGTGTGATGAAGGTTGCTAAGAGCGGACATTATAGTCCGTAGACTATAAGCAGTTTTCGGTTCTCTTCCTTCCCCTATATAAACCTTAACCTTTGTATTGATGGTCAACGGCATATGAGTATCGTCTGATAGGTTCTTTCTTGCTCGATGTGCCTCGTATTCTTCCTGGGTGAAAGGTATTGATCGTGATGTCGGCTGCGTGGTCCATTTCGCTAATTCCAACAGGTCTTCGAGTGACGTACTCCATACGCATTTCGGATTGCTATTAACCACGTCCAAGACTGCCCGTTCTGGGGCGCTAAGTGGACCTTTTTGGATAGACTCTTCAATACTTGGCATTTACAACAATAATCAGTGTATGAATTTTGACAGCATAGACGTCAGATATACAGCATTATAGCATGGCCGAGATAGTGCTGCAGAATAATGAGCCTCATCAACGATGACTAAGTCGTTGATGAGGCTAAGTGGAATTGACCTGGTAATCTATTCCGGCCTTTAGTTCTCCATCGAACTGCGCCGCCGCTAGCTCCTGCATACCTGGAACGACATGGGAGTATACATCCAAGTTCACCGATATACTGCTGTGACCTAGTTGTTCTTGGACCACTTTGGGATTGGTCTCTTGTTTCATAAACAAAGTGGCGTGGGCATGTCGTAGGTCGTGTAACCTTATCCCGCGTATTTCGGCGTACGACCAGGTCACGGCGACTCATTGGCGTCGCCGTGCCTGGAAATTACAATGCCTTTGCCCAACCGGGCCACGACACCTCATTCGAAGCCTACCAGCCGTCAGATAGCCACCAAAGTGAAAACAATACAAGACCAGGAGGACCATGCCAGATTTGACATCCGGTTCTGTACAAGCTAACGGCATCAACTTTCACTACCTGGAAATGGGTGAAGGCCCCTTGGCATTATGCATGCACGGGTTCCCAGACCACGCGTATTCCTTCCGGCATCTACTACCGGATCTCGCCAAAGCTGGTTTTCGGGGCATCGCCCCGTTTATGAGGGGATATGCGCCAACCGAGGCGCCGAAAGACGGCCGCTACCAGACTGCCCTATTGAGCCTAGATGTGTTGGCATTGATAGGCGCGCTGGGTTTTGACCAGGCCTATCTGATCGGGAATGATTGGGGAGCAACCGCTGTTAGCGGAGCAGCGGTACTAGGGCCTGAGAAGGTCACTAAACTAGTGACCATAGCGTCAGGCCGAGCCGACGAAGATTTGCGGATGGATTTTCAGTTCTTGAAAGGGACGTGGCACTCTTATTATTTCCAACTCCCCGCGGCGGAAGCCACTCTGGCACACAATGACTTCGAGTTCATCGAAGCGTGGTGGAGGGATGCAGCTCCCGAATGGGACATACCCGAGGAGTACATCCAGAGCATCAAGGAGACTTTCCGAAAACCCGGGGTGGTTGAGGCTGCCCTCGGCTATTATCGGGCTACGTATAACCAAGCGCTCCAGGACCCTTCACTTGAAGATGCACAAAAACGAATAACCGCTGGCCCGATCACAGTTCCAACGTTGGCATTACACGGCACGAGCGACCGCCCAAAAAGGATCGATGCTTTTGAAAGTGGATCCATGGACCGATTCTTCACAGGTGGCCTTGAAAAGTTGATAATTACCGGAACAGGACACTTCATGCACCAAGAGAAACCCGGCGAAGTTAATCCGCGAATCCTAGAATTCCTCGCACGTTGACGACCGGAGGACTCTTGAGCCAGGGAGAACATCGGTTCCCGAATCCAGGTCAGAAATTACGTTGGCCCGGACTCACTGATACCAGTCCTCGCACAGGAGAAGTATGCCTACCGAACATATCGACCTAAACCGGTTCATAGTAGATCGCCTTGATGCTTCTTACCTCTGGATCGAAAGGCTACGGGACGGTATTACTGACGAACAGTTCTACTACCAACCCACGGCCGACAGCAATTCGATCGCCTGGCTGGTCTGGCATCTAAGTCGCTGGCGAGACCGGACCAGCGCTATCGTATCGGGAGAGACCCAAGTCTGGACCAGCGAAGGGTGGTCACAACGTTTCGGCATTCCAGATGAAAGGACCGGATTAGGAGATACGCCTGAACAGGTGGCCGGTTTCCGGGCGGACCGGGATCTGGTGTTGTCCTATGCCGATGCCGCCCACCGTACGATTGTCGACCGAATATTGAAGCTCACAGCGGAGCAATTGGAGGAGCCGGTAAAAGGCCTACCCGGCGAACCTCGGTCTGGGTGGAGGGTTCTGGCCGGGGTAATCGGAGACTCCACGGAACATGTAGGCCAGATCAATTACCTGCGGGGCATGACCTCGGGCCTCGGCTGGCG
>DCWQ01000054.1 GCA_002328185.1 Dehalococcoidia bacterium UBA2158
CAGTAAGTCCGAAGGCTAGGAAAAGGATAATGGCGAAGGCAAACAAGAACCACGGGCATCCGAACTTTTTGCACTTGGGCGAAGTGCTACATCAGATGGGAGACGGGGTGGCTGCAGCGTACGACTGGCTGACCGGACCAGCCATTACCGAAAAGCAGCGCGTTGAGCACAAGCTGGCCGAGACGGAGCCCATCCGCCGCGTCGGCCCGACGGCCTTCTAACCGGGTCTCTTCTTCACCTTCTGGATGGATTTCCCGGGGATTATTCAGAAGTAACCTGGTTGCGGCCCCTGTAATGACGCCCCTCGGCGGTGCAGCCTCATCCGCGGCTGAGGCCGGATCTACTCCTCCTCCAAATGGCGGCAGCGACATTAGCTGTCGCCATTTCCTTTGCCCAGCGCGGGTGAGCCTGTCGATGGGCCATCTATCAACAAACATGATCTCCGAGAACCGCCGCCCTCACCCAAACCATTTCCCGTGCACGGGAGAAGGGATTTTGGTCTGTTGCGGGCGCTTACAAAACGTAGGCGCCGGTTTTTAACCCGCCCAAGCTAGCAGGAACCAATTCTCTAGTTACAAACCCACTCGCACTGTCATTCGGAGAGAGACGCCGGCTCGCTAGAACGGGAGTCCCTGTCCGATACCCTGCTCCTTCGCCTTGTTATAGACCAATTGAGCGGCTGCGATGTCCTCTAAGGCCAGACCCATCGACTCGAACAACGTTATCGAGTCGGCTGACGGACGCCCATTAACCTGTCCTGACACCAGGTCCTGAAGCTCCTTGGCCATGTCCCAGCGGAAGCTGCCCCGGGGCTCCAACCAGAGCAGGTCTCCGCACTCGATCTTGGCCTGGTCCAGGTCGTCAACCACGATGACCTCGGACCGGAGCACAGCTTCTTCGTCGATCTCACGCCGCATCCAGTGGTTGCCGCCAGCAGCGTTTATGTGGGCGCCCGGAGAAAGCCAGTCACCCAATAGAACCGGTTCCCGGGCAGAAGTTATAACGATCACCACGTCGGCCCCCGCAACGCATTCTTCGGCGGTTTCCACTGCCTCCACATCCACGCTCAGGCTCTCGCTGCTGCGCTTGGCGAACTCCTCGCGACGCTCTTCCTTGCGGCTGAACACCTTCACCCCTTTGATGTCGCGGACCGAGCAGACCGCCTCCAGCTGGGTGCGGGCTTGAAACCCGGACCCGATCACGGCAACAGTGGCTGCATCTTTCTTGGCCATGTACTTGGTGGCCACCCCGCTAGCGGCGCCGGTGCGTATCTGCCCTAGGCGGCCGGCTTCCATGCAGGACAGCAACCCGCCGGTCTCGTAGTCGTAGAGCATGACGATCATCTTGGCCGAGCCGGGCCCGCCGAACGAGGGATACGCCTTGTATCCGAAAACCCCCTGACCCGCATTGGACGCCGTCATGAAGTGGAAGAAGCCGCCCGGCATGCGGATGCGGTTCCTGGGGCGGTTGTCCACCTTACCTTCGCCGGCATCGGCAAAGGCCTGGTCGAGTACGTCGATACACTCGCCCATGGGTAGCAGTTGGGCCACTTCCTGGTCATTCAAAAACAGGGCCATGATATTCTCCTACAACTCGTTGATCGTCATTCGTGCCCAGGCACGGGCGGCAGTCCAGTATAGCACCGGGGATTCCCTTCGAATAGGCGTCAAAATCCGGGTTCCCTTTGCTACAATTACAGAGCGATTAAGCGCCTTGAGATAAGGAAAGATTTCGACGATGTTCAAACCCCGCGTTTACGTCACCCGGCAGATATTTCCCGATGCCTTGGACCTCATCGAGAAGTCCGCTGAACTAGAACTTTGGCCCGAGGACCAGCCTCCCTCTCCGGAACAACTGAAAGAGGCTTTGGCCGACGTGGACGGCGCCATCATCAATGTGATGGACCACATCGATGCATCGGTCTTGGAAGCCGCGCCCAAGCTGAGGGTGCTGAGCCAGGTGGCGGTGGGGCTGGACAACATCGACATCCCCGAGTCCACCAAGCGCGAGATATTGGTCGGCTACACCCCCGGCGTCTTGGCCAAGTCGACCGCCGACTTGGCTTTCGGCCTTCTACTGGCCGTGGCCCGGCGCGTAGTTGAGAGCGACAAGTGGGTCCGGGAAGGCAACTGGAAGATCTCACATCACCCCATGTTCTGGCTGGGTTCAGAGGTCAACGGCAGCACCTTGGGCATTCTGGGCTTGGGCGGGATCGGCCTGGAGATGGCCAAGCGGGCCAAAGGATTCGACATGAAAGTCCTATACCACTCCCGCACTCGGAAGCGGGAACTGGAGAAGGAACATGGCTTCAAGTACGCGTCGTTCAAACGAGTGCTGGCCGACTCCGACTTCATCTCCATCCACGTGCCGCTAACCCCGGAGACGAACAAGTTCATCGGCGAAAAACAGCTCAAGGCAATGAAAAAATCCGCGATCCTAGTGAACCTCTCCCGCGGACCGGTAGTGGACACCGAGGCCCTGTACAAAGCGCTTAAAAAGAGTTGGATCGCCGGGGCCGGCCTGGACGTATTCGACCCTGAGCCCGTGCCTCCAGAACACCCGATACTTGGCCTCGACAACGTGGTGGTCCTGCCCCACATCGGCAGCGCCTCCAACCGTTCCCGCAGGGAGATGCACCTTCTGGCAGCCAGAAACCTGGTGGCCGGACTGAACGGGGAGCGGCTGGAAGAGTGCGCCAACCCCGAACTCTACGAGTCGCTGGGAATCTGACAGCCCCATCCGTCGCCGTAAGATTGGACCACGCCGGACAATCATCAGCCGTTTCAGTCTCGGAGCCGCAGGCAACAAGAACGATGGCCGCTAGACAGATGGCGATGAGCAGCCAGGGCTTTCGCATCAAATAGGTTCCCCGAAGCCGCTCTGGCAACAAAAGCGAAGCGGCCAAGGGAAGTGGTAACGAGGGGAAGAAAGCTGGCGGAGAGGGCGGGATTCGAACCCGCGAGAAGCTTGCGCCCCTACACGATTTCCAGTCGTGCCCATTCGGCCGCTCTGGCACCTCTCCAGCTTGGCGGGAGATCCTCCCACAGGACCCGGATTCATCCCGCAGCCGGGAACACGGGGCCTCAGCCATTATAGGCAACCGCCCGCTTGGCTGTCCACAGACTCAGTCATCTTTTTCAGATAACCGCATCCGGGCACTGCCCTTCAAATTTGCCTATAATATTGGCCCAGACTAATCACGGATAGGAGCGATTGAAACTATGGCCGACGCAGGCTTTATCAAGGTTGCACAGGTAAGTGAAATCAGACCAGGCGAGATGATCGCGGTGGAAGTAGGGAGCGAACAGGTGCTTCTGGTCAACGTAGATGGAACTATCCATGCCATCGACGACATCTGCTCCCACGCTTATGCGTCGCTCTCCGAGGGAGACCTAAGGGGCGATGAGGTTGAATGCCCGCTCCACGGAGGCGCCTTTAGCTGCATCACCGGAGCGCCGACCAATCCACCGGCCAACGAATCTCTCCGCGTCTATAGCGTACAGATCGAGGGCGATGACATCCTTGTTGCCCCGCCCATCGACTAAGCAGTCAATCTCCTGATAATTATCCGAAGCAGGGTATCCGGTCCAGTATGTTCAGGATCTGAATTCCCGGCGCCGGCCAATACACCATCCACACCTTTCCGCGCAGGTTGGCGTCTGGCACCGCGCCCCAGGAGCGGGAATCGTTGCTGTGGTCCCGGTTGTCCCCCAGAACGTAATACTCCCATTCTCCCAACGTGAGCTCGGCCGCGTTGGAATGATCCTTCTCAGCCAGGTAAGGCTCGACCAGTTTTTCCTCGTTCACGAACACGACACCATCAAACATGCGTATCGTTTCGCCGGGCAGACCAACGACCCTTTTCACGAAATCTTTCCTGGGGTTATCGGGATTCCTATCCGGAAACTCGAATACGATGATCTCTCCCCGCTCGGGGGCGTGTATGGCCTTCCGGGATGAGCCCTCATCGGCCTGCCAGAAAGGCACGATCTTAGCCAGCCGGTCCATCTCGATATTCAGGTAAACCAGCCGGTTCACCAAAAGGTACTGGCCGTCTTCCAAAGTGGGGTCCATGCTGGAGCCGTCAACCTTGAAGTTCCGCACCGTGGTCTGCAGTAGCATAAAAACCACCGCCGCCAGGATCAAAGCCTCGATTATTTCTCTACAAACACGCGCCAAAGGTTTCTTCTTCCACTTAGATACGAATAGTGCCTTAAAAAAGTATAGCACCCACCCGCAGATACGTACCGCCGTTTGTTCCCAAATCCTTGGTCTGCTACAATCTGCGCCTAGCTAATCAGCCTCGAACCATGGAGGGACCACCCCATGAGTTGGCGTTTTCAATTGCTTAACAAACCCTACGGCAGCGTTACCGAAGGCCCCGTGTGGGACGGCGAGAACTTGCTCTTCACCCACATCGCCGCTAGCCGCATCTACCGCTGCGACCACAAGACCGACGAAATAACCGTCTGGCGCGAAGGCACCAACCGCACAAACGGCCTGGCCCACGATGAAGAAGGCCGCCTATTTGGCTGCTGCTCCGGTGGACGGGCTATCTTGCGCTTCGACCCGGACGGCAACAACGTTGTTGTCGCCGACGAGTTCGACGGCCATAAGCTGAACACACCCAACGACCTGGCCGTCGACCGCCAAGGCCGCATCTGGTTCACCAACCCCTGGAACGCCACCAACATCGACGCAACCGAGATTGAAGAACCCGGCCTCCGCGCGGTGCTCTGCGCCACTCCTCAGGCCGACGGCAGCTACTCGATCGCCCGGGTCGAGACCGATAGCACCATGCCCAACGGCATTCTGGTGTCCATCGACGGCAACACACTCTACGTCGCCGAGAGCAACAGCGAAGACGCCAGCATTGACCGGGAACTGCGGGCCTATCCGATCAATGACAATGGCTCCCTGGGCCCCTACGACACCCTTCATGCATTCGGCACCAACAAACGCGACCCACAGCGCGGCATCGACGGCATGTGCCTGGACCGAGGCGGCAATATCGTCGCCACCGCCGGTTGGCCTTCTTCCGGACCCGGCCCGCTGATCTATGTGTTCGACCCCAAAGGGCGGGTGATCGAGACCCATCCGGTGCCCTGCTTCCGGCCCACCAACTGTGCCTTCGGTGGCCCGGACCGGTCCACTCTATACGTGACCAGCGCCGAGGGTCACCTCTTCAAGGCCGAGACCGACATGGAAGGCTGGGCCCTATTCCCTTAACCAGCCGGCACCGGTGCAACCGGGTTTCCACACGCCGGCATGGCCTGGTTTCCATACGATGGGGTTTTCCACTAATATGGGAGATACTGCTTGGCGATTTTGCTTTGATGTCGCCCAGAATCGATCGGCTAACGAGAGCGATAACATGAGTTTGCAAGGACGACAAAGCTTGACGAATTCCGGATTCACCCGGGAAAAACTACGCCAGGGTGGAGGCCGTGGCAACGGCAACGACCACCTTGATGAGCTGATCGGCGCCACGGAACTGTTCGTCTACCAAACGCCCAACAAGAAACCCAAGGGCTTCGAATCTCTGAAGCTGTTTTTGGCCGCGTCCGAGTGCGAGCTGATCTTCACTCTCGATATCCCGCCGGAACTGAAGAACTACGAGGCTTTCCGCATCACACACAAGGCTGGAGAAAAGATTCCGGACGGCGTGCTGAAACGCTGCCACTCCTGGGCCCACGGCCGCAACTTCCTCCACAGCTTCTTCAAACCCATGTACGGCGGCCGGTAGAGCCAGACCCACCCGTCAACAGAAAACAAAGAGACCCGTCGGAAACCCGCCGGGTCTCTTCTTGTATTGCCACCCACCCGTCATTCCGGCGAAGGCCGGAATCCATGTAGTTGGCTGAAGTCAGATGACGGGTGTCGAGGTTGTCGTGGGAATCGAAGGAAAAGTCCCCTCACCCGTGAGAGGGAGAGGTTAGGGTGGGGCGAGTCTTCGCATAAGTCATCCATGATCTGCCAGACTTAGTTTGCCTAGATTCTTGCTTTCGCAGGAATGACAAGGTGCGCCCAAGCAGCCTCCTACCCCCGTGGGTGGTTGGCCAAGAAATTGTCGGCAATCTCGTTGAAGGTTTTAAACTGGACGCCGTCGTGGGACAGGAGGTATTCGGCCAACCGCTCCAGCATCAGCAACACCTGAGGACGGCCACTGACGTCGGGGTGGATGGTGATGGGGAACACGGCCTCGTCATACTCCCGATACACGAAATCGAACTGGTCCTTCCACATCTGCTCAATATCCCGGGGATTGACGAACCCGTGGCTGTTGGGCGCGGCCTTGATGAACATCATCGGCGGCAGGTCGTCCAGGTACCAGTTGGCCGGTATCTCCACCAAGTCGGTCTCTACCCCACGTACCAACGCGTGCATCCAATGCTCGGCAGGCCGTGAGAAGTCGATCTTGGTCCAGCGGTCGCCCTTCCGCACGTAGTAACACTCAAAGTCCTTGTGCATCAGGCTGTGGTCGTACTTGATGCCGTGCTTCTGCAGCAGCTCGTTGGTCACGTGGCTAAACTCCCACCAAGGGGCCACGTAACCGGTGGGTCGTTTGCCCGAAATGCTAGTGATCAGATCGATGCACTTGACCAGCACCGCCTCCTCCTGCTCCTCAGACATGGCAATGGGATTCTCATGAGAGTAGCCATGGAGGCCAATCTCATGTCCTCCAGCCACGATCATCTGGCACTCGATGGGGAACGTCTCCATGGAATGGCCGGGAATGAACCAGGTGGTCGTGATCCCCAACCGTTCGAACAGCCTGACCAGGCGTGGCGTGCCCACCTCTCCGGCGAACATGCCCCGTGAGATGTCGTCGGGCGAGTCCTCACCCCCATAGGAACCCAACCACCCGCCAACGGCGTCCAGATCAACTCCGAACGCACAAGAAATCTTCTTATCAGCCACGGTGTTTCCCTCCTGATCTAGCTCTTTGATTAGCCATAATTAGCTTTTCTACGCTCTGCAAAGGCCGTCACACCCTCGCGGCTGATGTCCGAGTCCCGCAGGGGCGCCGACGACGCCCGAGCGTAAAGATGTGACTGCTCGATCGTCATATCCCGACCGGCGAAGGCCGCCTTCTTGGTGGCCACCAGGACCTCAGTCGGATATTCGCCCATGCGCGCAGCCAGTTCTTCCACGGTAGGAATCAGTTCTTGGGCCGAGACCACTTTAGTGACCAAGCCGATGCGCAGAGCTTCCTGGGCGTCGATCAGTTCACCGCTGAGCAGCATGTGCAAGGCCGGCCCGAAGCCGACTAGCCGGATCAACGGGTCGGGCGGGTTCGGCAGTCCCCGTCGAATCTCGAAGCAGCCGAACTGGGCGTTGTCTGAAGCGATGCGGATGTCGCAGGCCAGCGCCCGTTCCAGTCCGCCTGCCACCGCGTAGCCGTTAACCGCCGCGATGGTCACCTTGTCGGTCTTCATGTACGGCGGCACCACGTTGCTGACCGGGCCGCCCGAGGCGATACGCGCCGCCGCGGCCTTCAGGTCCATGCCCGTGCAGAAGGCCCTTTCGCCAGCGCCGGTCAGCACCAACACCTTCAGATCAGGGTCTTTATCGAAATCCTGCTCACACCCGTAGATATAGTCCGTGGTCGGCGGGTCGCAGGCGTTCATCACCTGGGGACGGTTGATGGTTATCCAGGCGGTGGGGCTCGTTTTCTCGTAGTTCACCGTGTCCATTGGCAGCCCTCCATTTGATCGAACAAATATCTAGATGCCCAACTTGGCCTTGTAATCGAGGTCATGCTCCGCGAGAAATCCCATGCGCAACAAACCCTCGACGTTCGGTGGCGGCGTAACTCCAGGATTAGCCGGGATGTCTGAGATGACCTGTTGTTCCATCAACTCGACATATTCCTGTTCTGATTTACCCAGCAGATCGCAGAAGATTTGGTGGTTGAACTCCCCAAACCTGGGCGCGAGACGGTCCGGAGGCCGGTCCACGCCAGTCAACCCAAACAGAGGGGCCGAGTGGGGCCGGGGTCCCACTGGCTCCCGGTGCTCTGATATAGAGAAGGACCCCCGGTCGGCATGATGGGGGTCGGTGGCAATTTCACGAGTGTTGTACACCGCCCCGCAGGCCACCCCGCCCGCCTGAAGCAGGTGCATAACCTCATGCTTGTCTCTGGTCTCCACCCAGTCACTGATGGCTGCATCAAGGGCCTCCCGCTGGGCCAGACGTCCTGCGACCGTCTCCCAGTCCCTGTTGGACGCCCATGGCTCCCCCGCGGTGCGGACGAAGTTGGCCCATTCGGCGTCCGAGGTCACAGTAATCGATACCCAGGCATCGTCGCCGGTGCAGCGGTACACGCCGTACGGAGCGTGATCCGGGTGGCTGTTCCCACGGCGGGTCGGCGCCACGCCATTAATCTCGAATTCCATGAACGCCTCGCCCAGGTGCGCCACACCGGCTTCGTACTGGGAAAGGTCGATCCATTGCCCTTGCCCGGTGCGCTCCCGGTGGGCCAGCGCCAGCAGGATGGCATAGGTGGCGTTCAAGGCTCCCAGGGTGTCGTTGAACAGGATGCCACCCTGTACCGGCCCGCCGTCCTCGTAACCAGTTAGATAGGTCAGCCCGGTGACCGCCTGAAGACTGGAGCCGTACCCGATGTAGTTCTCCCACGGACCGGAGCTGCCGTAGGCCGTGGAGTCCAAGACGACGATGTCTGGTTTCACCTTCCGGAGATTGGGGTAGTCCAGTCCGAAGTTCCTCATCACCCGCGGAGGGAAATTCTGGGCCACCACGTCGCTGACACTCACCATTTCTTTGAACAGTTCCTTACCGCGGTCGGTGTTGAGGTCCAGCGAGATGCCCGATTTGTTGCGGTTCGCTTCGTGGTACATACCTCCGTCGTTCCACGGCTGGTCGCCAACCTGGCTGTCCGGTTGAGGGCTGCCTCGGGACGAGTCTGGCCGTACCGCGGACTCAACCTTGATGACCTCCGCGCCGTAGAGGGCCAGAGGCGATATGGCGTAGGGCAGCGCCCAGACCTGGCCCGGCTCGATGATGCGGATGCCGCTCAGAGGCAGCGGGGCGGTCACTGTGCAGCTCCGTGGAAAATCTCCGCATTATGCTGTCCTAAAATTGGCGCAGGCATCGCCTGCCGGCGGGGAGTTTCCGACATCCGGAAGGGCGCTCCGGGATAGCGCAACGTGCCCACCGCCGGATGAGGGAACTCCACGAAGTACCCACGCTCCTCCAGTTGCAACGAGCCGGAGATGTCTTCCATGGTGTTCACCGGAGAGAAGGGAAATCGCCATTCCTGAGCGTGGTGGAACCACTCTTCGGCGGTCTTCTCAAGCCACTTGGCTTTAAGAAGGTTGTCGACCTTGTCCGAATGCAGCTGACGGTCGGCGGGCGTGGCGAACTTAGGGTCTTGGAGTTCGGGCACTTCGGCCATAGCGGCGTAGGTGTCCCAATCTCCCATCACCCCCGGCGTGGGCAGTATGTAGCCTTCTTTGGTGGGCGCCGGGTAGCGGAGGCTGCTGCCCTGGGACGGCTGCCGCCGGGAGACCAGCCCGGCGTAGGTGTAATCCAAGAAAGTGGTGAATAGCGTGCTGATGGCGCACTCCAGTATCGACACGTCGACCTGCTGTCCCTGTCCGCCGTTCCGCCAGAGTCCCAGAAGCGCCGCGACCGTGCCCGAAGCTGCGGCCACGCCTCCCAGATACTGCGCCTGGCTGTAGCCGTGCTTCACCGGCTCACGGTGGTAGCCGCCGGTGATGTAGGCCATGCCGCAGAGGGCATAGAGCACCAGCTCGGTGGCGCGGTATTCGCTGTAGCGGCCGTTGCGCCCGAAGCTGGATACCGAGGTCATCACCAGCTTGGGGTTCACCTTGCTGAGAGTCTGGTAGTCCAGCCCCAGCGATGGCATGATCCTGGGAGAGTAGCTCTCCACCAGGGCATCGGCGTCCCGGACCAGATCAAGCAGCGCCGCCCGGCCGCCATCCGACTTCAGGTCCAGGGTGACTCCCCGTTTATTCGTGTTCAGGTAGAGGAACAGGCCGCTCTTTTCCGGGTGGGGTTCGTGTCCAGGAAAGGGTCCCATCCGCCGGGCCGGGTCGCCGCTCGGACGCTCGACCTTGATTACGTCCGCCCCGTAGTCCGCCAGCAATTTGGTGCAGTAGGGACCAGCGATGTGCTGGGTCAGGTCGATGATCTTGATGTCTTTCAGAACAGAGTCGTTCATTCAGCCCACGGAAGTCGCCAGTTTCCAAGAGGCCAAAATCTAGCAGTGCCGTAGCCGGGTGTCAATGCCGATTAGCCCCCGGTCTCCCAAGTAATCAGCACTTCGCGCATGTCCGAGCGCCAGAGGGGCACGAAGCCAGCATTGCTGGGAGCGAACAGCTCGTCGAAGTTCTCCTCGAATAGCGCTTGGGCACGGTCGTGGTCTTCGGCCTTGACCACCCGGTCTTCCACGATCATCTTGACCGCCTCTTCCCTACTCGGAGGCCGCTCGTTCTCCCACCAAGGCGACTCGGGCAGCACCTGGACGTCTGGCAGTATCCCGATATCCCACAGCACCGGCAGCAGTTGAGCCAGGCCGGGCAGCACGGCCTGTTCTTCTCCGTAGACCAGTTCGAACAGTTTGCCCCTTCGGTTGGGTGGGGGATAACTCCAGATGGTGATCATGACCCGGCGAGATGCGGGGGCCTCCAACTGGCGGATGAAAGACACGATGTCCCGGACGAAGTAGGTGACGTCAGCCGTGAAAGCGATGGCGCCTCTGGGCGCTTCGGCCTGGGCCAGATTGGAAGGGATCAGGCGGGCGTTAGTGATGCCTGCTTCTTTCGCCAGAGACTCGAACTCGGAGCCCATTCCCGGCGACGGCTCAACATTCCAGACTTCTTTGCACTGCAGAGCCAGCGGCAGACACACCCTTCCGGCCCCGCCGCCTACGTCGACCACGACGTCGTCCGACTTCACGTAAGAAGCGATGGCTACCATGTTGCGGTCCCGCTTCCGCCGGGGGTCAAACCGGAACTGCCGCGCCGACGCCCCGCCCCACACATCACCCCCCGCCGGCGGCCCATAGATACGAGCGTTTTGTTCCTGCACGGCGTCCAGGTGTGCGGCATATGTTTCGGCTGGGGTCATCGCCGACTAATCAACCCGCTCATCCTGAGCTTGTCGAAGGATGCGCACCCGCCATGTTCGAGGTGGAAACACGCTGTCCCGAAGCCGTAGTTCGACAGGCTCACCATGAGCAGATAGGGAATTGGGAACAAGGTCGGACATAGTACTCAGCAATATTTCCCGAAATGCGTCTTCATCGGCGCGAAATAGTGTTCCTTCTAACCCTCTTGGTACCGCATGCTGTGGTCCGGCAGGTTCGCTGTGCTTCTGAGTTTTCTTTCGTGGCTAGTCGTTGGAAAGATCATCGAGGTCGATGACCTGAACGGAATGTTCCAGCGGCTGTTCATAGAGGTATGGCTGGTATGGGCTACAATCATGGCCGTAAATTTGTTTTCAATCAGCCGAGAATAACCTGGGTATAACCGGCCGATTGGTTTTCGTCGGGGAGAGCACAAGGGATTATTGGTGGGCCCGGTTGGTATCGAACCAACTACCAGTCGGTTATGAGCCGACTGCTCTACCAATGAGCTACGGGCCCTCTTTAAAAGCTTAGTCCTGGGGTTTTGAGGGTGTCAAGGAAGTTTGACGACTGTTGGGCCGAGGCTAGGCCAAGCCCAGATTCTTGAGGTAGTCGGGGTCCCAATCGGCGATCATTCCCCGCTCCAGCGACTCGGACTCCGGAATCCTCGGAGACGGCTCGCCGGTGGTCGGCACGGTGGCCACCACAGCATCGTCCACCAGACTCTGGTAGGTCTCGCTGTCCACCCCCAACAAGTCCTGGAGTACATCCTCGTTGTGCTGGCCGAAGGTCGGTGAAGGCCCCTGGATGGCCAGAGAGCTGTTGGAGAACTTCCAAGGCCGGCCGATGAACATTCGGGAGCCCATCTCACGTTCCTTGGGGTAGTCTACCCGCTCCAGAAACCCGCGGCTCTTGAACTGGGGGTCGTAGTGGATGTCTTTGCTGTTGAGCACCGGGCCCGCTGGGACACCAATTCCCTGGAGCGCGTGCATCAATTCATACCGGTCCACTCCGGAGGTCCATTCGCGGATGATCTCGTCTATCTGGTCGTGGTTGCGCTGCCTGGAAAGTAGGTCGGCGTGCTCTGGATCTGTGGCTAGCTCCGGCCGGCCCATCAGCCCGCACATGCCGGCCCAGCCCTCGTCATCGCCCACAGAAAGGGTGATCCACCGGTCGTCACCCAAGGCCGGATAACAACCCTGAGGCGCCCGGTAGGGATGGCGGTTGCCGATACGCCCGCCCTCCCGGCCGTTTACCTGAGCGTCCATGATATATTCAGACATGAACATCACGCCCGCCTGGTACATGCCGATGTCGGCCCACTGTCCTTGTCCAGTCTTGTTACGGTATCGCAGCGCCGAGCCGATGGCGAACAGCGCCGTCCAGGTGGACAGGAAGTCCACGAAAGACGCCCCTGCCTTGGCCGGACCCTGATCTTTGTACCCAGTGATCCAGCAGTGGCCGTGGGTGGCTTCCTGGGTGGTGGCCTGGGCCGGGTAGCCGGAGTAGGGGCCCCCGCCGTGGCCGTAGCCGGTGTTGGAGACCATGATGATGTCGGGCTTCAGCTTCTTCATGTTGGGATAATCGAGGTCCCAACTGCGCATCACTCTGGGAGTGAAATTCTCCATCACTACGTCGCTAACCTTGATCAGGTCGCAGAATGCGTCCCGGCCCCGTGAGTCGGTCATGTCCAGGGTTATGGACTTCTTGCCCCGGTGGATCAGGTTGTAGGTGGACGGACGGTTCCACCAGTCTTCGCCCAGGTCATTCTCGGGAAATTGCCCGGCGTAACCTCCCGTGCGTGTGACATCGGGGCGGCCCGGCCCTTCGACTTTGATCACCTCGGCGCCCATGTCAGCCAGCAAGCCACCCGCGTAGGGCAGGGCGAACACGTAGGTTGAGTCAATGATTCTGATTCCTTCCAGGGGTAACCGGGCCATTTTTGTTCCTTCTCTAGATTGACTGGTGCGCGCTCTTCGACAGAGCTCAGGACGAGCGGTTTGTGATTTTACAAGTCAAGTTAGGTTGGTTCCGCTCGTGGTGAGCTCCGTCGGAGCACCGCTTGGGTTAAGCCTTGGTTGAATTTGTTAAATGACATCAAGTTGCCTTAGGCGCACGAAATCCTCACGGGAGTATTCCAGGCCGTCTATGAAGATCTCTGAGTTGTGCTGGCCCAGGGTGGGGGCCGGGCGGAGGTACTGGTATGGCGTCAGGCTCAGGTTGAATAGCGCCGCCGGCACTTTCAACTTTCCGATGACCGGGTGGTCTATCTCGCGGTAGAAGTCCCGGGACTCTAGTTGGGGGCACTCAAGCAGTTCTGATGGAGTCTGCACCAGCCCGAAGAGCATACGGGCCTCGGCCGCCTTCGTGAACAGGTCCCACTTACCGCGTTCTTTGATGGAGTCCAGGACCACTTGGTCCAATTCCTCTGTATTGCGGATACGTTGGGCCGGGTCGGCGAACTTGGGTTCTTTCAGTTGGGGGTCGCCGAAGAAATTGGCGATGGTATCCCACGTCGCCCCGCCGCCGGTCTGCACGATGATCCAGCCGTCTTCGCAGGCCATCGGGTGGCCGAAGGCGCTGCCGGACGCCCGTCTTCGGGGCAGCGTGCCGCCCATGAAGGGATACATGGTCTGGGTCGCCATGGCCGTGGATGCCACGCACTCGGTCACCGAGACATCGATGTGCTGGCCTTCGCCGGTGTTGCTCTGCATGAACAGGGCCATGGAGGTGGAGGCCGCGCCGTTAAGTCCGCCCTCGTACTGGGCCTGGAAGCCACCATGCTTCAGGGGCTCTTGGCCCTGCACGCCGCTGATGCTCATGATCAGGCCCATGGCGTAGTTGACCACTTCCTCGCCCTGGTACTGGCTGTACGGGCCGGTCTGACCGAAGGGCGTGATCGACGTCATGGTCAGGGCCGGGTTCTCTTTCTGCAGGTCGTCGTAACCCACGCCCAGGTCCGCCAAGTAGCCGGGCCGGTAGGACTCGATGACCACATCCACGTGGGGGACCAAACGCTTCAGGATGTTCCGCCCTGTGATGGTCTCCAAGTTCAGGGTCACGCCCTTCTTGTTCAGGTTCATCAACAAGAAGAACAGGCTTTTCTCGGGGTGCGGGTCGTCGCCGACGAAGGGGCCCAAGCGGCGCAGCGATGCCCCGGTGGGCGGCTCTAACTTGAGCACGTCAGCGCCGTAATCGGCCAGGAGGCGGCCACAGAACGAACCGGCGATGTCCTCGCTAAGATCCAGCACCTTCACACCATCTAACGGACCGTGTGCAAGGGGGGCCTGCTGCGATTGGGTGGAAGTCAAATTACGCTTGGTCTCCTCTGGTTGGTCGAGCCGCAGGGATTGTAAACCACGTCAACTGGCGAGGCAATCAAATCGGCTACGGCCCGAAGTTCTGTTCCAACACGGCATTGAACTCGGCCATCGTGAAGCTGTATTGCTGGGTGCCCCACTTGCGAACGGCATAGTGACCGGCAACGTTGCCCATCTGCACTGCCCGCTCCATGGGCTTGCCCTCGACTATCCCCTTGATCAGGCCGCCCCGGAAGGCGTCTCCCGCGCCGGTGGGATCAACGGCGTCATCGGCGCGCACCACCGGTATCGCCACCGTTCCAGAGGCGGTCAATAGGTCGCAGCCGTCGCCACCCTTGGTCACTACGATGGTCTCAACCGTCTTCGCCACTTGCTCACGAGACTTGCCAGTGTTGTTGCAAATCATCTCCATCTCATAATCGTTGCAGACCAGCAGCTTCGACTGGCTGATGCACTTGGCCAGGGCGGCCGGCTCCCAGGCAGGCAGAGACTGGCCGGGGTCGAAGATGGAGAAGATGCCGAGCTTCTCGTGCTCAGCGGTGTAACCGGCCATGTCGCCCAAGTTGCCCGGAGCCACGATGGCCAGGCAGTCCTTGGGGTCGACAAACGCAAAATCAAAGCCCGATCCCTGCTTCATGGCGCCGGGGTTGAACCCGGTAATCTGGTTGCTTTGGGTGTCGGACGTGATGTAGGCGCCGGCGGTTAGTTCCTCTTCCACCACTCGGATGTCATCGGTGGAAACCCCGATCTGCTTCAGCCATTCGAAATACCGGTGGTAGTCCTGGCCGATGGTGGCCAGGATGCGGGGTTTCTCACCCAGTAGCGACAGCGAATAGGCGATGTTGCCCGCCGTGCCGCCAAAGTTCTCGGTGAGGCTGTTCACCGTGAAGCTCACGTTTATGTTATCTATTTGGTCGGGCAAGATGTGGTCTGAAAACTTGCCCTCAAAGTCCATGATGCGGTCGTAGGCCATCGATCCGGAAACCAGGATATCCATATGCAAGGTCCTTCGCTGTTTTTGTTAATTATCAACTGCGACTAACAGCCATATTCGCCTTCCAATCCCCCTAGGAACTTCACCGGGTCGCCCACCCCCAGTCCCAGGGCTTGCGCCTCACCGCCGTTTATCTCCAGCACGTATTTGGACGGCGACTCTGGAGAGTACCGGGGCAGGTCGTTCAGCGGTGTTTCTGGGTCAGGAAACGGGACATCTACTGAGACGTCCACCACTTCGCAACCGGAGCTGATCCAGACTATATCCAAGGAGAACTCCATCTTCCTCATCCAGAAACGGAACTTCTCCGCATTCTCAAAGACGAACAACATCCCGGTGCCGGAGTCCAATGATGCCCGCCCGGAGAGTCCCCTGATCCGCGTCTCCGAGTCCGCCGCCACCTCAACCGGAAACACCAACTCATCCACTCTGACGAACGGGCCGACAACAACAATTTCGGTGGGCGTTGCTGTGGGCGCTGAAACGGTCTCCGGAGCACCCGTTGGAGTCGCCGGAGGAGTTTCGGTTGGAACGGCCGTCGGCGGTACAGTTGTCACGGCGGTCCCGCAGGCGATCGTCACGGCCAGCAGGCCGGCAGCCACCGCCAAGATCAGGTGCCGGTCATGCTCGAGGGTCTGGCAGGGCAATGACGCTCCAAATTCTTCCCCAGATATTCCACCAGAAATCAGCGAATTATCGTTCCCGGCAGTCCGAAAGTCATGTTATCCCAGGCCCACAGAATCCACAAGCAAAACCGCTCAGTGCGAAATCGATTTGAAGGCGGAACCGGAGCCCTAAATGACGACGCTCTGCGTCTTTGTTGACGAATAACTGTGCCTGGGTTAGGCTGAGGTCGTTAATCCACTGGAGGGAAACAGCTATGACTCAGGAGGCCCATCAAGACGTCGAGTCGGTCCTCACGCCAGAGGTAACAGCCATGATTGGCGTGGCTGGCGAGTTGGTCGAGTCCTGGGGCACTGTAGACGTTGAATATCTAAGGCGGTTCACACAGGCCGTGATGGACCCCGACCCCCGGTATTGGGACGAGGACTTCGCCAAGGCCACCCACTACGGCGCGATCATCGTGCCGCCCATCATGGTCAGTTACATGACCCAGCGCATCCGCCCCGACGCCGACGACGCCATCACCGAGGCATTCAAAGAGAACCCCATGTCCGACGGCATCGGCTCGGTGAAACGGCCCGGCGAGCTTCCCGAGATTCCCACCCATCTGGTTCGGACTCTGAACGCGGGTAACGAGATTGAGATCTACCAGTACCCCAACATCGGGGACACGATCTTCTTCCAGAATCGCTACTACGACATCCGGGAGCGAGTCGGCAGAGATGGTAAGGCTTTCCTGATCATCACCCGGGAGATCACCTACACGAACCAGGACAAGGCCCTGCTCTGCATCACCCGCCAGTCCTCGATTCGTCGCTGATATTCACGAATTTCTTAACCACCTGAGGTTACTCGCATGAGCGCCACGCTAGAAGAACTGCTAAAGATGAAGCCTGAAGAGATTCAGGCCCACAACGAGAGGCCCACCGCCGATCAGTTGCGGAGCAAGACCCAGACCTACTACGAAGATGTGAATGTGGGCGACGAACTGCCCAAGTACATCTACTCGCCCACTCCAACCCACCTGTTCCGTTGGAGCGCGGCCATCGAGAATTTCCACCGGATCCACTACGATCTGGACTTTGGGCTGAACCACGACAAGAACCCCAGTATCCTGGTCCACGGCTCCTGGAAGCAGAGCGTCGTGCCTCAGTACCTGAAAGACTTCACCCTTCCCAAAGGCTGGCCCTGGAAGGCGGCCTTCGAGCACCGCGCCATGCTGGTGCCCGGCGACACGCTGATCGTGTGGGCCACCGTGACCAATAAATACGAGAAGAGCGGCATGGGCTTCATCGAGATGGACTTGGGCATGAAGACCCAGGACGGAGTGGAGAGCATGCCCGGCAGCGCCACCGTGGTTTTGCCGCTGAAGGACGGGGCCGATATCCCCTACCCTTTCGTCCCACCGACCGACTAATAATCCCTTCTCCCTCGCAAGGGGGAAGGTTAGGATGGGGGCCTCACGCAGCCTCCAACCTCTAGCTTTTTAACGAGGTAAGGACCGACATGGCCCGATTTCTAGCGATACAGAATGTTTCCGGACTCACGGAAGAACAGTTCCGGGAAAAACTCAGCGCCGTGAGCCAATGGCGCCCCGACCGCCGCACCACCATCCTCAAGGTTTATGGCGACCTTCAACGCGGCAAGCTGGTCACCGAGTGCGAGGCAGTGGAGCAAGAACACTTCGAGGACTGGATCAAGCTGACCGGCTGGCCCGCAGAGAGCATCTTCAATGTGGACCTGGTGATGCAGGTGGGCAATATCTGGAAGCTTTAACCCCGACCGAACAGCCGCTGTTATTTAAGGACTACCGGCCCCCGCCGGGAAGGCGGCCAACACCGTAACCAAGCTCTTCCCATGATCAGCTCCCCCGCCACCGGCCCAAACGCCCGGCTGTCGTCGCTGTCTCCCCGGTTGTCACCCAGTAGGAAGTACTCATCCGGCCCGTTGAACCACTCTTTCGTGTCGGCGGTTGGCACACCCTGAACAAAGTTCTCCCCCAGTAGATTGCCGTCCAGATAAACCAGCCCGCCGGTTATCCTGACGTCCTCCCCCGGCAGCCCCGCGATTCTCTTGATGTAGACCCCGCCCTGGCCGCCCGGACGCTCGAAGACAACCACATCTCCCCGCCGCAACTTGTTCCACGTAAAACGCGGGCGCGCCACCAACACCGACTCTCCGTCCCGCAGCAAAGGCAACATACTATCCCCCTCAACCCGGAACCGGGCCGAGAAAAAGATGTTCGCAAAGCCCTGAAGGAAGGACAAAATCACTGGCGTTTATTCCCCTGGTTACCCAAGCTCGATCACCCAAGACATTCTAGTACCAATCACGCCGCCTATGGACTAATACCTGCCTCTATCCTAGAATTACTCAGGTTTGATACCAGACCAACAAAACGCGCTTGCAGCGCCCCCTTGGGAGATAGGATATGGAGAACGGAATCATTCGCGTTGGGCTCATCGGCGCCGGCGCAAACACCCGCCTCAGGCATATTCCCGGCTTTCGAGAGCAGGAAGGCGTTGAGATAGTGGCCGTGGCCAACCGCAGCCGTGCTTCGGGCGAGGCCATCGCCAGCGAATACGAGATACCCACCGTTTACGACAACTGGCTGGAGCTCATGGAATCAGACGAGATCGACGCCGTCTGCGTGGGCACCTGGCCCTACATGCACCGCACCCTCGTGCTGTCCGCGCTGGAGAACGACAAACACGTCCTCACCGAGGCCCGCATGGCCATGGACGCCCAGGAAGCCCACGAGATGCTGGACGCCTCGCGGCAGTTCCCTCACCTGGTGACCCAGATCGTGCCCGCGCCCCAGACGCTGCAGGTCGACCAGACCGTTCAGGATATCATCGCCAGCGGCGGGTTGGGCCAACTCTTAGCCCTGCGGCTACGAGTCTGCGATTACCACGGCCGGGCCGACCGCTCCGACACCTTCATGAATAAAGAGGGCCATCTCCACTGGCGTCAGAACCGGCTGCTCAGCGGCTACAACATCATGGGCATGGGCATCTGGTACGAGGCGCTGATGCGCTACGTGGGCCCGGCGACCAGGGTGATGGCCATGACCCACGTTTTCACCAACCAACGAATGGATGACAACGGCATTCTCCAGGGCGTTTCCATCCCCGACCATGTCAACGTGCTGGCCGAGTTTGCCTCCGGAGTCCAGGCAGACCTAAGTTGGAGCACCATCACCGGCCTGCAGACCGGGTCGGAACTATGGATCTTCGGCAGCGAAGGCACCATCAAACTGGAAGGACCGCCCTTCGACAAGGTGCTGATTGGCAAGCCGGGCGATACAGAGTTAATAGAGCACCCCATAGCCGACGACAAACGGGGCAAGTGGCAGGTGGAGGGTGACTTCATAGACGCCATCCGCGGCACCAAGCCCGTAACCCACACCCCCTTCGACGTGGGTGTGCAGTACATGGAGTTCACCGAAGCAGTCACCCGCAGCGCCCAATCCGGGCAGACCGTGTATCTGCCTCTCTAGGCAATTGTTCACACTCGTTCTTTTACTAAACAGGGAGGGCCAAAATGACTTCAGAAGGGATCAGGCTCGGCCTCATCGGGGCCGGTAAGAACACTAGGGACAGGCACATCCCCGGCTTCCTGGGAGTCGATGGGCTGGATATCGCCGCAGTGGCCAACCGCAGTCGGGCATCCAGCCAGGCGGTGGCCGACCAGTTCAACATCGCCGGCGTATATGACAACTGGCAAGAGCTACTGGAGGACCCGAGCATCGACGCAGTCTGCATCGGCACCTGGCCCTACATGCACCGCACGCTGACCCTGGCCGCCCTGGAAGCCGGTAAGCATGTGCTCTGCGAGGCCCGCATGGCTACCAGCGCTCTCGAGGCCCAGGAGATGTTGGACGCCTCCCGGGAACGGCCCGACCTGATCTGCCAGATCGTCCCATCGCCCCTGACCTTCAAGATCGACCGGCTGCTCCAAGGGAAGATTGCCGAGGGCTATATCGGCGACATCATCGGCGTGTCGGTCCAGTCCTTGGGGAACGCCTTCATGGACCAGGGCGGCCCTATGCATTGGCGCAACGACCGCGACCTCAGTGGGTTCAACATCCTGAACATGGGCATCTGGTACGAGGCTATGATCCGGTGGGTCGGCCGCGCCACCAAGGTTACCGCCATGACCAAAGTCACAGTCAACACCCGCAAGGACGAAGACGGCGAGTCGGTTGACGTCAACATTCCTGACCACGTGGGCATCATCGCCGAACTGGCCAACGGCGCCATGGCCAACATGCAGTTCAGCTCCGTGACCGGCCTCTCATCGGGCAATGGCGTCTGGATCTACGGCAGCGAGGGAACGCTGCACGTGGACGGCGCCCAGAACGTCTACGGCGGCCGCCGCGGCGACGACAAACTGGCCGAGATCGATAACCCTGAAGCGGGCCGGGCTTACTGGCGTGTAGAAGAAGAATTCTGCAGCGCCATCCGCGGCCAGGAAAAGATCACTCGCACCCCCTTCGAAGTTGGCCTTCACTACATGGAGTTCACCGAAGCCGTAACCCGCAGCGCCCAGACCGGCCAAACGGTGGCGCTGCCGCTTTAGGCTCAACACCAGAAATCACAGCAAGAAAGTAGAGGCGGCAAAACCGCTCGTCCTGAGCCTGTCGAAGGATGCACATAAGTCATATAGATGCCCGGCATGGCCTGAGTAAATTGACTGGTGCAGTGGATTCCTGCTTTCGCTGGAATGATGGGATTGCTGAGCTTGGCAAACTCGCAACCCGTTTGTCCTGAGCTCTGTCGAAAGGTGCGAATCAGCCATGTAGATGCCCGCGATGGCCTTGGTTTGCCCGTGGCAGTGGTTCGACAGGCTCACCCGGAGCGGAATTGGGGCGATCCTAATACACCACCCGGTACACCCGCTCAGCCGTGCCCTGGAACATGGCAGCCCGCTCGGTAGCCGAGTAGCGCTTGGTCAGGCGCTTGAAGGCGTTGTACAGGATGTTGTAGGAATGCCCAACCTTGTCAGGCGGGAAGTTGGACTCGATCATGCCCCGGTCTGCTCCGAACTGCTCGATGGCATAGTTCATGTACGGCGACATCAGCCCGGCCAGTTCTTCCGACCCAATGGGTTTGTCTCTGGCGTACCAGTCGTAGCCGGTGCGGCGTTGGCCGATGCCACCCAGTTTGACGACAACGTTGGGGCACTTGGCCACGGCGGCCAGGTTGTTTCTCCAAACGGGCAGGACTTCTTGGTCGCGGTTGGCGTAGGGGCCTGTGCCCAGCACCCCGCCGATGTGGTTCAGGATGATGGTTAGATCGGGTATGGCCTGGGCGAACTCCACCAACTCCGGCAGTTGGTGGAAGTACATCCAGGCATCGAATGACAAACCCATGCGGGCCAAGACCTTGGCTCCGTTCCGAAAGTTTTCATCTGCTAACTGGCTTTCCAGGTTCCATCTGTTGCTGGGTATGTCGGGATGAGAGTCCCAGGTAAGGCCGTGCCGGATGCCACGGAACCGGTTGGGGCTGGCCGCTTGCAGGGCCTCCAAGACCGGAGCTACTTTCTCACCCAGATTGAGGTTGGCATGTCCCACGATGGCGGCGGCAGCCTTGGCTTCTCCGTAGAGACCGGTTGCGGCAGCGGCGGCCATGCCTTGGACGAACTCAACCTCACCCACCGGACGCATCTCTTCCGGGCCGTCGGGACGGTACATGGCGTTAGTCTCGACGAACACCGTGGAGCGCACGTTATGGCCGCTGTTCAAGTCAGCGTACAGCTCGGCAAGCAGATAATTCTGGTAGGGAATCCGTTCGGGGCGGCGGTCCCACAGATGGTGGTGAGGGTCGCAGATGGGAATCTCGGGCTCCAAGGTCGGCTCTTCGGTTAACGCAAGCCAGTCATTACCGCCGTAGGGCATCTTAGGGTCTCCAATTTGAAAAACTTATGGTTGTGGCGCGTCACGAATTCACCGAAGCCCGGTAAACCCGTTCGTCCTGAGCTCCGTCTAAGGGCGCGCAGCAGTCATGTTCCTGGCCGGCATGGCCAGAGCAATTTGATTGGCCCAGTGGATTCCGGCTTTCGCCGGAATGACGGGGGAGGGCAAGGCCAGCACACCCGCTCGTCCTGAGTTCCGACCGTAGGTCGAGAGTCTAGATGTAATCGGATCTGTAGAAGTATGCGCATCGGTCAAGTTCCGGCCTGCGAAATCCTCGGTTTACCAGTGACGATGGCTCGCCGGGCCCACCATGAGCGGACTCGGAGTCAAAGAGAGGACTAGGGACTACCGCAAGCTCTTGGCGAACTTCTGGCGGACCTTGGCCACCTTGGGGCTGATGACTATCTGGCAATACATGCTGGCCGAGTTGTTCTGGTAGAACTGACGATGCTCTGGCTCAGCCTCGTAGAACGCCTCGAATTCGGCGATCTGCGTGACCACTGGGCCGGGTAAAGCGCCCGATGCGTCCAACTCTTTGATGGCCTCTGCCGCCTGGTCCCTCTGCGAGTCGCTGGTGTGAAGTACCACCGAGCGGTAGCGATAGCCATGGTCGGCGCCCTGGTAGTTGAGAGTGGTCGGGTCGTGGGTGGCGAAGAATACCTCAAGCAGCTCAGCGAAGGTAATCTGGCTGGGGTCGAACTCGATCCGCACCACCTCGGCGTGGCCGGTGGTCTCGCCGCACACCTGGTAGTAGTTGGGGTTCTCGACATGGCCACCGGAATACCCGGACGCCACCGATGTCACCCCTTTGATCTCCAAGAACACGGCTTCGGTGCACCAGAAGCACCCGCCGCCAAATACCGCAACTTTTCTATTGTTTTCCATCTTTGATTCTCACTGCCAATAATTTCCTGCTTCACTCACCCGACTATGTCCGCCAACCGGTCCAATTGACCCATATCGGCGGCGGTGGGCAGGAAGACCAATTCGTCCATGCCGATGCTTTCCAGGTCGCTGATCATGCCCTTCAGCGCTTCGGGCGACGAGACGGCGTTCTGGGCCATCTGCTCGGCCACCGCGCCCAAGAACGAATAGTAATGGCGGATGTAGTCGCCCACCACGTCGGCGGCGTTGGGGCCCAAGGCATAGGAGGCCACGGCGGCCAGGCGGGGCTTGCCGGATTTCCCTGCCGCTTCCCAGGCGTCGACAGCCATCTTATAGGACGACTCCACAGCCTCGGGCTGAGTTCCAGCAGCCAAGAAGCCGTCGGCCAATCTTCCGGCGCGGGCGATAGCCTGGGGCGTGCCTCCACCGATCAATATCTCCGGGCCGCCCTTCTGAACCGGAGGCGGGCCCATGGGGCCAACATCGTTCTCGAGGTCAACATCCTCTCCAGACCATACACGTTTCATAGTGGCGATCTGGTCTTCAAACCGGCGGCCGCGGTTGCTGTACTTGGCTGGTGCGGCCTTGTAGTCGTCGGGGCGGCGGCCCACGCCAAGCCCCAGGGTGAGTCGTCCGTTGGAGATGGCATCGATGCTGGCGGCCTGCTTGGCCAGCACACCCTCGTTGCGGAGGGGTGCCAGCATGACGCCGGTCATCAGCCTGATCCTGGTGGTGACCGCCGCGGCTGCAGCTAGCTGGATGAATGGCTCATAGTTCTGGTAGACCAGCCGGTCGATGGTCCCCAACGTGGAGAATGGGCCAGCATCAGCGCGCTGGGCCCATTCCAGGATGAAGTCGCCCTTGACTCCGGGGACGGCCCCTGGCAAACCGATACCGATCTTCATATCATTCCCTATAGTCTAATTCTTAATGAAGTCCAGGGACTCGTAGGTGCCGCCGATGACGGACTTGGCGTCCAATTCCAGCCACTTGTCGACAATCGTGGAATAAACGCTGCGGAAATCGACGTTGAAGTGCAGGTCGCCCTCCAGTTGGTCTTCTGACTTGAGGGACGGGTACTCGCCGTGCATGCCGCCCACAACGGGGTCACCGAAGATATAGCACCCACCGCCGGAGCCGTGGTCTGAGCCTGAGCCGTTGTCTTTAACCCGGCGTCCAAACTCGGTGAAGACCATCATCAATACATTGTCGGCAGCGTCGTGTTCTCTGAGGTCGGCGAAGAAATCCCCGATACCGTCCGAAAGTTCGGTAAGCAGCGGCGTCTGCACCGGCACCTGATTGGCGTGGGTATCGTAACCGCCCTGCGAGGTGTAGAGCACCCGGGTGCCCAGTTCTTTCAAGATCACCTGGGCCATGCCGCGCATGCTCTGGGAGATCACTGTATCGGCATACTCCACCGTAGAGGAGTAGTTGTCGGCGGCTGTCTTAAGGATGTCGGCGCCTTTCAACGCGTCCAGCCCGGTGCGCCCCAGGTAGTCCATGGTCGCGCCGGTGCCGATGGCCGGAGAGTACATCCTCTCGAACACGTCCAATGCCCGGGTACGTTGTTCCTGCCCAGATATTCCGGTCAAAACGCCGTAGCCCTCCAACGCGGCCACCGACGCCACGGGCACGCCGGTTAGGGCCATGGCTCTGGGCAGGCCCCGGCCGAAGTTCACGCCGGTGAGCACGTTCTCGCCGTGGGGATCGATGTCGCGAATCACACGGCCCAGCCAGCCTTCGATCGCGATCTTCTCGGGCTCGCACGTGTGCCAGATATCCATGGCCCGGAAGTGGGAGCGGTTGGGGTTGGGATAGCCCACGCCGTTGACCACGGCCACCCGACCTTGTTCGTAGAGGTCTTTGAACGAGCCCAAAGCCGGATTGAACCCGAACCGTTCGTTAATGGTGAGTACGTCTTGGGCGTGTATGCCCACCGTGGGGCGGTTATCGTAGTAGAGGGAGTCGGCGTAGGGGACCACTATATTCATGTAGTCGCTGCCGCCGGTCAGTTGGACCACCACTAAGATGGGGTCTTTCTTGATAGATGTCATGGGCTCACTCTCAATAGGGCCTTCGGATTAGGGTTCACTCTAGCAGGCGGCGCAAATCAGCGTCAACGTTGTTGCCTGGCCGGCGATATGGGAAGACATAAATAGGCGTGGCCCGCTTGACAGTGGTTCAGTGCGGGCCTTACGATTCAGAATGGTTTCCACATATGCGGGAAAGGCGGTAATTACCTTGAGATGTGCCTAACCGGGCATTTCTGAAGGGGTTACAATGGGGATATAGCTCAGTTGGGAGAGCGCGGCGTTCGCAATGCCGAGGCCGAGGGTTCGAGTCCCTCTATCTCCACCACACGCCCCTGTAGCTCAGAGGATAGAGCGGCGGCGTCCTAAGTCGCGCGTCGGGGGTTCGAGTCCCTCCAGGGGTACCATTAAAATCACAGCAGGCGCTGCTTCCTAAAGGTGCCACACATCGCAGGAGCGTAGCTCAGTCTGGCCAGAGCGCTGGTCTCCAAAACCAGTGGTCGGGGGTTCGAATCCTCCCGCTCCTGCCAATTTTCGAAGCTAAACCGGGGCCATTAGACCCCGGTTTTATTATTGC
>DCWQ01000016.1 GCA_002328185.1 Dehalococcoidia bacterium UBA2158
GGCGAATTGACGGCTGCTCATTACGCCTCCGCTATATCCAATCGGCCGGCGGCCCAAGAACGACGCCGGCCAGAAAGGCACGTTCTGCTATTGGCAGGTGTCTATGACGTGGCGCCAGGCGCCGGCTCGAATGCCAGGGTGGCGTAGCGCATGAATATTGTCCCCACTGGCGCGCCCAAGGGGGCGTTGGCCACCAGAACTGCGATGGTGTGCTGCGTTCCGGGGACGGCCGGGTCTTCGATCAGGACGCGTTTGGGAGTGTTGTTTCCCGTGACCACCCACTTGTCCCGGTCGATGTTGCCGTCTACATAGACCTCGCCGTAGTTATCGACGTTGGTCTCGAACCAGACCCTGCCGCCGACGACGTTCTCGTCTTTGACTTCAGCGGGGATAGTGACCTTGATCCGGTACCAGGCGAAGGTGAACCCAATTGAGCGGCGCTTTTGGATGTCCGAATCATGTTCCCAGCCGGAATCGTCATAGTCAGCCAGTCTGGCCGGGCTGTCGCCCATCTCAGCCACTAAACCTTGGTTCGGTTCTCCGGGGACCAGGCCCGGCGCGATCCTCCAGCCGTCTGATTTCACGACCTCTCGGTCGTTTGCCAGTTCCAAGTCCAATGATACGCGGGGCATGGTTACTCCTAAATCTGTGTATGAATCATTCGCAGGCCGGTCCGTCGTATCCGGAAGCCGGCGGGCCACTCAAGTGCGCTCCAAAGAAATCCAGCGTCCGAGGCCATGACATCTCCGCCGCTATGCGCTGGTACCGTGGCGGGTTGGCGGGGTTCATGAAGGCGTGATTGGCCCCGGGATAGGTATAGAACTGATGGGGGATGCTGTGCGAGGACAGTTCTCTGTCCAGCACCAGCATATCCGCCTGTGAAGGGTTCTCGTCGATTTCCCCGAAGTGGAACAAAATGGGGCATTTGATCCCTGATGTCCTCGCCAGCGGTGGTTCAGTGGCGTCGCCCCAAGGCACCATGATATTGCCGCCGTAGTAGGGCACGGCCGCCTTGAAGACAGGGTTGGTGGCGGCAGCCAGCCAGGTAACCCGACCGCCCATACAGAACCCGGTGATACCAATGCGATCCGAGTCGATGGACGAATGGCCAACGAGGAATTCCACGGTGGCGTTAATGTCGTCGACGATCAGCGGGTCGCTCAGTTGGTCGCGCTTGGTTTTGCCGATGCTCTCCACCATCTCGTCGGTGATCCGATGGAACAGGTCTGGGGCCACGGCGGCGTAACCGGCCACGGTCAACTTATCAGCCATGTCCTGGATGAACTTATCCACGCCACTGGCATGTTGCGCCACCACCACGGCCGGAAAGGGGCCGTCGCCTTCGGGGACACTGGCATATATATCCATCTCGGCCCCGTTCACAGACACTTTTTCCCAGAATGACGGCATACAGCCCCTCGTAGATCAGATAAGGATTTGCCCTATTTCAGATGCTTGTTGAAGAATTCGATCGTCCGGGGCCAGGCAGCCGTGGCCGACGCTTCGTGATGCCGGTCCGGGTTGGTGTAGTCCATGAATGCGTGACCGGCGCCGTCATAGGTGTGGAACTCAAAGTCCTTGCCCAGGCGTTTGAGTTCCGCGTCGAACGTATCCCGGTCGGCCACTGATGGGTTGCCGTCTTCGGCGCCGAAGTGGAACAGCATAGGGCAGTTGATGTTGCTGGCCATGGAGAAGGGCGTGTCACCGGGGCCCCAGTTGCCCATGATGTTGCCGCCATAGAAGGGCACGGTGGCCTTGAAGATCTTGTTGCTAGCAGCCATCAGCCAGGCAATGCGTCCGCCCATGCAGAAGCCAGTTACGCCGATGCGGTCGTTGTTTATGGCCGAGTTGGCTGTGAGGAAGTCCACCGCGGCATTCATGTCGGCGATGATATCGGCGTCTCTCAGATGACCCAGACGGTCCATACGGGGTCCGTCCATCACTTCCTGGGAGTAGCGATGAAACAGATCCGGCACCACGGCCACGAAGCCCGCTTCGGCTAACTGGTCGGCCATCTTCCGGTCGAAATCGTCCAGACCGCCAACGTGGAAGGCAATCACCACAGCTGGGTGCGGTCCGGAGCCTGAAGGCAGAGCGGCATACATATCCATCTCGCTACCGCCAACGGTCAACTTGTCAGTAAAGCTAGGCATGGTGAATCACCTCATTGTGTGCGTTTGAGTATGGATTGAATCTCGGATTCGAGAATTCTACCAGAATCGGGAACGGTGGGCCTAAACGCCACTAGATCAGCCCGTCCGCCCGGACGGCGACCATGGTCTCCTGGAAGGCGTTTAGGGTGTGGTCGATTTCTCTCTCGGTGTGGGTGCCAGAGACCAAGAACGTCTCCCGGCTCATGATGTCCACGCCCCGGTTCTGCAGGCCGCGTTTCATGGCCGTAACGGCCGGCGATGCGTTTGCTTCGGTGATCTTGGTGTGCGACATGGTGCAGAGCTCCCGGTCACAGTCGCAGTCGGCCAGCACAACGTGGAGCATCGATGCAATACCGTGGATGTGCCCAGGAATCTCCAAGCGGCCCAGAATGTCGTTCAGGCCCGTCTTTAGCCTCACGGCCATGGCGTCCGCCTGCTGGTTGATTGGCTGGGTGGCAATCATCTCCAAGGCTGTGGCGCCTGCAGCTGCTGAGAGTGGGTTTCCGTTGAAAGTGCCAGGGTGGTAAACGCGGTGGTTGTTGTCCCAGTCCGGGTCGTTGCGGTGGGCGATCATGTCGATGATGTCGGCCTTTCCACCCACTGCGCCTCCTGGAAGTCCTCCGGCCACGATCTTGGCCATGGTCGTCAGGTCGGGCTTGATCCCGTAGCGCTCCTGGACCCCGCCGGGGGCGGCCCGGAACCCGGTAACCACCTCGTCAAAGATCAGTATTACCCCGGTCTGGGCGGTTAGTTCTCTCAAGCCCTTCAGGTAATTGGGCACGTCCAAGGGGAGTTGGCCAAAGTGAGCGCCCGTGGGCTCCAGGATAATGGCGGCGATGTTCGGGTCCCGTTTGATGACATCTTCAACCTCGCCCAAGTCGCCTGCGGACACTACGACCATGGTGCCCCAACTCTCCTCCGGAATGCCGGGGGCGGAGCGGTCGGAACCGGCCATGGCGTAATCGTGCCATCCGTGGAAGTGGTCCTGCAGCTTGATGACCTTGTCCTTGCCGGTGTAGGCGCGGGCCAGGCGCATGGCCATCAACGTGGCCTCCGTGCCTGAACTGTGGAAGCGGAGTTTCTCGATGGACGGCATCAGCGCCTTGATGGCTTTAGCCCAGCGAATCTCATCATCGGTGGAAGCGCCCAGGTGGGTGCCTAGTAGGATCTGCTTGGAGACGGCTGCTGCAATGGCGGGATGGGAATGGCCCAATATCAGAGCGCCGTGGCCCGAGACGTAATCGACGTATTCGTTGCCGTCGACGTCCCATTTGCGAGGGCCCTCGCCCCGGGTCATATACAGGGGAAATGGCTGGGCGTAACGAGTGTCGTGGGTAACACCGCCCGGGAAGATCGTGGAAGCTTCCAGGTACCGTTGGGCCGAGCCGGGGTGCTTGGCGATGTAGTCCTCAAGTATCGTTGCCATCGGGCCTCCTTAATGGGCGCAGTAGAGCCGTCTCACAGAATAGAGAGTATTGTATCGCCTGCGGCCAGCTTGCGCCACGCCTCCGGATAACAAAACGTAGGGGCGCCCCGACTCATCGGGACACTCCTACGCTACGCAATTACGTTTTTGCTAGAAAACCTTAGTCTTCGGCGGGCACTACGGTTGCAGATGGTTCCGCCGGCTCGAACCGCACGTTGGGCACCCATTCCAGCCAGCCAGGCAAGTACCAGTTCCATTTGCCCAGTAGCGTCATGGATGCGGGCACCATTACACACCGGACGATGGTGGCGTCCAGCAGAATGGCCAAGCCGAGGCCAAAGCCCATCTGCTGCAGGCCGACGAGTGAACCGGTGGAGAACCCCCAGAACCCGGCTACCATGATAAGGGCCGCCCCAGTGATCAGCCGGCCGGTACATCGGATGCCGAAGGCCACGGCCTCGTTGGTGTCTCCGGACGCGTCATAGTGCTCCCGTATGCGGGACAGCAGAAAGACGTGGTAGTCCATGGACAGTCCGAAAAGGATGGTGAACAAGAACAGCGGAATCCAAGACTCGATGGTCCGCGATTCTTGCAAGCCGAAGAAGCCAGCCAGGAATCCCTCTTGGAACACCAGAACCAAGACTCCGTAGGCCGATCCTACAGCCATCAGGTTGAGGATGATGGCCTTGATCGGCAGCACGATCGACCGGAACACCACCAACAGCAGCAGAAAGCTGATTCCCAACACGAACGGGAACACTATCCATGCCGAGTCGGCCGAGACGCTGAAGAACTCGATGTTGAATGCCGTCTCACCGGTAACGTAGATCGTCGTATCGGTGTTGGCAAAGGCCTCTTCAACGTAGATCTCATCCAACCGGGTAACGGCGGCGATCGAGAACTCTCCTGACGTGTCGCCCGCCACCGGAACAGCCAGTAGGGCGAGTTTGCCTTCGTCGGAGACCACTAAGTCGCGAGGTTCTCCGAAGGCGCCCTCCACATCAGAAGCCAGAAGTTCCTTCAGCCGCTCGATTCCGACCTGGACCGGGGCAGACTCAATGTCGCCTCTGATGACAATCTCGGCCGGAGTTACTTCGCCAAAGGAGAACTTTTCTTCCAAGGTCAAGAACGCTTGCTTGGACTCCAGGTCATCGGGGTAGGTGGAAATGCCGGCGAATCCGGTGTTGATGGTAAAGAAGGGGATAATGAGCGCGATGAGCAGCCCACCAGTCAACAGTAGAGCGATGATTGGCTGGGCCATCACCATGCGGACCAACTTGTCCCAGAACCCACCTCTGGCATTCGGCTCGAACTTGACCTGCCCCCTTCCGATGAACGGAACGCGTATGGCATTCAACTTGTCGCCCATGATGCCCAATATAGCTGGCAACAGGGTCATGGCGGCCGTCATGGCGGCAAGCACCACAAAGATGGCCCCAAGGCCGATAGATATGAAGATGTTGAACGGTATCAGCAGCATGCCAATCAGGGCCAATACAACGGTCATTCCGCTAAAAACGACCGCCCGACCCGCCGTGGCGCCGGCCTGAGCGATAGCGTCAACCTTCTCCATGCCGCGTCCTCGTTCTTCACGATAACGGGATACGACGAACAGGGAATAGTCGATTCCCACAGCCAGACCGATCATCGTGATGATATTGGTGACGAACAGGGAGAGTTCGAAAAACGTGCCGACCAGGGCAGAGATGCCTATTGCCACCACGATCGACACTATTGCCATCACCAGCGGCACCAAAGCCGCTGCTACGGCGCCCAACACTATGATCAGGATGATGAGGGCTATAGGCACTCCGAAGGATTCTCCTTTTTCAAGGTCTTCTTGGCTTAATTCCCGATTGTCCAGGCCAATGGTGGACTGCCCGGTGATCTTGATGACAAACTCGCCTTCATAAGCCTCTGCCGAATCGCGAACAACATCAACGACGGCGTCGATGTTGTTGGAGTTGTGGTCGAAATCTCCGGCCATCACGAAGGCAATCAGGGTCGAACCCCTGTTTTCAGATACCAAGAACGACTCGCCCAAGCTGTAGAAGTTACCCAGCGTATGAAGCCGGATTACGTCGTTACCCAATGCCGCAATATTGGCGGTCAAGGTCTCTACTGCCTCACGGTACTCCGGGTCGTCAACCGTGTACTTCGTTGACTCAAACACCACTACTTCGTTGGTACCGGTAGGGCCCCGGATCTCGTCTTCCAAGAGGTCGATCCCCACTTTGACCTCAGAGCTGTTGGTAAAGACAAACTTGTTGGTTAACCCGTTCTCCAGGAAAGACACGGTAAAAACCACACAAGCTGCGAGTACAACCACCCAAATACCAACCACCCGCCATGGGTGGTTGGCACTCGCTCGAGCCAGATTCTCCGTAGAAAGATTCAATGCCGTTTTAATGTGCATTCGCCTCCTCCAATATCTGCTGGCGGCGGCCTTCGATGTGAGCTTCATTTACCTTTGGCATTTGGTACCTATCAAAAACGGCCGTTCGGTTATATATTTGTGCCAACAATCTGTCAACATCAAGGTAGTGTTCCCAACAGGCTGACGCCGCATTTTGCTGTGAGAACTTGGTAAGAATCGTTCTTTTCGCCCGTATTCCGAGGCACCCACCTGTAACCGCCTGGCTGACCCGTGCCGTCAAACGCAGTAAAATAGGATTACTAGAAACTGAGAGGATAGAACGTCTGGATTCCCGATGTTCGAGGTTTTGGGCTTTGCGTCATATCATCCACGCCGACCTGGACGCCTTCTACGCCGCTGTAGAGCAGTTGGACAACCCGGACCTGGTGGGCAAGCCGATACTGGTCGGCGGCCGACCAGAGAACAGGGGAGTGGTCGCCACTGCGTCCTATGAAGCAAGGGAATTCGGCGTGCATTCCGCCATGCCCATGCGCACAGCCGTGCACCGGTGCCCTCAGGGTATCATCGTACCCCCCAGATTTAGCCGCTACAAAGAGAAGTCGGGCGAGGTCATGAGCATCTTTCGGGACCTCACCGACTTGGTGGAACCCCTCTCGATGGACGAGGCCTACCTTGATATCACCGATGTCGTGGAGGCAGGCGAAAAGCCGTTGGCCGTCGCGCTGGACCTGAAACGCCGCATCTTCGAGAAGACCGGGCTGATCGTTTCCGTGGGGGTTGGTACCTGTAAGACGATCGCCAAGATCGGCTCTGACCTGGACAAGCCCGATGGTTTGGTGGTGGTCCAGCCCGGCGATGAGGAAGCCTTCTTGGCGCCTTTGGCTGTGAACAAGCTGTGGGGTATCGGCCCCAAGACCGCCGAACGGCTGCACCGGGAGAACATCGAAACCATTGGCCAGTTGGCCGATCAACCCCTGGAGTGGTTCGCCAGTATGTTTGGTAAGCGCGCCGAAAGCGTCCGCGACAAGTCCCTGGGCCGGGACGTCGAGGCGGTGCACGTCCACGGCGTCAGCAAATCGATATCTTCCGAAACCACCTTCACCAATGACATCGGCGATGAGGCTGAGCTTAGAGACGTGGTGGAACGCAAGGCTGTGCGTGTGGCCCACTCGCTGGAGCGAAACGGTCTAAAAGGCCGGACGGTAAAGCTGAAGCTGCGTCTTGCCGACTTCACCACGTTCACTCGGCAATTCACTCTGCCCTATCACACCAGCGACGAAGAACCGATCAAAGAGGCGGCCTGGTCGCTGTTGGTGGCGGAACTTGAGCCGGGCCGCACCTTCCGTCTGCTGGGTGTCGGCATGGCCAACTTCGGAGATGATTCTGAACTAGAGACGCCACACATACAGCAACTGCCCCTGTTCTTCAATGAGGACACTCACTGAGATTCTTCTTAGGGCACTTAGGTTCCATCTCCCAAGCCTGCCACCCCGAGTGGAGCGAGGGGTCTCTTTGCTCTCGACTGTGTAGTTCTAGTCGCAACGAGATTCCTCGGCTCACGCCTCGGAATGACAATGGGGCCGAGCGGACTTGGACGAGGATGCCCTCTACCTGAACAGGTCTTTCTCAGAGCCCCGCAGGATGCGCTGGATGCTGGCGTCCTCCATCGGAGTGTACTGGTAGCCCCGGACTATGCTCACGGGTACGCCGTCCACCTTGCCGCTTACCAGTTCTCCGGCGGCGGCCAATTCGTCGCCAACGGCGATCTCAGTGGTGAACATCTCATGGCCGTGACTGTCCATCTGGCCCACGTAGCTGTGTATGGGGTCGATACCGGCGACGCCGATGGCCACGTCGGTTGCGGCATTGCGCCAGGGCCGGCCAAAGGTGTCCGAGACGATAACCGCGACCACAATGCCCAGGCGGTCTTTAACCGCTTGGCGGATGCCCCGGGCCGAGGCGTCGGAGTCGTCCGGCAGCAACGCCAGGGTGTCGTTGCCAGGTATGTTGGAAGCGTCGATGCCGGCGTTGGCGCAGTAGAAACCGTGCTTGGTCTCGGAGATGATTACCCCACGGTCCATGCGCACGATGCGTTTGGATTCCCTGAGCACCCATTCAGTATGCCGCGGGTCCCGGCGGTGGCCTTCCGTGATGGCGATGGCTAAAGGAGAAGCTTCAACGTCGCTAATCTTGACAACCTTGCCTTCAACTTTGGAGATGATCTTCTGAGTCACCACCAGGATGTCTCTTTCTTCTATCGGCGTGCCCTGGGCCTCGGCGGCTTCCATCATCGGCCCGGCCAGGTCGTCGCCGTCGTTAAACTCGGGCATCCCCTCAATACCGATAACCCGCACTTCCGGCGGCATAGCATCGCACCTCGCTTAGAGTGGTGATTAGTATAATGCGTCTGGCCCGTTTATGTGGCGCCTAGCCCGTACCGATGAATCATTATTCATAAACCAGCAACTCAGTAAAACGAGGGAATCTCAAATTAGAATTGAATCGACGGTGGAAAAC
>DCWQ01000034.1 GCA_002328185.1 Dehalococcoidia bacterium UBA2158
GGCCCTTTCACCCTGGGTGAACAGAAGTTCGACCGCGACGCCCGCCGGTATCCCTTTTCCTACGGAGCTTGGGAGGAGGTCAAGGAAGCCGTCGGTTTCTCGAGGGGCCCACCGACCGTATCGAGCCCGTAGAGATGGTCGTGGGCACCATGGAAGCCTGCCTGAGCAACAGAATCGCTCTGATGCGCCTCGCAATGGGGTCGACCTTGAAGGAATGGAGATCATCATCAAGGCCGACATCGACCCCAGCATTTTTCGAGGTCAAAGGCCTCGATCAGCACTCCGCCCGTATCCCCAACATCAGTTGCGAAGTAAAGGTCAAAGGTGACCACAGCGCTGACCAGAGGTCGATAGACTACTCCCCTGTTCATGGCATGGTCGCTTATTCCAACAACATTACGTCCAAAGTAAGAAAGAGTTAAAAGTGTCGCCTTGCCCAGGCAGGCCCGCCGAAGAAACGGCGGGCCTGCCTGGGCTATGTGGAAATCGATTGCAAAACATACTGATCCTGTTCGCCAACTCTGTCGAACCAGAAGCCATCTATTCATATTTCAAAGTTAACTTCAGCCGACTTCTTCGGGCGATAACCAATGTTGAAAATGTCGAGATCAATCGGATAGCGGGTGCGGCCCGCGGAGGCTTGCCTTACTACCTGATCGTTTTCCTGCAGTTCGATTCTGAAGACAGCTTGCAAAAAGGCCTAAATTCCGCGGCCGGCCAGGCCATGGCCAGCGACATGTCAGATTTCGCCACTGGCGGCGTCTCGGTCCTGTTTGCCCAACCTTCGATCGAGTTATTGGGAGCATCCAAGCCAACGAAATAACGCGTCCTCCCTTCGCCTTCGCTCAACCCCCTGTGCTACAATTTAGGCTGCCGATAACCTGTCATTATCGGCTGATTTCCGCCCGATAATTGCCGGTTGGCGACGTCCAATAACCCGTTATTTCGAAGGTGCCGCGCGTGTCTTCTTCCGCTTCAGAAACTTCAGGCCACTACCGGAAAAAGGTTTACACCAAGTTTGGCGACTCCGGCGAGACTAGCCTGCTCTACGGAGGCAGGGTCTCCAAGAACAGCCCTAACACCGAGGCCTACGGCATCACCGACGAGGCTGTCTCGGTCATGGGTATGGCCAGGGCTTTCACCACTCAGCCCAAGGTGAACGATATGCTACGCCAACTGCAGCGGGAACTGTTCACCATCGCCGCCGAATTGGCAACCGACCCCGGCAAATACGAACTGTTCCAGCAGCATTTCACACCCGTTACCGAAGAGATGGTGGAATCCCTGGAAGCGGCCATCGACTCCTTAGAAGAGGAGTTCGAGATGCCCGCGGTGTTCATCCTGCCCGGTGGCTCTCAGGCGTCGGCTGCCATCGACCTGGCCCGCTGTGTTATTCGGACCGCCGAGCGCCGGGTGGTAGCCGTGGCCGAGCAAGGCATGCTAAGCAACGGCCTGATCATGACCTACCTCAACCGGCTGGGTGACCTGCTATTCGTTTTGGCCCGCTACGAAGACCGGGACATACCGATTGAGCGGGCTACTTAATTAGAGACAGTTAGTTCCCAATCCGTTGGTCCTGAGCTACGTCGAAGGATGCGCATCAGCCATGGTCTGCCCGGAAAAGATGGCTTATCACAAACAATGGTTCGGAGGGGCTCACCACGAACAGGTTTGGGCGGCAAATTCCTAAACACCAGTCCATCTAGGGATAGAACGGAAAACGAAATGAAATTGGTGGTTATCGATTACGATTCGGGGAACCTGCGCAGTGTTTCGCGAGCGTTAGAGTCACAGGGAGTGAATCCCCTGGTCACCGGCGACGCAGCAGAGTTCGACGACGCTGACGCCATGATCCTCCCTGGCGTTGGCTCAGGGCCCGCTGCGATGAACGCCCTCAACCAACGCAAACTCGTTGGCTCCATCCGAGACTACATCGCATCCGGCAAACCGTTCTTGGGCGTCTGCCTGGGCCTGCAATTGTTGATGGACCGGACCGAAGAGGGCGACGCGCCATGTCTGGGATTGGTGCAAGGCGAAGCCAAACTCCTGCCGCCCGGACTGAAAGTACCCCACATGGGCTGGAACAGCGTCAAGTTCAACAGCCAACACCCGGTGCTGGCCGGCATCCCCCAGGACAGCTTCTTCTACTTCGTGCACAGCTATTACGCCGCGCCGGTGGACCTAGAGGGAGTCGGAGGGACAACTGAGTACGGCATCCCATTCTGCAGCATATACGCCAAGGATAACCTGGTAGCCACCCAGTTCCACCCGGAGAAGAGCGGCCCGGTCGGACTGCGGTTCTACAAGAATTTTATCGGGATGGCTAGCACCCGCTGAGTTTCGTCCCGAATCTCATTAGGAATATTTGAATATTTATGGAAGTAATCCCCGCTATAGACCTAAAAGACGGCCGCTGCGTGCGTCTCTTTCAGGGTGATTTCAACCAGGAGACGGTCTTCTCCGATGACCCGTTGGCCATGGCGCTGTCGTGGCAGGAGCAAGGCGCTCATCGTTTGCACGTGGTTGACCTCGACGGCGCCATCCAAGGTAAACCGACGCACCTGGACATTATCTCGGCCATTGTCCGCGCACTGGACATCCCGATCCAAGTGGGCGGCGGCATCCGGGACATCGCGGCCGCCGATGCCTGGCTTGAGGTCGGTGTCGACCGGGTCGTGATTGGCACTGCCGCAGTGCGCGACCCGGATATGGTCGTGGAGGTCTGTAAGACACATGGCAGGCAGCGGGTGGTGATATCGGTGGACGCAAAAGACGGACTGGTCGCATTGCAAGGATGGAAAGAGTCCAGCAACGTCACGGTCCTGGAATTGGCCAACCAGATGGCCGACATCGGTGTAGTCAGATTGCTCTACACCGACATCGCGCGGGACGGCGCATTGACCGGACCTGATTTTGAAGGCAACACGTTGTTGGCGGAAGAATCGGGTCTGGCGGTGCTGGCGTCGGGGGGCGTTGCATCCGTGCAGCACATCAAAGAACTGCTGCCTACGGGGGTTGAGGGAGTGATCGTGGGGAGGGCGCTGTACACCGGGGCGGTCGACCTGGCTGAAGCCGTGGGAGCCGCAAGTTAATCGGCAGTCGTCTGGCTGGGCGGGGAACCCTGGCTCCCGGTGTCGCTAGAGTCTCTGAAGCGAGCTGCCAAGCGCTCTTCGCGCGTCTCAAACCAATCGTCCCGAAGCACATCCATCAGGATGAAGTCGTGGGCCATCCGCCGAACGGCTCTCACCTGGTTGAAACCGCTCTTGGAGAAACTCTTCTGGGCCCGGCCGTTCCACTCCAGCGTGTGCAGGTAGACCCGCTTCAATTCGCGGGTCGTGAACATGTGCTCTAGCAGCGTGGTCACCGCGTCGTAGCCGTAGCCGTCGCTCCAATAATCGCGGTCACCTATAACGATCCCCAGTTCGGCTTCCCGATTGACCGTGTCCAGGTCGTAATACATACAGTTGCCAATGAACAGGCCGTCGAGAGTTTCGATGGAGTAATGGTGGGAGCCAGGCGTGGGGTACTTCATCTGGTCTTCAAATAGCTTTAAGTAACGCTCGAAGGACATGGTCAGAGGAATGGCGGCGTCCAAACGCGCCAGTTCCGGATCGCTACGCCACCGGTAGTCGTTCTCGGCGTCTTCGAAGCGTTTGTCGCGCAGGACGATCCTGGCGCCTTTCAATTCCGCTGCAGGATCTCCCCCCTGAACTGCCATCGAATTAGGTCCTCTCTCTCGAGTTGGCCCCGTTTCTCACAGCTATCAGGTCCAACGCCCGTTGCAGCACATTCACCTCATTGGCGTAGGCCAAGTTCTTCAGCGCATCTTCTGCGTCGAACCATTGGACCACATCGAACTCAGGGTCGTGCTGGTCGATGGCACCGCCTACTGGCACCATCAGATAGAAATATACTGTTTTATGATAACGGACATCGTTACGGCGATCGGCGAACCAATAATCGATACTGCCCAGTGAGCCGTCGATCTCCACTTCCAGTCCGGTTTCCTCCCGAACCTCCCGCAGAGCCGTCTGTTCCATAGTTTCGCCTTCGTCCGGAGTGCCCTTGGCCAGGCTCCAGCGCACCGGCTGACTGCGGCCGCAAAGCACGGTCTCCAGCCGGCCGCCGTTAATCTGGTAGACAACGCCTCCAGCCGAAACCGGGTTCTCTACCCGGGATTTGGCATTCATATCAATTATCCTTCCGTTCGTTCATGCCTGCTCCGCAACTTGGTTGCTAAGCCGGCACAATCTGTAATTGTAAGTGTCGGTATTCGAGCCGATCAATGAACATCGCGATTAAATTTGCCCGCCGCCGATGGCTGGGACAAAGTGGACTTCACTATTTTCACCAACTTTCTCCAGCATCCCCATGATCGCCACGTCACCGTCGATGGCAATGGCCAGGTTAGGCCGGATCTCGCCGTTTTCAACCAGGCGGTCTTTGATGCCAGGGAACATCTCGTCCAATTGTTCTATGACATGACGGATATTCCGTGCTTCCATCTCGACCCGTTTGATTCCTACCGTTAGGGACTGGAGCATGGTTGGGATGAATATCTTGGCCAAATTCCGGTGTCCTTTTCCAAGCTGATAAACATAGCGGCCTGATTAGGTCTGCCATATCCAGGTTCTGATATGGCAGGGAGGTTGTCAACCCCAAAAGGCCCAGTCGGGATGCCAAAATACCTCTCGGTCCCGCTTCATCAAAGGAGGGGTTTTCTCTTCCCACCATCATCCCTGCGAAAGCAGGAATCCAAATTGGTTGAATTAGCCCAGCATATTCTAGGAGCATGCTGTATTCTAGCCTTCATTGGAAAGACACAAGCGCATCAAGACCATTTGTGGCCAGCAATCTAACGGTCTTCAAAAATAACACCGCCCCTCCCGATAACATGCCAGGAAGGGCGGTTTTTAGGTGCTTAATTGGACGCTGGGTTAGCTCGTGCCGTCCTCCCAACTAGCTTCCAGGATCTTGCCGGGGGTCATGGGCAGGCTGCGCATCCGGTTACCGGTTGCGCCGCTAACCGCGTTGCCGACGGCGGCCATGGGCGGGCAGATCGCTGCCTCTCCGACCCCACGCACACCATAAGGATGACCGGGGTTGGCAACCTCGACGATCACGGTGTCGATCATCGGCAGGTCTAATGTTGTGGGCATACGGTAATCTAAGAACGTCGGGTTCATCATCTGGCCCGAGTCGTTGTAGAAGTACTCTTCATTCAACGCCCAACCGATGCCCTGGACCGCCCCGCCCTGCATTTGTCCTTCTACATAGCTGGGGTGGACGGCCTTGCCGACGTCTTGGATCGCGGTGAACCGGGTGACGTCGGTCTTGCCGGTGTCCGGGTCAACCACCACGTTGGCGAGATGGACGGCGTAACCGTTGCCCTCACCCGTGGGGTCAACGTTCGACCGGCCTGAGATGGAACCGCCGGTGGACGCCAGTTGGCGAGCCAAGTCCTTGAAGGAGAACTTGAGTTCCTCGTCCGACTTGTGGCTGACGATGCCGGCCACGTATTCGATGTCTTCCTCTTTGGTGTCCCAGATCTTGGCGGCCCGGGAGATCATCTGGCTCTTCACGTCTTCAGCCGCATTGATGGCTGCCAAGCCGGTGGCGAAGGAAGTCCGGCTACCGCCGGTGATGAAGGTGTAGCCGATAGAGTCGGTGTCCACCACAGTTGGTTTGACGTCCTCGTAGGCTATTCCCAGGGTCTCAGCGGTCTGCTGGGCTATGGATGCCCTAGTGCCGCCGATGTCCACCGATCCCATGATCAGGCTGACGACGCCGTCGTAGTTGACGGTCATCACCACGCTGGACTGGAAGCCACGGTTGGGCCAGTAGCCACAGGCCACGCCCCGGCCCTCGCCGGTGCCAAGCTTGGACTTGTAATGGTCATGGTCACGGGCGGCCTCTAGGCATTCCACCAAGCCGATGCGCCGGGCGACCAAGCCCTCGATGCGACGGGTGCCTTCCTTGGCCGCGTTCAACAGACGGAATTCGATGGGGTCCATCTTCAGCTCACCGCATATTTCATCGATCAGCGTCTCTACCGCAAAAGCCGCTTGGGGCGAACCGGGAGCGCGGTAGGCAGCGGTTTTGGGCTTGTTGTCGACCACGTCGTAGCCGTCGATCTTGCCGTTCTCTACGTCGTAGCAGGCAAAGGCGCAGACAATGGCTTGCATGACCGGCGATCCGGGATAGGCGCCGGCGTCCATGGCCATCTCGGTTTCAACTGCGGTCATCCTGCCATTGTTTTGGACTCCAATCTTGACCCGCATCCAGGAAGCGGGGGCGGGACCGGACGCTTCGAAGACCTCTGTCCGGGTCATCAAAGCCTTGACAGGCGCGCCGCATTTTTTGGAAAGCACCGCGCATATGGCGTCCAGGTAGGCAGTGATCTTGCCGCCGAAGCCGCCGCCAATCTCCATCGGTGTAACTTTGATCTGTGAAACGGGCAGGCGCAGGATGTTGGCAACTGTGCCTCGGACCTGGAAGCTCCCTTGGGTGCTGGTCCAGAGATTCAGTTGGCCGTCAGAGTTCCAAAATGCGGTGGTGTTGTGGGGCTCGATGTAGCCCTGGTGGACGGTAGAAGTGGTGTATTCCTTTTCCAACACCAGGTCCGCCTCGGCGAAGCCTTTCTGGATATCGCCCGTGGCATAGCTCATATGGGTGGCGATGTTGGTCGGTTTGTCACCGGTCTCGCCCATATCGTTGGTGCGAAGGTCCTCGTGAATCAATGGGGCACCGTCTTTCATGGCCTCGCGGACATCGGTGACTGACTCCAGTACTTCGTAGTCGACTTTGATCAGGGCCATTGCTTCCTCGGCCACGTGAGCGTTCACCGCGGCGACCGCAGCTACTGGATGGCCTCTGAACAGCGTTTTGTCGCTGGCCATCAAGTGGTCCGAAGCCCATTTGAGCGAAGTGTATTCTCCGCCCAAGTCGTCTTTCGACAGAGAGGCGAAGGGCAGGTCTTTGGCCGTAATCACGGCCCGCACGCCGGGGAACGCCTCGGCTTTGCTGGTGTCTATCGACTTGATCCGGGCGTGAGGGTGGGGGCTGCGTAGGACTTTTGCTCGCAGCGTCCCGGTCAGATTGGTGTCATCACCGTACCGGGCCCGGCCGGTAACTTTGTCCACGCCGTCGGGCCGCACCGGGCGGGTGCCGACAACGTCAAATTCGACTTCCGAGAGAACTTGGTTCGAGGTCATATTTCAACTACCTCCATAGAATTAAACCGGAGAACAAACCCGGCATAAAATAAAACCGGAGCCCTTAATTTTCATCGGAGAGCTCCGGTTGAATGCCAATGGTGGACGCCGGTTATTTGGCCTTACTTACCTGAAGCACGGCCCGGACGATCTTGTCATAGCCGGTGCAGCGGCAGAGGTTGCCTGCCAGCCAGTGACGGATACGGGGTTCGGTGGCATCGGGCTCCTGGTCCAACAGGCTCTTAGAAGCCAGCAGGAAACCAGGGGTGCAGATGCCGCACTGAAGGGCGGCATTCTCCAGGAAAGACTGTTGCAGCGGGTGCAGGCCCTCGGGAGAAGCCATACCCTCGATGGTCGTGATGTCCTTGCCCTCGGCTTCAACGCCCAGAACCAGGCACGAGTCAACGATCCTGCCATCCAGGATGATGGTGCAGGCGCCACAGTTGCCGTCGTTGCATCCTTCTTTGGTGCCGGTCATGCCCAGGACGTCCCTCAGGACTTCCAGTAGGCTCTGGCGAGGCTCACACAGAAAATTGATGACCTCACCGTTCAAAGTTGTCTGTACTTGAGTAACTCCGGGCATTGTTATCCTCCCCTAGCTCGTTCGATGGCGTTGTTGAGGGTGCGGCGGGTCAATACACCGATCAGGTGGGTGCGTTGGCGGATGGTCCCGCGCATGTCGCTGATGGGTTTGGCAGCGGCTTGGGCCAACTCGGATGCTTCTTGGATGGCCTCTTCGGATACTGCCTTTCCGGCCAGGTTGTCACCGGCTTCCTTGGCGAACACCGGTGTGGGTGCCACGGATGATAGGGCGATGCGGGCCGAGACGAAGTTCTGTCCAGAACCGTCAAGGACGACGCTGCTGCCGACTCCGGCAACGGCGATGTCCATCTCATTCCGGGGAATGAAACGCTGGTAGTTGGCACCCGAGTGTGCCTGGGGCGCCGGGATGGAGATGGAAACCAGAATCTCTCCGTTCTGAAGGGCATTCTGGCCGGGAGCGGTACAGAATTCTTCCGCCGGCAGCTCGCGAGTCCCGTTGGGGCCGGCGATGTTGCAGATGCCGCCCAAAGCGATCACTGAAGGAATCGAGTCGCCACTGGGGGCTGCGTTACAAATATTACCGCCGATGGTGGCCCGGCCTTGAATCTGGATACCGCCGATCAATGAGGCGGAATCGATCAGACATGGGTAGGCCTTGGCCAGTGTTGCGTCCTGGTAAATCTTGTAACAAGGGACAGCCGCTCCCAACGTGAGGCCTTTGGAGGCGTCATAAGAAACGACATTCAATTCGGGGATATCCTTGATGTTCACAACAAGGGGGGCGGTCCGACGTCCGGCTCGCATCTGCACCAACATGTCGGTGCCACCGGCCATGAT
>DCWQ01000045.1:0-16387 GCA_002328185.1 Dehalococcoidia bacterium UBA2158
CTAGCCAGAGATTTCCCCGTTATGCAAGCTGTAGTTGTGGTATTCGCTGGCATTTATATCACTATGAATCTTATAGTTGACGTGCTATACGCTTACTTAGACCCGCGCATCAGGTATTAACCTTACCGAGAAAGTGGGCTCTCAGAACCCAATACCGATCGGACCGGCCCCGGGAACGGTTAAATAACCCGCCTTAGCCAGGCGATCAACCCGTGGATCGCCGGTAAAGCTCGGTTATTAGCGCAAAGGGTGTCCGTGTGAAAAATAGAAAGAAGAAGTTTCACCTGGCCCAGTTTCTGGTGCACGGATCGACCTACCACAGCCTGGCCATGTGGCGTCATCTCCGCACCTCACCGGCTCCATATCTTAGGCACAAAACGACCCTTTATATAACATAAAGGGTCATTGGTTTTCTTCTAATGTCCACGGATTGGCCACAAACTTTTCCTGAGCCGTGTTTTCCAGGCCTAAAACCACCCCTACCAAGGAACTATACCCAGGTGGGGTACGTTGAGGGTAGGTAGATAGGCAGCCGGCGCGTCAAGATATACAGGGTCACCGTTTCACGATGGCGGTGGCCCTTCTCTACTGGACCTGTCTTTCGGGCTATAATTCGCCGCAAATATGTGTCTCAAAGGCGAAGCCAATATGAACAGTGAGCCACCACCGGATTTACCCGAGTTACAAATCGATGAAGTTGTTCAAGGGGTGTGGGCCAGAGGGAAGTTTGTTGGCACTCGAAGCTGGCTTCTTCCCTGGATTACCACCGGGTACCACTAAACAGGAGTAGAAGCAATGGCTAGTGTCCGACACAGTTCCACAGATGAAAATTCAGAAGGCGAATACCAGACTATTGACCGTCTCATAGAGGACAACCTTTTCCGTGAGCTCTCCGAATTCGTGGCGATTCAAACCTACCGTGGCGGCGCCTTAAGTGAAGATCAGGTGGTTAATCATCTTGGGCAGATCAGAGATAGCTTGAAGGCACAGGTGGAAGAGTTCAACCACGGACAAAAAGTCCACAAGTTGGAGCTATTTGAGTGGAAACAGCCGGCGGGCCATGAGTATTGGCTGTTCGGTTTTCGCTTGGGCTCGGGGGCGCATAAGATCGCGGTATGCTGCCATCTGGACACCGTTCCACCAGGAGACGACTCATCCTGGAGCCCGTTTGAACTGGTGCGGGAGCAGCGGGATTACATGGGCAAAACCTCTCAGGATTTCTACGTGGGGCGTGGATCCATCGACGATAAAGGGCCGGCGGTTGTGGCCTTCAACGTGCTGAAGGCGGTGGCCAAGAAGTACGATGGAAGCGACAAGCTGGACGCAACAACCGTCGAAGTCATCTTCGATACATCTGAAGAGACCGATATGGCCATGCCTCATTACCTGCGAGCGGTCCCCGAAGACAACCCAGATTTCGGCATCATCTTTGACGCCTCCTGGTCCGTGAGGGCCGAGAAAGGGATTGAGCGGCCGAAGTTCACGGTGGCACGAGACTCCGGGAGTGGCGTCGGTATGTGGATCGATCAGTTGAACACGCCCGAAGGACCCTCGAACCAGATCCCTGAATTCGCCAAGGCCTCCATTCGCGGCGATTCAGCGGCTGAACTGGCGGTCCTGGCGGAATCGGTCGATGTGATGTATGCCGAATACCCGTTCGATGATCCCGACTACAACCGTGCCGAAATGACGGTTGATTTCGATGTTGCGTCCAAGTCGCTCACATTGCAGACGGTAGTGGCGGGCGCGCAGCACGGGTCTGCGCCTCAGGAGAATCGGTCCAGCGGGGCCAACCCGGTGGTTTCGCTGGCCAATTTCCTCGCCGGGTTGGTGGACCAGGGCAAATTGGCATCCAATGAGATCGGGGAGATGTGCCGCTTCCTGGCCTGGGGCTGGGGGACGAAGGTGTTTGGCGAGCACCATCCAGAGTTCCTTCTGCGTGATGATGAGGTATTCGAGACGGGCAACGGCACGACCTACGCTGCCACCAGACTATACACGAGACCAGACTTGGTCCAGATGGAGTTGGATATCCGCTACGCCATCGGTCATCACAGCCACCCTTGGGACGGATCAGAAGGGATGCTGAAGGGTGAGAGCAGTATTTTCTCTGAGGTATTCAGCCAGATGACCGTTGATTTTAATGCGAGCGCCAGCCACCCGGTAGCTATGGAGACGTCGACGGCCGCCCCGCCTGATATCCGGCTGCCTGGGAACGAAAGCTTTAGCATCGTCGCGGACGCCTATATGCGGGTCATGGGCGAACCAACCCCAGCGCGAGCTATCGGCGGAGGCACCGATGCCAAAGGCCACAACACATTGATCGCGGCTGGGGCGCTTTTTACCGACGAACTAGGTCCGCCGATCAACTTCCACGGAATTAATGAAGGCGCGCCGGTTGAGGACCTCAAAAATGGCGCCCGTATCATCTACCGCCTGTTCGTAGACCAGATCGAAGGTCGGTAACGACCGGCGGTAGTAGGTTCCATTTTCAGCGACACCCCCATCGAGAAGCCATAGGGGGTGGGTATCGGTGACGGTGGGGATGTGCTTACAGGGCCCGAGGGCGGTCCTAGTCTTGGGCCGTTGGGTTCTTCTTCGGGAACACCAAGCTCAGCCTGGAACTTTGGAATATAATCTCCGGAATATCAGGCTTCAATTATTCCTAGCACTTCCCGCAATCTCCTAGGTATTTAGCCGGAACGTTTCTAGCACCAGTAAAGTCAGCCCCTTTGACATTGTCCAAGTTGGCTCCCAACAGGTCAGCCCCACTCAGGTCAGCCCCGCTCAGGTTAGCGCCGCTCAGGTTAGCCCAGACCAGGTTGGCACTGGACAGGTCGGCTCCGTTCAGGGAGGCACCGGACAATTCGGCCCTGAATAGGTAGGCACCGGTCAGGTCGGCTCCGGACAAGTCGGCTCCGGTCAGGTCGGCCGCTTGGAGAATTCTGTCACTCAGGTCGGCGCCGGACAGGTCGGCGTCCTTCAGATTGGCCCCAGCCCGGGCCATCTTCAGCAAGGCTTCGGCCTTTGTCAAAGTCGGCATTGGAGTAGCGGACGGTGCTGAACTGCAACTGATAATCTGAGCGGGCGCCAACATCAGAAGCATCCCTACTATGAGTGCTATCGGACGTATTCTCATGGGCCACATTTTACACGTTTAGTTGACCGTGTTGACTACCACCCTGCGAGCAGAGAATTACTGCAGGTCTCGGAGAGTGTAGACCAAGAGATAATTCAAACCGCATACCGTCGCTTAATACTCGGGTATCACCCAGACCGGAGTACAGTGCCGAACGCTCGGGAGATGAATCAGCGGCTGAACGACGCGTATGCTATTCTCGGTGACCCTGTCCTGCGGGCGGATTATGACAGGGAACTGAGATGGCGGACTAGCAGTTCATCCAGCGGGACAGGTCAAGCGAGTAGTCGTACGTCTCAGAACCGCCCGCCTCCTCCGCCACCACCACGACGGGCATCAGAGCCTGAGCCAACGGGTGGCGATTCAGCGGATGGTTTTCCGGTTACGTTGATGTTAGCCGTAGTAGTAGCTCCATTCCTTATTTGGGCAGCATTACCACAGCCCTGACCCATGCGCTACCTATCTTCCATATCATTAGCACTTATCGTGCATGTCCTGCTGTCCATCGTGGTGCTGATGGCGTTGGCCTGTACGGCTACGCCCGCATGGAAGGCAGGGCTGTGATTGCCGGGTCTTGTGGGTTCGACGATTAGACCGGCTTGCCGTATAGTTCACAGATCTCTTTCTAGATTTGGAGGACACGATGATTTTCCATGTACTTTCTCAACACCATTGGGAATCTTGCGAAGGAACGAGACAAGCAAGAGGTGAAGATGTACCACCACTTGTTGAACGGCAAAAGTGGATTGAAGGGACCGATAAAGTGAAGGTCTTAGGGGCCTACGGTTATCAAACAGAGCACAGGAATTATGCCATCGTCGAGGCTGATAGTTACGCTGAAGTGCAAGCTCTTTTCAGAGGTCACCTCCGTAGAGGCCATGTCGAAGTCTTACCAATGAACGACATGATTGCGATAAGAAAGGAATCTGGAGATTGGGGCAAGTAGAAGCCGCGGGTATTTCTAGCGGTTTTGTCGATGATGCTAAAAACCCCTCAAACGACGGGGCTTTCTTGTTTCAGCGACACACCAATCGGAGAGCGATAGGGGTGGGGTAATTTAAGGGGTCAAGCGTGGATAGCCAGGGCGCGGCACCTCAGCTGGTGACATCTCCAGAATTTAATCTGTTCCTGGCGGCTGTTCCACTCGGAACATTTTGCGGCCTCTATGTATGGTCCTGTTTACAAAAACCCGTCTGGATTATTTGGGTATTGATGAACGTAATTCACTCAGTGGTCGAAATTCTTCTGCTTCCAAGTCATAGGAATAGACGAGACTGTCGCTTAGCTTGGTACCAATCAGGGTGTAACCTACCCCGTCTGCATAAGTATGCATATATATCTTGATATTCTTCCATTCCTCGGTTGCCATCGATTCCCTGACAACCATGAGTCGATTCTTTGTCGATTCCATTTTGCGCCTCCTTCGCATCTCGATCAAGACGAGGTCTTAATCGTTCTTGCGCCAGCAACAACTTAATCGACCAACAATCACGTAAGAAGAGCCGTTCATCCGCAGTTTCCAGGGCCGAACGGGCTGACATACCTACGAACAATGCCCCCGCGGTTTCTCCAAATGAAGTATGTTGAAAGAAAAGGACATGCACGAGTCCGGGGTGAGCATCTCACAACCGCCCAAAAGACTAGACTTAGTAAGTTACCTGGCTGGAAATGGCCAGATAAGAAATAGACAATGACCGCTGCTAACAACCAAGGAAACAACTTAACACCCTGGAAGCCCGGCCAGTCTGGCAATCCTAGTGGCAGGCCCAAAGGTACTAGAGACCTAGCTGGCTATGTGCTTGAGACCACTGATGGTGGCAAGGAGCTGGTAGATGCCCTGGTGTGCATAACCAGGGGTTTTATGCCCAACGTAGCGGTGCAAGAAGGCTCAAGGCCAAGGTCAACTGGGTTAGAACTGGGAACACTTGTAACGTTCTGTTCGGAGCTAGTATATTTTTAAACAATACAAACACATATAAGGCTCTAACATTCGAAGGTGAAATAACCGCGTTAGACGAACCACCGTGGCCAGAAATGATTTGGGACGACTCGGCGCGGCAGTATAGAGAGTCTGATATGGATTACTATCGCTCTGTGTTCCGTTAAGATACTCAGACAGATTCGGAAGCGCAAAAACTTGATTGCAGACCAAGATCTTGGGCGGTTTCCAGGTCCTCAAGGAGATGCAGGATGATAGGCGCACCAGCGGCATTCCGGTGATCATGCTTTCCGCCAAAGGCCGGCGCAGCACGATATCACCGCCGGGATCGAAAACGGTGTTTTCGATTACATCACCAAGCCCTTCAACATTCCCAACCTGCCGGAACGGATAGAAAAAGTCCTTAATTCTGTAAAATAGTCCGCGAATGATCCGTGGATGGTCGGCACGACCCGAATATTCGTGCCGCGAAGAGTATCTGTGTCAAAAAATAGAAAGAAGAAGTTTCACCTGGCCCAGTTCCTGGTGCACGGACCCACCTACCACAGCCTGGCCATGTGGCGTCATCCCCGCACCGGGTGGCCCGACGACAGTTGGCGCCGGCCCGAACTCTACCAGCACATCGCCCAGGTCTGTGAGCGCGGCCTCTTCGACACGGTGTTCTTCGCCGACCTGAACTACGTCTCCGACTCTTACAAAGGGTCCTTGGAGCCCGCGCTGCGGTACGCCACCCAAGCCCCCGAGCACGACCCCATCCCCCTACTGACCATGATGGCCGCGGTGACCAAACATATCGGCCTGGGTGCAACGTTCTCCACCAGCTACCAGCACCCGTTCTACGCGGCCCGTCTCTGGGCCACCCTGGACCATCTGACCGGCGGACGCGCAGCCTGGAATGTGGTCACCTCGCTCAATCAGAACCAGGCCTCCAACTACGGCCAGGCGGTCCTCGACCCCTCTGAGCTGCGTTACGAGAAGGCCCACGAGTTCATCGAGGTCTGCCGACAACTGTGGAATAGCTGGGATGAGGACGCCGTGGTGATGGACCGGGAGAACGCGGTCTTCGCCGATGCCTCGAAGGTGCGCCGGATAGAGTACGAAGGGCGCTTCTATAGCTCGCGGGGTCCGTTGAACGTTGTCCATTCTCCGCAGAACGGCCCGGCACTGATCCAGGCCGGCACTTCGCCCAAAGGCATAGACCTGGCCGCGAAATACGCCGACGCCGTGTTCGCCATCAACCCAGTGGCCAAGGGCGCAGCCAGCTATTACGCACAGGTCAAAGACCAAATCTCCGATATGGGGCGTAACCCGGACCACTGTGCCATCTTATTTGGGGCCCAGCCGATCATCGGCAGCAGTGAGGCGGAGGCCCTGGAGAAACAAGAAGAACACAACAGCCTGGTGCCCATCGAAGGCGGCATGGCGATCCTGTCCGGCCACTTGAACTTTGATCTCTCCAAGCTGTCGCCCGACGACGAGATGATGAACCTAACGCAGCCGGAACTGCAGCGCTCCCGCCGGGTCTACCAGAAAGACAACGGCGATTCGATGACCGTGAGCGAGGTTGCCCAACGCCACGGGGAGAGCGTGGGTCTCCCTCAATTCGTAGGCACGCCGTCCAGCATTGCCGACCAATTGGAGGCGTTCTTCGAAGAGGTCGGCGGCGACGGGTTCATGCTCTCGCCGATCTACTGCCCCGGCGCCATAGAGGAGTTTGTGGACCTGGTCGTCCCAGAACTCCAACGCCGCGGCCGCTTCCGCACCTCCTACACCGGCACAACCCAGCGCGACCACCTCCGCCAGGACGACTGACGGGCGGGTTATCCCAATCGACCTACCGGCTAGATATTGTACGATAGGCACGGAATCCAACCAACTCTCGCTTCAGGAGGACTTCACCGATGGGCATTTTCCGGATGTACACCGGCGACGACGGCAAGAGCGTGGTGGAAGAACTTCAGGTGGACAACCCCATCTTGGAGACTCTTAAGACCTGCACCGGTTGTTCCATCCAGATCAACGAGCCCACGGAGTTCTCGGAATTTCACCCTGCTCCCCGCCGGCGCTGGATGAGCATGCTGAGCGGACAGATAGACATCCAGTTGGCCGATGGCTCCATCCACAGCTTCGGCCCCAACGACCTGAGGCTTTGGGAGGACATTACCGGAGAGGGCCACAAAACCCGATTCCCGGTGTCTTCGGTTAGCATTTCGATGCCACTCTACCCTAGCGGCAAAGAATGGCCCTAGAAACCGCGAGAGTTGCAACATGAGCACACCTTCCCAACCCGAGGAAAATATCGAGGATGACCCCAACGAGGTCGCCTACGAGGTGAAGGCGTGCGCCAGATGTCGGAGCACCGAGATCGACCGCACGGAGGGATTCCACCCTTTCGGCAGGTGGTGGTGCCGCAGTTGCGACCGGGCATTCATGATTCCCTCGCTCCAGATACGCATCCTCGCCTCACACGAGATGCCGCCAAGAAGCTGGCACTGGGAATAAATTATTCGGACTAAGCAAAAAAGACCCCCGGTCAATGACCGGGGGTCTTTTTTAATTTTGCTGGTGAAGGCCTGAATCCCTGTGGCATTGCACCGATGATTCAATTGGTTGTAGGAGCGGGTTTCCAACCCACCCAGCCTGCCATCAGCCATACCTGATTCCAGGCACCAAATTGTATTTCTGGGGTTCCCTCCGGCAAATCGGACCCTCCTCAGCAGGGTAGGTTAGAAACCTGCCGCCACGTCCGCCCCTTCCCTGTCATTTAGGACCCTCTGGGGAAGGGGAATCCTGGCAGACGATTCTCGCGGGTTTGGAATAACTTATGCATAAGCGTCGCCGCCACCTCCGACTACGTCGAGACTCTCGACTTCGTCGGACCTAACCCTCCCCTCCTTGCTCTGAAAGACCACGGGGGGGATTTTTCTCGTCATTCCGGGCTTCGCCGGAATCCACGCAAACCAGTCTGGTCACTGCTGGATGGTTTGTTCAGAACCATCGCCCTCACCCTCTCCCATGTGTGGGAAAGGGAACCACCCCTGTCATTCCGGAGAAACGGCGCTAGATGTCCTGCTTGTCGAAGTAGTTGAACTTGGGCTCGCCGGCTAGGAACGGCCCCACGGTCTCGGCGATTCCGGTTTCGTCGCGCCAGGCTTGGTATTTCTGTTGATGCGCTTTGGATTCCCAGTTTTCCACCAGGTAGATCAAACCTGGGTTGTCCTGGTCTTGGTATACGTCCACACTCCGGCAGCCGTCATAGGCCCGGGTGTCGGGCAACAATTCCTTGAGTAGCGATTTGAACTCCTCGGCCCGCTCCGGTTTTACGGAGAAGGTCAGGGTGACTGTAACCGCCATCTGTTACTCCTTTTCCTCGGCCAGGATGACTGTAACCGCCATCTGTTATTCCTCTTCTCCGGACGGAAACTCGCCCCGTGCCTTCATCTCCTGAGGGAGCAGGCTGTTGTAGATAAAGGTGTTCACTGGAGTCGGCACGCCTGCTTCCAGTCCCAACCGCACCACGCCACCATTCTGGACTTCCAACTCGGACGGTCGTCCCTCCATCAAGTCTCGCTGCATGGACGATGTGCCGCCTGGCGGAGAGGCTTCTAGCCTGGATTGCGTCGCAGGTAGGGCGTCGACGGGCATCTTAATACCTTTGCCATGCGCGACCGCCAGAACCTCTTTAACCACCTGCTGGGCCATCTCCCAGGATCCGGACACGCTGCGCCATTGGCCTACGGGCGCACGGGTAATGGCGCCCACGCCGCTGTTGGCGGCCATGAACGCCAGCTTACCCCACAAAGCGGCGTGGATGTTGGTCGGGACATTTGCCTGGACTCCCGCATTCTGAAACGCCTGCAGCAACTGTAGCGTCCGTTCGCTGGTCGAATCGTCAGGTTCTCCAAATGAAACGAAGGGCTCGCTGCCGGCATGGAGGATGTGTCCCGGCCCGACGATATAGCTGATAAGGCCTCCCAGCCCAACCACCACGGCCTGCTCGCCCAAAACTGAGGCCAACTGGGCAGGGGCTTCCACGCCATTCTGCATGGGGACGACGAAGGTGTTGGGGCCAATCATGGGGCGCATGGCTTTGGCCGCGTCGATTACCTGCCAGGCCTTGACCCCCAGTATCACCGCATCGACCGTTCCAGCCTTGGTGGGGCTGTCGGTGGCCAGGGCCGGGATGGCGACGAAATCACCTTTGATGCTATCGACACGGAGTCCATGCTCCCGGATAGCGGCAAGGTGTTCGCCCCGGGCTATGAGAACTACCTCTTCCCCTGCTTGAGAAAGCCGCCCACCCAGATAACCGCCGATGCCCCCGGCGCCAAAGATCGCGATTCTCAAACTAGCTTCTCCCTCGTCCTTGGGTTCATTAAGGCGATATTTCGTTTAGAGGTTCTGAAATCTCCGGTCCGGCCCAACCGATTTCAGCAAGCGCCGCCAGATGCGACGGCTATTGTCATCTCTCAGCATGCAGACTTTGATGTTGTGGGGTCCCGGCCCGTGGGCACAGGAGTGGCCAATCTTGCCGCGAACTTTATCACACCAAACGTAGGCATGAAGCAGAGGCAGCAGGTTCTCCACCGGGGCCCCTCCCGACACGGTGTCCCAGCGGGGGTCATTTAGGTCGGCCCACCGGACCCGGCCCACACCGAGGTCGTCCCAATCCCGCCGGACGTACACGTTGGACCGTCCAAAGGTCTGCTGCCAGGCCAATCCGAAGGTAAAGCGCAGCATTATGCCTATCAGCCACAGCGCCAGGCGCAGCATCCGCCATAACGACTTGAGGACGACTTCGATCATCTTGGTCATGGCGCTATTGGTAAACCGCTCCCGGCAGGTTCTTGACCGCATCGTGGATGCGTGTGACGTGATGCTCCATGGTATCCATGGCCTCGATCTCAGCCACGGTATACCAACCGAACGCGATGGTCTCATCGCTAAGACCAAGTTTCCCGCCGGTGATCTCAGCTTCAAAACTGAATGCAACGGGTTGGGTCTTGTTGCCGTCCGGGTACTCGATGAGGAGATCGGGAGTTGTATAGATGCCGACGAGCCTGGTAGCTCGCACCTCTAGGCAGGTCTCCTCCAACACCTCCCTGACGCAAGCCTCTGCGGCGCTTTCTCCGGGGTCCATCCCCCCGCCGGGTAGGCACCAGCGGCTATTGTCTTCCCGCTGGGTCATCAATATTCTCTCTCTGGCTTCATCGAAGATGATCGCCGAAGCTCCGGGCCGCAACACCCCTGCCTTCCCGATTCTCTCCCCGAACCTAATTTTCATCTGACTGATTCTCCCCTAGGCCTGCGATTGCCTTTAAAAAATAAACGGCTTGACTGTAGGATGACTCAAATGGAGCATTGATACAAGAAAATCATCGTTTCATCAATCGTTCAACGGAGGGTGTTTAGGTGTTAACCAATACCGGAAGCACAGGTATCGTTAAGATGCTGCTTATCAAGAAGGTGGGCTTGGTCTTTGCCAGTCTTTGGGTCCTCATATTGGTCGCAGCCGTGGCCGCACCATCTACCGGGAGTTCGACGGCCCTACCGTTTGGACAGTGACGGCTTACAACATCGATTTATCCACAGTCAATTCTTCCCTCATCACAAACTTGGATGCCGTCCAAAGAGACAACGTCCTACTCAACTCAAACCTACTTAATTCCCAAACAGAATTGACAGCCCTGAAAAGGCAGTTTGAGACCTATGTCAATTCTGTTTCTAAGATCAAGTTCGCCCCCCAAATGACTCTCTCCATGGAAATTCGTTTCTTCCCGTAATCGCTCTGTTTTTCACCAGCCCACTCCCGGCATTGACTGGCTTCAATCCCTCTCTATAATGGCGTCTGACGCCCAAAGCCAATCCAACGCCACCACCCCGCGCTTCGGCAGGAAGTGGCCACCGAGAGGAATCGATGAAGTTCGGACTGTTCTACCAGATTCAGGTCCCCAAACCTTGGAGCGAAGATAGCGAAGCCAAGCGCATCTGGGAGGCTCTGGACCAGATCGCCTATGCCGAAGAGATGGGCTACGACAGCGTATGGTTCTCTGAGCACCACTTCAGGCCCGTCTGGTCACACAACAGCGCTCCCGACTTGACCCTGGCCGCCGTGAGCCAGCGCACCTCACGCATCAGGCTGGGTGTGGGCGTGGTCCTGGCCCCCATCCACCATCCACTGCACACCGCGGCCCGCATGGCCACCTTAGACATTCTCAGCAACGGCCGGGTGGACGTCGGCCTGGGGCGCACAGGGTACCCGTACCAGCTAACGCCCTATGGCACGAAGTTGGAAGACACCAGGGGCATGTGGGAAGAGTTCGCCCAGGTCTTACCGCGCATGTGGACCGAAGAGACGTTCTCACACGAGGGCAAGTACTACCAGATACCGCCTCGCGAAGTACTTCCCAAACCCATCCAGAAACCCCATCCGCCACTCTGGTCGGCCTGCTCCAGCGAAAATACCACCCGCACCGCCGCTGAACTGGGCCTGGGCGCTCTGGTCGGCAGCGAAGGCGGCCCCGAAAAGGTGGGCGAGGTCCTCCAGCTCTACCAACAAGAACTGAAAAAAGCGACCCCCACCGGGGTGTCGCCCAACAGCCACAATGCCCTGATGACCGCCGGCTTCTGCCATGAAGACCCCAAAGAGATCGATGGCCGGGCCACTGAACTAATCGGCTGGTACATGGACCAACAACGTGAGCGCGCCCGGCTAGTCTGGCAGGGCGTCGATCCGGCCACGGTGCCGCCCGACTACCAGGGATACTACGAGCGTGACATGAAGTTGGCCGCCGGCCCCCATCCCGGCGAGGCGACCGCGAGCGAGACGGTCAAGAAGGGAACTTCCTTTTGCGTGGGCACTCCCGAACAATGCATCGAGTTCTTCGAGCGCTATGAGGAGATGGGCGTCGAGCAGGTGTTCTTGCTTTCGGCCATCGGCCCGGCCAGGCACGAAGAGGTGAGGAACACGCTGACCATGTTCGGCAAGCATGTGATCCCCCACTTCAGGGCCAAAGAGAAGGCCCAGGCTTCCTCAGGCATGTCCTCAGCAACCAACGATTAGCCACAAATCGGAGAATACACAGATGAAAACAGGGGTTGTGTTTCCCCAGACCGAGATTGGCGCCGACCCAGCGGCGGTGCGCGATTACGTGCAGGCCGTCGAGGGGCTGGGTTACTCCCATATGCTGGTCTATGACCACGTCTTGGGAGCCGACACCAGCCGCCACGAAAACTGGCAGGGCAGTTACACCGCTGAGTCCATGTTCCACGAGCCCTTTGTACTCTTCGGCTACTTGGCCGGGGTAACCACCGCACTAGAGTTGGTGACTGCGGTCTTGATCCTTGGCCAGCGGCAGACCGCTCTAGTGGCCAAGCAGGCTGCCGAAGTGGACCTGCTGACCGGAGGACGGCTCCGGCTGGGCGTCGGCGTGGGCTGGAACCACGTGGAGTACGAAGCTCTGAACCAGGAGTTCAGTAACCGCGGCAGCCGTTACGCGGAACAAATCACACTGCTGCGGGAATTCTGGACCAAAGACGTGGTCGGGTTCGACGGGAAGTACCACAAGGTCGACTACGCCGGGGTCAACCCGCAACCAGTACAGCGGCCCATCCCCATCTGGATGGGCGCCGGGGCGAGGTCCAACCCTGTGCCCACCGACCGGGTCCTCCGCAGGGTGGCGCGGCTTGCCGATGGCTGGTTCCCACAGATGCAGCCCGGAGACGACGCCAAGGCCACCGTGGAGAGAATGATGAAGTTCGCCTCTGAGGCCGGCCGCGACGGCGCCGCCATCGGGATGGAGCCCCGGATCAACCTGGCAGATGGCGACCCTGAATTCTGGCAGGAACAGGCTCGCGTTTGGCACAAGATGGGAGCAACCCACGTGTCGGTGAATACCATGAGGGCCGGTCTAAACTCCCCCCAAGACCACATCAACGCCATTCAGCAATTCAAAGAGGTTATCGGCTAGAGAACACCAGCTGGCACCCGCCCAACGGTGTCTGGGTGTCGGTTATTGGCTTTCTGAGAACAGAGAGAGGGTAACAGTAAAGGTTGCCGCAACCCCCACTTTGCTGTGGACTTCCAATCTGTCATTGTGCTTGGTGATCACCTGTTGGCAGACCGCCAGACCCAGTCCCGTCCCTTGAATCTTGGTCGTGTAGAGGGGTTCAAATATCACTTCCAGACCCTCTGGACTCATCCCAGGCCCTGTATCTTTGATGGCCTCTTCCACCGACGACTCCTTGGACGTCACAACAACGGTTAATTCACCGCCTTCCAACGTTGCCTCATAGGCGTTGACGATCAGGTTGGTGAAGACCTTGAGCAATTGCAGCGGGTCTACCCGGACCTCCATCGAACCTTGCCCGTAGTTGTCGACCACCGTGATTCCGCCAGGGATGTCTATGCCAGATAGGGTAGATTCCAGCACGTTGCTTAGGATGACTACCGTGTAATTCGGCGAGGATATCCTGGTGAACGAGATCAGGTCTCCGATGATCTTGTTGCATTGAGTGATGCGTTCGTCCATTATCTGGAGGTATTCAGCGACCTTGGGTTCGGTAGCCAGCGCCTCGTTCTTGGCCAGCCTTGATTTCAAAAGAATATGCCGTTTCGGATGGCGCCCAGAGGGTTCCGCAGGTCATGGGCGACGCTGGCGGACAGTTCGCCCAACGCCCCAAACTTCTCTGTGCGGACCACTTGGCTCTGCGCCTCCAAGAGTTGGACGTTGGCCTGCTGCAACTCTTCGGTCCTCACGGATACACGGCGCTTTGAATCGTGGTTCGCCTGCTGAGTTTATTATTTTTCTCTTTGAGGCTATCGGACATCCGGTTGAACTCGCGGGCCAACGTTCCAATCTCGTCCTGGGTATTCTCTTCTACCCGGAAAGATAAATTGCCGTTGTCGATCTAGACCGCTCCATCCCGCAAACGAAGTATGCGCCGGGTGATGGCCCTCGTTACCGTGTAGCCGACGCCCAACACCAGCAGCACTAACGCCGCCGACACGATTAGGTGGTTGGCGATGACCTGATCACAAAGACCCACAACCGGCGATTTGGTCAACGCAACCGGCACATAAGCTGTCGGCAGGTTCTCACCATGTATTTCCGACGAGCCGATAGCGAGCTGACCAGCCCCCGTGGGCCATTTTTGGTCGCTGCAGGCTCCGATTTGCTTACCCGGTGCGGCGAGATTATTATTTTTCCTAAGACTTGGTAATTCAGACTCGGGAAATTTTGCGTCATGTGCGGTCGATTTACCCTCACATCAAGCTTGGAAGATCTTCAGGGCCGGTTCGGGTTTTTCTCCGAGTTCACCGACTCTGAGTCCTTTGAACACGGTCCCAGATACAACATCGCGCCCACCCAGACGGTGTTGACCGTGACCAACGACGGCCAACGCCACGGAGAACTGATGCGCTGGGGCCTCGTGCCTTTTTGGGCCAAAGATCTCAAGATTGGGGCTCGGATGATCAACGCCGTGGGGAAAACAGCCTCGACCAAGCCGGCCTTCCGGGCGGCGTTCAAGGAGCGGCGCTGCCTGGTCTTGGCCAACGGTTTCTACGAGTGGCGAAAAGAAGGCAATCGGAAGCTGGCCAGCTATATCCATCCCAAGAGCGGCGAGCCGATGGCTTTCGCCGGTTTATGGGAAACGTGGAAATCTCCGGAGGGCCCGGTGGTCCAGTCGTGCACCATCATCACCACCGAAGCCAATCCGTTCATCCAGCCTCTGCACAACCGCATGCCCGTCATCCTGTCCGAAGAGACCCAGGCCCTCTGGCTGGACCCGCTGACCGAAGACCCGTCGGTGCTGAAGCCGTTGCTGATACCGGCGGCGGAGGAACTTCTAACTTCCCATCCCGTGGCCGAGGCTGTAAATTCGGTCAGGAACCAGGGTCCTGAGTGCATCGTGCCGCTGCTTGACCGGCCCGAAGACCAGGCCGGAGACGCATCCTCAGACGGCCGTCTATTCCCCTAACCCAACCCAGATGATTCTAGATTCGCAGCGGCGATTCTTGATGCTCCGCTGAACTACCAACATGGCCAACGCCCCCGAAAACATATCCCATCCCAACGTTCCGGCCGAAACAATGTACCGCTTCGTCATCGCGGGCTTGGTGTTGGGCGGGCACTTGAGCGTGGGTCTCAACGTATTTGCGGTCTCGCCCCTGTTGCCCCTGGCCATCGACGAATACGACATCAGTCGCGCGGCAGCCGGACTGCTGGTGGCCCTGCCCCTGCTGGTAGCGGCGGCTTTGGGGTTGCCGAGCAGCATACTCATCGCTCGCATCGGCCTGCGGCGGGCGTTCATCATCGGCTGGACCGCCGTGGCCCTCGTGGCTCTGTCGGGCCTGGCCCCCAATTTCATCACTCTGCTGCTGCTCAGGTCCGCGACCGGACTAGGGTTCGCCTTCATCCTCACAGCCACCGGCCCCCTGTTGATGCAGTGGTTCCGACCCAAAGAAGTGACGGCGATGAACGCCCTCACCACTGCGGCGTTAAGCCTGGGTATCGCCCTATCGGTGGCCACCGCAGCCCCGTTGGCGAAGGTCATGGACTGGCAGACAACCCTGACCGTGTTCGCCATTCCCGGCATCGCTGGCTTGGTGGCCTGGCTAGGCTTGGGCCGGGACTCGGGCGGCCAACCCATGACCGGCGCGGGCATATCCCTCCGGGAAGTGGGGGCGGTGTTGCGAAACCGTGCAGTTGTGCTTCTGCTGGCGGCGGACGCCGGAATCCTGGTCCAGTACACGGCGTTCACCGGATGGCTGCCCACTTTCTACAACGAGGACCGGGGCATCTCCCTGTCCCAGGCTGGGTTCATAACCGGGTTGCTGCCCCTAGTCGGCGTTTTCGCAGTCTTGGTTGGGGGTGTCGTGGCGTTACGGGTGGCCTCGCCAAGGGCCCTGTTCGCAGCCTCGGGCCTGCTGGCTGGACTGGGCGGTCTGGGCGCATTTCTCCTGCCGGGACAGGCCTTGATCTATCCAGCGGTGGTCATCATGGGCATCGGCTCCTGGGTTTACGTGCCCAAACTGCTCACCCTGCCCATGCAGATGCCCGGCATGACCCCGGAGAGGGTGGCCGTGGTCTGGGGGTCGCTCCTGACCTTTTCCGGTTTCGCCATGTTCGTATCTCCGATTTTCGTGGGTGGGCTACGCGACATATCTGGCTCGTTCATTCCGGGGTTGACCATCGCAGCCGCCGCTTCGTGGACCCTTTTGGTAGCGGGTATATTGCTGTCCAAGAACGTTACAGATTCCCCGGCGCGTAGCCCGCAGGCGCCGTCTCCGTTAGATTGACAACGCA